>JBARRT010000236.1:0-5369 GCA_049644365.1 Candidatus Acidiferrum sp. | reverse complement strand
AGGCCTGGACAAGCTCGTTTCCAGTCAGTCCGCCGCTGGCTGACACAAGATCAACGGAAATACCTGGGACAGACAGGAATGTCTGTCCCAGTTCTTTTTTGTGGATCAACGAGAACGTTCCGTACTGGAAGACTGTCTGGGTCGGCTCAACGAATAAATTCGCCCTTAAAGTAATACTCGAGGAGAATGAGGGGTACCCCCTACACCCCCCATCCGATGCATGAATGTCAAAGGAAAGGACTTGCAAAAAGGGCAATTCGTAAGCGCATGAAAACAAAGGGGCTGTTTTTTGCGAAGAAAGAGGGGGCAATTTGTAAGTGTATGAAAATACAGGTGAGGGGCAATAGGGTAGGGCGGAGGAATGGGATCGGCGGGAATTTTGATTGGCAAACACGCGCGAGAGTAGCATGAAAGTATACCGCGTGTCAATTACTTTCTGGGTATCATTCGAATGGAGGCGCAACACGTTGAAAGGATTGCCGGTTACAGATCCCCAAGATGCATCGGGGATGTCCCGCAAAGACAACCGGGATGCAAAGGGCGCACAAAAGCGTTTGTGAAGGCTGAAGTTCAAGAATGGGGATCGCGCCGCGAATGTTGAACCGCGCTACTCTGCAACGGGCGTGATTTTCTCGACATGAACGGTCTTCTTCGCAAAATCGAATTGGCCGGCCAGCACCACATGCGCGGCAGGGAAGTCCCTGACGGCTTCAGGATTTTCGACCATCCAGATGGCGTGATCTTCGTCCGCCACAAAGACAGCTCGTTGGGGTTTCCATTCCGGGTGGCCCACCGAAGCACCTCCACGCCAGCATTTCTGCACGCAATCGGCGCGGCCGGGCTTCGTGTGTTGGGCCGCGCAACTCTCATCGCTGATCCAACCGGTCCGAGGTGCGTTCTTTTGCTGCGCCGAGAGTGAGCTGAGTGCCGCGAGACCGCAAACAAGCAACAAAACAAGAACCATCCAGCGCCTGCTCATTTTTTATTCCTCCTGCCTCCGCAACCCGCCTTCATGCCTGCCCCATCGGCCCGGCTGACGACACTCTAACAACGCGTGACGTGGGCGGAGACGGCCAGCCATCGGCCGTTCCGACGTGCCCAGACGTCGGTGTAGCGGCCCGATGCGGACCGTCCGTCCGGCATGGTGTATGTGGTTCGTGCGTGAATGATCGCGACGTTGCCCAGGAGCCGCACTTTGACGTCATGGGCTTCGAGATTCCAGATCTTCGCGGCCACCGCTGTGTGCTTCAAGAATCCTTCGCGGTCCAGGAGCGATCCGTTGGGTTGCGAGCAGAGAAAGTCGTCGGCCAGGATCTCTTGGAAACGCGAAACATCGGAGTTTTGCACCGATTGAATGTAGTCGTGGTTGAGGTCTAGAAGACAGTCGAGATCGGATTTCAAAGCAGTCTTAGTTTGCACTCGATTCTCCTCCTCAACTGGCATTCCCGCAGGATCGGGCGTTTGAGCTAGGGTGGGCCTTCATACAGGACTCCGAGCTTACAAATTGGTGCGTACTTCACTGCGGTAAAGGACCGTTATACCATGCCCTGTGAGCATTCGGCTCGCATGAGCCGGCTTGAATTCGGCCGGCGGCGGACTTCAGAAAGCAGGTGGAGAAAATGATTCTTATCACTGGCGCCAGCGGAAGCGTTGGCAAGACGGTATTGCAGGAAGCGATCGGGAAGGAGTCCAAGGTCCGCGCCATGTACAGGTCAAGGGAGGAAGCCGCGAAGGCGCCCTTGGGATGCGAGCCTGTGCTGGCGGATTATTCGGACAAGGAGAGCCTTCGTAAGGCTTTGGACGGCGTGACCTCCGTTTATGTCGTGTGTTCTCCGATTCCTCAACTCGTCGAACTGGAGAGCAATGCGCTGAATGTCTGTAAAGAGTGCGGCATGAAGCACGTGGTGCTGAATTCCGCGCTCGGAGCGGGAGATTACCCAAAGTCATTCCCGAGTTGGCACCGCAAGGTGGAAGACAAGCTCAAGGAAACAGGGATGAGCTACACGATCCTGCGGCCCAACGGGTTTCTGCAGAATATCGTTACTTACAATGCTCCTAGCATTCGAGCGCAGGGAGCGTTTTACGTCGCCATGGGCGACGCGAAGGTGAGCTATCTGGATGTTGGCGACATTGCTGTTGTTGCTGTCAAAGCGCTTAAGGGAGGCACCCACGCCGGGAAGACCTATGAATTGAATGGGCCGGAAGCCATATCGAACCAGGAGCTTGCGAAGCGAATTTCCTTGGTCACTGGCCGAACGGTGAAGTACGTGGACATTCCGGAATCGGCGCAACGTGAGGCCATGCTTGGCTTGGGCATACCGGAGTGGCAGGTGACAGCGCTTCTAGAGCTTCAGCAATATTACAAGCAGGGCGGCGGAGCGAAAACGGACGGCCTGCTGCAAGCCTTGATTGAACGGGCTCCCGTGACACTCGATCAATATCTGGCGGCGAATGTGCGGGAATTTCGAGATCAGGCCGCGTCTGCCTGAAAGGGAGAGCCAGGATGCCAAAATGCGCGCTGCGCATGAATGATGGGGCCCGCCGGAAGAACAAGGTGGCAGTGCTACGCGAGAGACGTTGCTAGTGTTCCCTCTGGTGTTCGACTGGCGCCTCATCGTCTTTCGCTTTCTCCAATTTCTGCCGTTGGTCGTAGTGTTTCAGCTCATCTATCTCCGAACGCGCCGTCTCCCGCGGATGATCCTAATGCACTGGCCTATGGACCTATTTGCCCCGGTGCTGACCCTCAGGCTGTGACGCACTCGAGAATGTCAGGAGTTTCAAGGACGGGGCGGCGCGGCGCGGCTGAGAGGGCACGATGTATTGTGCCCCTAGACAGAGACAAGAGCGAAGAGTGGCGACGTAAAGTCACCTCTACGCGAGGAAAGAGCACGCGGCTTTGCACTGTCCCCCGGTCGTAGTACGCTGCTGGGCAAATCTCAGCCTGGGAAGCCAGGAGGAACCTCTCATGAAGCGTTTTCTTTTGCTGGCCTTATTTCTGTTGCTCCCGGGGATTTGCCCGGCGGCGGAGGACCTGTTCGATATCAAGCCGGTCGCCGACGGGGTGTACTCCGCCATTGCCAAGCCCGCCTACCGAGTGAATTGCAACGCGGCAATCATCCTGCTTGAGGACGGCGTGCTCGTTGTTGATACGCATTCAAAACCCTCGGCGGCGCGCGGGTTGATCGCGCAGATCAAGAAACTGACCGACAAGCCGGTGAAATACGTGGTGAACACGCATTTTCACTATGACCATTACCAGGGAAACGAGGCCTATCCGAGCGCCTGGCCGGCGGGCATCGAGATCATCTCGTCGGAGGCAACCCGTGCCAACATTCAGCGGCTCGGCATACCGCGCATCAAGAACGAAATCGTGAGCATGCCTCAAGAGATCGCAAGCTTGAAAAGTGATTTGGAAAAGGCTCTCAACGCCGAGAAAAAAGAAGCGATCCGAAAAAACCTTGTCCAGGCGGAAGCCTATCTGGCTGAACTCAAGACCATGCAAGTGACGCTGCCGACCATGACTTTCGACCGCAGCCTGATTCTCCACCGTAATACCAGGACCGTGGAGATTCTATGGCTTGGCCGAGCGCATACAGACGGCGACGTCTGGGTCTTCCTTCCCAAAGAGAAAGTGCTGGTTACGGGGGATGCGCTTCACGGCTGGACTCCCTTCATGGGCGACAGCTATCCCTATGACTGGATCCAGACGCTGGACGCCGCCGAGAAGCTGGATTTCGACTACGTAATCAGCGGGCATGGGGACGTCATGCATGGCAAACAAAAGTTTGAACTGTGGAAGCAGTACTTCCGCGACCTGATGGAGCATGCAGCGGCGGCGTACGGCGACGGTGCAAGCCTGGAAGAGGTGAAGAAGCTAGTGTCGGAATTCCTCATCTCAAAATACGCTGATAAGTTTGATCCCAACTTCGCACGGAGTGTCGGTTCCAATGTCGCAAAGGCATATCAGGTTATCGCGATGGCGCGCTAGGCGGGGGACCGGGCTATAGAAGGGCACGATGTACCGTGCCCTGCGCAGACAAAAGCCAAGAACACTGGCGGGTGGCCAGCCAGCAGACTTCTGCGCCGAAGCGTTGAGACGAGAGTGACGGGGATGGTGGCCGTCTGAATCATCGGCCAGCCGGCTACTTGCTGATCAATCCGAGCGCACGCGCGTGGTTCGAACAAAGAAAGAGATGCAGGTAAGGATTCTGGCCGGAATTCCATTCCGTCCAACGGTGCTCCCAATCCGGCCTTCGGTAATCGCAGGCATACTGGCCAAGGATGGCCACCGGAGGCGCCGCGCCCGAAGAGATTCGCGCATAGAAAATGAGCTCTGCGCGGCACTCCGCGCCAGCGGAAGTATCCTCCACGGCGACCTTCTTCTTTTGTTCCGGGGCGCTCATTGGAGGGCCGGCCTGGAAACGAAATAAAGCAAAGCAAGAGTGAAGGAGCACAGCACTGTGCTGGCGACGAGATTGTCCGCGGAGGCCGCCCGTCGCTGCGCGATGGAGTCGACGATGATGAAGGTGCCGAGTGAAATCGAGATTTGCGAAAGGCTCCAGATTCGGCGCAGCTTCATGGATGGAAGAGTATTTGCCTACCGGGGCGGCCCCCTCGCGGAAATGCGGGCGTTCGGGATGGCAACCGCCGGAACAAGACCGGAAAAGTCAAACTGGAAATTGCATGTTGATGGAAAAAGAGGCGGCCAGCGGCGGTGAGAGCCTCTGGTTTGCGAAACGGTGGTTGCGGGCGCACAACCGGGAAAGTCTGAAAGCGTCGGCGGCGACAAAAATCCGCAGATACTCAAGCTAAAACGCGCGGACCGTCCATCCAAGCGGGGCATTACCGGGGGCCCTCGGTGATTGCACGTTTACGCAATATGGTAACTTGACCGGCATTGTAACGTTTGTTTCTGTTTACTCGCGACGCGGTTCGGTCTCTTTCGGCGGGCTCCGGGGATGAAACCTCAGTCAGAAGTGGCCTGCAGCAAGTTCTGGTTGGGATTCCAACCATATTTATTCTGGCAACGTGCCCTTTTGGTTTGCCATTTAGGCTAATGCGCATCTCTGAGGGGGGCATCCCGATCCAAGTCTCCCTTCTTTTTTCTTCATGCTTGGAGGGCGCATGTCTAAATTAAAGGTGCTATTCATTTTCTGCATCGTCATTTTGTTCGCTGTTGTAGCGGTATTTCCGAATCTGGGGAACGCCGGAACTTTCCAAGGCAGCCAGCTGAATGGGGCCCCGTCCGCCACCTCAATCCAGGTTTTGATTGCCGATGGTGGCGATCCAGTGCCCCCACCGCGGCCGCTGCCACTGCTTGCGATCCCTTTATAGGAAATAGCTCGAGTTGAGGGGAAGGCGCTCTGCGC
>JBARRT010000235.1:0-3614 GCA_049644365.1 Candidatus Acidiferrum sp. | reverse complement strand
GACCATCGTCGCTGTCCGCCGCCTTCAACTCCTCAATCTGCGCCCGCATCGCTTGAAGAAAGACATCGCGAAGGATCAGCATCGCGGCGTGGTCACCATAACTGATGTCCACGCTCTGTCCGGACCCTATGAATGTTTGCGCTGGCTGGCGAGGAAGAGCCGACCAGTCCTTGGTCTGCAAGTTATTGCAGGATGCTGCCCGCTTAAGACCGTTTAACCACAAGCTCGTCGGCTCAGAGGCGAGCGCCGCCGCCATGGATGCCCTAAGAAAATAGGTCTTGGTTCGGTCCACGCCCGCAAAAACCCGCGACCCTTTTCGGACACTCACTCTAATCGTGTTGGGCGGCGCCGCGTCCGCACTTTCGCCCGCCGCGCTAAAGACAATCGGCGGCGTTCGATAAAGGTAAGGAGAGCCGGGAACCTTGCTGGCCACGAGTCCGTCTGGGGCAGCGATTGGACCATTACTTCCCAGGCGGACGGGAATCTCGCTGGCATCGAGACCAGACAGGCTGTTCACCTCCACCACGATGGCCTCGGGCAAAGCCAACTGAGTCACCTGTTCCGATTCCTTATCGTTGAAGATGCGGACAAAACGCACGTCGGCCGTGTTGTCGCCGTATTGGAGGTCCCAATATCCCTTGCCGCCACCCCATCGAAATGATTTTGGTCCTGCGTCAGCTTTCGCCGTAAGCGTCGCCTTGACCATCACCGCATCGAGTTTTCGGAAATCGCCAGCTTCTTTCGCGTCCATCCCTTTGGTTGCTTTTTGCCAGCCGATCTCGAATCGTTTCGTGTCTTCGTCTTTCAATCCTTTCGTGCCGGCAACTGCAACGACTTCGTAAGAGATGCCATTGTCGTTCGCCTGCAAGAAGGTAAGGGGCGCACCTTCATCGAGAGGAAGGTCGCGGCCAAAGACGAACAACGTCCGAGAGTTATCTTGGTTCGGGTTTTTCGTATCCCGCGCGTGACGGTATACAGGCCCCCCCTGATCAAACGCGGCCTGTTCTTCCAGTACTTCCACGTCGTAAATTTGCGCAGGCAGTGGCGTCCAGGTTTCTGATCCGGATTGTTTGCCCAAGAAACCGCCGCGTTTTTTCGCGGCGCCGTTCTCCGCGTCCACCGCGTCGTCTTCGAGAAAGCTGAAGACCCCGACTCGCCCGTAACCCTCAGTATCCCTTTCGGTGAGCGGATTAGCGACGTAACTCCAGCGGCCGCTGAGCGTGCCGTAGCTGTCCTCCAATAACTCGAGTTCGACGCGATCGCGATCCGCGACGCCGGTTTTCGATACTTGCGCTTCGGATGGGTCGCCGCTGTGAACAAACTTGCCCGTCTCACTCTCACCCGCGCTAATTCCTTGGACACCGCTCGCCTTCGGTCCCGCAATTATTTCCTTGAAGGGAGAGCGGCCATGGAGGACGAGGTGTAACGCCCGAGTCCCTTTGTTTGAAAAGAAGATGTCCGGGAAGCCTTTGGCCTCGACAGCATGTAATTCACCGGTGGCCGGGTTCCGCAGTTTTACGCGCACTCGCTCAGCGGCCCAATTGCAATACGCGACCCCTTGCACTTGGCCCAAAGTAAGGTCGTCGTATTCCACCGCCCACTTGGAGACTTCCTCTACCGGCGCGGGATCCGGCACGGTTACCGGAGGAGGCTTGCGCGATAGGCGAAACAGGGTTAAGGAAACGACGGAGAGCACAACGGCGGTGGCGAGAACTTGTATCGCTCGCTTCCATGGAGTTGTCATCGCCAGCCGCCTTGCGTTTATCGGGCGTTCGCGCGCCCTGTCACTTCGGATCAACCCTAAATAGCTCGGTCCGGAAAACCTTCTTCTGGTTGTCTATCGGTTTTGCGAGAAGATTCAGTGTTTTCCCACCGACTTCCAGTGCCAGTGGGTACTCTTCCACTTTGACGGGTTCTTCAAATACGACATCCACCATCAGAGGCACGCCTTGGTAGAGCTTCTTGACAAGGATTCTTTTATTTGTGGCTTGCACGAAAAGAAAGATCCTGCCGCGCGGTGGTTGGGCGGCCGGACTGAAAGCGAAAAACATAGTCGAGTTCCTGGCTATAACCGAGTCAACTAGCTGCGTAGCGATGCCAGTATTGTGATCACGCTCCGCCTGGTTCACGCCTTTAACGTCCATGACCCGCCCGCGTGCGTCGAGATCAATGTAATGATCCAATTGCCTACGCAGTTCAACCTCGTTACTTCTCACGGTGTCGAGGCCCAAACTCTTATCTTCGAAAGCCAGCGTCGCCTTTCCGCGTGTGAATTGGTCGAGCCAATACAGGTGAACATTCACAGCTCTTTCGAGGTTGTAGAACATAAAAACCCACTGGCCATAGCCTGCGTGATCCTCTGCCTCCCTCTGGAGTTCGCTGGCTGAGAAGACCTCCTTCCCGCCATTGTGCAAGAAGGCTGCTTGATACTTTTTCAGCAGTTCGGACCCTGGCGGGCAACCACCATGCGGGGCGCCATCTCCCCCGCAAGGGCCGTAGTCCATCACCATCCGGAAATAGAATTTCTTCAAAGCTTCCTTCGTTTCGTTGGCCGCGGACAGCGCCTCTGGCGACACGGTCATGGGCGGCGTGACTAGAGACTCCTGCGGAGCGAGACTTAGACTGTCTGCATACCAAAATCCTGAACTTTTTGAGACACCAGAGATGCCCGGAGTCCCTCCTGCTTGCTCGGGGGATCCGCAAACAGGCTCGTGGTATTCACCACAAGCTTTCGCGGTGACCGTCTTTGCTTGAAGGGGCTTCCCACCTTGGTTTGCGAGGCCGCAGGGCGGGGGATTCACGTCTGTGCTGCAACCGCCGGGCGCGTTTGTCTGCTTGCGTGCGTCTGGGTATTGCGCGTTTTGACTTTGCGCTCCAGCCGAATCTTGCGGAGCCGCATTCAGCCGAGCAAGAACGAGCACCAGATCAGTGGCAAAGGTAGTGATTACTAAAGCTAGGATAAGCCGCCGGAACATGACCTGGGCACTCCTGAGCGTAATTGGCGGATATGCTACGCTTGCCAAACAATAGAAGCAACCAAGACAACTCGATTAAGGCGATGGGAAGGAGCGCTCGACTATGAAGCTGAGCGGCAACGTGCGTGGTCAGATGCGACTCTTCGGGTTCTATCTTGCGAATCGTACGCTCGACTTAAGCGTGCTTCGCGGCATTGACTATTCCCCGATCTTTTCGGAGGCGTCCGCACTTGAGCAAACTGTGGCGATCTTTGTGAATGTTCTCGACCTCGATGAAGCGGGCAAGATCCTTAACGCCAGTGCCGCCCATCGTCGAGCGGCGCAGTACATCCGCAGTTACATAGACCCTGCGTACGAGGTCGACCCGCCATTTGACGACTGGGAGCTTGAGCTGGCTTGACGATGTCTGTGAACGCAAGAGCTCAGCGGCCTTCGGGCCGAACTGTGCACGAATCCAACGTTTTCAATTAATTCGAGTTATCTTTGAGCGAAGAGCAGATGCCCCGATTTGTTGGAAACGTTAGTAGTTAGAAGTGATGCGTGGAGTTGTTGGAGTCGAGCGTCGTGCGCCCAAGGCAAGAGCAGAAGCGCTAAGTAGTTGGTTCGTCTAGCATTTTCCTATGTCATGCATTACGGTTT
>JBARRT010000234.1:0-3842 GCA_049644365.1 Candidatus Acidiferrum sp. | reverse complement strand
CGCATGGTCTGATCGAGTTCCTCCTCTCCAGACAATCATTTTCAGCAGCTTTACAGGTCGCACTAAGGGTTGCCGACAATCCAGGACCTGTCTCGCATAGCCGCTCGAATCAAGACGCAACTGCGGGACTTCTACGGATAGCGCGTCTATCATCCAAGTGGATTATTTCCGCTATCGAAAGTAGGAAGAACCACCTTACCTTCACTCGGTTCCGTGAAGCGTGTACTATCCTCCCATCGGTTTTGCCGCACGGACCTTCCGGCAGCAGAATCCGTGTTGGCCCACTTAGGATTGACCGCCGCGGGATTCCTGAAGGTGCGGGCTGACAAGGTATAGCTCCCATGCCTGGAACGTATCGACGTATCTACCTGGATTTTAATGCCAGCACTCCCACTGCGCCTGAAGTCGGCGACGCGATGAGGATAGTCCTCGAGGAGCCATACGGTAATCCTTCGAGCGGCCACTGGGCTGGCAGCCCGGCGAGGGAGGCGGTGGACAGAGCTCGAATGCAGGTTGCTGGGCTGCTCGGCTGTAAAACCAATGAGATTGTATTCACGAGTGGCGGAAGTGAAGCTAATAATCACGCTCTCAAAGGGGTGTTCTTCGCAAGGGGAAGAGCGGATGCTCACATTGTTACCACCGAAGTGGAACATCCGGCAGTAATAAATCCCTGTCGGTTCCTCGAACGGCTCGGTGCGACGGTGACGTACCTGCGAGTTGACGGCTTCGGACGTGTCAATCCCGACGATGTCCGCCGGGCCTTACGACCGAGCACAATCCTTCTTTCCGTAATGCATGCCAACAACGAGGTTGGCACCATTCAGCCAATCGAGGAGATTGCCCAGATTACGCACGAAGCTGGGATTCTTCTACACAGCGACGCCGCGCAATCGGCAGGCAAGATCGGTTACACTGTTCAGGAGCTCGGGGTCGATTTGTTATCTGTTGCAGGTCACAAGCTTTACGCTCCAAAGGGTGTGGGCGCGCTCTATATCCGCGATGGTATTTCTCTTGAGCCGCTGATTCACGGCGCGAGCCACGAATCCGGCCGGCGAGCTGGCACAGAGAATGTGCTGTTGGATGTAGCTTTGGGAGCGGCTTGCGACTTGGCGCGCAGAAATGGCATGGACGGGGTTCGTGAACTTCGCGATCTATTCTGGTGCCTGCTTCAAGACAAGTTTGGAGATCGAGTGGTCCTTAACGGCCATCCGATCGAACGGTTGCCCAACACTCTCAACGTCAGCTTCGTGGCACAGGTTGGTGCGGAGATTCTGGGGCGCTTGCCCGGGGTGGCCGCGTCTACCGGTTCCGCGTGCCATGCCGGATCGGTGGAATTGTCCCCAGTGCTCCGAGCCATGGGAATCGCACCTGAGATCGGAATGGGCGCTATTCGCTTCAGTCTCGGCCGCACAACGACCCAAGAGGAGATTGAAGCTGTAGTCGAGAACCTAAGTCTGATGGCTTGACTCGCGTGTTTAGCGGAGGTCTAATCTCGGCTATCGAGTAAAGGCAGTGCCCCATGGATGTGAAGAGACATTGGGACAAGGTCTATGCGACCAATGCACCCGATTCGGTCAGCTGGTATCGCGCGCACCTGGAAACATCCCTTGCACTGATCGAGCGGGCTGCAGTTGCGCGCTCATCCTCCATCATTGACATTGGTGGCGGCGAATCAACGCTCGCTGACGACCTTCTTCTTCGCGGATACAAAAGCCTCACCGTACTGGATGTCTCGCAGACCGCAATCGAAGTCACGAAAAAGCGATTGGGTACGGCTGCGAAGCAGGTGCGGTGGTTGGTGGGCGATATCGTCGAAATTGAACTGGAACCTCATGCCTACGATCTCTGGCATGATCGAGCGGTGTTCCATTTTCTTACGACACCGGAGCGACGTCTTGCTTACGTTCAGCAGATTACCCGCGCCGTTAGGCCGGGTGGCCACGTGATTGTCAGCACATTCGGACCAGAAGGACCTACGAAATGCAGCGGGCTTGACGTCATGCGCTATGACGCCGAATCGCTTCACGGCGAGTTTGGTGGGCGCTTCCGCTTGGTGAAGAGTTCCAAGGAACTGCACCAAACACCATTGGGAACTGCTCAGCAATTCCTTTACTGCTACTGCCGGCTCGGATGAAGTTTCGCTGTCGTGCTTTCCGCATTTCGCGAAACGGCAGGTCGATTCCTGTTCTTCGTTAAGCGTGTTGCTAGAGCTCTTACGCGCCGTAGCACTCTAAACTTGGGCGCCGCGAATGGGCAATTTCGCCGCCTCCCACGCTGCGATGCCGCCTGCAATTTCACTGACTGGATCGAATCCGCTGCTTTGCAATAGGCTCGCGGCGATGGACGACCGGTAGCCGCCCGCACAGTACACTAGCAGGGGGCGGTTTTTCGGCAGCGTTTCCAGATTCTGCACCAGACGATTAAGCGGGATGCCCAAACTGCCGCCAATGTGTTTCTCTTCTCGCTCGCGCGGCGCGCGGACGTCGATGGCCAGGGGCGGCTGACTCGATGACAGGAGTTCGGCCGCGAACTGCGCGCTGAGGCACTCGGTGAAGGCGACCAGTTCCGGCCTCGATTCGAGGCTGTGCAATCCGTTCTGCAAGTATCCGGCCACGTGATCGAACCCGATACGACCGAGCCGGACGGCCGATTCGTTCTCCCGGCCAGGGTCCCCGATAATTACGATCGGATGCTTTCGATCGAGCACGGTTCCGGCCCATGTTGCGTACTGGCCGCCGAGTCCGATATTGATGCTGCCTGCCAGGTGCGCTGCCGCAAATTCGTCGGGATCGCGCGTGTCGAGGATCTGCGCGCCACCCGCTTGCAATGCCAGCACCGCGTCGAGCGTCAGCGGGTTCATCTCGCGCGCGAGCGCTTCGTCCAGCGTAGGCCTCTCTTCACTGTTCAGCACGGCGTCATAGGTGAAGTAGGGCGGAGGTTCCGGCTGATCGGCCGTCACCACCTGGATGAATGCTTCCTTGCTCATTGGCTGCAGCGCGTAGTTCAATCGCCGTTGTTCTCCCAGGGTTGATACCGTCTCCTTGCTGATGGCCTTCCCGCATAGCGAACCCGCGCCGTGAGCTGGATAGACCAGGCTTTGGTCCGGCAGCGTTAGCAGTTTATTGTGCAGCGAATCGAACAACAGGCTGCCCAGTTCGGTTGCCGACCAACCCAGCGCCGCGCGCAGGTCAGGTCGCCCCACGTCGCCGATAAACAATGTGTCCCCGGTGAGTACGGCATGCGGTTGCGTATCGCTGGCGTTCAGGTCGTAAACCAGGATGGAGATCGACTCCGGAGTGTGGCCCGGCGTTTCCAGCACCTTCAGGCGTACGCGTCCGAATTCGAGAATGCCGCCATCGCGAAGAGGGGTAAATGCGTACGTCGCTTTGGCGGCGGCGCCGAGATAAATTGTTGCGCCCACGCGATCGCGCAGCTCCAAATGCCCGGCGACGAAATCGGCGTGTAGATGCGTCAGGAGCACGTGCTTGATCTTGAGCGCGTGCTCGGCGGCAAACCCAATGTATTGGTCGGTGTCCCGTTGCGGATCAACGACGGCTGCCGTGCCCGCCTCCTGGTCTCCAATAAAGTAGGAAGCGTGCGCCAGGCACGGCAGATAAAACTGCTTGAAGATCAAGTTGCGCTAACCTTCTTTGCGGAATCCTGCGTCGGCTGGGGAACGATCCGCAGATAAGGCCGGGGTGCTTTCCAGCCGCCAGGATATATCTGTTTGGCCTCATCGTCTGAAACCGCCGGGAGGATGATTACATCGTCGCCCTGTTTCCAGTTCACTGGTGTGGCTACTTTGTGCTTGGCCGTGAGTTGCATTGAATCGACGACTCGTA
>JBARRT010000233.1:0-14869 GCA_049644365.1 Candidatus Acidiferrum sp. | reverse complement strand
CGGCCTGGGCGACATCCTGCGGCGTCTGACGATTCGATATGACAACCTGTTTGAGACCGCGTTTCCGTACTCGATGGGATTCCACCAGCAACCGACGGATCAAATGGAGCATCCCGAGTGGCACTTTCATGCGCACTACTTTCCTCCGCTGCTGCGGTCTGCAACCGTGCAGAAATTCATGGTCGGTTACGAATTGTTGGCAGGGCCGCAACGCGATATCACGGCGGAAAGTGCGGCGGCGCGATTGAGGGACATGCCTGAAACGCATTACCTCGACCGCTTCATCCGCGATTTCGAAGATAGCGCCAAAGGGGATGTAAACCAAAAATGAGAATCACCGATGCCAAAGTGATTGTTTGCAGTCCGGGGCGGAATTTCGTGACGCTGAAGGTTACGACGGAAGACGGGATTCACGGCCTGGGGGATGCCACGCTAAACGGCCGAGAACTCGCGGTCGCCAGCTACCTCACCGACCACATCATTCCACTCCTGATCGGGCGAGATGCGCGGCGGATTGAAGACCTCTGGCAATACCTTTATAAGGGCGCGTATTGGCGCCGTGGCCCGGTCACCATGAGCGCGATTGCCGCCGTTGACACGGCGCTCTGGGACATCAAGGGCAAGGCGCTGAACACGCCCGTCTATCAATTGCTGGGAGGCGCTTGCCGCGATGGCGTTCTCGTTTACGGACATGCCAGCGGCCGCGACATCGAAGAGACCGTCAAGGCGGTTGCCGACTACCTCAAACTTGGATACAAAGCGATTCGCGCGCAAAGCGGCGTTCCCGGGTTGGAAAGCGCATACGGAGTGGGCCGCGGCAAGATGTATTACGAGCCAGCGGAAAAAGATGCTCCTCCAGAGAGTGTTTGGAGTTCCGAGCTGTACCTGAACTTCGCGCCACTATTATTCGAACGGCTTCGCAAAGAGTTCGGAGCGGAAGTTCACTTGCTGCATGACGCGCATCACCGGCTCACACCGATCGAGGCGGCGCGACTGGGGAAGAGCCTGGAACCATTTCATTTGTTCTGGCTCGAAGATCCAGTTCCAGCGGAGCTGCAGGAAAGCTTCCGCCTGATTCGCCAACACACCACGACGCCTCTGGCCGTGGGTGAAGTCTTCAGTACCATTTACGATTGCCAGCAGCTCATCCGGGAACAACTTATTGATTACATCCGGACTACGGTTGTGCATGCCGGAGGCATTTCACACCTGCGAAAGATCGCCAGTCTGGCGGAGCTCTATCACGTCAGGACCGGATCGCATGGCGCGACCGATTTGAGTCCCGTGTGCATGGCTGCGGCGCTGCATTTCGATTTGAGCGTCCATAATTTTGGCATTCAGGAATATATGCGCCATTCCGATGAGACCGACCGCGTGTTTCCGCACTCGTATGGTTTTTCCGGTGGAATGATGCACCCTGGCGATGCCCCCGGTCTCGGCGTGGATCTGGATGAAAGCCTTGCATCCAAGTACCCCTATCGCCGGGCGTACCTACCGGTGAATCGTCTGCGCGACGGCACCATGCACAGTTGGTAGCGGAAGCCTCAGTGGAAAATTTGCCCAATGCTCCCTCTCGGCCCGGCTATTTTCGCTGGGTGATTTGCGCCCTTCTGCTGCTAGGCACAACGAAAAACTACATGGACCGCTGGGTCTTCTCGGCGCTGAAAACCACGCTGCAGCATGACCTCGGCTGGAATGAAATCAATTATAGCGACGTGGTGCTTGCATTTCAGGCGGCTTACGCAGTGGGCATGCTCGCTGCGGGCAGATTCATCGACCGCGTGGGTACGCGACTTGGCTACGCCATCGTCATGGTCTTTTGGAGTCTGGCTTCCATGGCTCACGCTGCGGGAAGCTCTCTCTCGAGTTTCTTCGTGGCGCGGATCGCACTCGGCTTTGGGGAATCTGGCGTGTTTCCGGCCAGCATAAAGGCGGTTGCGGAATGGTTTCCTGCAAAGGAGCGCGCGTTGGCTACAGGAATATTCAACGCGGGCACGAACGTGGGAGTGATTCTTGCTGGACTCTCCGTACCTTGGATCACGCACCATTTTGGCTGGCGCTGGGCTTTTGTGATTATCGGCTCGCTCGGTTTCGCCTGGCTCGCCTTATGGCTCTTGCTCTATCAAAAACCAGAGGACCATCCACGCTGTTCGAAGTCTGAGCTTGAATACATCCGGGGCGATACTCCGCAGCCTACAGAGAAGATCAAATGGCTGCGCCTACTGCCGTACCGGCAGACGTGGGCAATTGCTTGCGGAAAATTCCTAACCGACCCAATCTGGTGGTTCTATCTTTTTTGGGTGCCCGATTTTCTCGAACGCCAGCACGGGGTCCACCTGGCGCAAATTGGGCTCCCGATCACGGTGATTTATGTCATTTCCGATATCGGCAGCGTAGCTGGAGGGTGGTTCTCGTCTTTCTTGATCCAGCGGGGAGTTTCTGTAAACGCAGGGCGCAAGATCGCCATGCTCGCGTGCGGGATCAGCATCGTCCCCATCGTGTTTGCTTACCGCGTGTCCGGATTGTGGTCGGCGGTGTTGCTGATTGGTCTGGCTGCCGCGGGCCATCAGGGCTTTTCTGCAAATCTGTTCACGTTGACCTCCGATTTGTTTCCGTCGCGGGCGGTGGCGTCCATCGTCGGGATCGGCGGAATGGCGGGCGCAGTGGGCGGGATGCTCATCGCCAAAATTGTGGGATATGTTTTACAGTGGACCGGCAGTTACATGATTCCGTTTTTCATTGCCGGCTCC
Organism: Candidatus Acidiferrum sp.; assembly: GCA_049644365.1. GTDB lineage: Bacteria > Acidobacteriota > Terriglobia > Acidiferrales > UBA7541 > Acidiferrum. Next base: position 12,119 of record JBARRT010000233.1, on the reverse strand, counting down.
GCGTATTTGGTGGCGCTCGCCATGATCCAGATTTTGGCTCCCAGGCTGGAGCCAGCTAAGATCGATTGAGAAACCTGACTGTGAGTCTGGATACATTCCGGGGAATCGGTGAGAATACGCCGATGACAATTTTTCATTGGGACAGGCACCCGAGGTGAGCGCATGGGATTGACGATCAAGCCGAAGAAAGATTGCCGCTGGGACCTGGTCAGTCTGGGCGAAGTCATGGTGCGGCTGGATCCGGGCGAGCGGCGCATTGCGACGGCGCGGTCCTTCGAGGTTTGCGAAGGCGGAGGGGAATACAACGTCGCGCGCGGACTGAAACGATGCTTCGGCCTGGACACTGCGGTGGTCACGGCATTCGCCGATGATCCAGTCGGGAGGCTCCTTCAGGATCTCATTTACCAGGGCGGGGTGGACCAGTCGCTGGTGCGCTGGGTGGAACACGATGGCGTGGGACGCGCGGCCCGCAACGGCCTCAATTTTACGGAGCGCGGCTTCGGCGTGCGTGCGGCGCTGGGAAGTTACGATCGCGGGCACACGGCCGTCTCGCAGTTGAAGCCCGGCGACATTGATTGGGATCAGATTTTTGGCAAGCAAGGCGCGCGCTGGCTTCATACCGGCGGCATCTTCTGCGCGCTTTCTCAGACGACGCCGGAAGTTACACTCGAAGCCATGCAAGCAGCGAGGCAGAACGGCACGGTCGTTTCGTATGACCTGAACTACCGTGCGTCCCTGTGGAAATCTCACGGCGGCAAAAAGCAAGCGCAGGACGTCAACCGCCGCATCGCGCCGTTCGTGGACGTCATGCTAGGCAACGAGGAAGATTTTTCGGCGGCTCTTGGCTATGAAGTGCCCGGAATGGATGACCATCACTCCACGTTTGAAGTGGAGGGCTTCAAGCAAATGATCGCGAAGGTTGTAAAGGAATATCCGTTCAAGGTTGTCGCTACCACACTGAGGAAGGCAAAAACTGCGACACTCAATGATTGGGGCGCGATATGTTTTTGCGATGGCAATTTCTACCAGGCAAAAAATCGCGAGAATCTTGAACTTTTCGATCGCGTCGGAGGTGGCGATTCCTTTGCTTCCGGCCTGATTTACGGATTCCTGGCGGGACAAGATCCACAGTGGTCGGTGGAATGTGGCGCCGCGCACGGTGCGCTCGCCATGACCACGCCGGGAGACACTTCCATGGCCACCATGCAGGAAGTTCTGCAAGTGATGAAGGGAGTCGGGGCACGCATCGCGCGTTGACGAAGTTGCGCCGGAGGAAGGTGACCGCCAATGGATAAACAAAAGGTTCGCGATCGGATCATCGAGATTGGAATCGTGCCGGTCGTTCGAGCGTCGTCGCCGGGCGAAGCACATGTCGCGGCCGATGCTGTCTGTCAAGGCGGCATTCCCATCGTGGAAATCACCATGACTGTGCCCGGTGCCGTGGATGTCATCCGTGAACTGGTGAAGAACTGCGCGTCCGATGTCCTCATCGGTGCCGGAACCGTGCTCAATCCGGAGGCGGCGCAGCGGTGCCTGGATGCCGGGGCACAATTCCTGGTCAGCCCGGGGTTGAACCTGAAAACCGTAGAGCTTGCGGTCCGGGAAGGGAAGCTGATCATGGCCGGGGCCTTGACGCCTACGGAAGTGATTACCGCGTGGGACGCTGGCGCGGACTTCGTCAAGATTTTCCCGTGTGGCCAGGTAGGCGGAGCGAAATACATCAAAGCGCTAAAGGGCCCCCTCCCGCAAATTCCACTTGTTCCGACCGGTGGCGTCAATCTGAACACGGCGGCAGAATTCATCGAAGCGGGCGCAGCGGCGTTGGGGATCGGTGGGGAATTGGTGCAGGCCGACGCCCTGAAGTCCAACAAGCCGGAGATTATTGTGGAGAATGCGCGGAAATTCCTTGCGATCGTAAAACAAGCACGAGCTCAACTGGCATCCTCCGGTATCGCTGCCAAGTGCAGCCACTGATGAAGGATTCCAGTCAGGTTGCGTGGAAAGCATGCGGCGCTATTGATTGACGCCACTGGCCAGAAACCCTCCATCCACCACTAATAAGTGGCCGGTCACGAAACTCGCGGCATCAGAGGCGAGAAACACCGCCGCGCCTGCCAGTTCTTCGATCTTGCCGAACCTGCGCATCGGTGTGCGCAGCAGGAATTCCCGGCCACGCTCGGTCCCATCGAGCAGAGCGGAATTCAAATCCGTGCGAAATACACCCGGAGCGATGGCATTGACGCAAACCCCGGACGCCGCCCATTCGATCGCAAGAGATTTCGTGAGGGAAGCGACGGCCGCCTTGCTGGCGCTATATGCGGCAACCTCAAAAAGCGCCACAAAGGAGGAAAGCGAGGCGATATTTATTATGCGGCCGTAGCGATTCTCGATCATGTGCCGGCCGAATATGCGGCAGGCGCGCAGAGTTCCGTTCAGATTCGTTTCCATGATCGCGTTCCAATCGGCCTCTGGAACGTCGAGCGTAGGTGTTCGTTTCGTGCGGCCGGCGCAATTCACGAGAATCTGGACGCTGCCGAATTCGGAGAGCACCCCCTGCAAGTGCCGTTCGATGCTAGAGTTGTCGGTCACGTCACAAGTCTGCGAAAGCGAGCGCCGCCCGAGCGCGACAACTTCCGCTGCCGCGGCGCGTACCTGTTCTTCACGGCGGCCCGTCGGTACAACATTGGCCCCAGACTGGGCCAGTCCTCGCGTGATCGCGAGCCCGATGCCGCTGGTTCCGCCGATCACCACCGCCGTTTTGTTTGTCAGGTCAAGAAGGGAATGACCCATGAAGCGCTCCTCAGAATCGCAATTGCGTGCAACACCAAGCGAAGTGCCGGATCCAATTGTAATGCGAGACGCGATCTCCGAACGTTGAGTATTGCTAAAGCCCATGTTCATCACTCTTGAGTTGACCGGGGGGCCAGTTCAAAAAACAGCCATCCGCATGGAACCAACAATGAGGCGGGAAGAGTCCCCGAGCGGCTGTCGAATGCGAAAGCTCGTTCCGCAAAGTTTGCTGTCCTTGTGAGTTCGCTCCCTCTCCGGGATCAATCTTTATCCCGCGATCAGATTCTGGAATCCCGCTGCCGAGCCAAAGAGCGCGGTCGCACTGCGCCGGTTCCTCGATGGAATTGCGTGGCGATTACCCATATTTACATGCGGCATCGTAGTTTTGACCCATACGCACGCGGATGCAAAGTCTCCTCGCGGCCGCTAAATCACGGAGACTTCATGAATTAGGAGAAACATAATTCGGCCAGAGGAATGCACGATGCTTTTCGGAGTTAGGCTGTCCAGAAGGATGCAACGGGCGACAGACTACTATGAGGTTTAGTACCACACCTTCGATTCCCCCGAAGGGCTGCCCCGATCAAGTTGCGTTTACGTCCCCCGTCGGGCCGCTTACAAAAATAGAGACTCTTTGTAATTCAGGAGGCAGTCGTGAAGTCGATTGTGCTTCTCCAGTTGAGACAACGGGCGATTCCGGTTGTAGTGACTCTTGCGGCCGCGATGGTGGCCGTCATCATCATCAGTTGTAGCGGGGGAATGTCCACGATGCAGGCCCCGAGCATGGGCATCGTGAATGTTTCACTGAGCGATCCGCCGAGCTGCATGCCACCGGTGGACAACATCTCGAACGTCTGGATTACGGTGCGGTCGGTGCAAGCGCATACAAGCGCAACCGCAGCTGAGGATAGCGCCGGATGGCAGGAACTCGCGCCGCAACTTGCATCGGCTCCAATGCAAGTCGATCTGTTTTCCAAGCCCGATACCAGATGCGTGCTGGCGCAACTTGGTTCCGCAAGTCTTCCGGTTGGCAATTATCAGCAGATCCGACTTCTGCTTCTTTCGAACACTCCGGCCGCAGGAGTTGCCGTCCCTCTATCGAATAAATGCGCGGGGAATGGCTACAACTGCGTCATTCTGGCTGACACAACGATTCATGAGATTGCCTTGAGCAGCCAGGACGAGACGGGACTAAAGATTCCTCCTGGACAGATTCTTGGGGGCCCGATTCAAGTGGTCGCGGGGCAGAGCGTGGATTTGAATATCGACTTCAACGCCTGCGCATCCCTTAAGCAGCAGCGGGATGGCACATTCCGGCTGAAGCCCACGCTGACCGGGGGCGTAGTGAGCGCCAATGCTTCCGGTATTGATGGCCAGGTAGTTGATTCAGTAACTAAAAATCCGATCTCCGGCAACGTTATCGTAGCTCTCGAGCAGCCGGACAATATGGGCATTGACCGTATCGTCATGCAAGCGGCGGCCGATTCGCAGGGGAATTTCCGTTTCTGCCCGTTACCCACCGGGACGTTTGACGTCGTAGTGGTCGCGCTGGGCGCTGCTAACTTACCGTACAACGCGACGGCAGTCGTGAACGTGCCGAATGGAACGAATCTAAGTGTCATTCCACTTGTTGCCGAAACGGGAGCAACGGGTCCGGCGATCTTGCAGGGGTTTGTTACCGCGAAAACGGCGAGCGGTGGAGCGGCGGCGGACGTGGGTCTAGCGGCTCTGCAGACCATCAATGTGTCTGCCAGCGTCACGCGGCGATTGACCATTCCGCTGCAGAATACGCAGGCCACGGCAACGTCCCCGGCGGTGAAGTCAACCGGCCTGATTTCCATTATCGATAGCACAAACTGCCCGACGGGAAGTCCCACAGGTGCGAACTGCGCGCAATACACGCTCGTGGTTCCCGCCAGTAATCCGAGCGTCGGAGTCTTCGTCTCGGGTGGTTTCACCTTTTCGGCTCCGGCGAGCGGCGATGTGCTCTTCAGTGTCGACGCCAATGCCGTTGTGCCGAAGAGCGGGGGAACACCCGACTGCACGCCATCCGAAATTGTGACTTCGACGGATGCCAGTACTCCACCTCAGTCGTTGAAGGTGACTCCCGCTACGACTACCAACGTCGCGCGCACGGATTTCGCCGGTTGTTCTTGAGCGGAGGAGCCAGTGGTGAGGCCGTGCTGGGCCTTGGGGCGACCTCACCGCGGCTCGGATTCCCACGCAGCGCTGATCCTTCTGTTGTTCCTCTGCAAAGATCGCTCGACTGTTCCTTTGATCTCTAAAATAAATATTCAACGTGGTTATTGAAACGGTTTAAGATTGTGTTCCGGCAAGGTTGTGAATTCTCTCTGTGTGAGGAAAAATGCTTCGTTTCCGATTCGCGTGTGCTCTCGGAGTTGTCGTTGCCACGATTTTTATGTCTGCAAGGAGCTGGGCGGAAAACCTGGAAACATTGCCGGCTTCCGTCGTTAGCTTGAATGACGGCTGGCAGATTCAGTCGTCCTGCGAAGCCAAGGCAACGGGGGCGCAGGTGTCCACCCCAGGCTATGCGGCGAACGGATGGCATAAGACGACAGTGCCGAACACGGTGGTTGGCACGCTGGTGGACGACAAGACCTACCCTGACCCTATGTATGGAACGAATCTGAAAAAACTCCCGGGAATGAATTACTCCGATAAGTCGTTCTTTGCGCTCCAGGACATGCCGGAGGGCAGCCCGTTCCGCTGTTCGTGGTGGTGGCGGACGGAGTTTGCAGTGAAGCCGCCGTCTTCGGGCGAACATTTCTGGCTGCACTTTCCCGGAATCAACTACAGAGCCAACATCTGGGTGAACGGAAAGAAGATCGCAGATGCCAAGGACGTGGCTGGCACGTACAGGATTTTTGAGTTCGACGTGACATCGGCACTGAATACGAACGGGCAGAATGCCGTGGCGCTGGAAATCTTCGCGCCCGAGAAAAATGATTTAGGAATTACCTGGGTGGACTGGAATCCGACGCCTGCGGACAAAGACATGGGGATCTGGAAGGAGGTCACGCTGAGTTCGAACGGGCCCGTGACAGTGCGGAATGCTTTCGTCAAATCGAAGCTCGGGGCGGAATACAAGACCGCCGAGCTCACGCTGAGTGTGGATTTGCGAAATCAGACCGAGAAGAGCGTCAGGGGCACGCTGGTAGCGGAAGTCGACGGGCGGACGTTGAAACAGGATGTCGAGCTGGCCGCGGGCGAATCCAAGACAGTGCGTTTCGCGCCTGCGCAGTTCCCTCAGTTGAAGCTCGAACATCCGCGACTCTGGATGCCTTACACGCTGGGGACTCCGAACCTGTACATCGCGGAATTGCACTTTCACGTGGACGGGGCGGCAAGCGTTTCTGACCGCACGCAAGTGACCCTTGGCATTCGCGAATTTACTTCCGAACTCACCGAAAAGGGCCATCGCCTATTCAAACTTAACGGCCGGAGTATTCTGATTCGCGGCGCGGCTTGGGCTCCGGACATGTTTCTCCGCCCCATGTCCAAGAAGCTGGACGCGGACCTGGCGTATGTACGCGACATGGGGCTGAATACCATTCGGCTCGAAGGCCGCATCGACCGTGACGAATTTTTCGAGAAGACTGACAAGCTTGGCATTCTCGTTATGCCAGGCTGGACCTGCTGCGACGCGTGGGAGCGCTGGAAGCGCTGGACGCCGGAGACGCATGCCATCGCTAAAGCGTCCATGGCCGATCAGGCGCGACGGCTTCGCAATCATGCGAGTGTCTTTGTCTGGCTCTACGGCAGCGATGGACCGCCGCCGGCCGATGTCGAGCAAATGTATCTCGACGTTCTGAAGGAGGCCGAATGGCCGAACCCCGCGCTATCTTCCGCCAGCGATACACCAACAAAGCTAACTGGCAATTCCGGCGTAAAAATGACAGGCCCCTACGAGTACGTCCCGCCCGTGTACTGGCTGGCGGACACTAAAGCCGGCGGGGCGTATGGCTACAACACGGAGACGAGCCCGGGGCCGGCGATACCGACGCGCGAGTCGCTTGAGAAATTCATACCGAAGGAACATCTCTGGCCCATCGATGACGTATGGAATTATCACGCTGGCAAGGAGCGTTTTACTACCGTGAACGTATTTACCGACGGGCTGACGCGTCGGTATGGTCCGGGGACTTCACTCGACGACTACGAGCGCAAGGCTCAGGCTATGACCTACGACGGTCAACGCGCGATGTTCGAGGCCTATGGGCGGAACAAGTACACTTCGACGGGCGTGATTCAGTGGATGCTCAACAATTCCTGGCCCTCGTTGATCTGGCACCTCTACGACTACTACCTGGTGCCCGCGGGCGGGTATTTCGGCACCAAGAAGGCCATGGAGCCGGTTCACGTGCAATACGGCTACGACGATCATTCCGTTGCCGTGGTAAACGATACGCGGAACGCCGCGCCAGGAGTAAAGGTCAGCGCGACTATCTACAATCTGGATGCCACGCAAGTGGCAACGTACGGCGGGACGCTGGACCTCGCACCCGACAGCAGCACCAAAGTCCTCGATTTGCCACAACCCGATAAAATCTCGACCACCTACTTCCTGAAGCTGAAGTTGCACGATGCGCGGGGAAAGCTGTTGAGCGATAATTTTTATTGGCTTTCGACCAAGGCCGATACGCTGGACTGGGCCAAACGAAAAGATACAGTCTATACGCCGCAAAAAGACTTTGCGGATCTAAGCGGGCTGAACTCTTTGCCGCAGGTCACGCTATCCGTGCGTGCGTCGAAGACCACCGCGGGCGGCAGAGACACCATCACCGTTACGGCGAAAAACCCCAGTAGCGGCATTGCCTTCATGACGCATCTGCGGCTGACGAGCGGACCAGGCGGCGAAGATGTCGTGCCCATTTTCTGGAGCGATAACTATTTTTCACTGCTTCCTGGCGAAGAGCGCATGGTTAGCGCGAGCTACGATCCATCCGGCCTCGATGGCAAGGCGGCAGTCCTTGTCGTGGACGGGTACAACGTCGTCTCGAACACCGTGCAGCTTGCTTCCAATAGGGCCGCCTCGAACTAGCGATGGACTAATTCATCAGGCGGGCAGATTTCGACGAATCTTCGGGAAGCAACTCCAGGGCCAGTGCTTTGCCAACCTGACGCGCCACTTCGGATTGCACATTGAGAACATCGCTCAGGTCGCGGTCGTAGCTGCCGGACCACAGGTGAGTCTGTGCCCGCGTTTCGATCAGTTGGGTGGTGATGCGGACACGTTTGCCATCGCGGCGGACGCTGCCTTCCAAGACGTAGTCTACGTTCAGTTCTTGCGCAATCTCTCCAATGGTTTTCTTTGCAGCCTTGTACTGAATGGCGGACGTCCGCGCAATGACTCCCAGCCGCTTCGGATTGAGCTTGGCGAGCTGCGAGATCATCTCTTCGGTGAGGCCATCGGCGAAGTAGTCCCGTTCACGGTTGTCGCTCAGATTTTCGAATGGCAGCGCCATCAGCATCTTCTTTTCGGCAGACGAACTCGCACGCTGCAGTTTTGTGACGGGAGCGATGAAGCGGTAACCAACGCGCGGCACCGTTTCGATGAAGCGGGGGCTCTGCGCCGAGTCTCCGAGTAACTCGCGCAGTTTGTTTACGTCGGTGTTCAAACTATGTTCGTAACCAACGATCGTATTCGGCCAGAGTTTCTCACGAAGAGACTTGCGGGTGACGACCTGGCCGGCGCGATCGAGCAGCATTTCCAGAATCTGGAAGGGTTGCTCTTCGAGTCGGATGTGCATGCCGTGCTTGCGAAGTTTGCGCGATTGGAAATCAACTTCGAAGGCGCCAAAACACACTACGGCGTCTGAAGATTGGGCGTCTTTCATGGTTTCATTTTCAACGGTTTGCCCGGCCCCATCCCCAGGTTGCCCGATAGTCCCTTCCGCTTGCCTTGATTTTCTGTCGTAAGTCTCTTCCTGCGAAGCGCCTCGACGCTGATAAAGACTTGTCCTCCCGGTGATTTATTCCCGGCGGACTTTTGCCATCTAAGAGAGGTATGCGCGTGGATCATACGTGGGCTATTCGAACCAAAACACTTAACTCTCAATTCGAAATGGAGAATATCCGATGAAAGAAATGGAAAAACTGTTCCCAGGTCGTACAAATCGACGTTCATTCTTGACGAAGGGAACAGTAGCTGCGGGCGCTGCGACTTTGGGTGCCGGAGTGCTGGCACGCAAAACGTTTGCGTCCGACCGGGAGGGTGACGGCGACCGCACTCCAATCACCAGGGGGGACATCGCCATTCTAAGGTTCTTGCAGGCCCTCGAGCAGGTAGAAGAAGACCTTTGGCGGCAATATGCGGAACTCGGAGGTACCCAGGACGACGAATTCACCGGACTCACCGGTGGGAATGCGGCCTATACACAGGCGCTGCAACTCCTCGACGGGGACATGCCACAATACATCCACGACAATACCGACGACGAGATCAGTCATGCCAGCTTTCTTAAGAATTATCTGGAATCGAAAGGCGCGGGGTCCGCTGACCTCACCCACTTCAAGGTGTTGCCGAGCAGTACGGCCGATGGGGCACAGCAAATTGGGCGGCTCACCAACCTGACCCAGCTCACCATCGACACGAGTTTTTGGTCGCGCTACCGCAGCATCACCAATCCGGATTTTGATCCCATGGCAAAATTTGCTCAGGCTGTCCCCAGTCTAAACGTCAATCAACACACCGCTATCCCGAGAAGCAACACTGACACGCAGGGAAGCGTCATCAATCTCGGCGATCCCACGCAGTCAACCTTTACTGACCACCTCAAAGCGATCGCCTTCACGGCAGGGTTTCACTTCGCTTTCATCGAGCAGGGTGGCACTAGCCTTTATCCGACGCTGGCACAGCACGTCACCAACCTGGAAGTCTTGAGAATCCTGCTGAGCATCGGCCCCAGCGAGACCATGCACTTCCAGACCTGGCAGGACAAAGCTGGCAATGCCACTCCTCTCACGGATGTGGATCCGGTGAACAACTCGACGGTGACGTTTACAACATTGAGTGCGGCTCAAGGGGAGACAAGCCCGGAATCCCTGAACGGGGACACTTTGCAGTCCAACTTGATCATGCCCGAGCCGACCCATTTCCTGGACAAGAAGTTCGGCCCAGTGGCCATCATACGCCCGACCTCGACAGCTTTTGGTGGCGCGGTCGCTTCTGTCCAGTCATTTGTGACGGACGGGCTTTTCATTAATCCCAAGACCAATAAGAGCGACACCGGGATCGTGCCGGTGCTCATGCGCCTGGCTGAAGAAGCCGATGAGGCCCGCCGCCAACTCTAGGCAGCAGGGCACGTAGCAGCAACCTCACTCATCCTAACCGTGCGGTCGAAGCATCCGGGCCCAGGTCTTTTCCGCTTGGGCCCTTTTCCTTATCATTCAAGATGGTGTTGCAATGGCACACAGTTTTGCCTGGATACGTCCTAAAAAAGCGTTGCGTTGCTGTCCGGTATTGCCAGGAAGTTCTCTTGGTTGAGCCGGCGGGTCCCCCCTGGCGCAACCATCCCCGCACGCCCCTCATCCAATGCGGTAGAATGGCCTAGTGCCTTGGGGCGCGTGGAGAGCGCGCGAAAATTGCGTGGATTGCCTGGTCTTCCACCAGAGTGAGGGAGCAATGAGCAAATGGAATCGTTTTTTGACCGCAGCAGTTCTGGCACTGTTTCTTGCCGGCTTGGGTGCCGCCGATACGTTGGAATTGAAAGATGGCCGCGTGTTGCGAGGAAAATATCTTGGTGGGACGCAAGCGGTACTGCGCTTCGAGGTGAACGGCGAAGTGCAGGCGTTCAACACGGTTGATATTGTTGCGCTGACCTTCACCGGCCGGTCTGTGGGTGGGCCTCCGGCACCTGCTCCTTCAGCTATGGCTCCCACCGCCCCTCCTCCGATGGCGGCCGCCCCGGCTGCTGGGTACGGGGACAGTGTGACTATTTCCGCCGGTCAGTCTCTGCTGGTACGCATGATTGACGGCGTGGACTCTTCGAAAAATCATGTGGGCGATGTCTTCCATGCGAGCCTCGAGACGGATCTCGTGGTGAACAACACCATCGTCGCTCGGAAGGGGACCGACGTGTACGGACGCCTGGCGGAAGCCAAGGAAGCGGGGCACCTGTCCGGCAGCGCGGAGCTGCAGCTCGAGTTAACGCGCATGGTGGTAGACGGGAGGGACTATCCCATCGTCAGCAGCGATTACGACCTGAAGGGTAAAGGGCGCGGCTCCAATACGGCGAAGAAAGTCGGCGGCGGCGCCGTGGCCGGCGCGATCATCGGCGCGATTGCCGGCGGCGGCAAAGGTGCGGCCATCGGCGCGGGCGTCGGCTCCGCGGCAGGGGCGGGCGTCCAGGTCTTCACGCGCGGTCAGCAAGTGAAGGTGCCCAGCGAGACGCTGCTGGAATTTCGCCTGCAGCAGCCCGTGACGGTTGCCCCTACGCAGCGTTAGGCCGATTGCGCAACCTGCGAAAGTACATTTTCAGCGGGATTCAGAAGGGCGGGCTTTGGCTCGCCCTTTTCATTTCGACTGGAGCTCTCTCGCCGAGCAAATACCCCGTATCAAGTTGGCAGCATCCGCCCAAAATTCCCTCTTGCCACTCCTACTGTTAGTGACTAAGATACCCCCTCTGGTGGGAGACCATGCCAAAAGAAAAACCTCGTGTAAACATCGGTGAAGTCATCAAGAGCTATCGCAGCCAGCGCGGCTTGTCGCAGGGCGACATCGAGCGCCGCACCGGCCTCTTGCGTTGCTACCTTTCGCGTGTCGAGAACGGCCACACCGTGCCGTCGCTCGAAACGCTCGCCAAAATTGCGGAAGCCATGGACATTTCGCTCGCGGACTTTTTTCCCGGGACCGAGACGCCGCGCGACCGCGAAACGCAGAAGGCCCTCGGGGAACTCTCGCAGGACGAGATTCGCTTCCTGGCGGAGATCAAAAAGTACAGCACAACCCTTTCCGATGGTGACAAACGGCTCGTGCTGGCCATGATTCGAAAGATGGCCACGCTGCTTCCCGTCGCAGCGGCGAAGAAGCTGCTGGTTCGCCGCCCAACGGCCTAATTTCATAAATTCACAATGGAACGAAAAGGCGCGGCTTACTGCCGCGCTTTTCCGTTTTGGGGATGAACCCGGATTCAGTTGCCCTGGCCACGAATCAGGCGAATGGCATCCGGCAAGTCTGCGCCGCCGCGCCCGTTGCCTGCGGCAGCTTCGCGCCCGGCGGGATCGTCGCTCTCGAGTGTGCTTTCACCGGGAGCAAGAAACAGATTGGTTTCCACGGCGTGCTGCTTGGTGTAGAGGTCGTAGTAGCG
>JBARRT010000232.1:0-4662 GCA_049644365.1 Candidatus Acidiferrum sp. | reverse complement strand
CCACTGACTCCGGACTCGAAGCCGCCGTCCCACAAGACCGATCGCGGAGGGCCTTGGAGCTCAGCCATGCCGGAAACACTCACCGCTTGGTCCCAGACGCGGCCGGCATCTGCGATTCGTTTACTATTTCTCAGAGCACCTATAAGGGGAAAAACATCCCGCAGCGGCAACCGGGGATGAATTGAGACGAGCCGGTCCCAGACCTGGAGGGCGATGCCGGTATGGCCGTCGGCAATTTGGTCCCAGATGATGTCCACATAAACGTCGCGAAAGGGGGGCAGAGCGCGATTTAGAATGCGATCGACATGGGGCTCGGCACGGAAAGCGCGGGAGAAGGCTTCCGCTCCGCGCTTGGGATCGGATTCCACGGCGCGGCGCATCTCGGCGAAAGCTGCTTCGAACTCGCCCAGCCGCAGGAGAAAGTTTCCGTATTGCCAGGCGACTTCCGCGGAGAGCGGATAAGTTTTTTGGGCCTGACGAAAAGCTTCCCGGGCGTGCGCAAGATCGCCCGCGGACTCGTAGGTGGAGCCGAGACCGAGCCAGGAAACCGTGGAGCGGGGATCGACGGAGACGGCGGTTTTGTAAGCCCCGATTGCTTTTTGCACGTCCGAATCTTCAAGATTGAACTGCCAGTAGCGGCCCAGAAGGTACCAATTGCGAGCATCTCCGGGCTCGAGTTCCGTCGCGCGTTCAAGTGCCTGACGGGTTGGGAGGCCGGCGAAGTGATCAGCGCGCGCATTGCGAATGCCAAAATAGGAGAGAAACACGGCAGCGAAAGAGGCTCCTAGAACGAGCGCCCCGCGTTGAGCCGAGCTGGAGAGACGCAGAATCATTCCACGGTACTTTGCCTAGAGCACTTCGGAGTTGCAAGACAAATTCGAACGCAGCTCCGTTCCTTAAGGAGGCACGAGACGCTCGAATTGCGCACGGATGCTTCTTGCCCAGGCAATTTTCTCTAACAAGAGCGGGTGATTGCGGCAGGCAAACCGTGCCGGTACAATGAAGTTACAGCCTCGCCGGGATAAGTCATGAATTTGTTTCGTGGTGGAGGATTCCGCCTCAAGGAACGTACCCGGCGGAACCGCGCGAAGTTGGTGTCCACGAAGACGTGGCGTGTGGCATTCGCTTTTCGCCCTTCAAGCACCCTTACTCATATGGAAAGGTGTAAGGATTGAGCGGGATCGCCGGCATTTTTCATCGGGACGGTCAACGGGTCGAGCGGGCGCTCTTGCAGAGCCTCGCTGATTCCCTCTCCTCTTGTGCTCCGGATGCGCGCGCGATTTGGCTGGAGGGGCCGGTTGGTTTGGCACACGCGATGTTGCGGACGACCCGTGAGGCGGCCGGCGAACAAAACCCCGCGAGCTTCGAAGGCCAGTTTTGGATTACGGCGGATGCGCGGCTCGATAGCCGGGAAGAACTGATTGCGGAAGTGGAGCGAGCCGGGCGAAAGACCAGCCGTGCTGTTTCGGACTCGGAACTGATCCTGCACACGTATGCGGCTTGGGGAACAGCCTGCGTGCAGCATCTGTGCGGCGATTTTTCGTTTGCGATTTGGAATGCGCGAACGAAGAACCTTTTTTGCGCGCGGGATCATTTCGGCATCCGGCCTTTCTACTACGCGCAGCTCGGGGACTTTTTCTTGTTCAGCAATATGCTGAATTGCATTCGAATTCATCCGAAAGTGTCCGACGATCTCAACGACACGGCCATCGGCGATTTTCTGCTGTTTGGGCTGAACTGCGACAACGCGACGACGAGCTTTCGTGACGTGCAACGGCTGCCGCCCGCGCATTGCCTCACTTTTTCTTCAAGCGGCTTGAATATCAAACGCTACTGGGCGCCGCCGACGGACGGCCGAATTCGGTATCCGAAGGACGGGGAATACATCGAACACTTCCAAGCGCTGCTGCGAGAGGCGGTGGCGGATCGTTTGCGGACGGAGCGCGTCGGAATTCTTCTGAGCGGCGGACTGGATTCGTCTTCGGTGGCCGCGGTGGCCAAAGACGTATCGGGAAGTACTTCCCCAACAACCGAGGTCCGTGGCTACTCGTACGTTTATGAATCGCTGATTCCGGATCGCGAAGGCGAATACGCGCGCGAGGTGGGAGCTTTTCTGCGCGTGCCGGTAAAATTTCTCGCGATGGATGAAGCGGAGTTTTTCGAGCGCTGGGAGGATCCCCAGCTCCGCTGGCCCGAACCCATGGACGATCCCTTTTTCGCCAAGAATCTGGACTGCTACCGCAACCTTTCGGCGGAATGCCGGGTTTTATTGTCAGGGGAAGGCTGCGACAACTTGATGGACTTTCAGATGTGGCCATACGTCGAAGACATGCGGCAACGGGGAGAGTGGCGCCAGCTATTGACGGATGTGGGCAACTACCTTTGGGTCCGGCCCATCCCCTGGCGTGGAATTCGCGCACGGGCTTTGCGGCTGGCTGGGAAAGACCCGGACCACCCGAGGTTTCCGCAGTGGCTGGCGCCGGAATTCAGCAGCCGGGCCAGCCTTGAGGCAAGATGGAAGGAACACACTGGGATACCGAAATCGTGGATGAAGCATCCAATCCATCCAAGAGGCCATGCGTCTCTCTCGCTGCCCGAGTGGACAAATATGTTTGAAAAGGAAAATGCAGGCGCGACGGATCTTCCGGTGGAGACTCGCTATCCCTTCCTGGATTTGAGGATTGTGAACTATCTCCTCGCGCTTCCGCCTTTTCCGTGGTTTTTCGGGAAGATGCTTCTGCGAGAAGCGATGGCGGGGCGCTTGCCGGAACGCGTGAGGACGCGGCCGAAGACACCTCTACAAGGCGATCCCCTGTCGGAACAGCTTAAGCGGACGGGAGCCGAGCGGTTGAAATCGTTGAGCTGGAGCACGGATTTGGATCGCTATATTGATCGCTCTGCGCTGGTGCAACCGCATGGTAAGATGAATCCACAGCAGGCAAGTGTCAGTTCCCGGCCCTATAGCCTCAACATTTGGTTGCAGTCGGCTCGTAGAGTTCGATATAACATTCGTGCGGAGGCTGGTAATGGGTAAGCCAGTGAAACGGGAACCAAAAAAGCCGTATTCGAAACCCAAGTTGACGGATTACGGGACCGTGCGGGAACTTACGCAGGCAGTGGGAAGGAGCGGAAGACCGGATGGCGGAAGAGGTGCCAGGGCGAATAAGACGAGCATCTAAGAGCAACCAGGGAGCGGATATACGGCGCTCTCGCAACCGAATCAGAGAATCGTAAGGAGCCCCAGCCGAGGAAAGATTAAGATAGAAAAGAGTAACCTGCTAAACATTCGACGTTAGTGAAATCTCCCGTCAGTGAACCACAAATCTATCGCGCAGAAGGAATTGGGCTTTAACTACTTCGTTTTCGGCCTGCATCTCCGCTCTAATTTGCCCCTGCCAGGGGTGAACCCAGACAATTCATCAACGGAAACGTTCGAAGTTGAGCTGCACCTTGGGCTCCGGCCGTACTCCGACGAGGAAAATCCGCTTCGCTCCGAAGAATTGACATATGTCAGTGCCGACACGAATGCGGCGGGCGAGCCGGCGCTGCGAATCTTTAAGGTGGATCAGGGCGCCTTTGTGCGGCTGGCGTACGAAGATGGGACGCAATTCTGGCTGGATGGCAAACGAGAGAATATTTGGGCGACCTGGCCACCTGCGTCTTGCATCGAAAACGCAGCTTCGTATCTGCTGGGACCGATTCTGGGGCTGGTGTTGCGTTTGCGAGGAGTGACTTGCTTACACGCGAGTGCAGTGGCTTTCGGAGATCGCAGTGTAGCGTTTGTTGGCCAGACGGGGGCAGGAAAGTCCACGACTGCGGCGGCCTTCGCCCGACAAGGGTACGGAGTGATCTCCGATGACATTGTTGCACTGGAAGAACGCGAAGGCGCTCTTCACGTGATGCCCGCGTATCCACATCTTTGTCTGTGGCCCGAATCCGTGGGAATGCTTTATGACTCCCCGGATGCACTCCCAAGATTGATGCCGGATTGGGATAAGCGCCAGCTAACCCTGGGAGAGGAAGGGACACGCTTCGAAAGCCGCTGCCTGCCGCTTGGCGCGATTTATATTCTGAGCGAGCGCCGGCCCGATCCGGCGCCGAGCATAGAGGCCATCCGGCCGCAAAATGCACTTCTCGCCCTCGTAGCGGACACGTATGCGAACAAAATCCTCGACCGGGAAATGCGCGCGCGTGAATTTGCTGTTCTTGGCCGGCTGGTGACGACCGTTCCGATCCGCCGGGTCTATCCCCACCAGGACGCGAGACGGCTCGAGGATCTTTGCAGGGCAATCCGCCAGGACCTGAGTTCATTGGACCCTGCGAGCTTCGCCCGCCCCTAGCGGATAACTTTGCTTTCTTCCAATTCTCCCGTAGCAGCGTTCAGGTTATCTGATAAGATACGGTGACGGGTTTTTTGTAGGACGAAGCTTCCCGATTTGGAGCAATATGTTGGCGATGTGCGCAATGCTTTCCTTCTCGAATAATTCCCAGCCAAACTCGACTGCAAGAGTCGTGCATTATTCCAAATTGGGATCGGGCGGAGGGCAGGTCAACGGTCCGCGTGTGTTCCGGATCGTTGCGTGGTGAAGTGGAGCAGAGGAACGAAGTCCTAGGAGGATGGCCACCATGAAGACGCGGAGTTCTTGGGTAAAGTCTCTAACG
>JBARRT010000231.1:0-23742 GCA_049644365.1 Candidatus Acidiferrum sp. | reverse complement strand
GTTATACGCATCAGTATTTCTCCATCACCCCAGTCGATCGAGGACCTTGCCTGGCCTGCTACATCGATCGAGTTAGCGTGGATTTTGCTCGGAAGAGGAACTCGAGTCTGTGACCAGCGTCACACTTTCAAATTATTCTTACGAGTGACCGGCCTCCGATTGCCAGATCGCTAGTCGATAATTTCAACGGCATTCGCATTCGTCCTTCAGGATCCGGCTAACTTTTCCAGAGCGCCCCTGTCTCGAATGACGATTTTTGAACGCCCCCAGTCCAATATGCCTCTCTTCCTGAGTCGAGAGAGCAGTCTCGCCACAGTTTCGCGAGAAGTTCCGATCATTTGAGCGATAGCTTCCTGGCTTAGGTCCAACTTCAGACGTGTTTCTCCGTCGGCACCTGGATCCCCAGCGTGGACTTCCAGTAGAAACCGGACAAGCTTCTCTTCCGCAGATTCTGATAATTCGTTGGCTTTGATCCTACTCAAGAGGAAGTAACAAGTTTCGCTGACTAGTTCGGCGGCCTCCAATGTGGCCTTCTCGCTACGCCCCAGGTGCCTAAGGAGGTCGCGACGAGCCATAAATGCGGCTTTCGCTGGCTCTACGATTTCTGCCGTTGCCATATAGGGCCAGCCCAAGATTGCACCTTCGAGTCCCAGAACAGTTCCTGGGCCGAAGAAACCGAGGGCCAGAGATTTTCCATTTCGGGAAGACACTGAGAGCTTAGCGCGCCCCTCCAAGATAACGTACACGCCGTCAGGTCTGTGCTCTTCGGCAAATAGAACGGTTCCTCTCGCATAGGGGGTGCCGAGGGTAGTCGCCCTAACTCTGGCTAAACATCGCCGGTCAAGTCGCGCGAGAAAAGGAATTCTCCCGCTCATATAGTCCTGGGGAGCTCTCAAAGGCTTTGCTAGCAGTGAAAGTATCTCCCTTTCCTGAATTCGTCGCGTCATGGATCGTCCTGGCATAAACCCCTCCTTGACAAACAACTCCAATTCTCCACGACCGGTGCTGCAGTCACAGTGACTTCGGTTAGTAAGGAATCTGACTGCAGCCGGGGACCTAAAATATACCTTACTAGTTAACTCTGTGCCGGTCATAAGATGACACGGGACCCACGGATCCTCGAGTCATAAACTTGCTCCCGGGGTGGGCGCCGTCTTTTCAGCTCCCTTCACCATTCATAGCCGGAATACTCAGCGGCGGATGTGACGCGCCTCACAAAGGGCCGTGACCCATGTCACTGCGGCTACTGCAACTGCCGGGGCAGACTCAAGGCAGTCAAGAGGTGTCTCCTTGGACCCAACGGAGGTAAACTCCCATGGCACCGTCCGCAATCGCAGAGGTTCTAGTCCACGAAGAAACTCGTCCACAAGTTACAGGCCCGGCCCCGCGCCCTGTTCCACCACTGCCGCGTTCTGAGGTCGAACGGCGACCCGCGCACGCCAGAACATTGTTCAATGAAGCGCTCTTGGAGAACCATCGCTTCAAGAGCAGCTCCAAGACCTTGGATTTTCTGGTTGCGTTACTTTTCCATGTCGCGGTCATCGGTGGTCCGATTCTCGCAGGCCTGTATTACACGGACACTCTCAATCTGAAGGCATTCGCGACGACGCTGTTGGTTGTGCCACCTCCCCCACCACCGCCACCCGCCCCCGCAGCCGGTATCGTCAAGACTCATACACCGAAGCGCCTTTTCATGACTGGCGGAAAGCTTATTGCGCCTGCGGTGATCCCTAGGCAAATCGTGGAGATCAAGGAAGCGCCACTGGAACCAGATAGTCTCGGCGGAGTAGCCGGCGGCGTGCCTGGTGGTGTGCCCGGCGGGCAGATGGGTGGGGTGCTTGGCGGTGTCCTCGGCGGAGTGTTGAATACCGCTGCGAAACCGGTTGCTCCGCCGCCCCCGGGAAAAGCAGCGCCCCTGCATGTGGGGGGACACGTGCGGCCGCCAAAAGCGATCGTTCAGGTAAGCCCCGAGTATCCACCACTCGCGCGACAGGCACACATTCAGGGCGAAGTACGGATCGACGCAATCTTGGATGAGCAAGGAAATGTTATTGACATGAAGGTCGTCTCCGGACACCCGCTGCTGTACCAAGCTGCGCTGGATGCGTTGAAAAAATGGAAGTATGAACCGACGTATTTGAACGATCGGCCGATTGCCGTTGAGATGATTGTGAAGATCTCATTCCGATTCGGCCAGTAATAAGAAGAACCTTAGACGGAGAGGGTGGAGCATTGCACTCCCAGATGCTCTGCCCTCTGCTTGCCGCCCCACCCATAGTGCTTTGACCGCCATGTGCACATCGCTCCGGAACAGCTGTTCGTCTGCCCAATCTGTTGTGACGCAGGTCACATTCAATTGTGCCCCGTGTCACAGGCATCGCAGAGGCTTGTCCCATATCCTGCCAATGTGAGCAGGAGGTTACGATGACGAAGGCTATGGCCATCGTGGACGGAAACGAAGCTGCCGCTTCGGTCGCATACCGCCTCAACGAAGTGATTGCGATTTACCCGATTACCCCCTCCTCGCCCATGGGTGAGCTAGCCGATCAATGGATGGTCGAAGGCCGCAAGAATATCTGGGGTGCCGTTCCTCAAGTCGTGGAAATGCAAAGTGAAGGTGGCGCCGCGGGCGCGCTCCACGGCGCCCTCCAGGCCGGTTCTCTGGCTACGACCTTCACCGCGTCTCAGGGACTTCTGCT
Source organism: Candidatus Acidiferrum sp. (assembly GCA_049644365.1). GTDB lineage: Bacteria > Acidobacteriota > Terriglobia > Acidiferrales > UBA7541 > Acidiferrum. The sequence goes on along the minus strand of JBARRT010000231.1, from coordinate 21,043 downwards.
GATGATCCCCAATATGTACAAGATCGCGGGCGAACTTACTCCCGCTGTGATTCACGTCGCCGCTCGCTCCGTCGCCACCCACGCGCTCTCTATTTTTGGCGATCACAGCGACGTGATGGCTGCTCGCCAGACGGGCTTTGCCCTGCTCGCCTCGGGCTCTGTGCAGGAATCCCACGACTTGGCTGCCATCGCCCACGCCTCAACACTGGAAGCGCGGATTCCCTTCCTCCACTTTTTCGACGGGTTCCGTACTTCACACGAACTAAACAACCTCTCTCTGCTCTCGGATGATGACCTCCGCACCATGATCAACGGCCAAGCTGTTCGCCGACACCGCGAACGCGCCTTGCGCCCAGACCAGCCTGTGCTCCGAGGCACCGCGCAGAATCCGGACGTTTTCTTCCAGGCCCGCGAGGCCTGCAACGCGTTTTACCTTGCCTGCCCCGCGATCGTGCAAGGCGTCATGGACGGCTTTGCCAGTCAGACCGGCCGCAGCTATCACTTGTTCGATTACGCGGGCGCGCCGGATGCCGAGCGCGTCATGATCGTGATGGGATCCGCTGTGGGAGCGGCCGAAGAGACCGTCGAATCACTCAACGCCCACGGTGAAAAGGTCGGATTGCTGAAGGTGCGGCTGCTTCGTCCCTTTGCGGTTCAAGCGTTCATAGACGCATTGCCCCGTACCACTCGGGCCGTTGCCGTCCTGGATCGCACCAAGGAGCCAGGAAGCATTGGCGAACCGCTCTACCTCGATGTTGTCGCTTCTCTTGCCGAAACAGGGCGCAACCTCTGTGTTATTGGCGGGCGCTACGGGCTTTCTTCCAAAGAATTCACTCCGGCCATGGTCAAGGGCGTTTTCGACGAGCTCAAGAGCTCCTCGCCGCGTAACCATTTCACAATCGGCATTCACGACGACGTTACGCATACCAGCCTCGAATACGATCCCACTTTTTCCACCGAACGCCCTAACACCGTGCGCGCTATCTTCTTTGGCCTCGGGTCCGACGGTACGGTCGGCGCAAACAAGAACTCCATCAAGATTATCGGCAAGCAGACCGGGAAGTACGCGCAGGGTTACTTTGTCTATGACTCGAAGAAGGCGGGCTCCGTGACGGTCTCGCATCTGCGGTTTGGCCCGCAGCCGATTCGCTCCTCCTATCTGATTGACAAGGCCAACTTCATCGGCTGCCACCATTTCCCGTTCGTCGAACGCATGGACGTGCTTTTGCGGGCCGTTCCTGGGGCGAGTGTGCTGTTGAATGCGCCCTTTGCTCCCGCCGAAGTGTGGAATCACCTGACCCGAAAATTCCAGCAGCAGGTCATCGAGAAACGTTTGCGTGTTTTCGTCATCGACGCCTACGCCGTAGCCCGAGATACCGGCATGGGCCGCCGCATCAACACCATCATGCAGACCTGCTTTTTCGCTATCAGCGGGATCCTGCCTTCCGTTGACGCGATCGCGGCTATCAAGAAGGCCATTGAGCAAACCTACGGCAACCGCGGCGAGGCCATCTTAAAAACGAATTTCGATGCTGTCGACCAGGCTCTGGCGCATCTGTCTGAAGTGCAGATCCCGGACCGAGTAACAGCGCCATTTGACATCCTTCCGCCTGTGTCTCCGAACGCTCCCCAGTTCGTTCGCAATGTGCTCGGTGAAATTGTCGCGGGTCGCGGTGACGATCTTCCCGTCAGTGCCCTCCCGCCTGACGGCACCTTCCCGACCGGCACCGCCAAGTGGGAGAAGCGAAACATCGCTCAGGAAATTCCTGTCTGGGACGAGCAGCTGTGCATCCAATGCGGGAAGTGCGTGCTCGTCTGCCCGCATGCGGTGATTCGTGCCAAGGTTTACGATTCCTCGCTGCTCGAGAACGCTTCGCAAACGTTCAAGATCGCGAAGCCGCGTTGGCGCGAATTCCAAGATCTGCGATACACCCTCCAAGTCTCGCCCGAAGACTGTACCGGTTGCGCCCTCTGCGTCGAGGTTTGCCCGGTCAAGAGCAAGAGCGAGGCAAAACACAAAGCCATCAACATGGCCCCGCAAGCTCCTCTTCGTGAGCAAGAGAGCAAGAACTGGGAGTTCTTCCTGTCCATCCCTGAATTTGACCGCAATCGGCTGTCCCATTCGCAAGTCAAGGATGTGCAGTTGCTCGAACCGCTCATGGAGTTCTCCGGTGCGTGCGCGGGCTGCGGCGAGACTCCGTACATCAAGCTCCTTACGCAGCTCTTCGGCGATCGCCTGCTGATCGCCAACGCCACTGGCTGCTCTTCGATCTATGGCGGTAATCTGCCAACCACGCCCTATACCACGAACGCCAGTGGCTGCGGGCCCGCGTGGTCCAACTCGCTGTTCGAAGACAACGCGGAGTTCGGCCTTGGCATGCGCCTCGCCGCCGATCAACAGACCGCCTATGCGCGTCATCTAGTCGAGAAGCTCGCCGATGCAATAGGTGGCGAATTGGCCCGCGCCCTTTTGGAAGCCGATCAGTCAAAAGAAAGCGGCATCACGGCGCAACGTGAGCGAGTCGCCGAACTGAACCGGCGGCTCGCGGCAATGGACACGAACGACGCCCGCGATCTTCTGGCGGTCGCCGGCAGCCTGGTTCGCAAGAGCGTCTGGATCGTTGGCGGCGACGGCTGGGCCTACGACATCGGCTTTGGCGGACTCGATCACGTCCTCGCTACCGGGGCCAACGTGAACCTGCTCGTGCTTGACACTGAGGTGTACTCCAATACCGGCGGTCAGATGTCCAAGGCCACACCACGAGGAGCTGTCGCCAAGTTCGCCATGGGTGGCAAGCGCACCGTGAAGAAAGACCTGGCGATGGAAGCGATTAGCTACGGCAACGTCTATGTCGCCCGCGTGGCCATGGGCGGCGGCGACACGCACACCGTCAAGGCGTTCCTCGAAGCCGAGGCTTATAACGGCCCATCGTTGATTATCGCTTACAGCCACTGTATCGCCCACGGGTACGACATGGTCTTCGGCATGAACCAGCAGAAAGCCGCCGTGCTCTCCGGTCATTGGCCGTTGATGCGCTATGACCCCGCGTTGAACCTCGAAGGGAAGAACCCCTTCCAGCTCGATTCCAAACCGCCGAGCATCCCTCTCAAAGACTACGTCTACCAGGAAGCGCGCTACACCATCCTTGCCCGCACCAATCCGGAAGTCGCCGCGCAACTCCTTCGCGAGGCCGAGGAGGATGTCCAGCGCCGCTGGCTTGTGTATGAGAGCCGCGCTTCGATGACCGGTAGCAGTGCGGGCAACGGCAAACGTCTCGAAGACATTTCTCAAAAGCCCGAGTTGGTTGTAGCCGGAGAGCCAGAAGGAGGCGCCAAGTGATCGACCTCACCACGCAGTACATGAGCCTGGCGCTAAAGAACCCCCTCGTCGCTTCCGCGTCTCCGCTCACAGAGTCCGTGGACAATCTCCGCCGCCTGGAAGACTCCGGCATCGCCGCCGTTGTCCTGCCCTCTCTTTTCGAAGAGCAGCTCACGCTCGAGAGCGTCCTAATCGACCAGGATCTCTCTCGCGGGGCCGAGGAATTCGCCGAGGCTATCACCTATCTCCCCAATCTCGAGTCCTACAACACTGGCCCGGAAGGCTACCTGGAGCTGATTCATCGCGCAAAACAGGCAGTCGCGATTCCCGTCATCGCCAGTTTGAACGGCACGACGCCCGGCGGGTGGGTTCGCTATGCCCGCGAAATGCAGCAGGCCGGCGCTGACGCCCTCGAGCTCAACCTCTACGCGCTCGAAATCGATTCGAGCAAAAGTAGTGATGACGTTGAGGACCGTTATTGCGAACTCGTGCACCAGGTAAAAGTCAGCTTGAAAATCCCGGTCGCCGTTAAGTTGTCCCCGTTCTTTAGTTCTATGGCCCACATGGCCAAGCGTCTGGACGACGCTGGTGCCGACGCCCTCGTGCTGTTTAACCGCTTCTACCAAGCCGATTTCGATATTGAGAATCTTGAGGCCGCGCCGCATCTGGTCCTCAGCGATCCCTGCGAGCTTCCATTGCGCCTGCATTGGGTCGCGATTCTCTACGGTTCCGTCCGGCCCAGCCTGGCGATCACAGGCGGCGTCCATCGCGCCGAAGACGTTGTGAAGTGCATGATGGCCGGGGCGGAAGTTGCCATGATGACTTCGGCGCTCCTTCAAAACGGTGTTCGGTACCCGCACCGCATTCTGGACGATCTCGTCCGCTGGATGACCGAGCATGAGTACGAATCGATTCAACAGATGCGCGGCAGCATGAGCTACCGCTCCGTCCCCAATCCCGGCGCCTTTGAGCGCAGCAACTACATGAAGATGCTAAGTTCTTACACCCTGCGCGTCCGCTGACCTGAAAACGTGCGGCACAATCTGTCACACCACTAGTGCCTCTCGTCCGTGGCGCGAAATAGTTAGAGGTCGAAAGGCCCTTACCATCCTACTTTTCCTGGAGTGACTTGATGTAGTTGGTCAGATTTGCAATTCGCAATGCGACTTGAGTCTCGCCTAATCGGGCCACCGCAAAATCTGCTCCCCAGATGGGCATCTCAGCCGGCCCATGCGCTGGCATTACGACGCCGTTCCGCAGCACGTTTGAGACATAGGCGCCTGGGAACTTGCCGCCGTGACGTCGCGCAAGGGTGCTCAAGTCGGGCGGTGCTCTGAATGGGTAAGGGGCAGGGCCAGTTCCCTTCAAATCATTCCCATGGCAGACGGCGCAATGTTGCTTGTACAGCTCAGCACCCGACGAGGCATTCGCGGGAGTAATCGTCTGCATGGATTCCAGGTACTTCAGGAGATTCTCGACCCTCACATTTCCCCAGTCCACATCCGATTCAATCTGATGAAAGATCGGTCCCCAAATTGGCATCTCTCGGGAACCGTGTGTCACCGCAACTTCATCGCCCATAATCATTTGGCGCACGCGCAGTGCAGGGAATTGCCCTCGATTATTCCTGGCCAAGAGAGTCAGATCGGGTAACTTGGCCTTCAACGCGGCCGCTGCCGGACCCCCTCCTTTGGCATCCACGCCGTGACAGGGGGTGCAATAGGCCCGGAACAAGTCCGGCCCTTCGACAGAGCGAATCAACGGCGCAAACTGGTCTTTCACATTCGGCGCGGTCTGAGTTTGCTTGCTGACTCCTGGAATAACAATCCCCACCAGTGCAAGCGTCAGTACGAACTGCAAGGCCCTCTTGAATCCTTTGTCCGCCGTCTTCACCGTAGTCTCCTCATCTTGAGCGCCTGCCCAAAAGTCCGCCCCATGCACTATCGGTCAGCGTTCAAGGGACTACAGATGACTCTTAGCTGCTCTGGAGAACTTTCCGCAACGACTGGTGCGCTTCTAATCCCCCATCGTAGTTAATGAATCCCTGTTTCTTGAACCGATTCATGAACACATTGACTCGCGGGCCCGTGGTCCCGACCATCTCCGCCGGCGAAGCTTGGTTACATGGTCGTTTTACCTACATGCTCTAGCCAGATGAGATGCGCCGCGCACGTTTGTTCTGCTTGCCGCCCTGTTCTTACAGCACCGCTCACTTGCGCTACGATTCCTTTTGCTGCAGAGACGCCAGGTACTCGCTGAGATCCTTGATGCGCTTTCGCACGGCGACTTCGTCATAGTTGTCCATGGAGCCGAAGATTGGCCCCCATATGGGCATGTCAGACGAGCCATGCGAGACGATGCGGGTGCCAAAACGCAGCACGTCGGAGACGTACTCGTACGGGAATTTCCCGCCGTGGCGTTTGGCGAGCGTGGTTAGATCAGGCGGCGGAGTCTTGAGTATGAACGCAGCCGGTCCATCGCCCCGAGCGTCAACACCGTGACACGAAGCGCAATAGTGCATGTACGTCTGCTTGCCGGACGCCGCAATGGTCCGTGGCGCCGGCACTTTGTCCACCGCCGGCTTATCTTGAGCGGCGTTGGCGCAGACCACCAGAATCAGGACACCAAACAGAACGGTAGGGCGCATAACCATGATCACCTCCAAGCCGCGTATGCGGCGAGTTCGTGGAACTCGGCAGCTCTTTGGTGCGAGTCGTTTGGCATAGTGTTTCCCGTCCTCCGTCGCCGCTCCACCTTAGGACCGTTCCATTTTCCTAACTGTTCAGTTTTGCACATTCGCGCCGCGGCCCGCATTTCACACGAGGAGACGATCGCATTTCCACTCACCACGATCAGACACAAGGTCGGCAGCAACTGTTTCCTACTGACGCGATCTCCTGATTAATGCGCTTGATCGGCTCTATCGAACGCGCGAAGAGCACCTCGCCGGACTTCACGCTTTCGTGAAAACGCGCCTCCGATAGAGCACTAACGTAAACCGGACATGCCCGGTGAAAGTGTGGCCGCTGACGCACAACAGCGGGCGACACGAAGCTACAAGTCTAATTGGATCCGGAAGCAAGTTGCGTCAGAAGTCCGCGTCACGGTGGCACCGCCGTGCTTGGCGAGATGGCGGATGGCGCTGTTTTCCGAGTGAAATTCCGCAACAACGCGCTTTATCTTCTCGATACGGGCGATCTCCACGAGTTTTTTGATTAACTCGCTGCCCAAGCCTTGGTGTTGAAACTTGTCAGCAACGACGACGCCTATTTCCGCTTCTTCCAGCGATGGCAGCCGCGAAAGCCGGGCCACAGCAGCGATACAGGTGCTCCGCGTGTCCACGTCGGTCGACTCAGCAACAAGCGCCATTTCTCGGTCATAGTCAATGAAACACTTGCGAACGAGCCTTTCGTGTGCAACCCGAGTGCTCAGCTTTGCCATATGAAAATAGCGCAAGTAGACCGACTCTTCGGAGAGCGACTCGTGGAACCCCACCATCTGGGGCTCGTCCTCGGGCCGGATCGGACGGATGACAACGGCTGCCCCGTCCTTCATCTTCCAGCGGGAAACATACTGTGACGGATACGGCCGAATAGCAGAGCGTGGGAGGTTTGCATCCTTGATTTGTGGGTCAGCGAGAACGACGCGCGCATCCAGGGCGAGCAACTTATCAGAAGAGACGACGAGGGGATTGATATCGATTTCTGAGATCCGCGGCAGTTCGACTACGAGTTCGCTGAAAGCAACTAGTGCCGCTTTGAGGGCCTCCAGGCTCACAGCTGTGCGGCCGCGAACCCCTTGAAGCGCCGTATAGATTCTGGTGAGTTCCATGAGTCGCAGTGCCAGCGTCGTGTTCAGCGGCGGCAAAGCCAAGGCACGATCGCGATATACCTCGACGAGCTGGCCACCCGAACCGAACAAGATTACCGGACCAAATATGGGGTCCACGTTACTGCCGAGAATCAGCTCATAACCCTCCAGCCGCACCATCGGCTGAACCGTTACGCCCTGAAATGCCTCTTCGCCAGCCTTCGAGCTAACAGACGATTGAATGGATCGAAATGCTTTCCGCACGGCAGCCGCGTTCGGGAGATCGAGCTTTACGCCACCCACATCCGTTTTATGTGTGACCGTCTCGGAAAAGACTTTGAGGACGGCCGGGTAGCCAAACTCGGCCGCGTAGGCCGCGGCGTCGTCTGCGGTTCGCGCCACGCGTGTGGGCACGCAGGGAATTCTGTACAACGACAGAAGCTCCTTGGACTCGACTTCCGTAAGTAGCGTACGTCCGGTGGCTAACGTCAGGTCGATGAGCCTCTTCGCTTTCCGGAGCCGGGCTCCCGAATCGGTGCCCGAAGCTGTCATCGCGGGGGTCTCATATAAGCCGTGAAGTTGAGACGAGTAGCTCCACATGTAATCGAAGGCGCGCGCCGCAGTGTCGGGATATGCGAATGTCGGAATCCCTGCAGCATTCAGGATCGCCTCGCCCTCCGCGACCGTTTGCCCTCCCATCCAGCTTGCCAGCACTGGCTTGCCGTGCCCTTGCGCGTAAGGGGCCAGGCACCGGGCTACTTCTGCCGGATTCGTCATTCCTTGAGGAGCCAGGATCACCAGAAGCCCGTCGCTCGAAGGATCGGCAATGGCGATTTCCACAGCCTTCCCGTAGCGCTCCGGGTCGGCGTCTCCAAGGATGTCGATGGGATTCGCGTGGCTCCAGTGAGACGGGAGGAAAGCGCTCAAGGCGTTCAGGGAGTCCTGTGACAGAGGTGTGAGTTCTCCGCCGTTCGGGATCAAAGCGTCAGTAGCCAGCACGCCCGGACCACCGGCATTGGTCACGATGGTGAGCCGAGGGCCTCGCGGCCGCGGTTGCTTGCTCAAAACTTCCGCCATGTAGAACAGGTCAGAGATGCTTTGCACTCGAAGCACACCGCACCGGCGAAGCGCGGCATCGAAGACATCATCGCTGCCGGTCATGGCGCCCGTGTGCGATGAGGCAGCCTTCGACGCGGCTTCTGTCCGTCCGGCCTTGATGACGATGATTGGTTTGCTCAATGCGACTTCGCGCGCGGCGGAGAGAAAGGAGCGTGCGTCGGCAATCGATTCGATATAAAGAAGAATACTTTTCGTCTGCGGATCTTCACCATAGAAGGAAATCAGATCGCCCCAATCCACATCGAGCATGGAACCCGTGGATACGATGGCGCTGAAGCCCACCTGTTCGCGCAGGCTCCAATCCAGAACGGCGGTCAATAGTGCTCCGCTCTGGCTCAAAAAAGCGACATTCCCGGGACGCGCAAGATCGTGAGCAAATGTTGCATTTAGTCCGATCGAAGGATTCATCATTCCAAGGCAATTCGGACCGACCAGCCGCATCGAACCACGGCGCAACTCCGCCTGGATCAAACGCTCAAGCTCCACGCCTTCGGCACCACGCTCCTTGAAGCCAGCGGAAATCACGATGCCCGAGCGTGCGCCTGCATCCACGCATTCGCGAACCACGCCGGGTACTGTGGCCGCGGGCGTTACGATGACAGCGAGGTCGACCGACTCGGGCAGCGTCGCCACACTGGGATAACACTTAGTTCCCAGCAACTCGGAATGCTTTGGATTCACAGCGAAGACGTGGCCGCGATAGGAGCTGCGAACAAGGTTTTCGAGAATCGTTCGCCCCACGCTTGCTTCGCGTTCCGTCGCGCCGATCACCGCAACAGACGCCGGAGTGAAGAAGCTTTCAAGAGCCGAGCGTACACGACTTGAAGAACTGGCCACGATGGACGACGCCATAGCTATTCCTACCCCGCGAAGTTCTTTCTCTGCGCGTGCATTGCATCAGGCTACACTAAGTGATTAACAGCGGTGTAGAACGAAACGCGACTCTCGTCGCTCCGACGTGCCAATCTAACTCTTTTCAGCCCCGGACTGTCAGAACCGGGCAGGTGGCGCGGGCCACCACCTTGTGGGCTATGGTGCGCTCGAGATGCGTGGCTGCCCCGAGGTACCCAGCAGCGTCGCGGACTCCCAGCACGATCAGATCGGCTTCAAGTTCCATGGCGACTTCGAGAATTCGGTCTGCGGGATTTCCGAACCGCACAGTAGCCTCGGGACGGCACCACAGCTCTGCCTCTGGGGGAACCAGCTCGTAGAGCTGATGCATCGCATTGGCCACTGAGTCTTCCGCTGTCTTCTTCCTCGTCTTGAATTCTGGGTCACGCATCACGTGCATAAGGAGGAGCCTTGCTTGATTTTCCTGTGCCATGGAGATGGCGTATGGCGCTGCCGCTTGTGCTTCCGCCGTGAAATCGGTTGCAAATAGCACGCGATGAAACTGGCCCCCACTATGAAAGCCTTTTCTCACCGACGGACCAATCGTGAGTACTGGAACACTAGCTCGCCTGAAGATTTCTTCCGCTACGGAACCGAGCAAGAGCTTCATAGCGCCCGTGCGTCCATGCGTACCCAAAATCACCAGGTCAATCTCACACTCGCTTAATGCTTGCTCGACTGGCGACCAAACTGACTCGCCTCGGACAAGCATAGTCTCGTGAGGCACTCCAACGAGCTGTGCGTCCACTCGTTGCATTCCGGCTTGCGCGCCTTCTTCCAATCCCTCGATAGCGGCCGCAGCTGACTCCGGGCTAGCGTAAGCCAATGGGACAGGAGTCAGCACGTGCATCGCATAGACCTTGGACTCATACTCGCGGGCAATGGCTATCGCGAAGGGAATTGCGAGTTCAGATGGCTCCGAGAAATCCGTTAAAAGAAGGATGTTTTTTAGGGTAACCCGTACTCCAGTTTCGATGGCGCTCATGGTCCACCTCGTCGTTGGTAGAGTACGGCAAAGGCAGAACGATATGCCGTGATTCAGGTCACCTGAATATGTGACGGCAGTCACAGGGTTGTTGCGTCGCCTCTTACTTTCAGTCACGTCCTTGAGTCGCGCGGCCAACGTAAGACTAGTCCATGCTTAGTTATGCGGTCGTCATTGTAAGCGAACGCGGGCTCGGACAACTCCGTGGACCGTCTGGCTTTACGAGTCGTGCTCAAGCATTGAAGGGTGCGCCCAGATCCGGGATGTCTCGATGAAATGTCTCTATTCCACGAGTTGGAGGTTTAAGGCGATGCGCACGCCGTTGACAAGAATGACGCTTTGATCCAAGAGCTGCTGGTTTGTAATCTCCGCGTTCACGAATTGTTTGAAAGCGGTTCGCGGGCAAATGAATTCAATCGCTTCGGAAGTGGCCTTTGCGCTGGGAGAAAGTTTGTTGAGGACGGAAAAGTCAAAGAGTTGAACTTCCAGATCCGGTGAAATCCTATCTGATAGATCTTTGAGTTGAGGGGCCAGGAATAGGTCAAAACTCTGGGCGGCACGCTTGTAGATGGAGCCTCTCACAGACCCGAACTGGATGGAATTTCGCAATGTCATTTGGAGCGCCATCTGCTCGTGGAAAACCACAAAGGTGGGTGGGGCGTAATCGACAAAATGAAACTTCGTTGCGCCCTCTTTGGCGAGAGCGGCCAACTGCACTTTATATTTTTCGCTCAGGCGATCGGCCTCGGCCTGCGTCCGCGGAGGACTGGCGGGTTGTGGGTCCACTGCCTTGGTTGAAGGTAGAGCGGCATTGGCGCCATCGGAAACGGCCTCCGCCGGGGCCGGCACGACCGGGGGTGCTGAGGTCAGCGAAAGGTTTGATTTAAGTAAGGAAGAGTGGCCCGCCGCGGTCGAAGAACGCGCCGTGGAGGTGGCATCAGGCTTGGCAGGGACGGACCGCGGCAGCGTTTGAACGTTGAGGGGATCACGCTCGGAGAGCGAAAGACCGAAGTCCTTTCCGCTGACAAAGATTTTCGAACGATTCACAATTTCCTGGCGTTGGGAATCCGTCGAGGCACGGGACAGTGCCCAGGCCTCATCGCGATCGAGCACCACAACGAGGATTTCTTTCCCTTCATAGTCGTAGCTGCGATCCCGTGTGTGGGCGTGATGAGAGATTTCAAAACCAATTCCATCACAAGCCATCTCTTGCGGTAGAGCGGCTGTCAGTTGATCCAGAATCGGAAGGACTACCGTGCGAAACGTATTGGAAGCACGTTCGTTCCGCGTGAGCCGAGCGGTGTCATAGGCCGCGTTGTAATTTCCAGTCACTTTCAAGATCACGTGATCTTGAAAACGGACGAACTCTAAGCCACGTGAATCGGCCTCCGCTTGCTGCGCAGGGTCGAGGCCAACGAAGCGGCTAAGATAAAAAGGAAAGGGGAATTTCGTTTTGGCGATCGATTGATTGAGAGTCTTCAACTGCTGGAAATAAGTCTCTTCGAGTGCCTTGAGATCGGGATTCAGGATTTCAGACGGGCTTACCTGTGCGGACGCGCGTGGCGCGGAAAAACTCATCGCCAGTGCAATTGCCAGGAAAAGTGTTCGGCGCCTGAAGCGGAATGGAGGCCTGAGTTTCATAGGTCGCACGAGTGTACCTCACTATTTGACGGAGTATTGCGATCCGGCTCGTGCTGGCGGCTGATAGGGTGGCTGAGCGATGGCGCGCGTGAACGCAATCACAGCGTGGATCTCTTCCGCCGAAAGCATACGCCCGTAAGGCGGCATCATCGCCGACTTGCCCATCGCAGTGCCACCGAGTGTGACGATGTTCCGCATGAATTCATCGCTCTCGGCATTCAGCGTTGCACCGTCGTTTAGCAAGGGTGGAACAGGCGTCAGGTTTGAACGGTTAGATGGACCGGCAGGCGTAGCGTCTGCGTGGCACCAAACACACTGTTGGTAAAAAATACGCTTTCCTTGCGCTTGCTGATAGCTTAGAGGAATGATGTGCTGCGCATCGGTCCAGTCGGCCTCTGTATCGTACGCCGCTAGAAGCGGATCGGCCTTGGCAGTTTCGGCATGTTTGCGGCACCCTCCGGCGCTGGCGAGAGTCATCAATAGGAAAACGCCGATCCAGACATGGAATTTCATCGGCCAGCTCCTTGAGCTGCAGCACGCGTTGCAGTGGTACTCGCGATTTTTTGTGGTTTGATGCTCTGCCGCAAGGTCATGAGGTACGCCGTCAAAGCCTTGACCTCAACTTCGGTAAAATTTCGACGCGGCTCGATGGTACCCGGAATGAGCGCCTGCGGATCTCTCAGCCAAGCTTCGATCCATGCGGCCGTCAACCAGCCACCTGCGTTGTTCAGGTTGGGCCCAACGTATCCGCCGGTGCCGCCGATGGTGTGACATGATTGGCATTGGTATTTTACTTCGTAGAGTTGTTTGCCGAGTGCCACCAAGGCCGGTGTGAACTGTTTCGCATCAACACCGGCCGGATTCGCCGCCGGGTACTGCAAGACCATTGTCATGTAATCGGCGAGTGTCGCTGCGTCCTTATCGCTCATATTGAATTGCGGCATCCGCAAAATGAGCGTCGGACGCAGTGTCTGCGGATTTTTCAAGAAGTCTACGATCCACTGCCGCTGCGCGCGGCTGCCTTCGAATGTCAGATCGGGAGCGAGTTCACCACCGTAACCGTTGAACTTATGGCAGGTATAGCATTTGTAGCGCTCGTAGATTTCGCCAAACGCGCCAATGGGGTGGAAGCCAGCTGCCTTCCGAGGAACAATCAGATTTTGTAGCGCGCTCGTCGCGGGCGGACCTTTCATGCTGAGGAGCGCGATTGTGATGGCGTCCAAATCAGATTGATTCCAGTTATACTGCGGCATGCGCGCCGCAGCATTCACGGACGTGGGGTCCTGCAATTTCGCCTGGATGTACGCCATCAGATTGTGCGGAATCTTCGCTGCGCCGAATTCGAGCTCGGAGGCGTTCTTGCCGCCAATCGCGCTCAGGTCCGGTCCAAAATCTTTCTGCGGATTCAGACCCTCAATCAAATGACAGCTGGCGCAGCCCTTTTCCAGAAAGAGGCGATGTCCACGCTGAATCTCCTGCTCCGTTGGCAGCCCGAGCCGGGGAACGCCTGTGAGTAGATCGGAATCAGTTAGTTTGGTGGAGATGTAATGCGTCACCTTGTAAAGATCTTCATCCGACCAACCGTAGCGCGGCATCCGCGTGTGTGGCAGATAGTTTTGCGGGTCGCGAAGCCACGCGAGGAGCCAATCGGGGTTGACCTTGCTACCGACTTTGGTGAGCTCCGGACCAATATCGCCGCCGATCAGCTTCGTCTCGCCGGCGCGAGTGACCGCCAGTGAGTGGCACGTGGAGCAGAACATTTGCCGGAAACGCAACTCGCCCTGCGAAGCCAGCTCCGGATTCTTGCTCCAGGCTGCAACGACGCGGGCATCGATCTTGTATGGCACCAAGGCTTTGGCTTTTTGAACGCTGAGGTAAGCGGAAAGCCCGCGGAGTTCCGTTTCGGTCAGGCGAAACTTCGGCATGCGCGGTTCCTCTTCCGTCTCGTAGCCGTTTACGGTTACATTGCCGTCTTTATCGGTGATGGTGCGCGGTTCCTTCAGCCACTTGTAAATCCACTCGCGACTGACTTTCGTACCGATGTTCGTTAGATCGGGACCGAGCATCATGGGACGCTCAATTCCCGGCAAGCGGTGGCAGCCCTGACAATTCAATTCGGCTAGAAGCTCGCGGCCGCGTGTCAGCTGTGGCGTCTGGGGAAGGTCGGCGTAGTGACATGTGCCACACGACGCCTGAATGAAGCGAATCGGCAATATCGGCTGTTCCCAGGCAAGCGTCGATTCGTGTGCTTCCGCAACTTCCGTGGCGGGACCCTGGCCCCGGTGACATACCGTGCAACCCCAGTCGCGAACGTTGTGCGGGACCGGCGGGTGGGCGCGGAAGGGCTGAGGAACAGCCCCATCCGCGAGGCTCGCTTGCGTGATGCCCTGGTGGCAGGTCGTGCAGCGATCGACAACGTTCATTCCGGGTAGCCAGATCTGATCGATGTCGGGGCGATAGTCTGCCAGGAGTTTCTTTGTATCAGGACGGCCTTGAGCAATTCGCAGGTAGGAGCGCTTGTACTGCTTCCACTCGCGGCGAAAATCCTTGAAGGGCGAGATCGCGAGCACGGCCAAGAATACGACACTTGAAACCGCAAAGATGAGGCGCGTGCGGTCCGTTAATTTGCCCATCTCTTCAGCCGCCATGAGTTCTCCACGGCCACACCCACGACCAGCCTGGGCCCCGGAAAAACGTCCCCACGACGGTCAAACAGATGGCGACAGCAATGAACCACGTCATAACCCACCAGGAGAGTGGCTTCATGGCGACCGCATTTGGCCAGCCCTCTTGCCCCTGCCTGGCGGTATAAGAAAAAAGCAAGAGAGCCGCAACGAGCGCTGTGGGAGCAAAAATCGTCCAAGCATGGAATACAGCAAGAAACGCTAGGAGGATGATCACAGTGATTAGAACGGTCCTCAGATTTTGCGACGGCCGCCGAGCCCAGATCGCCTCACCTTCGATATTCACGTTGAAATAAGGAATGACCACGAGTGCGATCACCACCAATGTCGGAATCAATATTCCCGCCACGAATGGCGGGAAAAAGTGCAGCAGTTCCTGGAGGCCGAGAAAATACCACGGGGCCTTTGCCGGATTCGGAGTAAGCAGCGGATTCGCGAGTTGCTCAAGCGGCGCGTCCCAGAGAAGCGCAACGAGCACCATGGCAATCACGAGCACCTGAAATGCGATTGCCTCGCGGATCAAGAGATGGGGGTAAGTCATCAACTGCGGGCCGGGATCGCCTACTACCTTCGCAGAGGTCTTCTTCGTTACAAAAACGACGCGGCGTGGCTCTTTCTTCGCGTCCGAGCTAAAGCCGGTCTCGATTTTATTCTTTTCCATCGTCGTCCTTGGGCTTTACGGTCAGACCACCGTCCTTTTGCACGCGCCAGAAATGAATTCCAATGAGCAAGAACGCGACAAGCGGGAGAATCACAACATGAAGCACGTAAAAACGCAGCAACGCGTTTTCGCCGACGATGTTCCCACCTAGCAGCAGGAACCGAATCTTGGCGCCAACGAAGGGCATCGCAGAAATGATGTTAGTGCCAACGGTCACGGCCCAAAAGGCAAGCTGGTCCCAGGGCAAGAGATAGCCCGTGTAGCTGAGGAACAGCGTGACCAGAAGAAGCACGACACCGACCACCCAGTTGAACTCATGCGGCGGTTTGTAGCCCCCGCGGTAGAACACGTGGAACATGTGCCAGAAGACGGCAAAGACCATTAAATGCGCGGCGAGCCGGTGAAGATTACGAAGAAAGACTCCGCTGGAAACGACGAACTGCAGGTCCTTCATATCCCGGTAGGCCTGAGGCGCCGCCGGATGGTAATAGAACATCAGCAAAATACCGGTGACGAAAAGAACGATGAAAAGGATGAATGAGATCGAGCCGAGGTAGTACGAAGCCCGCACGCGGAGGGACTTTTCTCGAACCTTGACTGGCAGCCAGTGGAGGAAGAGATTGCCGAAGACAGCGAGGCTGCGTGTGCGGTTCGTATTTGCGGGGCCGCGGCGAAACATGGACTTCCAGACTTTCGTTTCGCGAAGGTGTTGCAGCGCGGAGTGAAGAGTCGTAGCCATCGTTTCCCTTAGACTTTCAGAACTTGCGCGGGCTTGATGTTTTGCAACTTATCGACGAGCAGCTCACCATCCGCTGTCAGCGAGATTGCGAAGTGCGGAAGAGGCCGCGGCGCGGGACCTTCGATTTTTGTGCCATCGGATTTGAACTTACTACCATGGCATGGGCACGCAATCATTTCGGTGTCGGGTTTCCATTGCGTGACGCAGCCGAGATGTGTGCAGACGGCAGACACGGCATAAAATCCTTCCGGCATGCGCACGATGTAAACCTGCTGGTCCTGAAGAAACGTCACCGAATGCACGGGATAAAGATCGGGATTGCCGGCGCGAAAAGTCGTCGGGGGCTCAAACAAGACGTTGGGCGAGAAAAATTGATAGGTCACGGCAACGGAGCCTAGACCGGCGATGCCGAGGGCTCCCAGAGTGATTTCGTTCAAGAAATCGCGCCGAGTGATCTCATTCTCATGAGCGGCATCCCCGGAGAGGGGCACTCCAGGAAGCAAAGAGTGTTTTGTTTCACTCATGAATGGAGAACCATCTCCTCAATTTGGACTAAGTTCGGGTCGCGATCGAAAACTTCAAAAGCTTCCATGGTGATGGTGTTCACCGGGCAGCGCTCGGCACAGAGACCGCAGCGGATACAGATGGTTTCATCTTTGACCATCACCGAACCTTTGGCGGTGGAAAGCGCTTCGGGCGAGAGGTGCAGAAGTTCGTGAGCCCGAGAGTCGGAGGTGGCAGACAACTGTTGTGTGGTCTCCTCAGAAAATTCGAATTGGCTGAGCGGGACAAGCTGCAGACAGTTTTCCGGACAGACGTCGACGCAGCCGCCGCAGAGGATGCACTCACTGCCGTTCGCCTCCGTCCCTTCAAAAATGGTGTTGATCCAGCACTGAAGACAACGGGAAGCTTCTCGCCTGGCCTGCTCTTCCGTAAAGCCAGTTTCGACCTCGGCTATGCCGGTGCGCCGTTCGAGAGGGATGACAGGTACAGCCAGACGGGAGTACTCGTCGTACTGCTCGGCCATCTTATGGTGATCGAGGAGCGTGATCTGTACATATTTGAGCTTGGGCTGCCACTCGGGTCCCCGAATAAACTTGTCAATTTCTTCCGCGGCTTTTTTGCCATCTGCAACTGCATTGATGATCAGGCGCGGACCAAAGGCGATATCCCCAGCTGCGAAAATTCCCGGCGCGGTGGTCATAAGCGTCGCTGGATCGATTTTCAGGGTGCCTTGCCGCGTGGTTTCGAGTCCATCGGCAGGTTTGAGGAAAGCCAGATCAGAAGCTTGGCCAATGGCAAGAATTACCGTGTCGCACGGAATAATTGTTTCCGTGCCGGGAGCGAAGGTGGGGCTGAACCGCCGTTGAGCGTCGAATACTGACGTGCACTTGATCACTTCGAGGCCGCTTACCTTGCCATACTGGCCGACGAACTGCTTCGGGCCAAGCGAGGGATGGACCTTGATACCCTCTACCAACCCCTCCTCAATCTCTTCTTCCGAAGCGGGCATTTCTTGACGCGATTCAAGGCACACAAGGTGCACTTCACGAGCGCCCATGCGCAGGGCCTGGCGGGAAACGTCCATGAATTCTTTCATGGCGACGTCCATCTCGCTGGAAGTCAGTTGGTCTGGAAGTCCCGCCCTGGTATCTGTGCCTGCCGTGAGCTTCTGCTGTTCACGCATGGCGGAACGCGCCACGTCGATCGCTACGTTGCCTCCGCCAATGACAACGACTTGTTTGCCGATGGAGAAGCGGTAGCCAAGATTGACGTTAAGCAGGAAATCGATGCCTTTCACGACCCCGTCCAGCTCATGCCCTGGAAGATTGAGGTCGCGGCTGCGGTGCAGTCCAAACGCGAGCAGCACAGCCTTGTAGCCCTGCCGGAGGAGGTCTTCGAGCGAAAAGTCACGACCGAGCCGCGCATTCAGCCGCAGTTCCGGCCCGAGGTCCAAAATCTCGCGAATCTGCGCCTGCAGAACATCACGGGGCAGCCGGTATTCCGGAATGCCGAGATGCATCATTCCGCCAGGCACCGGCGCGGCTTCGAAAACGGTTACGGGATAACCGAGCAGGGCCAGATCATGCGCTGCCGACATGCCGGCCGGGCCAGAACCGATGATTGCGATTTTCTCGGGCCGGAACGCGTGCGGCCTTTCGGGAAAGACATCGATGGGATTACGCGATTCCGGCCCATGGCGCTCGGTGACAAATCGCTTCAAGGCGCGGATAGAGATGGGCATGTCAAATTGCCCGCGCCGACAGGCGGGCTCGCAAGGATGCCCGCAAACACGGCCACAGATGGAGGCGAATGGATTGGGGACCCGGGCATAGCGGTATGCTTCCTCGTACCTCCCCTGCGCAATCAGAGTGACGTAGCGCCCAGCCTGCGTGTGGACGGGACAGGCCTGCATGCAGGGGAAGTTCGATTCGAGCCACTCGAGGTCGACTAATTTGGTTCGGCTCGCCACGAGGTGCGTCCCGGGTCCCTTTCTCGTTTACTTCTTGACCGTCAGTTCTACGGTTGTGGTTGCGGCGCTGACGTCCACAGCTTGCGTGGTTGGTTTACCATCTTCGCTCCAAGTCTTCAACGTGTACTTTCCAGTGGGAACATTCTTGATTTCGAAGCTGCCGTCTTTGTCGGTCACCGCAAAATAAGGCGTAGGCACGACGACGACATAGCCGGACATTTCGGGGTGCACGTTGCACAACAAGGAAGCGGCGCCGAGATCATTGAATTGGAACGGTTTTTTCTCGCCCTTCGGCCAAGTGCCGAGATTGTGAGTGAGCTTCTTATTTCCGCTGATCGATGGCCAGTAGACGTTGTGGCCAACGGAGTCGCTATTCAGAAATTCGACGGTAGTTCCCTGCTGCACAGCAACGACATGGGGAATGAACGCCATTTTTTTCTGGTCGACCACGACGTGGTCTTTCGGCGGATCGAACTTCTTGTCCGGGATAGCATCGACGTATACAGCGATGTTCTCCGCGGACTTAATCCCCTGCACGCTGACCTTGCCTTTAATTTCGTTGGCCCAACTTACGCTGGCCAGCACCAGAGTGATATTCGCTGCGACTGCTGCCTTTGCTGCGATTTTCGCTAGACTCATGACATTCCTCTCGTATTTGATGTGCGTGGCAATTCAATTTCCGCGCCCGACCTTTCTAGAAGACGTAGTCGATGCCCGTCTGAAACGTGTTTGGGCGGAAGAAGAGAGTATTTCCGGTCACGGGATCCGTGTAGGGCTGCCCAAAGGTGTATTGATATTCGCCGACGACCTTGATGTTGGCGCGCACCAGCACCTGAAAGCCTGGGCTGAAGCGATTCCGCGTGTGGTAGTTCAATGTTAGCGGGCTATTGACGAAGTCGGCGTGCGAATTCACGGCGTCGTAATGGAAGGTCCCGATCAGCCACGGATAGAACCAATAGTTGGCGCTAACGAACCCGCCAGAGAATTTCACGGCAGGAGCAACGGCGATAGTCGCGGGCGGTCCGGCAGTGAATAAGTGATTGTCGTCATGGCCGAACATTCCAAGTCCGAAAAGTTCCATCTTCCGGTACTTGAAACGTAGATCGCCGCCCACACGATAGAAGGGTTCCTCGATGGTGGCCAAACCTGGGAAAAGTTTGCCGTCCTGATTCTGCTGGTTCTTGCCGTAGTTGTAGAAGAACCCCAGCCGGATAGAGGTGTGGTCCCGCGGACCGGTTGCCCCCGCTGCCTGGATCGCATTGCGGCTTTCCGGATCGCGCTCCAAATTGAATTTCTGAGAGACGCGAACGTAAACGTCTTTCGAACTCCGCGTCGCCGTTCCAACATTGCTTCCGTTCGTGACGGCGACCGACCAGTTGAAGTTTCCGTTGTTCGGCGTGCCGCCGAATTCAATACCCCTCTGCGGTGCGCCGAATATCACGGAGTTGTTCGCCGTGCCCAAAGAGCCTGCGACGGCCGCTTCATTGTAAATGTCAAAGGGAGACAGGTAGATAGTCTTGGCCTGTGTGAATGGCAGATCCAGTTCGAATTGTCCGAACCGGACGTTCAGCGAATTCTTCGGCAACCCAATGCCGTGCCCCAAGTCGCTGTACTTCAGCCAGCCGTCACCCATGCCGCCGTTGGCATTGGCCGCACCGACGGAGATGTCGTCGTCGATCCAGAACGACAAATTCTGCCCGAAACTTCCAGCGCTGATGATCGTGAAGGTATTCGGAGCAAAGAGGTCCGTCCGCGGCACAAATCCGTTTTGCTGGATGACCCCTGGGGGCTGTTTGCGATTCAGAGTGAAATTCCCTTCGTAGCGGAACGCAATTGGGAGGTAACCGGGAATCTCGCCCGGATAGACAGCACCAGGGAATGCTTCCTTCTGCGCCTTTGCCCCCAGCAGAACAGGTGGTTCCTTCACGAAGCTCTCGTCGTCTTTCGGAAACTTGAATCCGTTCTTCTTAAACGCTTCCCCGAAGTCGTTCAATTCCGGGTAGTTGTTGTGACAGGTGGTGCACGACGTTTGATACTTTCGCGAAAACGCGGGGATCGCGGAAGACTTAGGCACCGACGCAAGCATTACCCACAAAACGACCACGACAGCAGTTAGACTTGCCACGATGCTGCTATTAAGTACACGACCTTTCATTTGCTTGCCCTCCAAATCTTGCCCACGGAATCGCCGGCCAAGTTCCCGAACTCACAGCTAGACTTCAATAATCTGCATAGTTGCTTGGAATGACGTTGATCCACCGTGACCCACGTCACTGATTGACGTGACGGACGTCACGCAATTTTGAAGAGGGAGAATTTCCGGGAAGGAGCTATGAACCCACGACGCTTTCGAGCACAGCCTTGAAGTGGCAATCCGCACGATGGCATCGCCCCGCTCCTGGATGGCAGGGCGCGGCTTGTCCGCCCATGCACGCTTGCCCGGACTGTGATACACCAGCTCTTTCATCGTAGTGCTGGTGTGCAGAGGTGGGGCGCTGTTAGTGGTCGCTCGAAGTTCAGCAGTTATCATTAATTGGTATTCAAAAACTGGATAATCCTAAGGCGACTCAAGATGCCGCGACTGTTCAATATTGCACACTTGCAAGAATCAAAGAGAGACAGCCGGCCGGTAGTGCACACTCGGGCGGATCGCATGCCCTAGTGGACCTGTCGCTAAATGAATTGATGGCGTTGATCGCTTCTCTTGAGAATTCCAAATAG
>JBARRT010000230.1:0-6966 GCA_049644365.1 Candidatus Acidiferrum sp. | reverse complement strand
GCATTGGATGGCGAAGGATTCAGAGGCATTGCGATGGACCCTTCGTTTCGGCAAGCGACCGGGAGCGCAAAACCGCGTGTCACTCGGGGCAAAGAGGTAGCGGACAAAGGAAAGCGCTCCTTTCTCCGCCGCGGTGAAGGACAAGGGGAGTATAACGCAAAAGGTACTGGTTGTCAATGTTTATTTAGTGGGTAATTCGAATGATTGCGGAAAGTATTGAAAGGATGTGGTTTGTCGATTCGTAGATGCAAAACCGGGCCCTAAGAGCCGCAGGTGCAGCTTCCGGCAAGCCTCCGGCCGGGCTATTCAGTTGCAACAGGTGTCACCGCGCAGCCCTTCCACGCCTTCTTTAGCAATGATTGGCACCATGAGGAGACCAGCTACAGGATCTGCCCACCAGAGATTAAACGCCGCGTTTAGAACTAACCCACCAAGCAAAATGGCTGACAGATACGTGCAAAACTGCGTCTGTTTCGCATCTGCGCGCATAGCGGCGCTCTTCAAATTTGACGCAACGCCCCGCTTCGCACGGGAGAGCAAGGGCATGACTACGAGCGAAACGCAGGCCAGGATGATTCCCGGAAGGCTATGTTCGGGTGCTTTCTTCCGGAGCAGGTCGCTTGCAGCTTCGTAGCCGACATAAACTGCCAGAGCGAGAAAACAAGCGCCGACGATTCTAAGTGTTATCCGCTCGATTCGCTCTCGCCGGCGTTCGTCCGCATCAGCAGACATCCGCCAGAGGAGCGCGGCCCCTGACGTGACTTCGATGAAGCTATCAATGCCAAAACCTACAAGCGAAACGCTCCCAGCGATTGCACCTGCGGCGATCGCTACCAGACCTTCGAGGGTGTTCCATGCGATGGTGAAGTATTCCAGCCTTCGCCCGCGCTGCACTATGGCTCGACGTTCCAAAACTGCGGTTTCCGTCATATGAGTAGCATACAATGACGCCGACCTAGACCTTCGGTATCGAGTTACTTGCCCCCTTGTTGCCGTTAGTTCAGAGAAGTGGCTTTAGGGCCGATTCGAAGGCATCGGTGTACTCGAATCCGATGACTTTCTTCCGAAGAATTCCCTGGCGGTCATAAAGCATTGTCGTTGGCAACCCCTCGATGCCGCCAAACTTCTGCTTCAAATCGTCTGGGGCGACGGCCAACGGATAGCGCACTCCAATTTTCTTTGCGAATTGAACGGGGTCCTCCATGTCCATCATGGTATCGAACTTGAATCCGATGACAGTAAATCCGCGTGAACCGTAGCGGTCGAGGAGTTTCTGATAGCCGGGCATCTCTTTTTTGCACGGCTGACACCACGTGGCCCAAAAATCAACGAGCACGACTTTGCCGCTAAGATCGGCCGACGAGATTTCCCGGCCCTGCAAGTCTTTCATGGAGAATTCGGGCAGGTGTGAACCAATTTCACCTGCTGCGACTACACTTTGTTTGGGTGGGGGAGAAGTCGCCGGATGCTGATTGCATCCGGCGAAACCAACTCCAGCGAGGCTCAAAAAGAACAGACATGGTTTTAGCATCTATTCCTTCTTCTGCACTTCGAGAATCAGCAGCTTCAGGGGCGCCGAAGCGGCTGCTTTTTTCTTACCTGCGGGCTTGCGGTACAATTCGCCACGAATGGTGACGACCGCCGATGAATCGGCAAGCGGTTCAACGGGCTTGAGTAAATCATTCGATGCGATCGCAAAGGACTGATTGGGCGAAACCTGCAACGCGAAATTGCCTGCAGCATCTTTCACTATTTTTCCGCGTGCGATTACGTCCATCTCCGCAACGGTCACACCACTGTCGTAAACTGCTTTGAGAAGTTGCGCAGGGTCGATCTGACCGTCTTCTTTGGGCGTAACATCGACCTTCCCATCGATCAAGCTAACATCCACTTTTTGAACGCCAGACTGGCGTCCGAGGTGTTGTTTCACCCCGTAGGCTCAAAAGTTTCAGGTCATGCCTTCGACGCGCATCTCGATGTGCTTGATCTGCGCCTGCGATACCGGCACAAATGCGGGCCCCAGCAAAAACAGCAACGCGAGTTTTCTTGTGTTCATCGTTCCTCCTTTCATTGGAAGTGAAGCCGAAACTGACGAGTGACTCCGAAACTGATGTGGCGACGGACGGGCATGAACATGGCACCCGCCGAATGCGCAACGTCCCAGTCCATGCCGAGCCACAGGTGCACCCCGGGAAGCACGCCCACATACGTTGTGACTCCGGCCAGCAATACGTCGCCACCGCTCCCGCTCTGGTTGATTGCCGCGATGCGGTCATCCTGAGAGTGCAGGCAAGTCACAGCAGGCCCAATGAACCATTCACGGGCCCCGTTCTTCGATTCATAAGGCCGGTAGGAGAGCCAGAAGCGTGATTCGAGATCGCTGCCGAGGCGCGTCTCTTGCGTCCCTTGCGAGCGCAACAGCAAATGGAACTCTTCGTCGGCGACGAGCCGCCTGACGTTGAAGAGTCCGGTGTAAGTCCAATTCGCCGCCACGAAGAAATCGGTAGAGCCCGAACCAGGCTGTAAACTTGCAGAGAGCCGTTTTCCGTTGCTGTCAGCTAGATTGGTTCGGCCCGTCGGAACCTTGGGGCCTAGCGTCACAGAAGCTTGCGTAGTGCCTCGTTTGGAATCGCGGCGGTAGAAGCGGTATTTCACGAGTACCATCGCATCGCCCAGGCCTGTACCGCCGCTCATAGGCATTCGAATCGGTTTCGATATTTCGAAATGATTGGTGATCACAGGTACCAGCACCGTCAAATCAAAATCGCGGCGGAAGCCCCAAGTGAAATTGAAGTCACCTTCGTGCGAAAACGTAGGGCGGGCGGTCAAGGGAATATTTCCCGACAGGTGGGAGATCAGGCCACGTGTGGTGAAAATGGAGTTGTAAGAGATGAGTCCCCCGCCAGGGAAGAGCGGAGGCGCCGTCTCGGGAGCAGGGCCTTGCGCACTTGCCGCGGAAGCCAAAAGCGACAACAGAACCAGAGCGAACACCAAAGATCGCCCACGACCTCTTGCGTTTCGATATCCCATTATTTTCCTTCCAGCAGAAAGTAATATGCCGAGGCACACCCACCCGCGAAGCCGGGAGACGACTGGAAGGCTGACTAGATGCGAAGAGGTGAGGAAGCCGCCATTTGGGAAATTGGCGGCGCGTGGCAATGCGCCGTAAGGAGGCCTGCTGGGGAATATAGGCCGTGCGAGGCATTAAACGCCGGAAGCACGGCGACGAAAACGGGTGTGAAGGATGGACCATGTGCCGAGGCAGGCTGTACAAAAGGCGCGTGCATGGACGGCATCGTCTTGCAGCATTCCTGGCTGTGCTGGTGGCCGTGCGATGAGCAGGGCATCGAATCGCAGCATTGCATCGCCTGCTCGGGCGTCGACATGGCAAGGCAGTCGAAGGCATACACAGCGAGGGCAATCGCTAGCACCGCCAGCAGCATTGGCTTGGTAAAACGCATCTGTATCTAAGCTAGGCGTGTCCTAGATTGAAGTCAAGGGCGGATGGAACATTCCAATTTCTCAAGCAAAAGGAGAGAGATTTTTGGAGGAGAATTGGGGGGAGAGGGATAGAATCGTGGCATTTCCTCTTCCCCGGAGGACCATGGAACAAGAGCGCCGCCGCACTCCCCGATATACATTCGCCGGGGCCATCGAAATGCGCCACGGAACGTCGGAAGACAAAATCACGGCGAAGGTCCGGGAACTCAGCTTGAATGGCTGCTACGTGGAAACGGTAAGTCCCTATCCGGTGGGGACAGCGCTGGGAGTAAAAGTTTTCACGGCGACGGAGTTTTTTGAAGCGCAAGCCAGCGTCGTCTTTGTAGATGAAAACGAGGGCATGGGGCTGATGTTTCGCGAGACGAAGCCGTATTTCATTGCTGTTTTGAGGAAGTGGCTGTTGTCGGCGATGATGGGGAAAAAAGGGCCGGCCCGCTAATTCGTTCCATTTCCAGCCGACGCTGTGCCGCGTGGTGAAAACAGAGTTGTCACACAAACCTTTACGGGCCGGGTTCGGTGCGCCCACGGCGCTGACGCGGAATGAGAAAAACAAGTAAATCGCGCTAGGCACACTTTGACTGCGGAGTTCACGGAGAGGGAAGAAGCGACGAGCACCGAGGAAAGCTTTCTACTTGTCCCCGCGGGCGCTGGAGACGGTGCGGGCTTCGGGATGCTTGGGTGACCAGTCTTCGGGAGGAAACGCCACGCGCCAGAAAGTGGGGCGCGGTGCGGAAAACTCCAGGCCTACCTCGCTCTTGCCGGTACGCACTGGACCGAGAAACGCAACATGACAGTCCTGTTCCTCTTCCGTTTTGTTGTGCCGCATCTGGATGACGCTGCCGCTGGTGACGCGTGCAGCAAGTAAGACCAGTGCGCCGTGTGCGTTAATAGCGAGAGTTTCCGTGAATTCCTCGAAGTTCTGGCCCTGGGCGTCCACCCCTCGAAGTCGCAGGGGGACTTGCATCAGCACACGCTGGCTGCGGCGCCGCGCCCCCGAATTCGAAGTTGTGACCGGATTTTGAGCCATACAACCTCTCTCCAACAACTATACGCGGGGCGAAGGGATTGTCGAGAGGCTTCCCGGCGAGCGGTATTCAAAACGGATATAGGGACTTGCTAACCGCGCTGATCGATGGGGACGTAATGGCGCGTGTCGTGGCCGAGATAGATCTGGCGGGGCCGCGCGATTTTCTGTTCGGGGTCGAGGAGCATCTCTTCCCACTGTGAGATCCATCCTGAGGTGCGCGGAATCGCAAACAAAACGGGGAACATAGTCATGGGAAACCCCATGGACTGGTAGATGAGGCCGGTATAGAAGTCCACGTTGGGATAGAGCTTGCGCTTGATGAAGTAATCGTCCGAGAGGGCGATGCGCTCGCACTCCAGAGCGATTTCGAGGAGCGGATTCTTGCCCATGAGGTCGAACACCTCGTAGGCGATGTGCTTGATGATGCGGGCGCGAGGATCGTAATTTTTGTAAACGCGGTGGCCGAAGCCCATGAGCTTCACTTCGCCGGTTTTCACGCGCTTGATAAACTCCGGAACTTTCTGAATCGAGCCAATCTCCATCAACATGCGGAGAACTTCTTCGTTGGCGCCGCCGTGAAGCGGGCCGTAGAGCGCGGCGATGGCCGCGGCGGTGGCGGAGTACGGATCGACGTGGGAGCTCCCTACGCCGCGAATCGTATTGGTGGAGCAATTTTGTTCGTGGTCCGCGTGCAGGATGAAAAGAACGTCGAGCGCCCGTTCGAGAGTCGGGTTGGGCCGGTACTTCGGCTCCGTGGTGCGAAAAAGCATGTTCAGGAAATTGCCCGTGTAGCTGAGGTCGTTGTCCGGATAAACGAAGGGCATTCCCAGCGTGTGGCGGTAAGAGAATGCCGCAATCGTCGGCATCTTGCCGATAAGGCGATAAGTCTGCTTCTTTCGCGATTCAACGCTGAAGATGTCTTTCGCGTCGTGATAGAACGTGGAAAGAGCCGCGATCGTGGACATCATCATGCCCATCGGATGAGCATCGTAATGGAAGCCGTCCAGGAATTTCTTGATGCTTTCGTGGATGAAGGTGTGATGCGTGACGTTGTAGGCCCAGTCCTTGAGCTGCGGGGAGGTGGGCAGTTCACCATTCAAAAGCAGGTAGGCGGTTTCGAGATAAGTGCTCTTTTCCGCGAGATCTTCGATCGAATAGCCGCGATGACGCAGAATGCCGGCGTCGCCGTCGATGAATGTGATTTTACTGATGCAGGAGGCGGTGTTGTTGAAAGAAGGATCATAGCTCATCATGCCGAATTCTTTGGGATCCACCTTGATCTGGCGGAGGTCGGCAGCGCGGATGGTGCCATGGGTAATCGGAAGTTCGTAGGATTGGCCGGTGCGGTTGTCGGTGACGGTCAGAGTTTCGCGGGGCGTGACGGAGCCTTCCGGTTTTTTCGTCTGCGTCGCGGACAAAGGGGAGTCCATTGAGCGTTCCTCTGGGGATGAGGCAAAAAACAAACGCTGCCTTGCAATACCACTGTACACCAAAGGGGGCGGCCCCGGAAACTGGGCGGAAGGGCCGGGCAAAGTCCACAAACTGAGACAGTTATAGGGACGCAGGGAGTCGGGGGGACAAATTTAATGTACCTCTTGACAATTGTCGTTATAACGAGTATTATCGGTTTGTCAAAACCCGGAGGTGGGAGATGATTGACATTCGAAAGAGCAGCGAGCGCGGCCGCGCAGACCACGGCTGGCTCGATTCGCAGTTCACATTTTCGTTCGCGGATTACTTCGATCCGGAACACGTGCAATTCCGGACGCTGCGCGTGATGAACGATGACCGTGTTGCCGGCGGCGGCGGTTTTCCGACGCACCCGCACCGCGACATGGAAGTCGTGACCTACGTGCTGGAAGGTGCGCTCGAACACAAGGACAGCATGGGCAACGGGTCGGTCATCAAGCCCGGGGACGTGCAGTACATGAGCGCGGGGACCGGCGTGGCGCACAGCGAGTTCAACGCGTCGAAGACGGAGCCGGTGCATCTGTATCAGATCTGGATGTTGCCGGAGAAGCAGGGGCTGAAGCCGGTCTACGACCAGAAAAACTTCAGCGAAGCCGAAAAGCGCGGGAAGCTACGGCTGGTGGCTTCGCCGGATGGACGCGAAGGCTCGGTGAAAATCCGTCAAAACAACGAGCTTTACGCCACGGTGCTCGGCTCCGGGGATACGGTGAAGCATGTGCTGAAAAAAGACAGGCATGCTTACGTGCAAGTGGCGCGGGGCAGCGTGAAGCTGAACGGGACGATGCTGGAGGTGGGCGATGGCGCGGCCATCTCCGCTGAAAATTCCGTGGAGCTCACCGGCGTGGAAAATGCCGAAGTGCTGCTTTTCGACTTGGCGTAAACGATAGTGAAAGTGCGCGGGGGGACGTCCCTTCCGCGCACGTTTCTTTTGCGGCGCGAATTTCAGCCGCGGGTGCGATGAAATTCGC
>JBARRT010000229.1:0-9482 GCA_049644365.1 Candidatus Acidiferrum sp. | reverse complement strand
TGTGGCCGTACAGCAGATCGGGCATGTTCATCGCGGTGATCGGAGTGTAGTCGCTGAAAGTCGAGGCCAGCAGATTGCCATCGCCATCGTACGCGCAATCCTCCATCAACGCGGCGCCGATGCCGTGCGCGGTGCAGCCGTGCACTTGCCCCTCCACGATTCTGGGATTTATGGCGCGGCCGCAATCGTCCACGCAGGCGTACGCCAGGATTTTCGGCTGAAACGTTTGCCGATCTACCTCGAGGACCGCGACATGAATCTGTGCCGCATACGTGAGCGTGAGATTGCCAAATTTTTTCTTCACGTCCGGCAATTGAAACGGCGCGTGATATACGTGGCGGCAATTGAGCGTCACGTCCCACAATTTTTCCGGCATGCCCGCGTTGTTCACGTTCACGATGTTCGCGAGCGCCCAGTAGTTGATGGATTTCTTCGATAGCTTGTCCCGGACCTCCGGTCCTTGCGCGCCGATGCCAAATTCCAGATCCTTTTCTTTGGCCTTCAGCGCCCAGGCCGCCAGCCGGCTCATCTCTTTTCGCAGCTTGGTGGCCGCGCCATGAATGGCCGAGAGTCCCGTGACCGCAAACTGGCTGGCATACGTTCCGGTGTGACCGGTGTAAGCGTTTTGCTCTGTATCGAAACCCGGTTTTACTTTGACGTGGCCGGGAGAGACGCCTAATACATCCGCAACAACCTGCGCGGCCGTCGTTTCGTGGCCCTGTCCTTGTGGCACGGAGCCCATGCTGATGACGACTTCGCCGTAGATGTCCAGCTTGGCGATCGCCGCCTTGGATTGTCCGGAAAACGGCGCTTCCGCATTAATGATGCGCGCCTGGCCAAAATTGTTCGTGCCGGAATCCAGCGTCGAGCCGATTCCCAGTCCGATCCAGCGTCCTTCCTTGCGCGCGGCGGCCTGTTTTGTTTTCCAATCGTCCCAGCCGACAAGTTTCTTGCCCATCGCCAGCATTCCCGCGTAATCGCCCGAATCGTACACGCAGCCGTTCGGAGTCTCGTACGGCATCTCATTTTTCCGGATGTAGTTGCGCAGGCGCATTTCATCGGTGGGAATCCCGAGCGAGTGCCCGCAAATATCCAGCACTCGCTCCAGGAACCAGAGCTGCTGCATCCGGGAATAGCCCCGGTTCGGTCCCACCGGGCACTTGTTCGTGACCACCTGATTCATGTCAATTCGAATGTTTCTGACGCGGTACGAACCCGGAAGCACCTGCGCCCAAATCACACAGCCAAGCGGCTCGTAACGCGGGTAAGCGCCGCAATCATCGACGTGTCGCGAATCAATCGCCGTGATTACGCCATTCTTATCCAGCGCCACGCGTGTATCCAGGAAAGTTCGCTCATTTCCGTGAGCACTCGCCTGCATGTGTTCGGTGCGCGTCTCCGTCCATTTCACCGGCCGATCGCCCGCTTTCCGCGAAGCCAGCGCACACAAAGCCATGTACGGATAATTCGTAATCTTGATCCCGAAGCCGCCACCAATATCGAAACTCTTCATGAGGATTTGATCGATTCGAACGCCCAGCGCCGGCGAAAGGAACTGCGCCGCGAAAGACGGAAACGAATTGTTGGACCAATACTCGATCCGTTCGGATCGCGAATCCCAAACCGCAATCATGGCGTTGCATTCCAGCGGCGTGCTCGAAAAGCGATGGAAGTGCAACCGGTCAATGTACACAACATGATCAGCCTGCTTGAAAGCTCTCTCCACGTCTCCATATTCGAACACGCCGTGCCAGTTGCGGTTCGTGCCCATCCCCGGATGAACGAGACTCTCATCCTTGAGCGCATCTTCCGCGGTCATCACGGGAGGCAGGGGCTCATATTCCACTTCAACGAGTTCCGCCGCATCCTCAGCCGCCATCCGATTCTCCGCGACGACCGCGGCCACCGGCTCGCCCTGGTACACCACCTTGTCCACGGCCATCGGGTAGTCCGCGATTTTCTGACCGACGTCCGGCCCGATCTCGATGAACGGCTTCACCAGCCCTTTTACTTCCGCGCCGGTCAACGTGCTCACCACTCCCGGCAACGCGGCAGCCTTCGTGACATCCACTCGCGTGATTTTCGCGTGCCCGTAAGACGACCGCACAAACCGGATGTGCAGCATCCCCGTCAACTTCTGGTCGTCGACAAAAATTCCCTTCCCGCGCACCAGGCGGTCTTCTTCCACCCGGCGAATCGGCTGCCCCACCCACTTGGGAGCGACAGCAGTACGGCTCTTGCTAGGCCTGGCCGCGGCCTTCAATCTCTTGTTTTTCACTCGCGTTGTTTTCGCCATCGCCTTGTCTCGCGCCTACGTCAACGCTTTCTGCAATCCATCAATCAATTTCTGTACATTTTTCTTCGCCAGCGGCTGAAGCAATCCTCCGGCCAGCGACGCAATTCGCCCCATCACATTGGATTGGCCGCTCCAAATCACCTTGGTCGCTCCTCCCGCAGCAGGCTCCAGTTCAAACCCGGCTCGCAGCGTAGCCGATCCGCCCGGCACATCCCCATTTCCCTCATAGACGGCATGCTTCGGCCGTTCGGTTTCCACCAGCGACATCTTCACCGCCGCCGTTCCCCGAATATGCGAAATTCCCACGCTCAACTTCACCAGAAAATTCTTCTCGTCACGGATCTCCATGCTCTGATAGTCCGGAAGCAAGGGACAAAACCGATTCGGATCCACCAGAAAGTCGTAGACGGCCTCTGGTTTTTTCTGCACCGTGAAGTCGCCGCCAAATTTGATCTCCATAGCTCAGCTCTTCCCCATTTCGGCGGCAGCCGCTCGCACAGCCTTCAAGATATTTTGATAGCCCGTGCACCGGCAGGTATTGCCGGCGATCCCCTTGCGAATTTCTTTTTCGCTGGGCTTGGGTGTTCTCGACAACAGGTGAACGGTGGAAAGCAGCAGCCCGGGCGTGCAAAAACCGCATTGCAGCCCATGGCACTCCGCAAACGCCTGTTGGACGGGATGCAATTCGCCGCTTTTGGAAAGTCCTTCGACGGTGACAATTTCGCCGCCCTCGGCCATCGGCGCAAACACTGTGCAGGATTTTACTGTGCGACCATTCAGTAGGACGGTGCAAGCGCCGCAATACGTGGTATCGCAGCCGATATGCGTTCCAGTAAGGTTGAAATGCTCGCGCAGCAATTCCACCAGCAGGGTCCGCGGTTCGACCAGCGCCTCCCGCGGCTCTCCGTTGACGCGCACGCGCACCAGAATTTTTTCAACGCCCGACATATTCGTGTCCCGCCTCAACTTGTTCCCCGCGCGCCCGCCGCGCCGCGATTCCGATGGCCCGCTCGACGAGGGCGGCGATCAAGACGCGCTTATAATCCGCGGAGCCTCGCATGTCGTCTTGAGGTTCAGCGGCCGCGCGCACCGCTTCGACGGCGCTATCGATCCTCTTCTTCTCGAGTTTTTTCTCCCGCAAAGTTTTCTCTGCTTCCTTAGCGCGAATCGCGGTCAATCCAACGCAGCCAAGTACAATCCTCACATCCTTACACGTGTCGTTGTCTCCGAGCGTGAGCTGCACCGCCGCGCTAGCCGTAGCATAGACGGGAGCGCTGCGCTTGAACGCCAGATAGGCACCGCCGCTATTCTTCGCGGGCTGTTTGACAATAATTTCGCTGATCAGTTCGTCATGTTCGAGCACTGTCGTATATGCATCCCTGAAAAAATCATCGAGCGCGATGGTTCGCTCTCCCGACGGCCGGGAGCATCGCACCGACGTATCCAAGGCAAGCAGGACCGCGCCCCAATCTCCGCTAGGGTCCGCCTCCGCAAGAGACCCGCCGATCGTCCCTTGATTGCGCACCTGCACGTCCGCGATGCCTGCCGCGCAATCGTGAACGATGGGAATGGACGAAGCGGCGTCTGATGCTTCGATGTCCGCGTGCCGCGCCAAGGCCCCGAATCGCAGTTGGCCGTCGCTGCGCCGGATTTCACTAAGCCCCGGAATGAAATTGATGTCCACCAACGCGCTGGGACGCACCATGCGCATCTTCATCAGCGGGATGAGGCTTTGGCCGCCGGCAATCAGCCGCGCCTCTTCCCCCAACTGCTGCAAGAGCTTGGAGGCCTCCGAGAGTGACCCGGCGCGGTGATACGAGAAAGGGTGCGCGTACACGATGTTTTCCGCTTGCCTCTTGGGATGGCGAGTGTCCGCAGTTGCACCGCGGCAAAAATCAATGGTTGTAGTGCGGGCGCATTCTATTGCGAATGGAGCGGAGAGGCAAGGCGAAACGGCTGTTTCGCCTCGCGCTGACGAAAAAATAGACGGCT
This sequence comes from Candidatus Acidiferrum sp., assembly GCA_049644365.1. Taxonomy (GTDB): domain Bacteria; phylum Acidobacteriota; class Terriglobia; order Acidiferrales; family UBA7541; genus Acidiferrum. The sequence goes on along the minus strand of JBARRT010000229.1, from coordinate 5,194 downwards.
TCAAGTCTGGCGTTTAGCCACTGACTCATCTATGCTGCCGCAGCCTTGCGATGAGAAAACGTGAAAACATTTTTCCGATTATCCTGGCAGCGGGCCCCTCGCACCATCTTCCATTCCCAAAGCCCCTCGCGATGTTCGGCGGAAAAACAGCGCTGGCCATCGCGATGGAAAACTGCGCGGGGCTGGAGCGCCCTCTCGTCGTCCTTGGATGCGATGCAGAGCGCGTCCGCCGCGCAGTTCCCAGCACAGCACAAGTTGTATGGAATCGTGGTTGGCGGCGGGGCCAGATCAGTTCACTCCGCCGCGCGCTAAAACAGATTCCTGCGCATGCCGCTTTCCTCATCTATCCGATCGACCATCCCCTCCTGAAACGGAAAACGATTCAGGAATTGGTCCGCGCGTTCCGGACTCGAGAGGAATCGCAGGAGATTGCCATACCGCGTCACGGAAGTCTCTATGGTCACCCGGCCATCGCATCCGGGAGACTGCGGGCGGAGTTCTTTAAATCCAAAACCGCGCGCGACGTGATTTATCGTGTTCCGGCCCGAGTGCGGACCATACAAGCGAAAACCCGTGCCATTTTCACGGGTTTCGATACGCCGGAGTCCTACCGGCTGTGTCTTCGTAAATTCATGAAAAAAAAATGAGGATCGCTTTCCCTGCTGCTACTCGGTAGAAGTTTCGCGGGCGGCCAAGCCCAGCGTGATCCCGATCAGCGCGACAATCACCAGCACCGATCCGAGAATGGCGATCCCCCGCGGGATCGCACCGTGATCGAAGGTCTGCAGCAAAACTCCGAAAGGGAAAATCACGGCTCCCCCCAGAAGTGCGCATGCCAGCACCAGTTTCTGACGTTCGGCAAATCGCGCGCGATCGAATGCAATCCCCACGACGATCAGCAACATCGCCAATCCAATCCAGTGACCATGGACGTCCACCTGGCGATCGTAGATATATTTCGCTTCCTTGTAGTTGCGGAAGGCAGTTTCGGAAGCGCCAAGGTTTCGACTCGCCGCAGCATCGAACGCCGTCGCGAGCGAACCTCCGATCCCATTCAACGCCTGATGCTCCGCAAAAACCGCGTACCACAAACCATAACCCATTCCCCACAAAGCAAGTCCGATACCGCCCACGATCAGAAGCCGCCTGCCGCCGCTCATCGTATATCTCCCGCTTGCGAGTCCAGCTGACCGGTGTAGCGAAGAATTCCGATCCACATAGCCAGCAGCGCGACGATCACCAGCAAGCCTCCAAAGTCCGCCAACCCGCCGGCAACCAGCCCGTACCGCAATTCCATCAGCACGCACACGGGAAGCAACACCGAGCCGAGAATCAAAGAGTACGCCCAGCGCAATTTCCAGCTCTCCCGCAAGCGTACATAAGGCTGAAAAAACGCCAGCATCATGGCCAAAAGGCCGAACTCAATAATGTGCGCGTGCGCGGCGATCTTCACGGCCTTGTCGCCCTGCAGTTGTCCGTAAGCTTCCAATGATCGGTCGACCGTACCCGCATCGCTTGCCGCGGCCGCCTTTGCCATTTCCGTGAGGATGGAAGAATCGAGCGCTTCATGACGGTAGAGATCGACGCCCGCGTAGTACGCGCCATGCAGGAAACCAGCGAGGACCAGCACCATGCCGCCGCCAAGCAGCAAGCGGCCCGCCGCGCTTCGGTCAGAGAGCAGCCCATCCTTTACATGCGCTGGCACATGGGACCGAAAATGCTTCACGAGACCCAGGAGAAATCCGAAAGTGGCAAGGATCACCAGCAATCCACCAAGGTCCGCAAAAATGCTGGCCCAGCCAATCGTTTGCAGCGGGCTATACGCGAGCCCGACATAGTGAATCAGAAAGACACCCACCGGCAGCAGCGCCGCTCCCGCGAGGAAGAGCCACGCAAATCCTCGTTTTGCTTTTTCCTCAAATGCGATCCATGGCTGCAAGATCGCGAGCAGGAGCGCCAGATATCCAAAATCGATCATGTGGACATGGGTGTCCACCTTGGTTCCGCGATTCTCCAGAAACGAACCGACATCCTGAAAACTGGCGAAAACTGCGGAACGATCCCCAGCCAGAGCAGCATGCGCGGCCGCCGCCAGGCTCGCGCCCACGCGCGCCGCGTTCTGGTGCAACACGAACACCGCAAAAATGTCCCCGAACAGCATGCCAACGAGGATGAGCCCGATTCCGCCGAGCACGAGCAAGCGCCGCGCGCTCAAGGGAGCAAAAGATGACGCATCCAATTTGTGAATCTTTTCGCTAAACGAGGACTTGGAGAATCCCATAGCGGCTTTTTGCAGCTCTCGCTTGCTATAACTCCCGAAAGAAAGCGGTTAGAAACTAAATTTCAACGCCAACTGAATCTGCCGCGGATTGTTTACAGCCCGCGGTGTCCCATAGTACTGATTCGGCGAACCTTCGGGGAAACCGGAGGATGTCGCCGGGCAACCAGCTGTACCCGGACTAAATGGGCAGAAATCTGCGGCGCCATAAACCGTGTTGAAGTAGCGAACGTTCAAGGTGTTGGAGAGGTTGAACGCTTCGGCGATGAATTCGAGGCTCCGCTTCTCGCGAAAATCAAACTTGCGAGCGACGCGCACATCCACGGAACGGAAATTATCGCCGATAAAGGTATTGCGCGGCTCGATGCCTACGCGGTCGTTGTTTCCGAAAATGTCGCCGTTCGCGTCGAATCCAGCGAACTTCGTAAAGCGCATCGGCGATTGAATGGTGGTAATAATGCCAAACAGAAAGTCCCGAGCGAAGGGGTTCCATGTTTTGGGCGTCGTTACCGTCGCATTGAGCACGATCCGGTTCCGGACGTCGTCAGAAGACAGCGCGCGCTCCGCGCGAAAATTCTGGCTGTCCTGTGGAATCAGCACGAAGCTGGGATTCGGGCCATTGTCGATGGACTTCGACCATGTGTAGCTGATGCCGTAGGAAAAGTTATGTGCAAGCCGCTTGTTCACGTTGATTAGGAGTCCGTCGTACTGCGAATCCCAACGGGAGGTCGCTTCAAAGTAAACGGCGTACAAAGTGGGAAAACCAGGACCAGCACTGCGCGAGCCGGGAATGCCCTGTCCGCAGATGGCAACGGGACAGAAGTAGGTGTTCTTCAAGCCACTGCGACCCTGTGAGTCGTGAACCATCGCCTGCCCGGACGGGTCCGGCTGATTTACGTTGAAGAAGCTGCCGAGGTGCACGCCGCGAACGTGCAGTCCGCTGATGCTGACGGTTGTGTCTGGCAGCGGTTCGAATTCCACCGCTAGACTCGCCTGAATTCCGTACGGATTTTTGTGATCCTTCACGAAGCGCACGATTGTGGCGTCCCCAAAGAAACCGCAACCCGAAACTGTCCCACCGGGACAGAAACCCAGCGGCGCCGCATCAGGATACGTTCCCCCGAGCATGTCAGCCAACGCGATGGAAGTAATATTCGGTCCGCTCGCGAAGGCGAAGAGCCGCGTCTTGGCATCCAGCGCATCTTCAAACGGCCGGCCTGGATACTTTCCTTTTGTTCCGCCGCACGAAGGTAGCTGACAGGCAAGCAGCGGCGCTGGAATCATGCCGTGAAAGAGTCCGAAGCCGGCGCGGACAACCACATGACGACTCGTTCCGACGTTGTACGCCAGGCCCAAACGGGGATCGAAATTCTTCCACTGCGTGTCGAGGACGTTCGAAGGCCAAGTCTCCCACTCCCAACGCAATCCGCCGTTAAGGGTGAGGCGGCTGGTCGCACGCCATTTGTCCTGAATGTACAGGCCATTATAAGTATGGTTCAGCGTGCCTTTCGCTTCATTGCGGATAGCAGCTGCAATTCTGCCCCCTTGAAAGACCGCTTTGTCAAAAGTGGGTTCAGTGAAGTTGGGAGCCAGGAAGCGCTCGAAGAACAGCACGAATGGCGAACCCGCTTGCAGACTAAACGGACACTGGCTCGCGAAGATGCAGCCAAAATCGCCTTCGAAGGGGTAGAAGAGCGGAAAGGATTCGGTGGTATGGACGAAATTGTAATTGCCGCCAAAGCTGATGGTATGGCGGTCGCGGCTAAGCGTGACATTGTCGACCAGTTCAGAGCGCGATTCACGATAGAAATCCGGATTGCCCCGGTTTACCCCGGTCGTGAAGGTGTTGGACACTTCGAGGTGTGGCTGCGTGGTGACCGTCGGGAAATCAAACGATCGCCGTGCAAATTGCACACGCAACTCATTCACCAGCTTGGGATTGACCACAGAAGCGAGCGTGCCGGCAATCGACTGATCGCGGTAGAAATTGTTTTTGAACGCGGACGGCAAGTCGAATCCGTCATTGAGCGGCGACTGGTTCAGCAGGCGGCCATCATTGACGAAATAGCGTACAAAAAGATTCTGGTTTGTTCCGATACTACGATCAAGGCGGACAAAACCGTTGTCGGTGTCATTCGTGCGCAGGACGCTGCCGAGATTCGGCTCGACAGGCAGGTTGAAAGAAGTCTTGAAATTGTTGATGGACGTAATGTTGGTGAGGACGGCGGAATTATAGAAAGGCGATTCGCCGCGGCGCTGCGCCTCATAGTTCGCGTAAAGGAAGGTCTTATCCTTTTGAATAGGCCCGCCAATCGCCGCGCCGAATTGGTTTTGTCGCAGGACGTGTGCCCCGCTTGCTTGCAGCAGGTTGATAGCGTCGAGTGTATCGTTCCGGAAATACTCGTAGAGGCTTCCGTGCCAGTCGTTGGTTCCGCTCTTGGTGATGATATTGACGATGCCGCCGACGGCGCGTCCAAATTCTGTGGAGTAATCCGAATTGATCACGCGAAATTCCTGCACGGATTCCTGCGGCGGCGTCCCGCGCTGGATCCCCGAAGCCGTAGAAATGTCGTCGGCGCCATCCACGGCAATGAAGTTGTAGTGGATATTCTGCCCCGCGAAGGAAAGCTTGGTCACCGGCTCGACGATCACATCCGTGCTGCCTGACGTCGTGTCGCCAATAGTCACGGACGGCGAAAGAAGTGCGAAGTTGATGAATTCGCGGCCATTTACAGGCAGATTGACAATCTGGCGCTCTGTAATCACCGTACTTACCTGCGTCCTCGTCGGTTCCGCCAATTCGGAGGTTGCTTCGACCTCCACTTTTTGTGCCACTTCTCCGGGCGACAAAGCAAAGTCGAGCGCCGCGGACTGCCCGACTTGTAACGTAATGTTTTTTGTCTGCTTACCGAAACC
>JBARRT010000228.1:0-3278 GCA_049644365.1 Candidatus Acidiferrum sp. | reverse complement strand
CCATAGGGCCCGCGTCCACCGCAACCACGGACGGCCACGTCCAAACGGCTTTACCGGACGCGCGCAGAGCTCCCCGCCTCCGTTCACTTCTTACCGAGAACGCGCATCCGGTAAAGCACTAGCGTTTCTAGATAGCTTCCGGGTTGCCGACAAACCGGGAGCTATCGCGGCGTGGCTCGAATCGAAATGTCGAATACGGCCACTTCGACGCTTTCGCTCGTTCAAGTGAGGGCTGCAGATACCGGGCAAACGTTACCCGGGGTTATAATCACGGCCAGTTATGCCACTCACTCCCGGTACACAGCTTGGCCCCTATCAAATTACAGGACCGCTCGGCGCGGGCGGGATGGGAGAGGTGTATCGCGCGCTAGACACGCGGCTGGAGCGCACCGTCGCGATCAAAATTCTTCCTGCGCAGTTCTCCAGCGATCCCGCCCGCAAGCAACGCTTCGAACGCGAAGCTAAAACCATTTCTAGCCTCAATCATCCTTATATTTGTGTCTTGTACGATGTTGGCTCTCAAGACGGACTGGATTTTTTGGTGATGGAATGCCTGGAGGGAGAGACGCTGGCGAAGCGGCTGGAAAAGGACCCGTTGCCGCTGGAGCAGGTGCTGAAATACGGAGCGCAGATTGCGGATGCCTTAGACAAAGCCCATCGCGGTGCCGTGATTCACCGCGATCTGAAGCCCGGAAACATCATGTTGACGCCAACAGGCGCGAAGCTTTTGGACTTTGGCCTCGCCAAACCTGCTACGCCGCTTCCCATTACCGCGACCGTCACCGCGACGGCCTCTGCTTCACCAGTGACCGAGCAAGGAACGATTGTTGGCACATTTCAGTATATGTCGCCGGAGCAGGTGGAGGGGAAAGAGCTGGACGGCCGCAGCGACATTTTTTCACTGGGCGCGGTGCTGTATGAAATGCTGACCGGCCAAAAAGCGTTCGAGGGCAAGAGCCAGTTCAGCGTGGCCTCGGCGATCCTCGAAAAAGAGCCCGCACCAATCAACACCATCAAGCCGATGACTCCTCCTGCGCTGGACCATGCCATACGGAAATGTATCGCAAAATCCCCCGAAGATAGGTGGCAGAGTGCGGCAGACATCAAACACGAAATCAGCTGGATCTCGCAAAGCTCCGCTGACGGTTCACTCAGCTTCGCCGCGGGATCGAAGAAATCGCTCTGGACCGGAGTGCTGGCTCTCGGACTTGCAGTCGTGCTCCTGGCTGTCCTTGGTGTTGGGGCCAAGTTTCTCTTGGGCCGTCGTGAGACTGCCGCCCCGGTTGTCCGCGCGGCGCTCTCTCTGCCGTCCAACGTCACACTTCTCACGCTTGGCGACCTGGGGGGCGCTCCAACGATTTCCCCGGACGGCACGAACATCGTGTTTGTCGGAGTCTCCGAACAGAAGCAAATGCTTTTTTTGCGCCCATTGGACAGTGCCTCGGCTAAGCCATTAGCCGGGACGGAGGGTGGAAAGTTCCCATTCTGGTCGTCAGATGGCAAGTCCGTCGCTTTCTTCTCTGGCCAGCAGCTCAAGAGATTAGACCTTGCAGGGGGCCCGCCTGTGAACTTGGCCCCAGCGCCGGAGGGCCGAGGTGGAAGTTGGGCGGGAGATGTAATCCTTTTCACCCCCGCTATTTTCGAAGTGATTTACCGTGTGCCTGCCAACGGAGGTAAGCCAATTGCCGTGACGACGCTGGACAGGTCGCAGCACACAACGCACCGCTGGCCGCATTTTCTTCCTGATGGAAAGCATTTCCTCTATCTGGCTGCGAATCACATAAGCGACAAGCCGGAAAAGTCTGCGATTTATGCAGCGAGCATTGATGGAGGGAACGCCAAGCAGATCCTGCAGACCAATGCGAGGGCCCTCTATTCCTCCGGAAACCTCCTTTACTTCCGCGATGGCAGCTTAATGGCGCAACCGTTTGATGTGAGCCACCTGCGACTTGAAGGAGACGCAGCGCCCATCAGCCAAGTGCTGCGGGAACCCGGAAACTGGGGAATGATGGCTTCCGCTTCGGAGAACGGCGTTTTGATTTTCCAAGGTGCGGGAGCCGTGAGCTATCCCGTCCTTTGGTTCGATCGAAACGGACACTCGTTGGGGCCTGCGCCGATCTCGTTACAAGTATCGGATTTACGCTTGTCGCCCGATGGAACTCGCGCCGGGGTTGTAAGCTTTGACGGGGCGCACAGTGTTGTCTACGTATGCGATCTAAAGACGGGTGCAAAGACGCGCCTCACGTTTGGAGAGGACGATTGGTTTCTTAGCTGGTCGCCCGATGGAAGCAGAGTGGCTTACTCGGCACAAAGAGCCGGAACGAAATACTCGGACATTTTCTTGAAGCCCGCGAATGGGTCTGGCGAGCGGGAGTTGTTGATCGCTTCGGATGACGCAAACCACCCGACAGATTGGACGCGAAATGGGCAGTACATTGTGCTTAATCGCGGAGATGTGGAATCCCAACGAATATGGATCCTCCCGCTGTTTGGGGATCGAAAGGCGTTCCCGCTATTTCCCAATGGCACCTTTGAGCACTTTGACGGTCGGGTCTCGCCCGACGGAAAGTGGATCGCGTACCTATCAAGAGAATCGGGTGTCCAGGAACTCTACGTGACGTCATTCCCGGCTGGCGTTGGCAAATGGCAGATCAGCTCGGAGTTAGGTGGCGTGCAACCTGCAGCAGCTTGGAGAGGGGACGGAAAGGAGCTCTATTTTGTCGCTTCGGGAAATCTGATGGTTGCTTCCATACAGGAATCTGCCAACGGCATCACGGTCAGTGCAGTACGGCCGCTATTCCATTCTCCGTTCCCGGATAGCCCCGTGCGCGTAATATTTGATGTTGATTCGAAGGAGGGTCAGCGATTTGTAGGGAATGTGGCTCCAGACACGAGTGCGCTGCCCCTGAACGTTATCACTAATTGGACCGAGGAGCTGAAGAAAAAATGAGTCTCGCGGCGGGGAGCAAACTTGGACCGTATGAGATTCAGTCGCCGCTGGGCGCAGGCGGGATAGCCCCTTAGTTGTGAACTTGCCCCGGGCAGGGCGAGGAAGTTCGACCCCGGCCGCCTGCGAATGCTAATTCACAGAAGCCATTAGTCCCGAATGACGGGCAACTCTGACACAACGCGATTAGGGTCGAGTGGCCGCGCGCCATTGCTGGCGCCCAGCCCTCTAAGAACCGGACTTGAAGGTTTCCCATTCATCCGGCTCGAGCACCCAAAAAACGCCCCCATGAAAAACGAGGACGCGGCCTGGTGCAAAACGAATCAGACCT
>JBARRT010000227.1:0-21020 GCA_049644365.1 Candidatus Acidiferrum sp. | reverse complement strand
GCATCATGGTGTCGGCGGATACTTGAAGCACTTCGCGGGTCCAGTCTGGTGGCTAGCGTGGCTGATTTTTCCCGTGGAAATTATCAGCACGACAGCGCGCCTGCTCTCTTTGACCGTTCGTCTTTGGGCAAACATCTTCGCGAGCGACATGATCTACGGCATTTTTCTCAGTCTGCTCGCCGCACCCGCCCTATGGGGATGGACCAAGACACCCGTGTTGGGAGTCATCCTGGGAGTCTTTCCCGCCATTCTGCCGCTGGCCTTTATCGGCCTGCACATATTTGTTTCAATTATTCAGGCGTATGTCTTCACCATTCTGCCGTCGGTGTATATCGGCATGGCCACGGCGGAAGAGCATTGACGCTGCAAAGGAGTTTTAGTCGCCGCCCAGCGTGAGCCCGGCTGCACGGTGTCCGGGAACCACCTCCTGGCGGCAATCTCATGAGGAGGAAGTTATGAAGAAAACTGCAGTACTGTTCGTTGCGCTCATCGCAATCTTGGCGATTGCGCCGTCCGCGTTCGCACAGGGCGCTGTGCCGGAAAAGGCGCCTATCAATACCACCACGCTCGCTCTGGCTGTCGGTTTCGGCCTCGCTATCGCAGCATTTGGCGGAGCACTCGGCCAGGGCCGGATCGCGTCTGCGGCTTGCGAGGGAATCGCGCGCAATCCGGGAGCTGCGGGCAATATCCGGGCCGCGATGTTGCTCGGCCTGGTGTTCGTCGAAACGCTCTCGCTGTTCACATTCGTGTTGGGGATCCTCCTCTACTTCAAGTTCTAAGTCCTAATACTTACAGAATTCAACGGCCCGGAAGCGCAAGCCTCCGGGCCGTTTTCTTTTCAGTCCGATAATTTCAAAAGTAGGTGCGGGGCTTCAGCCCCGTCTACTTCTGCAAACTGGAATTCCTAGTGTCCGAAAAGAGTGGGCCGAAGGATGAAATTGATGACGGGATTGGGCATAAGGCCGAAAAGGATTGTGCCGATAGCGGTGACGGCCAGAACGACATTCACCGTGATCGGGAATCCCACCGGAGCGGCTGCGGCAGTCTCGGCGCTCGGCTCGCGCATATACATCAGCACGATGACGCGCAAGTAGTAGTAGGCGCCGATTATGCTGTTAATGGCCATCAAGACCGCAAGCCACAACAGGTGCGAATTTACAGCTGCCTTGAAAATGTAGAACTTGCCGAAGAAGCCCGCCGTGACGGGCAGTCCGAGGAGTGATAGCAAGTAAATGCTCAGCATTGCTGCCACGACGGGCTGGCGCTGCGAGAGCCCGGCGTAATCGTCCAGCGAGAGATTTTTCTCGCCAGCGCCGCCCAACTGCGAAACGATTGTGAACGCGCCCAGCTTCACCAGTGCATAGCTGAGCAGATAAAACAGCACCGCCGCATAGGCGGCTGCGGCTTCGGCCGATCCGCCCTTCGCCATGGAAGTTACGGCAGCAAAAGCCACCAGAATGTAGCCCGCGTGCGCGATTGAACTGTAGGCCAGCAATCGCTTGATGTTCGTCTGCACCAATGCGCCCAAGTTTCCGGCGAACATCGTCAGCACGGCGAGAATCCAGAACGCCCAGAACCAGAAATGCGTGGCTGCTGGAACCGTGGCGAAGATGCGCAGCAGCAGCGCAAAGGCGGCGGCCTTCGGCCCGGCGGAAAAGAGCGCCGTGACCGGTGTGGGCGCGCCTTCGTAGACGTCCGGCGTCCAGATTTGGAACGGCGCTGCAGCCACTTTGAAACCCAGGCCGATGAGGATCATCGAGAGCCCCAGCTTCAGCAGCGTGCCCGCCGCGTCGGCATCAATCATCATGTCCAGCCTGGTCGTGCCGGTTGCGCCATACACCAGCGCAATCCCATAAAGAAAAAACGCCGTGGCGAACGAGCCCAGCAGAAAATATTTCATCGCGGATTCGCCGGACTTCAGCGCATCGCGGCGGTAGCCGGCGAGAATGTAACTCGAAATCGAACTCATCTCCAGCCCAATGAACGCCGTAAGGAGTTCCTGCGCGGAGGCGAGAACTCCCATCCCGGCGGTAGCAAACAGCAGCAGCGCATAGAACTCGGCGACCGGAAGGCGCTCGCGATCGAGGTAGGGGCCGGCAGCGAGAACCACTAGGACTGCGACCGTGCCTACAAGGAGGTGAAAAAAGAAGCTGAACGCGTCCGCCTGGATGAGCCCGTAGAAGCCCGCGCCGGGGTTGCGGAAGGAGAGAAAGGATCCAGCCGTTCCCGCAAGCGCACCGATGAAAGCAAGGGCCGTGAAAAAGTGGCGATTGCGAACAAACGGTTGCAGGAACATCGCCAGCAAACCGAAGCCGCACCAGAGCAGCTCCGGGAGCACGCGGTAAAAATCGGCGATGGTCGGAATCGCGGAATTCATCTAGCGGGTTCCCGGCCTTTCCGGCGAATTTGCGCTGGCAACTCCGGAGGCAACTCGCGCAGCTTGCCGCGCCGGCCCGACGGGGGCGGCAGCTTCGTACGGCCGCTGGGGTTCCACCTGATCGATCACTGCTTGAGCGTCCGCCGCAGTGCGGCGCGTGATGAACACCGAACCAATTCCCATCCAGAGCGTTACGACGGCCATGGTGACCAGGATCCACTTCTCCCGGGCCGACGCGTCGGGGAGCGCGCGGTTTTTCTCTTTTGTAATTTCGCCGAAGAACACGCGCTGATACGACCACAGCAAATAGCAGGCGGAGAGTATCACGCCGAGCGCGGCCCACGAGGCCCATTGCCAATGTCTCTGATAGGTCCCGAGAAGAATCAAGTATTCGCCCACAAATCCATTGAGCATCGGCAAACCCAGCGAAGAAAGCGCGACGAAAAGGAAAAACGCCGCCAGCTTCGGCATCGGCGTCGCCAGGCCGCCGTACTCGCTGATTTCAAACGTGTGGCGGCGGTCGTACAGCATGCCCACCAGCAAGAAGAGAGCGCCCGTGGAAACTCCATGCGCGAGCATCTGGTAGACCGCGCCTTGCATGGAAATGTTGTGGAACGCGAAGATCCCGAGCACCACGAAACCGAGGTGGCTGACGGACGAGTACGCCACAAGCTTCTTCAAATTCGGCTGCACCATGGCCACCAGCGCGCCGTAGATGATTCCAATGATGGCCAGCAGCGCCACCCATCTGGCCGCGCGGTGCGAAGCTCCCGGAAAAAGCGGCAGGCAGAAGCGGATCATGCCGTACGTGCCCATCTTCAGCAGCACGCCCGCGAGCATCACGGAGCCGGCCGTGGGTGCTTCTACGTGCGCGTCGGGCAGCCAGGTGTGCAGCGGGAAGAGTGGCACCTTGATCGCGAAGGCCACGAAGAAGGCCAGGAACAGCAGCATCTCCGTCCGCGGGGAAAGCGCAAGAAGGCCCGTGGCTAGCGTGTTTTGAATGGTCGGCAGATCAAATGTGTTGGTCGCGTTGTACAGCCAGATGATGCCGACCAGCATGAAGATCGAGCCTGCCATGGTGTAGAGGATGAACTTCACAGCCGCGTACACGCGCCGCTCGTGGCCCCAGATGCCGATGAGAAGCGCCATCGGAATCAGCATCACTTCCCAGAAGAGAAAAAAGAGGAAAAGATCGAGCGAAAGGAACACTCCGACGACGCCGACTTCCAGCATCAGCAGCATGACGAAAAATTCTTTCACGCGGTGCTCGATACTCTTCCACGACGCGAGAACCGAGATGGGCGTCAAAAAGGTAGTGAGGATCACTAGAAAGAGGCTGATGCCGTCCACGCCCAGGTGATAGTTGATCGGCGGCTGGTTGATCCAATGGGCGAACTCTTCCAGGCGATAGCCGGCGTCCCCAACACGCACGAAGCGGAGCATCAACAGCGAGAAGAAGAATTCAGCGGCAGAGACAATAAGGGCGATGTATCGAATGTATTTGTGATCATCACGTCGCAGCATCATCAGTGCCAGCGCGCCCGCGGCAGGGAAGAAGATCAGCACGGAAAGCAAGTGTCCGCCGTGCAGCATCAGCGCACCCACCCGAGGACCGGTTTTCCTGCGCCCGGCCAGAGGAAGATCACGGCGATCACCACTAGCGCTCCGATGACCACCCACACCGCGTAGCTGCGCGTGTTCCCCGATTGTGTGTGGCGCGTGCGATCACCGACAGCGGTAATGCCGTCTGCAAGCCCGTTCACCGCGCCATCGATGGCCGCCACGTCCGCGGTCTTCCAAAGCACGTTCGTGGAAATCCAGAGCAGCGGTTTGACGATCGTCGCCGCGTACAACTCGTCGACGTAATATTTGTTAAGCAGAGTCGTGTACACGCCCTTCATCGACTTGGCGAGTCCGTCCGCTTTTTCCGGCCGCTTGAGATAGAGCCAATACGCGATTCCAAGGCCCAGCAGAGCCGATACTACGGCGACCACCGCGAGTGTGAGTTCGAGGCTGTGAGCTGCCGCTTCGCTCAGGACTTCGACGCCTTCGTGCGAGCCGAACACCGGCGTCAGAAAGTTTGCGAAATAGTCCGGGCCGCCCCAAAGCGCAGGCGCGGCTACCCAGCCGCCGATTACGGAGAGTACGGCGAGCGCCACCAGCGGCCCAAGCATGCTCCACGATTCATGGACGTGTACTTTGTGCTCGTCGTAGCGCGGCTTCCCGTGAAAAGTAAGGAAGATCAAACGGAACATGTAGAACGAAGTGAGCAGGGCAGTAAGCAACCCGAGCGCGTACAACGGATGGCCGCCCGGGATCTGAAAAGCGCTGAGCAGGATGGCATCCTTGCTGAAAAAGCCGGCAAGCGGAGGAATGCCCGCAATCGCCAGTGTGGCGATCAGCATGGTCGCGTAGGTGCACTTGATCTTTTTGCTGAGGCCGCCCATGTGGCGCATGTCCTGTTCGCCGCCCATGGCGTGAATCACGGAACCAGCAGCCAGAAAGAGCAGCGCCTTGAAAAAGGCATGCGTCATCAGGTGAAAGATGCCCGCGGAGAACGCGCCAACGCCGCACGCAAGGAACATGTAACCGAGCTGACTGACCGTCGAGTAGGCCAAAACTTTCTTGATGTCCGTCTGCACCAGTCCGATGGTGGCGGCGAAAAACGCCGTGGCGCAGCCCACAATGGCCACAACGACCAGCGCTGTTTCGGAATGCGTGAAGAGCACGTGAGAGCGGGCCACAACGTAAACGCCTGCGGTCACCATGGTGGCCGCGTGAATCAGCGCGCTGACCGGCGTCGGCCCTTCCATCGCGTCCGGGAGCCACACGTACAACGGCAACTGTGCCGACTTCCCGCAAGCACCCATGAACAGCAGTAGGCATGCAACCGTGAACGTGCCGAATTGGCCCCAAGCCTCTGCACCCCAGGCGGGGTTGGAAGCAGCCTGGAAAAGTGCGGTGAAGTCCAGAGTGTGGAACGTCCGAAACAGCAGGAACATTCCGAGCATGAAACCGAAGTCGCCCATGCGGTTGACGATGAACGCCTTCTTTCCCGCATCTGACGCGGACTTCCTAAGGAAATAAAATCCGATCAGCAAATAGCTGCACAAGCCGACGCCTTCCCATCCCACAAAGAGAAGCACGTAGTTCGCGGCAAGCACCAGAATCAGCATGAAGAACATGAACATATTGAGATACGAGAAGAAGCGGTAGTAGCCGCCTTCGTGCGCCATGTAGCCGGTAGCGTAGATGTGGATGAGCCAGCCCACGCCGGTCACCACCAGCACCATGACCACGGTGAGCTGGTCCATTTGCAGATCGAAACCCGCGCGGAAATTCCCCGCAGCAATCCAAGTGAAGAATTCTTTGTGAAATGGCTGATGATTCTGCGCGAAGTAATCAAAAAATTCCCGCACCGCTTCGAGCGCGCAGGCGAACGACAGTCCCGTCGACCCCAGCGCCACCCAGTTCACGATCTTGTTCGGCCACTTCGCGCCAAAAAGTCCATTGATCGCCGAGCCCAGCAGCGGCAGCAGCGGGACAATCCACAAATATTCGAGCATCGGGCGAGTCGGCATCAGAGTTTCATCAAGTCCACGCGCTCGACGTTCAGCGTCTGCCGGTTACGCGCAATCAGAATGATGATTCCCAGGCCCACGGCGGCTTCCGCTGCCGCCACAACAATCACGAATAGCACAAATACCTGCCCGTCCAGTTTCCCAAGCGCCTGGCTGAACGCTACAAACGCGAGATTGACCGCATTCAGCATCAGCTCAATGCTCATGAAAATGGTGATGATGTTGCGTTTGAAAACAAACGCAAGCACACCAAGCCCGAACAAAATGGCGCTGAGAATGATGTAGTAGTTTGTCGGCACCATTTCAGTGTTTCTCCCGCTGCGCCAGCACCGTGGCGCCCATCACCGCCACGAGAATCAGAAACGACGTTAGTTCGAACGGATACACAAAATCCCGGAACAGCATGTTCGAAATGCCGCTCGTCGAAGCCATTGCACCAGACTGCGACGACCCTTGCACGCCCGCTGTCGTTCTCACAATGGTCGCGGTGATGAATCCTGCCAGCGCCACAACCAGCAACAGGCCCGGCGGGCCCGCCAGCTTTGAAATGTTGGTGTGCTCTTCAACCCCGGCGTTCAGCAGCATGATCACAAACACGAACAGCACCATGATCGCGCCGCCGTATACGATGATCTGCACCGCCGCCACAAATTCCGCTCCCAGCAGCAAATACAAGCCCGCCAGCGCCACCATCACCACAATCAGCGAAAGCGCGCTGTGAATCGGATGCTTCTGCAATATCAAGCTGACCGCCCCGATCACCGCTAATCCAGCGAGCGCAAAAAACACAATCAGCGACGCCGTCATTTCCCACCCCACTGCATCTTCGCCAGGATCACGAAACTGGTCACAATCACATTCACGATCGAAATCGGCAGCAGCAATTTCCATCCAAAGGCCATCAGCTGGTCATAGCGGAACCGCGGCAGCGTCCCGCGCATCCACACGTAAATGAACAGGAACACAAATATTTTTGAAAGCAGCCAGAACGGCCCTTGAATAAATTCGTTCACGCCGGGATACAAGACAAAAGCCACGCCCAGTGCGGTGATGGCCGTTCCCACAACGGGCAGCATAACCCGCCCTAAAATCGTCTCGTACCGCACGCCGTCCCAGATGACCCACAATCCAAACGGAATCAGAATCACCGAAGGAAGGTAATGCGTCCAGGTCCACGAAGCTGGGAAGGGAGCCAGCCATCCGCCGAAAAACATAATCGAGCACAAGCAGGAAACCGTGATCATGCTGGTGTACTCGGCGATGAAAAACATCGCGAACTTGAAGCTCGCATACTCCGTATGAAAACCCGCAACGAGCTCCGACTCCGCTTCAGGCAAATCGAACGGAGCGCGGTTTGTCTCCGCAATCGCCGCGATAAAGAAACAAAGGAAGCCCAGAATCTGAGGCCAGACGTTCCACCCGAGGAAGCCCCATTCCGGGTGCCGCGCCTGCGCCTCGATGATTTTTGTCAAATTAAAGCTGCCCGCCATCAGCAGCACCCCGACCACGGACATCGTCAGCGCCAGCTCGTAACTAATCATCTGCGCCGAGCTGCGCAATCCGCCAAGCAGCGAGTATTTGTTGTTCGAACTCCATCCCGCGAGCGCCACTCCGTATACACCGAGCGCGGTGATCGCAAACAGCGCCAGAATTCCGATGTTCAAGTCTGGTGGCGCAATCCCCAAATAAATATCGTGGCCGAAAATTCTCCACGGCAACGGCTTAGGCCCAAACGGTATGATCGCGATCGACGTCAGCGCCAGCGCCAGCGCCAATAGCGGCGCAAGGAAGTAGACGAACTTATCCACGCCCGCCGGCGTCGGGTCTTCCTTGAACAGAAACTTCAAGCCGTCGGCTAGTGGTTGCAGCAGCCCGTGCGGCCCTACACGATGGGGCCCCCAGCGCGACTGAATGTGCGCCACGAGTTTGCGCTCGAACCAGGTGAGATACGCATTCACCGTGAGAACGATGAAAAGCAGCAGCACGATCTTGACGATCGTAATAATCAGCTCGGCGTTCGCGGAGAGAATCGCGCTCACGGCTTCGCTTTAGCCTCCGGTAGGGATTCCATCATCGTGCAGAAGCGGCCCAGCGTGCCGCTTGTGAAAAGCGTGTCCTCGGCCGAGCGAATCAATCCCGCCGGAACGTCGTATGGCGCATGACCGTTTCTAGCAAATTGCACGCGCGTCGGCTCCGCTCCGCCTGTCAGCAATCCCGCCTGCTGAACGTCGTACGCGGGCACCGCCTTGCGGATCTCCTCGAACACCGCGGCCGGGGTCTTGTAGTGAAACGCTTTGCCCAGTCCCAGCTTTTCAAGCTGGTGCGACAGGATGCGCAAGAGATCGAAGTCGCTGCGCGGCCCCATCACTTCCGCGCCCCTGTGGAGCAGCTGAATTTCTCCCGAAGTATTCGTGACCGTCCCGTCTTTCTCATACGCTGACGTCGCGGGAAAAACGATGTCCGCCACTTTCGCCGTTTCCGTCAGAAACATTTCGTGAACGACCAGCAAATCCAGTTTCCCGCGACCATAACCAGCCCTCCCAAAATGCGCGAGCGGATTCGCACCGACCACATAAAGGGCTTTCAGCTTTCCTGCTTGCGCCGCTTCCACCATCTGCGGCGCGGTCAATCCTGCCTTGGTTGGAATCAGTCCGCAGCCCCACAAGTTTTCAAACGATTCGTGCGCGCGTGGGCTGCCTACGTATGCGTAACCCGGCAAGCGATCCGGCAAAACGCCCATGTCCGCAGCGCCGCGCGAGTTCGCGTAATCCGCGAGCGCCATGTAGCGCGTCTTCCCCGGTAATTTCGAGCCGAACGCGACAAGCTGCGCGATCGCCGCGCCCGAAACTTCTGCGCCAAGCACGATGGCTACGTCGCTCTCCGCCTCAAGGCTTGCCTTCAACAGCGCCAACTGTTCCACCAGGGCCGGTGGCAATATCCCTTCTTCATGCGCCAGCCATTTCAACGCGACCGCTTCCTGTCCCGCCGCCACGTTTACAAACTGTGTGGCCTTTCGTTTCAGCTTGATCTCTTTCGCGTTGATGACGAAAAGTCTCGTGCCGAAATGCCGGATTCCGCTTCGAATTTGCCAGCCCACCAGCGGATTCTGATTCGTCGGGTCATTGCCGATCAGCAGCACGGCCTTGGATTGATACAACTGCTCCATCGTCAGCAGGGAATCGACGGCGAGTTCGCCGAGCGCCGTTACCAGGCCGGTGAAATCCGCCGTGCGATGATGATCGATGTTATTCGTTCCAAACGTCACGCGCGCCAGCTTCTGCAGCAAATAATTTTCTTCATTCGAAGTGCGGTTCGAGCCGATGAACCCAATCGAATCCTTGCCGCTCGCGTCATGAATCGCTTTCAGCTTGGTCGCAGCAGCCTGCGCAGCTTCTTCCCACGAAACGGGGAACAACTTGTCGCCCTTGCGCATCAGCGGCTGCCGGATGCGCTCCGCATGCTTCGTGAAATCAAAGCCAAAGCGCCCCTTCACGCACAGGAAATCCTTGTTGATGCCGCTCAAGTCGCGGTTATTCGAACGCAGAATCTCGTGATTGCGCACGCTCAGGGTCGTCTTGCACCCGTTCGAGCAATGCGTGCACACCGTCGAAACGTAGTTCATCTCCCACGGCCGCGTCTTGTAGCGATACGTTCCGCTGGTCAGAGCACCAACCGGGCAAATGTCAATGCACATCCCGCACTCTTCGCATTCCAGATGATCTTCGCGGTTGGGAATGATCACGCTGTTCGCGCCGCGCATCCCCACGCCCAGCGCCTTCACGTCCATGCCTTCATCGCAAACGCGCACGCAGCGGAAGCAAAGAATGCATCGCGGAGCATCGTAGTACACCAGCTCCGACCACTTTTCTTCCGGCCGGTGAATTTTTTCCTCGACGAAGCGGCTCGTATCCGCGCCGTAGCGGAACACCATGTCCTGCAGCTCGCACTCGCCGCCCTTGTCGCACACCGGGCAATCCAGCGGATGATTCGTCAGCAAAAATTCCAGCATGTACTTGCGCGCGTTGTGGACCTGCTCGGTGTCCGTTCGAACGATCATGCCTTCCGTGGCGATCACCGTGCAGGCCGTCTGCAATTTCGGCGCTTTTTCGATTTCTACCAGGCACATCCGGCACGCCGCCTGCAGCGAAAGCCCAGGGTAGTAGCAGAACGACGGCACTTCCGTCCCGATGCGCCGCGTCGCTTCGATGAGCAGCGTCCCCTGCGGCACTTCCACGTCGCGGTCGTTGATCTTCAGATGGATTAATTTCTGTTCTGGCATGGATTCCTATCGCGCGCCGCCTAACGCTTCCGCGGGCTTGTAGGGGCAGCGTCCCTTCAAATGTTCTTCGAACTCACCACGCCACTTCTTCATGATGCTGATCGTCGGCATGGCCGCAGCGTCGCCGAGCGGGCAGAACGTGCGCCCCAGCATATTTTTCGCAAGGTCCGCGATCAAGTCGATGTCTTCCGTGCGCCCGAAGCCCGCGTGAAAGCGCTCCAGCGTTTTGCGCAGCCAGCTGGTGCCTTCGCGGCAAGGAATGCACCAGCCGCAGGATTCGTGCGCGTAGAAGTGCATGATGCGCCGCGCCATGTCCACCATGCAGGTGTCTTCGTCCATCACCACCATGCCGCCGGACCCTAGCATCGAACCGGCTTTGGCTACCGAGTCGTAGTCCATCGCAACGTCAATTTCATCGCCCGTCATCAGTGGGCACGAACTTCCTCCGGGAATCACCGCCTTAATCTTTTTGTTGCCCGGAATGCCGCCGGCCATCTCGTAGATGAACTTTTTCATATTCATCCCGAGCGGAATTTCATAGATTCCAGGCTTATTGACGTGGCCCGCCACGCACAGCAGGCGCGTTCCGCCATTCTTCGGCGTCCCTCGATTTGCGTAGGCTTCGCCACCCTGGAGAATGATTGACGGCACCGCGCTCAACGTTTCCACGTTATTGATAATCGTCGGGCATCCGTACAGCCCGACGACTGCGGGAAACGGCGGCTTGATGCGCGGGTAGCCACGCTTGCCTTCCAGCGATTCCATCAGCGCGGATTCTTCGCCGCATTCGTACGCACCGGCGCCCGTATGAATCAGCAGATCAAAATCGAATCCCGACCCAAGAATGTTTTTCCCCAGATAGCCGCGTGCGTACGCTTCTGCAATCGCCGCGTCCACAATATCCAGAACGTAGCGGTATTCCCCGCGAATATAGATGAAGCCCTGATGCGAGCTGATCGCCCGTCCCGCAATCACCATGCCTTCAATCAGCTGATGCGGGTCCATTTCCATTAGCGGACGGTCCTTGCAAGTCCCCGGCTCCGATTCGTCCGCGTTGCAAATCACATATTTCGGCTTCGGTGAATCCTTCGGCACGAACGACCATTTCATGCCCGTCGGAAATCCCGCGCCGCCGCGCCCCCGCAGGCTGGATTTTTTCACTTCTTCGATGATCGCCTCCGGCGTCATCTCCTTCAGGGCCTTCTCCAGAGCCTGATAGCCGTCGTGCTGAAGATAAAC
Source organism: Candidatus Acidiferrum sp. (assembly GCA_049644365.1). GTDB lineage: Bacteria > Acidobacteriota > Terriglobia > Acidiferrales > UBA7541 > Acidiferrum. The sequence continues at coordinate 9,544 of JBARRT010000227.1, read as the reverse complement.
CTCAATCTTGTGCGAATCCTTGATTCCCCAGCGCTTGCTGATCAGCGGCGTTTCCGTCGGATGCCGTTCGTGCAACGCCCCGGAGATGACCGGCTCGGGCTCGGGCCGCTTCCCGGCGTCGAGATCTTCAATGATGCGGTCGAACTTGAGCGCCGTGAGGTTTTCGTAGAAGTCGTAATTTACCTGCATCGCCGGCGCGCCGGTGCAGGCGCCGATGCATTCGACTTCTTCGAGCGAGAAAACCCCGTCCGCCGTCGTTTCCTTGTGGCCGATTACCAGGCGTTTCTTCGCGCGCTCCAGAAGCTCGTATCCACCCTTCAGCATGCACGCCACATTCGTGCAAATCTGCACATGGTGCTTGCCCATCGGCTTCCGCCGCAGCATCGAGTAGTACGCCAGAGTCTCTTCAATCTGCACGTTATTAAGGTCCAGGCGCCTCCCGATTTCCGCGATCATCTCGTCGCTGACGCAGCCGTATTCATCCTGGGCATACATCAGCATGGGAATCAGCGCGCTGCGCTTCACCGGATAGCGGCTCTGCAGCAATTCGAATTTCGCCGTAAGCTGAGGGGAAAGTTGCATGATTACCTGTCTACTTCTCCAAGGACGATGTCGATCGTGCCGATGCACGCGATGACGTCGGCGATCAACTGCCCTTCGATCAATTTCGGGAGCGCCTGCAGATTGATATACGAGGGCGACCGGAAGTGCGCCCGCAGCGGCTTTGGCGAACCGTCGCTGGCGATGAAGCAGCCAAGTTCGCCGCGCGGGGATTCCACGCTGACGTACGCCTCGCCCGGCGGCGGAGAAAATCCCTCCGTGAAAATCTTGAAGTGGTAGATCAGCGCTTCCATCTCCGTCTTCATTTTTTCTCTCTGCGGCGGAATCACGCCCGGGGCTTCGGCCCGGATCGGCCCTTCATCCGAAATCTTGCCCAGCGCTTGGCGGATAATTTTCAGGCTTTCCCGCATTTCGGCCACGCGAATCAAATACCGCGCGTAGCAGTCGGAATCCGTCCGCGTCGGCACATTGAAGTCGAACTCCTCGTAACTCGAGTACGGAAAAACTTTCCGGTTGTCGTAGGCAATGCCCGCCGCGCGCAGCGTTGGGCCCGTCATGCTGAGCGCGACCGCATCTTCCGCGGATATGTATCCGATGCCTTTGGTCCGGCCGATCCAGATGCGATTTTCCGTCAGCAGCGTTTCGTATTCGTCCACGCGGCTGGGCATCATTTTCAGGAATCGTTCGATCGCCTGCCGCCAGCCCGTCGGTGGGTCCAGCGCCAGCCCGCCGATTCGAATGTAGCTGGTCATCATCCGCTGGCCGGAGAACAGTTCGAAAATCTTCAGAATCTCTTCGCGCTCGCGAAAGCAGTAAAGAAATACCGACATCGCGCCGAGGTCGATCGCGTGCGTCCCCAGCCAGACGAGATGCGAAGAAATCCGCTGCAGCTCCACCATCATCACGCGGATGTATTGCGCGCGTTTTGGAATTTCCAGCCCCAACAGTTTTTCGACCGCGAGGCAATACACCAGGTTGTTCCCCAGCGGATTCAGGTAATCCATCCGGTCCGTCAGCGTGATTGCCTGCGAATACGTCTTGTCTTCGCACGATTTCTCGATGCCGGTATGCAGATACCCGAGGTCAGGAATCGCTTTCACTACGTTTTCGCCGTCAAGTTCCAGCAGAATCCGCAGCACGCCGTGCGTCGAAGGGTGCTGTGGCCCCATATTGAGCACCATGGTTTTTGCTGTGCCGGTGGCGGTATCAACGGTAGTCATGGCGTCGAGCTTTTCCGGAAAAGTTCACCCGTGCTCGGCACGTCGCGATAACCTTCGACGGGATAATCCCGGCGCAACGGATGGCCTTCCCAATCATCGGGGAGGAGTATGCGCCGCAAATCGGGATGCCCGTTGAAGCGAATTCCAAACAGGTCGAAGATTTCCCGCTCCAGCCAGTTCGCGCCCGGCCACACCGGCACCAGCGAATCCACTACCGGATCGTTCCCCGAAACGCGCACCTTCAGCCGTACTCTTTCGCGCCGCGGAATGGAGACCAGTTGATAGTTCAATTCGAATCGCGGTTCGTGCGGGAAACGGTCGACGCAGGTCGCCGCGCTCAGGAGGTCGTACCGCAGCTTGGCATCTTGACGGCAGTGTTCCGCGGCAGCTCGAAGAAATTCGCGCGGAATGACAATCGTGGTCTCGTCACGGAATTGGATCACTTCTGCAACGGCTTTCGAATTCCACGCGCGCAGCCGTTCGGCTACAACATTAGCGTTTTGGCTGGAAGACTCCGTCACGATTTCGAAACCCGTATGCGCCGCTTATTTATGCCAGTCCAGCGCGCCCTTTTTCCAGAGATAGAGATAACCGACCAGCAGGATCGCTATGTAGATCATCATTTCCGCAAAGCCATACCACCGCAAGCTGCGAAAAATGTAGGCCCAGGGGTACAGGAAGATGGCTTCCACGTCGAACAGAATAAAAACCATGGCCACGAGATAGAACTTCACCGAAAAAGGCTCACGGGCATCGCCTGTTGGCTCCATGCCGCACTCGTAGGCTTGCTGCTTGGCCCGGCTCGGGCGCCGCCACCCGACTAGCACGGAAACAGCAGTCAGCGCGCCGGCAAGCGCCGCGGCGATCAGCAGGTGTAAGAGAAGCGGAGCGTAAGTATGTAAGTCAGAACCACTCATGGGCGACTTGCTATAATACTGATTCACCCGCCGGTCGGTCAAATCGGGCGGAGAAGTTCCCGCGCGGCGGTTTCGCATCGATGTACCGGAAAAGATGAAGGATCCGATGCTTTTTGGTCACAATACCAATGTAAAAGTGGGGGACACCGACTTTCACGTCCAAACCGAAGATCGCGGCGTCACCAACGCACTGATTGACACCACGGTCTATTTCCATGGCCGCGTGCTTCATCGGCGAACGAATAACTATTTCGATCTCCTGCCGCTGAATGCCAAGAACGAACCAGCGCTCAAGCAGCGCCTCGATGAGCAACACCGTGCTGTTGTCGAAGAGCTTCGAACGGGAACGCTGCACCTTCCCCTGCCGCAGGAAACCAGGTCCGGCGCGGACGCAAACGTTCCGAACGCCGCGCCCGTCCCTAAAGTGCTCACGCTTGTTCTGATCAATTCAAAAACCTGGCTGGCGGGAAAGCGCGCCACGCTGGATGTTTCCGTTCAAAACCGCGAGAGTGGCGAACCCGTGAATCACGCGCGCATCGTAGCGCGAGTGGAAGGCGCCGCCGATTCGAAGGAATTCAAAGCCGAAACCGGAATCGACGGCCGCGCGCAGTTGGCATTTGATATGCCGCGCATATCCGGAGCGGAGCCGGCGCTGGTAATCGAAGCGATGCACGGCGGCGCCAAAGGACATTTGCGGTTTCAATTACGCGCAAAACCGAAAGTGCCGGCCGCGAGTTGAAAATGGAAATGACCGTCACCATTACCGTCAACGGAGAATCACGAGCGGCCAGCGTTGAAGCTACTGTCGTGGACTTGCTCCGCGAGCTCGGACTGAACGCCGGGCGTGTAGCCATCGAGCGAAATCTCGAAATTTTGCCCCGGCCAAAGTGGCCAGAAACGCGCGTCGCCGCTGGCGATCGTTACGAAATCGTTCAGTTTGTCGGTGGCGGCTAGAAGTAATTCTTCCGAGCGCCGTGTCTTCTTCCTTCAAACTCTTTCCAGTAGATGCCCCATCTTGCGTTTCTTCGTTTTGAGGTAGCTGCGGGAAATTTTCGAGACGCGCGGCTGGCAGGGGATGCGTTCGACGACCTGAATTCCGGAGCTTTCGAGCTGGCGAACTTTTTCCGGGTTGTTGGAAAGCAGGCGAATTTTCTTCGCTCCCAGTTTTTTCAGAATTTGCGCGGAGAAATCGTAATCGCGGGCGTCGGCGGCGAAACCTAGTTTTTCATTGGCTTCGACCGTGTCCATTCCGCCGTCCTGGAGTTCGTAGGCGCGCAACTTGTTCATTAATCCGATTCCACGGCCTTCTTGCGGCAGATAGACCAGAATCCCCGAAGGCGCCTGCCCGATTTTCTTAAGTGACAATTCGAGCTGCGCGCGGCAATCGCAACGCAGCGATGTGAGTACATCGCCGGTCAGGCATTGCGAGTGCACGCGCACAAGCGGGGCGGTCCTGCCTTTCAAATTTCCGCGGACCAGCGCAACCGCTTCTTCCTGCGGGCCGCGGCCTTTGAATCCGAAAATGGCGAAGCGGCCATAGCGCGTTGGCAGCTCGGCTTGCGCGACCATCTGGACCGTCCGGAAACTTTTCTTCAATCGTTTGCTCTTGTGTGATTTTGCGCTCATCGGAAACGGACAGTATAACAGGGAGCCATAATCGGCACAGGCTGCCATCCGCGCAGGTGGCGGGTCAGTTTCCGATTAGCCGACTTGCCAGGAGTTACGACGCGTAGGTTCTAAATTTCGCAGCCAATCGCTTTGCTCTGCCGAATTACGCCGCTTTCGTCGGTCAGAGCTGCGTACCCACATTTCTCGTCTTGCATATCTCGCAGCAGCAAATCGTAACCTTGACCATCAAGATGCACATTGAGCCGCAGATTCCAACCGGGCAAGATTTCCGGCGCGTCGGAGAAGTGTGCGTTGGCTTTCTGCAGACCATGTATTGCGAGGAATTCATCAAAGTATTTTGGCTGATCCGATACAAGGGCCTTCCATACCACGAACGAGCCATTCCTAGCATGGTAGGTTACTTCGGCTGTGTTGATTGTTCTCAGAAGGTCGATTGCGACCATGCGCCGCTCCTGGTCAGCTTTTGCAGGGCCTGTGGATGCATCCTGCGCGAATTGCGGCGTCTGAACTCCGAGGAACAATACGAGCAAGACAGCGCTCAAAATGACCTGATGTTTATTCATGGTGAATTGTCCTTCCGATTACAGGAACAAACGTACCTTTAGCATAGTGGTTGGCTAGTTGTCAGGGACATCTTTCACTGTCTGATTAACGCGCAACCCCACTCGATCTGCAAGCACCGAGGTACGCGACGCGCTTTACATCGTGCGGGGGATTGGCTAGCGTTAGCTTGAGAAACGCAGGCGAAGAATGGACACGGCAACCTCAGTTCGCGATCTCCTGTTCACCTTGCTGCTCAAGGTGGGCGTCGCCTCGTCGTTTGCCGCGCTGCTGGCTCGTTGGAACACCTTTCGTCGCGTGCTTTTTACAGAAGAGCGCGACATCGATCAAAAGCTCAAGTTGATGATGTTCATGGTTCCCCCGCTGATTGTCGGAGTGATGCTGCGCCTGGTTGGGCCTGCCTACAAGTTTGCGGATCTCTCGCTGGAAGGCGCGTTTCTCATGGGCTTGCTGGGTGGCCGCGTGGTGGGGCCGATCGGCGGCGCGATCATCACCATTCCGGCGCTGATTTCGCGCGAGTGGCTCGCGATGCCCGTAGCAGCGACGGCGGGATTGCTCGGCGGACTGATTCGGCAGGCCATTCCCAACAAAGAAGACATCTGGAATTTCGGTCCGTTCACTTTTCTGAACATTCCTAGAGCGACTGTGAAGTTGCTTCGCAAAGCGGAATTGTCCTGGGAAATGGCGCCGCTGACCACGTGCATTGCCCTCGAGCTGGGCCGCGTGGCGCTGGTGCACGCTACAAAGCTGAAGTGGCTCTTTGCGATCGATCCGAACTGGGACTGGTGGCTGGGACTCGTGGTGATCGCCACACTGATGTCTGTCGCCGCCCCGCTGAAAATCTGGAACAACACGCGCATCGAGATGAACCTCGAGCGACATCAGCAGCTTTTGTTGAAGGCCAGAATGGACGCGCTCTCCAGCCAGATCAATCCGCACTTTCTGTTCAATACGCTCAACACCGTTTCGGCGCTGATCCGCATTGATCCGGATTCCGCGCGCGGCGTGGTGCTCAAACTCAGCAATATCTTGCGCCGGCTCCTTCGCAAGCATGAGACCTTCGTGCCGCTCAGCGAGGAACTGCAATTCATCGACGATTACCTGGACATCGAGGTGGCCCGCTTTGGCCGCGACAATCTCGAAATCGTCAAGCAGCTCGGCGAAGAGACTCTCGAGGCCTTTGTCCCCAGCATGCTCCTCCAGCCGATTGTGGAGAATTGTCTGAAGCACGGTCTTGCGCCCAAGCTCGGCGGCGGAAAAATTCAGTTGCGCACGATAACCCGTGACGGCCGGCTGCACATCGAAATTGAAGACAACGGCGTGGGCATCTCCGAAGAGAAAATGCCGCACGTGTACGTCGAAGGCATCGGATTGAGCAACGTGCGCGAGCGCCTGCACGTGCTCTACGGAGCCGATTTCAATCTGGAGATCCAGAGCCGGCCGGGAGAAGGCACGGTGATTCGCATTGACGTTCCCGCCCTGGTGCCCGCCATGCAGACGGTGGGTTGAGAACGCCAGAAGCTGGAGAGTAGAAACTGGAAAATTGAAAAAAGAACTGGGGAGCGACGATTTCCATTTTGATTGCTCCTCCCGCCGTCAAGGATGGGAAGGGACCGCAGCAACGCGTTACGGGATCAGTGTGGGACGAATTCGGCCGTGCAGGCGATACACGGCGAAGTCTTTGCGATCCACCGTGAAGATTTTGCGGATACCATCGCGCTCCGCGACCCGCAGGAGTGCGGCGTCGGCCAGATCCATGGGACGGTTGGCGTATTTGCGCATGAGCTCGCGGATCCTGGGAGTGTCGCCGGAATCGAGTGGGAGGAGTTGCAGCGCGCCTCGGCTTAACATCTCCCAGAGCGCCTCCTGGGCTTTGGGCAGCTCGGCCAGCAGATACATCGCCTCGGTCAGCGGCGGCCACACCGTAGCCAGGGGCTCGCGCAAACCCTTGAGTGCTGCGACGCACTTCGCGTGGTACTGATCCCCCGCATCAACGAGAGCGACCAGTGGCCCGGCGTCCACAAGGATCATCCGCGAGTTCGGCGGCTCTTCAGGAGTTTCGCGAAGGCCCGTCCTGTTTGCGTCGAGCGCTTGGGGTTACCGCCATGGACGATCCCAATCAAATCCGCCACGGCTTCATAGGGGGATGTGACCGGTTCTTGCAGGTCCGTCCAGGCCGCGATCGCGTGACGAATGACTTCCGAAGTGGACAGACCTTTCCTGCTAGCGATTCGCGCGAGGCGCTGGCGAGTTTTTGGGTCCAGCCGCAAGGTTAGAGGGGATGCCATCATGTCACCCGCAGGCCTAATTATAGCGTATTACAGCGTGTAATACAAGTAGCTTTCGGAAAAGGCTGTGTTGGCCAGGGGAGCCTGCAGCGAATCTGAGCTTCTATTCTTCGCGGAGAGCGACCATGGGGTCGACCTGGGTGGCGCGGCGCGCCGGAATGTAGCACGCAAAGAACGCGGCGAGCAGAAGCACGGTGGCGACGGCGCTGATGGCGGCCGGGTCCATGGCGTTGACCTGGTAGAGAAGCGTCTTCATCACGCGGCCGACGAAGTAGGTCCCCGCCAGGCCCACGAGCAGTCCAAGAAAAGCGAGCACCATTCCTTCCTGAAGTACAAGACGAAGTACCTGGTTGGGGCCGGCGCCGAGCGCGATCCGCAGACCAATCTCGTGAGTGCGCTGGGCCACAGCGAAGGACATCACGCCATAAATCCCGATGGCGGCTAGCAGTAGTGCAACTCCCGCAAAACCCGAGAACAGGACCGTGGAGAAGCGGTCTCCAGCCAAAGACTCATCCACGAGCTGATCCATGGTCTTTACCTGATCGGGGGGAAGATTGGGGTCCACGGAGCGGACCACGGCGGTAACACTCTTGGTCATGCTGGCGGGATCGCCAAAAGTGCGCACTGCCAAGCCCGCCTGTGGCCAGGGGCTCTGCCAAAAGGGAACAACGATTTCGGGGAACCCGTCGCCACGAACACCGCCGTTGTGGACGTTGTGATAGACACCAACGATTTGCCATTCGATGGGCGGCCCGAGCTTGGTGACGCCGGGGATTAACTTTTCGACGGCGAGGCGTTGCGTGAGAGGGTCCACGTTAGACAAGTATTTCTTGGCGAAGGTCTCGTTCACGACGGCGACCGGGAGGCCGCCGGCAACATCCTGTTCAGTCATGGCGCGGCCTTTTTCGATTTGGATTCCAAAGGTCTTGAAGAAGTCCGGCGTCACCATAGTGAAGCCTGCGCCGGGACGCGAGGACGGATCACTGACGGCCTGTCCCGCGAGGTTGAAGGGCATGCCAAAGTTCGTGCCGATGATAGGCATCCCCGTGGAAGCGGAAGCAGCGGTGATTCCCGGAAGGGCGCGGACTTTGTCCAAGAGCAGGCGATAGAACGCGTTTATTTGTTCAGGCGTGGAAAAGCGTTCATTGGTTACCGGTAGAAAAAAGGTGAGGATGTGGTCCTGGCGAAATCCGAGATCGACGCGGCTTAATTTCCAGAAGCTGTGAATCACAAGCCCCGCGCCTGCGAGCAGCGTCAGCGCCAGCGCAAATTCGATGACAACCAGAGTGCGGCGCAATCCGTGGCGGCCCGCGCTGACCGCGGAGCGTCCGCTTTCTTTCAACACGTCGCTCAAATTGAGCCGCGCCGTTTGCCACGCGGGAGCGCAGCCAAACAGCACACCAGCCAGAAGCGTCGCTGCCATGCTAAAGAAAAGAACCGGCAGGTTCACGCGAATGTCCGCTTCTGAGGGCAGGGTAAACGGCGGAATGAGGGAAACAATTACTTTCAGTAGTCCCCAGGCGAGGCTCACGCCCAAGACTCCTCCGATCAGCGACAGCGCGAGGCTTTCCGTCAGGAATTGAGCGAAGAGTTGTCCGCGTGTGGCGCCGAGAGAGGCCCGTACGGCAATCTCTTTTTGGCGAACGGTGCCCCGCGCAAGAAGGAGATTGGCCACGTTGACGCAAGCGATCAACAAAATGAAGCCGACAGCGCCCATCAGCAGCCAGATATTCTTGATCAGGTCTTTGCTGATGAAGTCGTTCTTGAGGGGTTCGACGGCGGCGCTCCAGCCTTTGTTGGACTTTGGATAGACTTCGGCAATGTGGCGGGTGACGGAATCCATGTTGGCGTTGGCCTGTTGCAAAGTGACGCCGGGTTTGAGGCGGCCCATCACCAGGACGAAATGAAAGTCGTGGTTGATCTGCTCCGGTTTGAAAGCGAGTGGAACAAAGAGCTGCGATTCGAGGCGGTCAGGCTGCCCGGCCGCGAGGACTCCCACGACCGTGTAAGGCTCGCCGTTCAGGCGGATGGGCTTGCCAATGATGTCGCGGTCGCTACCGAAACGCTCCACCCAAAGTCGGTAAGTCATCACCACGACGCGATCACGGCCCACGACTCCTTCCTCGGGGAGAATGTCCCGCCCCAGGAAAAAAGGAGTGCCCACCATGTTGTTGAAGCCGGGGGTGGTCAGGCGGGTCTGGATCATTTCGGGATGGTCGGAGGTGGACAGACTGTAATTGCCGCCCGTCCACGCGCAAAGATCCTGGAAGACAGTGCTCTGCTGCTTCCAATCCAAAAAGTCGCCCGCTGAAACGCCATTGCGATTCCCGTTGATCTTCGACCAGACGATGACGAGTTGGTCCGGATT
>JBARRT010000226.1:0-22791 GCA_049644365.1 Candidatus Acidiferrum sp. | reverse complement strand
GGGTGGGGGTGTTATGGTTAACCAGTTCCAGGCTCGTCACTTCTGGCCTGCCCGCCGTGGCGGGCCACACTTACGAAAACTGCTGGGTGTATGCCAACAATTCCCATTCTGGAACTCAACGCTCGTTCACCCCGGAGCAACGCCGAGGGGCAGCTACGAATTTCCACCAGTCACCAGTCACGAATCACTCTTGTCCTTTGTTTTCACACTCTTCCGCACTCTTTTGCGTTCACCAAAAACTCAACTCTTTTCCTTTCATGCGATTCCGAACTCTTTCGCAAAAACACCCGGGGTGTGGGGGCTGCTCATGTTTTTTCCCTTTCAACTTTCAACTGTCGACTGTCAACCTTTCCGTCCCACCACTGGACACGGATCACGGGCCACGAGTTACAATAGGCCGTTAACCATCGAGGAGGGAACCCGCCATGGCCACCGCTGAGAAAACAGTCCACGTTTCCGAGTTCACCAACGAGCCATTCATCGACTTTTCCAAGCCCGACAACCGCAAGCGCATGGAAGACGCCTTGAAAAAAGTAAAATCCGAATTTGGCCGCGAGTACCCCATGTGGCTCGGTGGCCAGAAAGTGACCACCAACGAAAAGCGCACCTCCACGAATCCCTCCCATCCAATGGAAGTGATCGGCGTCTTTCAAAACGCCACAGCGGAGATGACCAGGAATGCCGTCGAGTCCGCGCACAAGTATTTCGACACTTGGAAGAAAGTTCCTGCCGAGGACCGCGCCAAGTGTCTTTTCCGCGCCGCGCAAATCGTCCGCGAACACAAATTTGAGCTGAACGCCCTCGTCTGCTACGAAGTTGGAAAAACCTGGATCGAAGCCGACGCCGACATCGCCGAAACCGTGGACTTCTGCGAATTCTACGGTCGCGAAATGTTGCGCCTTGCCGAGCCGCAGAAGCTCACCCCCATGCGTGGCGAACGCAACTATCTCGTCTACATTCCGCTTGGCGTTGGCGTCGTCGTTCCCCCGTGGAACTTCCCCTGCGCCATCATGGCCGGCATCGTCGTGGCCTCCCTTGTCACCGGCAACACGGTAGTCGTCAAGCCCGCCGCCGACTCTCCCACCATCGCCGCAAAGTTCATCGACATTCTTTTTGAAGCCGGCGTCCCGAAAGAAGCCGTCAACTTCATCACCGGCCCCGGCAGCGTCATCGGCGACGTGATGGTGCAGCATCCCAAGACGCGCTACATCGGCTTCACCGGCTCGAAAGAAGTTGGCTTGCGCATCAGTGAACTCGCCGCCAAAGCCGCTCCCGGCCAGATCTGGATTAAGCGCACCGTTCTCGAGATGGGCGGCAAGGACGCTATCGTCGTGGACGACGAAGCCGACATCGACGCTGCAGTGGAAGGCACGGCACAGGCCGCGTTTGGCTACCAGGGACAAAAATGTTCCGCGTGCTCGCGCGCCATCGTCTCCGAAAAAATCTATGACACGTTCGTGCAAAAGCTCGTTGAGCGCACCAAAAAAATCACCGTCGGCCCCAGCGACGATCCCAACAATTACATGGGCCCGGTCATCAGCCAGTCCGCGATGAAAACCATTCTCGATTACATCGAAGTCGGCAAGAAAGAAGGGAAGCTGCTCACCGGCGGCAAACGCGCCGCGGGCGATGGCTATTTTATCGAGCCCACGATTATCGCCGACGTGGATCCTAAAGCGCGCCTCGCGCAAGAAGAAGTTTTCGGCCCTGTCCTCGCCGTGATCAAGGCAAAGAATTACGACCACGCCCTGGAAATCGCGAACAACACCGAGTTCGGCCTCACCGGCGCCGTCTATTCCAAAAATCCCGAAAAAATCCGCAAGGCCGAAGAAGCCTTCCACGTCGGCAATCTCTATTTGAATCGCAAATGTACCGGCGCGATGGTCGGCGCGCATCCCTTTGGCGGCTTCAACATGTCCGGCACGGATTCCAAGACCGGCGGAAAAGATTATTTGCTCCTTTTCCTGCAAGCCAAATCCGTAGCCGAAAAAGTTTCAAATTAGCTGTTTGAAGGAAAGGTTTTCAAATTAACTGATTAAAGGAAAGGATTCGATCTAAGAGTTTTCTGTTGGCTTTGCATCGGCGCCGCGGGAGGCCCATTTCATCACGCGGAACACGGGATAGCTCAGCACGAGCATTCCCAGCGCCAGCGGCGCATTGTCGCGGTCGGTCGCGATTGAGCCAATGAGAAACAAAACAGATCCGATTAGGGCGATAGCAGTCGTCCACGGATAGCCCCACGCGCGATAAGGGCGATCCATCTGCGGCTCTTTCTTGCGTAGAACAAAAAGCGAGGTATATGTGAGCGTGTAATTCGCCACAAAGAAAAACGACAGCATCGCGATCACGCGCTCAAACGAGCCCAGCACAAAGATGATTCCCACGATCGTGCTCAGCAGCAGGGAAAAAGCCGGCGTACCGCCGACATTCACTTTCGTCGCGCGCCGGAAAAATAATCCATCGCAGCTCATCGCGTGGAGCGTCCGCGAACAGAAAAGCTGATTGGCATTGAGGCAGCTCAGCATGGAAATCACCATGATCGAACGGATGATCGGATCGCCCAGACTTCCGAAGATGCGATCCGCCACCGTGCCCAGCACAAACGTATTCCCGGCGATTTCTTTCATCGGCAAAATGTACAGCGCCACGATGTTCAGCAGCAGATAAATCCCCATGATGGAAAACACGCTGGCAAAAATCGCCCGCGGAATATCGCGCCCCGGATTGCGCACTTCTTCCCCGAAATAAATCACGCCGTCCCATCCATCAACGGTGTAAACGACGCCCTGCAATCCCAAAAATACCGCAACGATAAACGGCCACCCCGTAGCAATCGGCATCGCCGCGGCGTTGGCGATCGCCGCGGATTTGTGCGCTGGCCCTCCGAGCACGAAGCAAGCAACGACCAAAATTAAAAACGCAGCGGTCTTGAGCGCAGCCGTGAAAAGTTGCGCGCCGCTGCCCCAGCGAATTCCGCGCCACTGCAAAATTCCAAACCCGGCGATGATGGCGACAGAAATTATTTTTATTGTTTCCGGACCCGCAAGAATGGGAAACAGATGTCCGCTGTATTCGCTGATCACAATCGCAACCGCCGCCGCGGTTCCGCAGGTGGAGAGCCAATCGCTCCAGCCGACGACGAAGCCGGCGTAATCGCCGAGCGCGCGACGCGAAAAATTATACTGGCCGCCGCTGCGGGGAATCGCGGCGCCGAGTTCCGCGATCGACGAAGCGCCGAACAGTGCGTAGAGGCCGCCGACGATCCAGACGGCGAGAAAGAGCCAGGGATTCGGCAAGTTTCTTGCGATGTCGCCGGGCGTTCGAACGATTCCCGCGGCGATGGCGTTTCCGATGGCCGCGGCCATGCCGAACCACATGCCGAGAACTTTGAGGAGCCGCCCGGTGGTGTGCGGGAGATTCGAATGGACCAGAGGTTTCGTGGTCAATGGCGCCTGCTAGGCAGAAAGATGAGCGAGCAGAGCAAGGCGGCCATCATAACCGCGGAAGTGGGAATTGCAAGAGGGAACTCACTGGGGGAAAAATTTCGAATGCAAGAGACAGGAAAGCGGAATTCAGCGGGGATGGCCGACGAAATTCCATTTGCCCCATTCGAATGATTCGTGGGCGGGCGAGAAATGAGCGTGCGCCAGCTTTCGAATCAAATCGGGATGGGTGAGCCATTGCTCGTAGGTGCGGCGTTCGAATTGAATCATGGTGGCGAGCGCGTCAATCTTGTTCGAAAGGCGGCGGGCCAGCGAATTTTCTGAAACGGCGTGCACAAATCTCAGAAAGGGAGTCAGCCACGGTTCCACAAACACTACGCGACCCTCTTTGCGCAGCACGCGCTGCATTTCCGAAAATGTTTTTTCCAGATCTTCCGGCAGCGCCGGCAGATGGTGCAAACCGCCTTGGACAATCAGAACGTCCTTGCTGCGATCCGCGAAGGGAAGTTGACGGCAGTCGCCGACGAAACATTTGGCGGAGCCGCGATACTGCGCGATCAGCCGGGGAGACAAATCCACGCCTTCGACGTGCGTAAAACCAAGCCGCTCCAATGCGTTCAATCCATTGCCGCGCCCGCAAAACAGCTCCACGATTTCAGCGTTGCGGGGCCACTGCGCCGCGCCTAATTTCTGAAGGCGTGAAACAAATTTCTGAACCTCCTGCTCCGGCGTCTCAAACCGCAAGTACGCTGCTTCCCATGGGTCGGGCGAGGGTGCGCTCAGAGTATCCCGATTCAGATTGGCGGACTTAGGTTCCATTTGTGGCGAGTGCAAATTCACGCGGCGGCGAAATCACGCCCACGCAGTTTCCCACAGTTGGCAAGTCTTTTCGAGGCGGTTCGGGGAAAGGTAGGCCACTTTCCAGTTCTGGAGAGCGAGAGAACAGTCCATCCAAAATGCGAGCAAAGGGACCAAGGGCACTCCACTCGCCTTATTTACTGCTTAGGCGCACCCCGTGAGAAGAGAACAAGAGGTACGTGCAGTTTTGAGATACTTTCGAATACGCCTCATGCGACGGCTGATCGTCGCATTGGGCTGAACGGATTCTCTTCTCAAAGGCAAGAATTGACCCGCGCAATCCTTCCTGCACGATCGAGATATTCGTTGAGGAGGCGACATGCCCGCTTCGGAAGGCCATGAAGGAATCATTCTTGTAGCCGATGACAACGAAGCCAACCGCGAACTGCTCTCCGCTCTGCTGAGCGCAGAGGGTTACCAGGTCGTTTGCGCAGCGAACGGCCAGGAGGCGCTGGCCCGGGTGAATAGCGACTCGATTGATCTCGCGTTGCTGGATGTGGTGATGCCCCGCCCAACCGGATTCGAAATTTGTCAAGCGATGAAGTCCAAGCCGGAAACGCGCTTGATCCCCGTGATATTACTCACGAGTTTGAACAGCGATGCCGACCGCATCCACGGGATCATGTGCGGCGCTGATGATTTCCTCAACAAGCCCGTCAATAAGCAAGAGCTGCTGGCTCGCGCGCATTCCCTGCTGCGCTTGAAGCAATTCACCGATGAGCTTGACAACGCAGAGACAGTGTTGTTTAGCCTTGCCCTGACCATCGAGGCGAAGGATCCCTATACCGAAGGGCACTGCGACCGCCTTTCGAAATATTCCGTTGCGCTGGGAGAAAAACTGGGGTTGCCCCAGGACCTGCGCGTCGCCCTGCGCCGAGGCGGACTTATTCATGATATCGGCAAGCTGGCCGTGCCGGAGCACATTCTGCTCAAACCCGGACCACTGACTCCGGAAGAGCGAAAAATCATGGAGCGGCACACCGTGATAGGTGAGGAAATTTGCGCCCCACTGCGATCCTTCCGCAATGTGCTGCCAATCATTCGGCACCACCATGAAAAGCAGGACGGCTCCGGATACCCGGACGGGCTGAAGGGCGCACAAGTTCCGCTCACCGCGCGCATCCTTCAAGTCACGGACATTTATGACGCGCTTACCACGGATCGCCCCTACCGCAAGGCTCTTCCTCAGGAAAAAGCCTTTGCCATCATGCGGGAAGAAGTAGAGCGCGGCTGGTGGGATGGGCGCATCTTGGACGAATTCGAGGCTGTCGTTCGTGTCCATGAGCCGGTGCATCCGGCAGGGTCCAGCAGCTAATGTCTCCTCCCAAGACTCCTTGGCAGGGCGGGCGTTCCTTGTACGCGGCATTTTGCGCGAGCATATTCCTGCTTGCTGTTCCGTCCAGCCTGCGGCCCCAGACCACTTCGGTCGTGGAAGGAATGGTGAACGACCCGCAAGGGCTGGCGCTCGCCGGCGCTGCCGTCGAAATCACCAATCCCACCCTTGGCATTGATCGCCGCGCCTTGAGTGGCGCCGACGGCACCTTTCGAATTGCGGGCCTTCCTGCCGGAATTTATGTTGTTACCACATCAAGTAGTGGATTTTCCGCGAAAACCGTGCGCGGCTTGGAATTGAGCGTGAACCGCACCTTTATTCTGGACATGGTGCTGAATGTGGAAGGCCAGGCAGAAAGGGTGGAAGTGTCCGGCGTTACACCTCTGCTGGAAAGCGCCACGTCCTCCACCGGAGGCACGATTTTACCGGCGCAGATCGATCAAATGCCGATCAACGGGCGCAATTATCTGGACTTGCTGCAGTTAGTTCCAGGCGTGGCGATTAACCGGCAACAGGACCCCATGCAAGATGGCGCGACACCCATCCTCGGCGAGCGCGGCGGCAATGCCGTGTTCCTCATCGATGGCATGCCTAATCGGGATGAAGTCAACGGCGGAGCGGCCGCGCAATTCAATCAGGATTCGATTCTTGAATTTCAGGTCGTCACCGGAAGCTACAAAGCGGAATTCGGCCACGGGTCGGGCGGCATTATCAACGTGCTTTCGAAAGGCGGCACCAACGATTGGCACGGCGGTGCTTCCTTTTTCCACCGCAATTACAAGCTCGATTCCTCTGACTCTCCGCTCGTCCTGGCGGGCAATGCTCCCTTCGTGTTGAGCTACGATCCAAGTGCGCAGGTTGGTGGCCCTATCCTCAAAGACAAGATTTATGTATTTGGCTCGGCGGAGCGCATTCTCGAGAGCCGACAACTGAATTTTCAGTTTCCGCAAAACACGGCGCCCATCCTGGTCCAATTCGAATCCCCCTTTAACCTGCATTCGAAAACCTTTGATACGCGCGCGCGCGCCAAGCTGGACGAACAGTGGGGACACCATCGTTTGAGCCAGCAATTCAATCTGACCAACACACATGTGACGGATTTCTTGCCACTGCTGCAAGCCATCAACCTGCCTTCGACGCGCAACAATCTCGATTCGCGCCGCTTGCTGCTCGGTTTCAGCGACACGGCGTTGTTAGGCGATCAGAGCAACCCCGCGTTGCTTACCTGGTATGCGCAGTATCGCGGGGAGCCTTCGGATGTGACTCCGGCGCACCCGGAAGCCGGCACCGCCTCCACGCTGGCGAACCTCTTCAGCAGTTTGAACACCGGCGGATTATTCGGTGATCAGCCGCAGGTGAAATTCGGCGCTGGACACACGGCGCTGATTCTCCATCAGAAGTATGTCTCCGTGGGCGCGAATTTGGCCAAGCAAGCTGGCCGGCATGGCTGGAAATTCGGATGGGATTTCCAGCGAACTCATGTGGAGGGCACGGAAGCAAGCAATCTTTTCAGCCAGTTGTTCGCGACCAGCGCGGATCTCCAATTGTTCGGCGCTGTCAATGCCGGGTTGTACTTCCTGAACGCGCAAGGCGGCCGCACGACCCAAGACGATGTCATCGCGCTGCGCAACAACTATAACGGCGCTTTTGTACAGGATGACTGGAAAGTTCTTAAGAACGTTATCCTGAATCTCGGCCTGCGCTGGGACTATGACAATCGCTTCCCCAACAAGGCAAATTTCTCGCCGCGGCTGGGCGTGGCTTGGTCCATTACGCCAAAGACGGTTGTCCGGGCAAGCTGGGGACTCTTTTACGATCATTTCCGGCTCGGTCTGGCGCGCGACATTCCGGGATTTGGTGGAGCCAACCTGGTTACGCAGACGTTCCTTTCCTTCCCTCGCCTTTTCTACGGTGATCCCAGCACTCTCACGATTCTCTTTGCGAGCCTGGGACTTCCCGTGCCTTGCGCTTCTGCGAATCTCTCGGATGCCCAGATTCAATCCATGGGTCTGAAGTGCTCGGCGAAATTTCCCAACGGGACGAATCAATCGCTGTATGGATTTGACCATCTGAATACCGTCGTGGCTCCTGGGCACGCGCCGGTTCCGGCGAATGCCGTTGTCAATGTCAACGATGTCCAGGCTCTGACTGGCTTCACTCCCCAGCAATTCGCCGATGCCGTGAGCGCGGCCGTGGGGGGCGCCCCCGGCTCCTTCTCCTACGACCCCTTCGGCAATCTCACGATTGGCAGCAAAGCATTTCCCGTCAGCGGGATTCCCATCACGGTAGACTCCGCGTTCAAGACTCCACACACGAATGGATTCAGCGCTGGGCTTCAACGACAAATCTCTTCCACCACGGCCGTCCAGTTCGACTACTTCCATAAGAGCATCGACAATATCCTCGGCGTGCGCGATACCAATCTGGCTTTTGAGGCGCGTATCCCCGGACATACCGGCGAAACCGTGCCCGCCGGCTCCCGCCTCACTTTCGGTTATGGACCTTGGTTTCACGGAACGTACGATGCCGTAACCCTAGGTTTCACGAAACGGATGAGCAAGCCCTTTACCCTGAACGCGAACTACACGTGGACCCATGAAACCGACAACGTCCTCAATTCCAATTTTGTGAGCGACTTGCAGACCAATCTCGGAGCAGCCTTTGCCGCTGCCACTGGTCCTACCGACAGCTTTGTAGGCATGACCACGCTGGTCACCGATCCGGTCACCGGCCAGACTAACGCCAGCGGCCCCTTCACTGCGAGCAACGGCAATCCTGTCCCCAGGGCCGGGATTTTCTATAACGGGCCAAACCTGGATAAAGGGCCCTCTGACATGGCTCTGAACCACACATTCCTGTTGTACAGTCTCGTGCAGCTCCCCTGGAAAATGGACTTCAGCGGTATTTTCCGGGCGCAAAGCGGATTTCACTATACCGCTGAGTTTGCAAAACCCCCGGACGTTGATGGCGACGGGAATTTCAACGGGGTGGATTTTATACAAGTTCGCAATCACTTTGTCGCGCCCCCTTTCGTCAACTTCGATGCGCGCATTGCCAAGCGCTTCGATTTCGGGGAACGGGTGAAGCTCCACGCCTATCTCGAATTCTTTAATTTGTTCAACCGCGCCAATCCCGCCGCCGTCAGTGGCCTTCCCACGTCCCAATTCGCCCAAGTGCTGCAAGTCCTCCCCGGACGCGAAGGGCAACTAGGGGTTAGATTCGACTTCTAGGCCACGCGAAAAGAATCGTTAAAAGCGGACTCTTCATCTCACATGCGTATTACTGGCTGCGAGTATGTACTGATTGACAAAATCATTTGCTGGAAGACTGCGGTGGAACGGACTTCTGCCCTAGCATGGAACTTGGAGCTCCGGCTTTGCCCCTCGCTTTGAGACGGTCGCCTTCGGTGGCTAGGCATTTTTGTCGTTTTATTTATCCGGGATTTGGGGAACCAAAATGAGATTTCCATTTAGGCCGAGAGTCCGTGCAGGACTAGCGCTGCTAATTCTCGCACTCGCGGGGCTTTCCTACTATCTGAGCACCACGAAAATCGAACTGCACATCACGTCGAGAATCGTCGCAACAGTCTTCGTCCTGGTCATCCTGATCGTCTTTGTCGTCCTCCCCGTGTACACCGTTATTGTCACTCGCGAGATTCGCAAGCGCAGGCGAGTGGAAGAAGCGCTGGCAAAACGGGAAAAGTGGTTCTCGGCCACTCTTGCGAGCGTCGGCGACGCGGTCATTGCCACGGACATGAACGGAAGCGTAACTTTCATGAATTCGGTCGCCGAGTCGCTCACCGGATGGACGCGCGCGGAGGCCACTGGCAAGTCCATGGATCTCGTTTTTGACATCCTGAGCAAGGAAACTCGCCTGCCCGTCGAGAACCCGGTCAAGAAAGTCTTCCGCCAGCGAAAGGTTGTCGGTCTCGCCGATCACACGATCTTGCTATCCAAGGGCGGCAAAGAATTTGACATTGAAGACAGTGCCGCGCCCATCCTCACGGATTCGGGAGAAGGGCTAGGCGTTGTACTCGTTTTCCGGGACATCACGGATAAGAAGCGGACAGAAGAAGAGACGAAACGGCAAAAAGAACTCCTGCAATTGATTCTGGCAAGTATCGCCGATGGCGTCGTGGTGGCTGATTCGAATGGCAAGTTTCTCCTGTTCAATGCGGCCGCGGAGCAGATCCTGGGAACGGGTGCGACGGAAACGACTCCCAACCAGTGGTCCGGTCAATATGGCGTCTATTTGCCGGATACCGTGACTCAATATCCCGCCGACCAGCTGCCTCTGGTGCGGGCAATGCAGGGTGAGAATGTTGACGCCGTAGAGATTTTCATCCGCAACCCACAAGTGCCCGAAGGCCGTTTGCTGAGTATTAACGGCAGACCTCTCAAACGTGCGGATGGCACACTTCAGGGCGGCGTTGTCGTTTTCCACGATATGACCGAGCGCAAGCGAGCAGAAGAGGCGCTGCAAACCAGTGAAGAAAAAGCTCGCAGCGTGGTGCAGACAGCGCACGATGCCATTGTCAGTGCGGACAGCCACGGAAACATTACAGATTTCAACCGCGGGGCCGAGGTAATCTTCGGATATTCCGCAGAAGATGTGATCGGCAAACCCCTCGCCGTTCTTATGCCAGATCGGTTCAAGGAACTTCATCAGCGGGGCTTCAAGCGCTATTTGGAAACAGGTGAAGCACTCGTGATCGGAAAGACGGTTGAGCTGGCTGCGAAGAGAAAGGACGGAACGGAATTTCCTGTAGAGCTTTCCTTGTCCAGCTGGAAGGCACGCACTGGGCTCTTTTTCACCGGCGTCCTGAGCGACATTACCGAGCGAAAACGGACGGAAGAGCTCCTTATGCGCGCAAAGGAAGACGCGGAGCGCGCAACCAAGTTCAAGGATCAGTTTCTCTCCACCATGAGCCACGAACTGCGCACGCCGTTGAACGCCGTTCTGGGTTTTTCTGATCTGCTCGCCGATGAGCGTTACGGCCCACTGAACGATCGGCAGCAACGCTACGTCGCCCACATCCATACTGGCGGGAAACACCTTCTCCAGCTGATCAGCGATATTCTTGACCTTTCCAAAATCGAAGCGGGCCGAATGGAGCTCAGCCGCGAAGATGTGACGGTGGCGTCGGCGTTTGCCGAAGTGATCAGCGCCCTTTACCCGCTGGCGGAAAAGAAATCACAAGCATTACTCCAACACGTTGAGCCCCATCTGCACGTTCGTGCCGACGCTCTGCGATTTAAGCAAATGCTTATGAATCTTGCGGGCAACGCAATCAAGTTCACGCCGGAAGGCGGCCGGATCGAGCTGGCCGCCCGTCAGGTGGATGACCAAGTCAGGGTGGAAGTCCGCGACAATGGCCCGGGAATTCCAGCGGAACAACAACAACGTATCTTCGAAGCTTTCTTCCGCCTGCGAGAAACAGGTACTGCCACCGAGGGCACAGGCTTGGGACTAGCCATCACTTCGCGCCTCGTCGAGCTACATGGCGGCAAATTGGGGATCGAAAGCCGGCCCGGCGAAGGCACCTGTTTTTACTTTTCTTTGCCTCTCCTAGCTATCGCACCGGATCAGCCCGCTCAGTCGTCTGGATCCATGCCGAGGGCGCGCAAAGCCCCGCGGATTCTTGTCATTGAAGACAATGCGGTGACGGGGCAGCTCATCCAATCGCAACTCACTTCTTCAGGCTATGAGACTCTGAAATGTGGCCAGCCGGAACGCGCCCTAGAAATGGCGGCGGAACACCAGCCGGATGCCATCACTTTGGATCTCCTCATGCAGCCGATCCATGGGCTAGAGGTTCTGCTGCAGTTGAAAAATGACCCGCGCACTTCAAAGATCCCAGTCATTGTGGTGACCATCGTGGATCAGCCCGGCATTGGAACTGCTCTCGGCGCCGACGAGTATTTGATTAAACCCGTGGACAAAGCAACGTTGCTGGCTGCCGTGGAGCGCTGCCTCCGTTCTCGTGGGGGCGCAGCGCCACTAAGGAGCATTTTGGTGGTGGAAGATGATGTATCCACCCTTGAGATCATCGTCGAATTGCTTAAGGGGTACGGTTATGCAGTAACCACTGCAACAGATGGCGCCCAGGCCCGTGCCAACGTGGCGCAGTCCCTGCCCGAGTTGGTCATTCTTGATTTAGTCCTCCCCAAGATGAGCGGTTTTGAATTGCTTGCTGAGTGGCGTTCGAATCCTCGCACGGCCGATCTTTCCGTCTTTGTACTGACCAGCAAGGATCTAACCAAGGAAGAGGAAAAGTACCTCCGCGCGCATGCTGAATCGCTTTTCCGAAAACAGGATTCCTGGCGGGAACCGTTGATCAAGCAGTTGGAGCGCGTGGTGACTCCCCATGCTTTGGAGAACGCTTGAAACATTGCATTCTCGTCGTCGAAGATAATCACCTTAACCGGGAGCTGCTCCGTGACTGGCTCGAAGTGGAAGACTACGAAGTTTGGTGTGCTGCAGACTTGAAGACCAGTTACGAGGTTTTTTCGAAGCGGCTTCCCGATGCCGTTTTGCTCGATATCAATCTCGGTAAAGACAACGGCCTTGACCTCCTCGCCTGGATGCTCGAGAAAACGGAAACGCGTGAAATCCCCGTGATTGCCGTGACAGCACACGCCCTGGTGGCGGAGCAGGAGCGGATCTTGAAGGCCGGCTGCAGAGCGTGCCTTTCAAAACCAGTCGACTTTCAGCAGCTTCGAGAAGAACTAAACCGCTGGCTGCAAGAATCGAAAACCTCGCAGCGCAATTCTTAGGTTTGTTACCATGGCGTAGCCACACCGATATCGCGTTCGCCACAGGAGCGATACCTTGCCTGCAAGGGTTCTTGTCGTCGATGACGATCCGCTCGCCGGCGAACTTATCTGTGAAATCCTCCGCACGGCCGGCATGGAGGCCAGCTTTCTAACCAGCAGTACCGAGGCCGCCGAGCTTCTGAAGCGGGAGAAATATCATGCCGTGTTTCTGGACATGCGCATGCCCCCACCAGATGGAGTGGAACTAACACGTCAAATCCGCGCTTCCCGCGTTAACGCCTCTACGGTTATCGTGATGATTACCGGAGAGGAGGAACGGACGTTGATGAAACGCGCTTTCGAAGCCGGCGTTGAGTTTTTTCTCTTCAAGCCCGTCGCGCGAAATAAGCTCCTGAAATTGATCCGTGTGGCTGAAGGCCCGATCGAGCGCGAAAGGCGGCGCTTCACGCGCGTTCGGATGCGTTGCAGAGTCTCTCTGGAATCAGGCAATGACCGTCTTGAAGGGACGACGCAGGACCTCAGCCTCAGCGGCGCGCTGGTTCAGTCGGGCCGCGCGTATCCGTTAGGAACCCGCGTCACGGTCAGTCTAGAGCTTAAGGCTGGAACGCCAGCGCTGCGCTCAAGCGCCCTAGTGGTTCGAACGGTCGGGACGGATCGCATGGGGATTCAGTTCGAAAACCTTGGGCCAGCGGAAAGCATTCGCCTGCAAGAATACCTCCTGCCGCTGATTCTCGCAGCTCCTTGATCCAAGGCATTCCTAGGCCCAGTCGAGTGAAATGACTCCAACTGCATGTTCCTGAATGCTTGGGGAAATACTCCCAAGAAGCGTGTCCGCGTATTTCTGCGTCGCAACGACCTGTACCGCAGCAGAAAGTGTCCGCTGAAGATGACAATGTCAGGAGAATCGTGCGTAGTAGAGGCGCATTATCCCAAGGCGGCCAACGCTATCTGCTTTGTTTCCGCCCTTGCCGGCACGCAACAGCATGGACAGAAAAGTGCCACGGAGAGTGCCAGGCAGTTTGGCGATTACGAATGAGCGAAGGAAGCCGCAGCCATGCGAAAAATGATGTCAGCCGAGTTTTTGGCGTTTGCGTCTCTCTCCCGGCTTCTTACGTCCACGCCCATCGCCATTACAAACAAGAGTGTCGCCAGTTCGTTTGACACCTGCCCCTTCGCAGAGCAACTCTCCATGAGACTTTTCCTCATTGCGCCGTCCTCCAGGGCGGTCCAGAATGAGGGTCATTCCAGGGTAATCCTTTACATTCTAGAGAGGTCTTTATGCGCTCCCCAAAAATCATAGCCGCAATCACTCTGGCCGCTGCGTCTCTCCCCATGGCAAATGCACAGACCACCGCAACGGCCTTGTCCGGGGATCAGGTCGTGGAGCGGGTTTCGCCTTCCGCCGTATCCATTCTCGTCGGCAAAGGTGACGGCCAAGTTGCAGGCGTCGCTTCCGGAGTGATCATTCGAAGCGATGGCGTGATTCTTACTGCCAACCATGTTGTGAAAGGAATGCGGGAGGTGCAGGTGCGGCTGAAGAGCGGTGAAATCTACGACCAAGTCGAGTTGGTGGCGTCTGATGAGCGCCGCGACGTTGCGGCTCTGCGCATCTCCGCCGCGGGGCTCCCGGTGCTGCCCTTCGGCAACTCCGCGAGTGCAGCATCTGGCGCAGCGGTGTTTGTCGTATCGAATGCCGTCGGCTTACCCTGGACTGCATCTTCAGGCATCCTAAGCGCCACGCGAATGGCCGACGATGTACCCGGAGCAGGCAGTGGTTACCGGATTCTGCAGTTCACTGCTCCGTTGTCGCCGGGATCCAGCGGGGGAGTGTTGGTCGATGCGGAGGCTCGGATACTGGGAATTGTCGTTGGATCACTCAGCGTCGGCCAGAACATCAACTTCGCCGTACCGATCGAAAGCGTTGCTGGACTCGCCAACGCATCTGGTGGGACGCGTTTCGACTCTGGCGGACGATTACAACCATTCGGCGCAAGAGCCACAACCAACGCTCCTGGGATAGCGCAAGCAGTTCCCCCGAATCCGACTCTGCCCCGCCCGGACCAGCGGCAAATGCACACCGTTTCGGTGCATTCCAAAACAATTTATTTGCGCCGCGAGCGGCTGCAGGACGACATTCAGAAAACAGCGATGTTCCCGCACTTGGGATTGCGCTTCGCTGATTACGGGCAAACTGCGGATATTGCGGTCACCGTTGACCGGCCGGTCATGACGTTTGACTGGACCTACACGCTGGTTTATCAGCCGAAGTCCTTGACACTCGCTTCGGGCTCGGTTGAAGCAACCGATGAATTCGACGCTGGTCCGAAGCTGGCGGCAGTCATTGTGGAGCAGCTCGCCAGTGTCGTGCAGTTCCCGCGCGAAGAGCTGGACCGACCGACGGGAACATCGGAGGCGAACGGCGCGGCAATTCGTGAATCAGGAAGCGATCCGGCAGGAATTCTTCGCTCTGCTCGATCGATATTTGTGGAATCCCACACGATCTGGATGAAGGGCAATTTGTTGCAGGATGCGCTTTACATTCGGCCCGAGATGAAGGAGTGGGGCATGCGCATCGTCGACGACCGCAACGGGGCCGATATCTATATCGATGTCACGCGGCCCTGGCTGACATACGACTGGATTTTCAAAATGATTAACCCGAAAACAGGCATGGTTCTTGGCACGGGGAAGGTCACGGCAATTGACAGTCCCGCCGCGGCGCAGCGGCTGGCGATCGATATTGTCAACCAGATCCGCAGTGTTCGTCCTGTTCCGGCAACACCGTGATCCCCTGGGCGAACGATGTTGGCTGTGCTGCGCCGCAACTGTCGGCGGAAATCGTGAAGCGCATCCAGGCTGCTCGGCCGCTGCCCTCAGCGCCGGACTAAGTCCGTGGCAGCGGGTTGCCTTTGGAAGAGTCATGAGGAAGGAGATGCGTCAATGCGATTTTGCCTGCGTTCCGCGCTTTTCCTAATCTTGGGAGGCCTTGCGAGTTGCTGTGCGTTTTCTGCGTCCCGGCCAGCGCAGGAACCAACCGACTATGCTTCTCACTTCAATCGTGGCCAGGAACTCCTGCAGCAGATGCGCATTCACGAAGCCACTGCAGAATTCCGCGAGGCTACCCGGCTGAATCCGGAGTACCTGCCCGCGCAACAGGCCCTGGCTATTAGTTATGCAGCCACTGAAAATTCTGTCTTGGCGTGGAAGCAAGTCCGTCTGCTGCGCCAATCCCGTGTTGATCTCCCGAAGGAATTCCTACAAGAGCTACGAAAAAGCCTCTCGGAGGTGGAAGCTGTTAAACAGATGGAGGATCTCGAGAAGAAACTGGCAGCCGCGCAGAAGGCCGTTGTTGAGCATCCCAATAACCCCGGCCTGCTGGCCGCGCTCGGCACAGCGCTCGATAAGATGGGCGACTACCCTGCGGCCCAACACGCCGCCGATCAAGCCCTTCTGCTCGAACCCAAGCAGCCGGATGCGCATTTCCTTCTTGGAAGCATGCTCGGAGGAGAACCGTACACCTCCGAGCAGGCCATTCCGCATTTGAAACTGTATCTCCAGAACGTTTCGCGTACTCCTGAGACCGCCAAGGAAGTCGCTCAGGCCTACAACATGCTGGCCAGCGTCTATGGCCGTACGGGCCAGGAGGCAAAGTCGCTGGCAACTAATGAGGAAGGTTTGAAATCCGCCCCGGACGACGACATGATGTTGAACAATGCTGCATGGAGCTATGCCGCTGCGCAAGATCCATCCCTCCACGACCCACAGAAAGCTCTCGCCTACGCTCGCAAAGCTGTAACTATTTCCAAAGGCGAAAATGCATCCATTCTCGACACCCTTGCCGAAGCACTCTACGCAAACAGTTTATTCGACGAAGCTGTCGCTGCAGAGAAAAAGGCTCTTGCTCTCGAGCCGAAATGCGAAATCTGTTGGGACCAGTTGAAGAAATTTCAGGCGGCCCAGCAGCGGGCCCAACAGCCAAAACCCTAGGTCCTAAGCGAGGAGGAACGTCATGCCTAGAACGATTCTGCTTTTCGGTTTCCTGTTAGCTGCCCTCGTGCCCGCCTCGGCGGCCGAAGAGTTCGTGCTGAAGGACGGCACAAAGATCCAGGGCCGCATGACTGCCGTCAAGAGCGACAAGATCGAAGTCGAAACACCTTACGGCAAGATGCAGATTCGCCGGTCCGACATCCTTGCCATCAACTTCCCGGAAAACCGCGGTACGGCGGTTTCGGAGCATGCTTCAGACCGGGCAAAGGCCAGGCCGGTCGATGAAAGCTTCACCGGAACACAGTATGTGAATCGGACCGGGCACTTCACTCTCTCACTGCCGATGGACTGGAAAATTAGCGCTGAACTCCGCGCTAATACCGATAGCCTTGCCGCTCTCAGTTCTCGCGACAACTTGAGGTACTTGTTGGTTGAGAAGGAATCCTTCGCTGGTTCACTCGAGAGCTACAAAGGTCTCGTCGAGATGGTTAATCGCCGTAAATTTACCCACTATGAGAAGCTTTCCGAATTCAACACCCAGATTGACGGCCGGCCCGCGGTGCTCCTTTTCTTCCGCGGCACAAACGCTCAGGCCCAGAATCTTTCCTTTCAGTTTGTCACCGCCATTGCTGCCTTCGATGGCGAGTACCTGCACGCCGTCGCTTGGTGCCCCGAGCCTCTTTTCAATGAATCCCAGCGAACCCTGGAAAATATTCTGTTGTCCTACAAGAGCGTTTCCGACAAGTCCACGGCTACTTCTCCCGCGTCAAATCCTTTGCCAATGACAGTACCCGCCTCCAATCTCCTGGTGATCGACAGCAACGCGCAGCGCGCAAAAATCCTCGAAAGCGTGAATCCTGTTTATCCTCCGCTAGCTCGCCAAACCCGCATTCAGGGGACAGTTCGATTGCACACGATTATCGGTACTGACGGTACGATAGAACAATTGGAAGTAATGTCAGGCCATCCGTTGCTTATTCAGGCGGCTCTCGATGCGGTCCGCAGGTGGCGTTACGCCCCCACAACCTTGAATGGGCAGCCGGTTCAGGTGGACACGACGATCGATGTTATTTTCGAATTGAATAAATAGCGTTCTCCTTCCACCGCTCGTCGGCAACTTCTCGCGTATTTGAGGACATTCTTGCATTTGTGGAAAACCGGATCAACGGAACGCCGCTATTTCCTCGTTAGCTTTCCCCGGAAGGCTTTTGCGCTTTCACTTCCTTTACCAGTAAGCCGCAGTTCGCGGGATGAAAAGTTGGACTATGCGGGTTATGATGAGTTCGCGTATGAAGACAACGCTGGCTTCCGAGGGCGCCTTGCCGGACTCCGTGAGTGCGGCGCATCTTGTTGACGTGTCCGTGGTCATTCCTTGCTTGAATGAAGCGAACTCGCTGGCGTATTGCGTGGACAAGGCGCTGGGGGCGTTCCGCAAAGCGGGGCTTTCCGGTGAAGTGATTGTCGCGGACAACGGATCGACGGATGCCTCCGTTCAGATTGCGGAAGAACATGGAGCGCGCGTACTTCGCGTGGCCGAGCGTGGGTACGGCGCTGCCTTGCGCGCGGGAATCGCCGCAGCGCGGGGCCCCTACATCATCATGGGAGATGCGGACGACAGCTACGATTTTACGGACGTGCCGCGCTTCGTCGAAAAACTTCGCGAAGGCTTTGACGTGGTGATGGGCAATCGCTTTCGCGGCGGAATCAAGCCCGGCGCAATGCCTCCATTGCACAAGTATTTCGGCAACCCGGGGCTTACGGCGATCCTGAACACATTATTTCATGTGGGAATCGGGGATAGTTACTGCGGGATGCGCGGCTTCACGCGCGCCCTCTACGACCGGCTGGATGTCCGCAGCTCGGGAATGGAATTTGCTCTGGAGATGATCATCAAGTCGGCGCAAATCGGCGCGCGCATCACGGAAATTCCCATTATTTTGTGGCCGGACAAGCGCGGGCGCGCTCCGCACTTGCGGAGTTTTCGAGACGGTTGGCGAAGTTTGCGGTTTATGCTGCTGTACGCGCCGAACTGGCTTTTTTTTCTGCCGGGCGCCTTGCTTGTTGCGATGGGCCTTGCGATCGTGTTCTGGCTGCTGCCGGGGCCTCGGGCCATCACGCCACGGGTTACGCTCGACATACACACCATGATTTTCGGCGTCATCTTCACGCTGATGGGCGCGCAAATTCTTTCGATCGGGGCGTTCGCAAAAGTTTTCAGCTATGCGGAGCGCTTCGATCGCGGTAGCGTGTCGTTGAAGCGCGTTTTGCGGCGCGTCACGCTGGAGTCCGGTTTGCTGCTCGGTGGCCTTCTGTTTCTTGCAGGCTTTGCTGGTTGCGCCTGGGTCACCTGGCGCTGGGCGGCCAGCGGTTTCGGTCCGCTCTTCGAAGTTCGCCAGATTCTTTTCTGGTCTATGTGGCTGTTTCTCGGTGTGCAGGTGATTTTTGCTTCTTTTTTTCTAAGCATGCTGGGAATCAGCCGCGGCACCTACATTGGCGACTACGACTTGAAATAAATGGCCGCCACACCGCAGCCCCCCTGGCCGCTTTCCTGGATTAGCCGCTGGCACCATACTTTTGTTTTCGAACGCCGCACGCGCGTCCTGGCTGAGATGCTTGCGGCGCAGATTCCGCAGCGTGCTTCCGTTCTGGATATCGGATGTGGCGACGGCACGATCGGCAGCCTTATCGCGCAACTCCGTCCAGATATTGCTATTCAGGGTGTTGAATTTCTCGTGCGGCCGGGCTGCAAGATTGCATGTCGCGCGTTCGACGGTTCTTCCTTGCCTTTTCCGGACGCCTCGTTCGAGGTTTGCCTGTTCGTGGATGTGTTGCATCACACGCAGGATCCGGCTGTCCTGCTTCGCGAGGCCGTGCGCGTCAGCCGTTCCTTCGTGCTGCTGAAGGATCATCTGGACGAGAATTTTCTCGATGATGCGACCCTGCGTTTCATGGATTGGGTGGGAAACCGTCCGCATGGCGTGGTGCTGACGTACAACTATCAGAGCCGCAAAGAATGGGCGGAGCACTTTTCGAAATGTGGGCTGGAGGAGGTGAGTTGGACCACGCAAGTGCCGCTGTACCCGCCACCGTTCAGTCTGCTCGTTGGGCGAGGACTGCATTTTGTGTCGTTGCTAAGAAAAAGACAGTAGCAGCGCCGGCTAATGTCTTTGCGGCATCGCTGCGAGAGGGTAGGGAATCAACTCGGTATTGTCTTCTTCCGGTTCGATGAGCCAAATCTGACGGTCCTTGAAATAGTCGAAGAGTCTTTGGTTTTGCTGCGGATTGGTTTCTCGCGCCCAGAGTAATTTTGCGCTGTCGATCTCCGCACCGTTGAAAACCCAATCGTCGTGCACGTTGTAGCCCTCGGGGTAGCGCACGATGACCAGATGTTTTCCCGGGGTGTGCGAAAGTTTTTCGACGATTCCGGCGCGGCTTGGATCGCCCGTACAGGCCCAACTCAGCGGATCGCAAACCCCATGCGCGACGCTGAGCGCCATATCAATGGCAAGCAGCACGACCGCTGCGCGGGAAAGCTCCGCGCCGACCGGGCGTCCAAACACTTTCATGGTTCTCACATGCCGGATGGCTTGCACGAGCAGCAAGACCACCACGCAGGTCAGCGGTGCTGCATAATGAGGCATCGACCAAATCACAAGAAAAAATCCAACCGTGACCATGAGAAAGATCGCCAGCGGCAGCCGCATCTTGCGATCAAAAAACGCGAAGGGCAATCCGGGCAGAAGCAACAGCGCCCCCCACCAGAAATAGGTGCTGCCGCTGCGCGTTAATTTTTCGGCGGTGACTCTCCAAACGTCGCGCCAGGAGTTGTTGTAGTTCTCAAGTTCCCATCCGCTGTAGAACTCTTCAAACTGCTCGTTGTTGTAATGGAGCGGCTCGCGGGGATGATCCCAAAGAAAAAGCCCCGCGGATTCGTAGGTTCTAGCATTCAAGACGTAGGGAAAAACTGCGGCGTGTCCCGTCAATCGCCAGTTGTAATAGCCCATGAAGGCTACGCTCAATGCCATGACAGCTGCCAGAGGTACAAGGACGTTTCGAATGCGCGTTCGCATGGGCATCCGTGATTTTGATTTTCCGGCAAGCCACCAGAAGAACGAGCCGGCGATGGGGATGCAAAAGAGAAAGCCCTCGAAAGGCCTGCTGTTGGCCAGAAGCGCGATCCCGAGTCCCATGAGCAGCGCGTCTTTCGTTTCCACTCTTCGCACAATTCTCGGCAACGCTCCCAGCACAAGGGCGCCTCCCGTTGCCGCGACGGCGCCGCCCCAGTAGCTGTTCATCCAGTAGCTCGCGATGCCGAACTTCAGCCCGACGAGAATCCCGCCAAGAAACGCCCATCGCGCGGGCAGCCACGCTTGCAGCATCCAGAGGATTGCCGCAGCCATAGCCGCGTTGCTGAGGAGCACACCGATCCAAGGATGGCCGAGCAAGTAACCGATGGCCAACACAAGTCCTTGCGCCGGCGGATACTTCGAGGAATACGTGGGAATCCAATTGACGTGGAACGTTTCAAAGCTGATCCACATGGGATGAGTTGGATTGGCCAGCCGCCCGTGTGCGAACGTGTCTCCCATCAGCAAGTAACTGAATTCGTCGTGAATGCCGGGAATTGGAACGGGAAGCCGCAGCAGGAGCGCCAGCCGGACGGTGATTACAAAGAAATACAAGAGCCACATCGCGAGCATTTTTCGTTCCGCTAGTTTTGTAAAGCCACCTTCAAAGCGATGGAAGAAGTCCTCGGCGGAGCGAGGCGCGAAGAGGCCGAGCGAGATAAATCCGAGTGCGACGATCAGGACGACCAGAATTTCAGTGGGGAATTGCAGCATCGTGCTGCCGCTCGCAGAATTCATTTCAAGGAATATTTTTGGATTCCGGACCTGGATCGCGCCTCAGGCCGCCTACAGGATAACCGATTTCGGCGTGGAGGCCGCGCTTTTCCTGATTGCTTATCTTTCGATTTCGATCTCGGTGGCTTGGTTTGTCGTGCTCGCCGGCGGCTTGTTGCGGCGTTCCTCAGCGTAATCCGCCATTTCCAGGCGCAAGTTACCGGCGTTGGATGAATAGGAGATGCCGGTTTCGAAATCGACGATTCCTTCGCGGATGAGCTTGTCAATTTCTCCATCGAAATGCTGCATGCCTTCTGTGCTGCCGTCGCGCATGGCGTCGAGGAGCGACTTGCCTTCGCTCTCGCCTTTTTCGACGTATTCGCGGGTGCGCATCGTGGATTTCAGAATCTCCACGGCGGCGATGCGTCCCTTGCCATCCTTCTTGGGAAGGAGGCGTTGCGAAACAATGAAGCGAAAGGCTTTCGAAAGGCGGGAGCGGATGGCATGCTGATCCGTCATCGGGAAAACGCCGACGATGCGCTCGACGGTTTTTGCCGCGTCGATGGTGTGCAGCGTGGACATGACGAGGTGGCCCGTTTCAGAGGCTTCGAGAGCGATTTCAATCGTCTCGCGGTCGCGCATTTCGCCTACGAGAATGACCTTCGGCGCCTGGCGCAACGCCGCGCGCAAGGCCAGCGCAAAGGTCGGCGTATCGGAATGCAGTTCGCGCTGATGGATGGTCGCTTTCTTATGACGATGCAGAAACTCGATGGGATCTTCGATGGTGAGTATGTGGTAGGCCTTCTCTTCGTTCATTCTGTCGAGAATGGCCGCGAGCGTGGAGGATTTTCCGGAGCCGGTCGGGCCGGTGACAAGTACCACGCCATTCCGCAGATCAACGATCTCTTTCAGCGTCACGGGCAGATGGAGCTCGTCAAATCCTGGAATTTTGTCTGGAACGACGCGCATGACGATGGCGCAACTGCCGCGCTGCTTGAAAATATTGACGCGAAACCGGGCAACTCCTGTGATTCCGTAAGAAAGATCGGCGGAGCCTTCCTTCTCAAGCTTCTGGACAGCCGTTTCATTCTTACCCATGATTTCGTTAGCGATGTAGTTGGTGTCCTGCGAGGTCAGGCACTCGAGACCTTTGAACATCAACTGGACCAACTGACCAGATACTTCGACTTGCGGTGCTCGGCCGGGCGAAAAAATCAAATCACTCACCTGCGTGTTGGTCTTCAGCATGGCGGCAACCAACTGCGCGGTACGAATCGTTCTTTGTGTGGGGGCTGCTGATGTCGCTGATGCTTCCGTGACCGCCAGTTCTGGCGGCATTTCTTGTGTCGACGTGGCCATGGAATTCGTTGGATCCTTGCGAGGCCCATGAAACGGAGGGCGGGTCGCACGCAGCGTGCTCAAAACGATTGTAGGCGAACTGGCTCGTTTGGATTTATGAGGTCTTGGCTACGGTTCCCTGCCGGTAACTGGCCGGAAGGACAGGTAGGTGGAAGCAAAGAACGCGGTTCCAAGCAGGGCGCAACATCCTAGCA
>JBARRT010000225.1:0-24426 GCA_049644365.1 Candidatus Acidiferrum sp. | reverse complement strand
GGCTGGTGCAGTGCAAGCTGTTCTTCTGCGCCCCGTGCCTCACGCTGCTGAGGGACGTCCTGCGCAACGCCGGGGGCAAGATCAGCCTCGACGGGGAGCCGGACGCCAACAAGCTGGCCAGCGTGCTGGACCTGAAGGGCGTGAACTGAGGGCGCGAAGTTCAACACCAGGTTATACAGGTGGCCGCGAATCCCCAGTTTTGCTGGGCTTTTCACCTGCTGCTGAGGATTTTGAATCCTTCGGTGAACTAAATAGGTATATAATTGTGTCATCAACATCAACGCCCCGATAGCCAGGCGGGTCATTCCCGCGGGCGACACGGACGGCTCGCTCCCACGCGCCGTCCTTCGGGGCGGCCTTAAAAAAGCGTGGGCGGGGATGGGAGTCTCCAATGAAAAAGTCGTGGCACCACGGCATTTGGAACAAGGACAAAAAAGATCGGGGCGTCTGGAAGCGCGGCACCGTGTATTACATCCGCTTCGCCGACCAGACCGGAAGGATCAAGGTGGAGTCCACTGGCTCGCCGAGCAAGGCGTTCGCGCGTGACGTGCTGGCCAAGCGCCGCGCGGAGGTGCGGGAGGGAAAGTACTTCCCGAGGCGGCGCGAGGTCACGGTGGACGAGCTCATCGCCGACGCGATCGCCCGTGGCCGCGAGCACCACGAGCTGATGCACCCCGGCAAGCGGTTTCGCCCGTACCGCTACCGGATCGTGGGCGAGTGGTTCAAGGGCCGTCAGGCCGCGTCGCTCACGGCGGACGAGATCGCCAAGGCGCTCGCCGCGCACTGTCTCACCCCAGCGAACTTCAACCGCTACCGCGTCGCGCTGAGCCACGCGTACAAGCTCGGCGTCGAGAGCGGAAAAATTTCTACCAACCAAGCGCGCCTCGTGAAATTAAAGAACGAGGGAAACGGCACGATCCGCTGGCTCGGCCAATACGCGCCGCTGCCCACCGACACCGTGTACCTAAAGTCCTGCCGGGACGAGGAAGCGCGGCTGCGTGCCGTCATCCGCAAGAAATTCCCCGACCGCGAGCCGGAGCTGGACCTTTCGCTGAACACGGGGCTGCGCTGGGAAGAACAGTACACGCTCCGTTGGCCGCAGGTGGACATCAAGAAGCGAAGGCAGCTGACGCTGCTCGGGACGAAGGGCGGCGGGACGGAATACATTCCGGTTGGTCCTGACGCGCGAAGGGCGCTCAAGCGGCTCCGCGCTCTCGCGCCGAAGGCCGAGCTCGTCTGCCCCGACGGAAAATTGCACCGCGAGTGGTGGGACGCCGCGCGCGCCGAGGCGCGGATCGCGCGGTACCGCTGGCACGACAACCGGCATACGTTCGCGTCGCGGCTCGTGCAGCGGGGCGTGCCGATCCTCACGGTGAACAAGCTGATGCGCCACGCCACCTTGCAGATGACGATGCGGTACGCGCACCTCGCCCAAGAGAATCTTCATGACGCCGTGAAGGTCCTGGGACGGCGAAGTAGGACAAAAAGTTCTACAGGGGCGGTTGCGCTGCCCGCGGCCGTGCCGGCCACCGTGAACTAAGCGATTGAAACCAAACAAGAAACTGGTGCCCGGGGTGGGAGTCGAACCCACATGAGGAAAAATCCCCGGAGGATTTTAAGTCCTCAGCGTCTGCCATTCCGCCACCCGGGCAGGGCAGATAAGAAAAGTAGCATGGGCGGGGGAAGGGCTCAATTGTTTGTTGAAAGTGAGTAGTGGGTAGTGGGTAGTGGGTGGTGCGTAGTGGAGGTGGTGCCTCAGGGCCATTCATTCCTCAGGATGAACTGAAGCCGTGCCCTCCCAGAGAACACTGCAGCACTTCAGGGGCTGAAGCCGCTTTCGCTTTTCAATCGGTTACGTGGGAGCTGAAGCTCCCACCTCCTAAAGAGACAGCCGTCCACGTAGACGGCAGTGAGCTTCGAGTCACGCTGAAAGGATGAGTTCAGGCGAGCGGGTTTTTTGGTTTTGGCGTAAAATCCCTTCACCCGATTGGTAGCGTGGTGCATCTAAAATCTGTCCGAAAGCAGCGGGTGCCCTATTGCCCGCTACAGGAGCGAATGTGAGCCAGCCGAAAACGCAACTGGACCTCGATCAACTGAGCATCAACACCATCCGGACGCTGGCAATCGACGCGGTTCAGCAGGCCAATTCGGGGCATCCGGGCGCGCCGATGGGGCTGGCGCCAGTGGTTTATGCGCTGTGGCAACGCTATTTGAGATATGACCCTCTTGATCCGACCTGGCCGAACCGCGACCGCTTCGTTCTTTCCGCCGGGCACGCTTCGATGCTGCTCTATGCGACGCTGCACCTAACGGGAGTTCGCGCGGTCAATGCGAAGGGGGAGATTTCGAACGAACTCGCCGTGCCCATGGAAGAAATCAAGCGGTTCCGGCAGATTGGCAGCAGAACTCCGGGACACCCCGAGTCGCACTTGACCACCGGAGTGGAAACCACCACCGGGCCGCTGGGACAAGGCGCGGGAAACAGCGTGGGGATGGCGATTGCGAGCAATTGGCTGGGGGAGAATTTCAATCGCCCCGGTTTTGAAATTTTTGATTTCAACGTCTATACGGTTTGCGGAGATGGCGACCTGATGGAGGGGGTGGCCTCGGAAGCCGCTTCCCTGGCGGGGCATCTGAAACTTTCAAATCTCTGCTGGATCTACGACAACAACCGGGTGACGCTGGACGGGCCGGCCGAATGGTCCTTCAGCGAAGACGTGATGACGCGGTTCACGGGCTACGGGTGGAATGTGACGCGCGTCGCGGACGCCAATGACTTGACCATGCTTGGGCGGGCGTACGACGTATTCCTGAAAACGAAGGACCGGCCGACACTCATCGTCGTGGACAGCCACATTGGATATGGATCACCACACAAGCAGGATTCCTACGAAGCGCACGGCGAGCCGCTGGGCGAAGCAGAAGTCAAGCTGGTGAAGCAGTTCTACGGATGGCCGGAGGATGCGAAATTTTTCGTGCCCGATGGCGTTTACGATCAATTCAAGAACGGCGTGGGGAAGCGCGGGGCTGAATCGCACGCGGCGTGGAAGGCGAAATTCGAGGACTACAAGAAACAGTTTGCGCAGCAAGCCGATCAACTAAACCGGATGCAAACGGGACAATTGCCGGAAGGCTGGGACAAGGATTTGCCGAGCTTCCCTGCCGATCCGAAGGGGATGGCCACGCGCGAATCCTCGGGAAAAACCTTGAACGCGCTGGCGAAGAATATTCCGTGGCTACTGGGCGGATCGGCGGACCTGGCCAAATCCAACAAGACGAACTTGATGTTTGAGGGCGCGGGGGAGTTTTATCCGCTGCAGTATCGCGGGCGCAACGTGCATTTTGGAGTGCGGGAGCATGCCATGGGGGCGATCGTGAACGGCATGACGCTCTCCAAGCTGCGGGCGTTCAGCGCGACGTTTTTTAATTTCAGCGACTACATGCGGCCGAGCATGCGGCTGGGCGCTTTGATGGAAATTCCGGCGATTTATATTTTTACGCATGACTCGATTGGCGTCGGAGAGGACGGGCCGACGCACCAGCCCGTGGAACAACTGGCTGCGTTTCGGGCGATGCCGAACATGCTGGTATTGCGGCCGGGCGACGCGAATGAAGTCGTGGAAGCGTACAAGGTGATCCTGCAGCACACGCATGGACCTTCGACGCTGGTGCTGACGCGGCAGGCGATGCCGACGTTCGATCGCACGAAATATGGCGCGGCGTCAGGCGTTGCCAAGGGCGCTTACGTTCTTGCCGATGCTGCCGGCGGAAAGCCGGAAGTGATCCTGATGGGAAGCGGGAGTGAAGTTTCGCTCTGTGTGGAGGCGTTCGAAAAGCTGAGCGCTGCAGGAACCAAGGCGAGAGTCGTCAGTATGCCGTCATGGGAACTCTTCGAATGGCAGGATGCAGCTTACAAGGACAGCGTTTTTCCTGCGAGCGTGACGGCGCGCGTGGCAGTCGAGATGGCTTCCGTGTTTGGGTGGGAACGCTACACGGGAACGAAAGGCAAGATTATCGGCATGCGCAGCTTCGGCGCGTCGGCTCCCCTAAAAGACCTGCTGAAGAAATTCGGCTTCGAATCGGACAAGGTTGTGGCAGCAGCCAGGGAAGTCCTCGGAAAGTGAGCCGGCAATGAAACTGGCACTTGGCGCGGACCACGCGGGGTTTCAATTGAAGGTCGCGATGGGCGACGTGTTGCGTTCGCTGGGTCATGATGTGCTGGATGTCGGGGCGTTCAATGAAAATCCATCGGACTATCCGGACTTTGCGGAAGCGGTAGGCCGGGCAGTGCTGGATGGGAAAGCGGAGCGCGGCGTTCTGATTTGCGGGAGCGGGGTGGGCGCCAGCGTGGCGGTGAACAAGCTGCCGGGGATTCGCGGTGGGATGTGCCATGACACGTATTCGGCGCATCAAGGCGTGGAGCACGATGACATCAACGTGCTGGTGCTGGGCTCGCGCGTGATTGGCGTAAAGCTCGCGGAAGAACTCGTGAAGGCTTTCCTGGGCGCGAAGTTTACGAACGAAGAGCGGCATGTGCGGCGGCTGGGTAAAGTGAAAGCGCTGGAAGCGAAGTTTGCGGCGAATTCGAAACGATAAGAAAAACGATTTGTGTTCGCGGCGAGAAGCGCGCCGGCCTGCCTGGGCGTACAATAGAGTTTCGAGAATTTCGGTAAGCAAAGGAGAACCCTGATGACGACGACAACGACAGTTCCAAGCATTTCGACCGGCGGGGCGACGAATCCGCTGAAGGGCCTGCTGGCCTTAGGGCAATCGCCCTGGATGGATTACGTTCGCAGGGACCTGCTCACGAGCGGTCAATTGCAGAAATACATTGATAACGACGGACTGCGCGGGATGACGTCCAACCCGGCGATTTTCGAGAAGGCCATCACGGGAAGCAACCTGTACAACGATATTCTCCTATCAGCGGAAGCGAAGAAGCTCGACGCCAACGGCATCTTCGAAAAAATCGCGATTCGCGACGTGCAGGATGCGTGCGACATATTCAAGCCGGTGTATGCGGAAACGAAGCGGCGCGACGGTTACGTCAGCCTGGAGGTTTCGCCGTTCCTTGGCTTCGATACCAAAGCCTCGCTCGCCGAAGCTCGGCGCCTGTGGAAGGCCGTGGATCGCCCGAATGTCATGATCAAGATCCCCGGCACGCCCGAAGGCCTCCCCGCTATACGCCAGGCTCTCGAAGACGGCATCAACATCAATATCACGCTGCTCTTTGCGCAGTCCGCTTACGAACAAGTCGCCGAAGCATTCCTTTCCGCTCTCGAAGCTCGCGCTGCAAAGGGCCAGGACATCAGCCACATGGCCAGCGTGGCGAGTTTCTTTGTCAGCCGCATAGACAGTCTCGTGGATAGCAAGATCGACGAAAAACTCAAGACCACGGCGGACGCCGGTCAGAAGGGGCTGCTCGAAAGCCTCCGCGGCAAGGTGGCTATTGCCAACGCCAAGCTCACCTACAAGAAGTATCAGGAGCTGTTCGGCGGCCCGCGCTGGAAAGCCCTGGCGGCCAAAGGCGCTCAGACGCAACGGCTGCTTTGGGCCAGCACCAGCACGAAGAATCCAAAATATAGGGACGTCATGTATGTCGAAGAGTTGATCGGCGCGGACACGGTGGACACGATTCCGCCGGCGACGATTGATGCGTTCCGCGAGCATGGAAAGCTGCGGCCGAGCCTCACCGAAAACGTTGAGGGTGCCGCTAAAACCATGGCCGATCTAGTTAAGGCCGGGATTTCGATGAAAGAAGTGACGGACAAACTGATGGTGGACGGCGTCAAGCTGTTTGCCGACGCTTTCAAAACCCTGCTGGATGCGGTGAGCAAAACGGCAGGTGTACGCGCGTGAGCCTGAACCGCCAGACCTACAAGTTGGCCGGCCCGCTTGCAGGTGCGGTTGCTGCGTCCATAGAAGACTGGAAACGAAACAACAAAGTCGCGAGGCTATGGCAAAAGGATGCTTCGCTCTGGACAGGCACGGATGAAAGCAATTGGCTCGGCTGGCTCACCATCACGGAGGAGCAGCTCGCGCACATTGATGCTCTGAAGCAAATTGCCGCAGACGTGAAAAAGGCGAAGTTCAAACATGCCCTCTTGCTGGGCATGGGCGGTTCGAGCCTGTGCCCGGAAGTTCTGCGCATGACGTTTGGAAAGATCAAAGGATTTCCGCAGCTGCACGTCCTGGATTCCACGGATCCTGCGCAAATCAGAGCTATTGAGGCCAAGGTGGACCTCAAGAGCACGATTTGCATTGTGTCGAGCAAGTCTGGGAGCACGCTCGAGCCGAATATTTACAAGCAATACTTTTTTGAGCGGGTGAAGGCGAAGGTGGGCGAGAAGGAAGCCGGCAATCGTTTTATCGCGATCACTGACCCAGGCTCCAAGATGCAACAGGTCGCGGAAGCGGACAAATTCCGCAGGATTTTTATGGGTGTGCCCAGTATCGGTGGGCGATACTCGGCGCTTTCGAATTTTGGCATGGTGCCCGCGGCGATTATGGGCCTTGATGTTGCGAAATTTTTGAAAAACACGGAAGAGATGGTGAAGGCATGCGGCGCTTCTACTGCTGCCGATTCGAATCCTGGCGTCATCCTGGGAAACATTCTCGGCGTTGCTGCGAATCACGGACGCGACAAGCTCACGATTATTGCTTCGCCGGGGATTTTCGACCTTGGGGCATGGCTCGAGCAACTGATTGCGGAATCGACAGGGAAAATCGGCAAGGGCATCATTCCTGTGGATCGTGAGCGCCTGGCGAAGCCCGCTGTCTACGGCAACGATCGGGTATTCGCTTATCTGCGGCTGGCGTCGAAGCCCAACAAGGCGCAGGATGCTGCCGTCGCTGCGCTCGAAAAGGCCGGGCATCCCGTAGTGCGCATCACTCTCCCGAATATCTACAACCTGGGTCTGGAATTCTTCCGCTGGGAGATCGCCACGGCCGTCGCTGGCTCCATCATCGGCATCAATGCGTTCAACCAGCCAGACGTGGAAGCGAGCAAGATCGAAACGAAGAAACTGACGAGCCAGTACGAAGCGACAGGAAGCCTTCCACCGGAATCGCCATTTTTCGAGGACCAAGGAATTAAGCTCTTCGCAGACGAGAAAAACACCGCGGCGCTAAAGGGCGGCGCGAAACTTGCCGAGGTTTTGAAAACGCACCTCGCACGCGCCGGGGCGGGCGATTATTTTGCCGTGCTCGGCTATATCACCATGAATCCCGCAAATGAAACAACT
Source organism: Candidatus Acidiferrum sp. (assembly GCA_049644365.1). GTDB lineage: Bacteria > Acidobacteriota > Terriglobia > Acidiferrales > UBA7541 > Acidiferrum. The sequence goes on along the minus strand of JBARRT010000225.1, from coordinate 17,182 downwards.
CTGCAGGGCATCCGGCATGCGGTGCGCGACAAGAAAAAAGTGGCCACGGTTCTCGGCTTTGGTCCGCGCTTCCTGCACTCGACGGGACAGGCCTATAAAGGCGGCCCGAACAGCGGCGTTTTTTTGCAGATTACCTGCGACGATGCCAAGGATCTGCCGGTCCCGGGACAAAAGTACACGTTTGGAATTGTGAAGGCGGCGCAGGCGCGCGGGGATTTCGCCGTTCTTGCAGAACGTGGCCGCCGCGCGCTGCGCGTTCACCTGGGGAAAAACTTGAAGTCCGGGCTCGCTACGTTAGCGAAAGCCGTGCAGAAGGCGCTCGCCTGAACCAGTGAACCAAGTTTCTCTTACACAAGACGCAGAGGAGCGGACACGATGCAGCTTGGCATGATTGGACTGGGCAGGATGGGCGCCAACATGGTGCGGCGGTTGCAAAAGAACGGACACAAGTGCGTCGTCTATGACCGCACCGCGGATTCCGTGAAGCAATTGGAGGGTGAGGGTGCAACCGGCTCGACTTCGTTGGATGACTTCGTCAAGAAACTTCAAAGGCCCCGCGCGATCTGGCTGATGGTGCCCGCGGCAGTGGTGGATTCGACTTTGCACGATCTGGTGGGCAAGCTGGAGAAAGATGACGTGGTCATCGACGGCGGAAACTCCTACTACATTGATGACATTCGCCGCGCGAAGGAGCTTTCCGCGAAGGGCATCCACTATTGCGACGTGGGTACGAGCGGCGGAGTCTGGGGCCTGGAACGCGGGTATTGCCAGATGATCGGCGGCGAGAACGAGGTCGTGAAGCGTCTCGATCCGATTTTCAAGACTCTTGCGCCTGGACGCGGCAACGTGGAGCGCACGCCGGGGCGCGATAAAGTCGGTGGAACTGCCGAAGAAGGCTATTTGCATTGCGGCCCCTCGGGAGCGGGGCACTTCGTCAAGATGGTGCACAACGGAATCGAGTACGGCCTGATGGCTGCGTATGCGGAAGGTTTGAACATTTTGAAGCACGCCAACGCCGGCAAATCGCATCGGGAAGCTGACGCGGAAACCACGCCGCTGCGAAATCCGGAGCACTATCAGTACGATTTTAATCTGGCGGACGTCACGGAAGTATGGCGGCGGGGAAGCGTGGTGGCTTCGTGGCTGCTCGATCTGACGGCCATCTCCCTGCTGGAACAGCCGACGCTCGAGCGCTTCTCCGGCCGGGTATCGGACTCCGGCGAGGGCCGCTGGACGATTCTGGCGGCCATAGAATCCACCGCGCCCGCGCCGGTTCTGACCGCATCCTTGTTCCAGCGGTTCACATCACGCGGCGAAGATGAGTTTGCGGCAAAGGTTTTGTCCGCGATGCGCTTTCAGTTTGGCGGGCACATCGAGAAAAAATCCGGTCACTAGGAATTACCGAAGCCATCGCACGCGTGCGGGCAGAAAGTCCCATTCATGAACCTGAACCATCCGGATTCGAATCCCACCGCCGCGCCCTGCGTCATGGTCATTTTTGGCGCAACCGGCGATCTGACAAAACGCAAACTGATTCCCGCGCTGTGCAATCTTGCCGCGGACGATCTTATTCCAAAGCAGTTCGCCATTGTGGGCTTCGCCACGAACGATTACACCACCGAAAGCTTTCGGAAGATGCTGGGCGAAGAGATACCTAAGTACGCTGCAGCGCCAGTCGACCTCAAATGCTGGGACTGGATGGCTGAACGCATCTATTACGTCCGCGGCGATTTTCAGGACGCCGAGGCCTACAAGCGGCTGAAGGAACAGATTGAACAAGCGGACAAGATTCATAACACGCTAGGAAACAGATTCTTCTACCTGGCGGTAGCGCCGCGATTCTTCTCTCCGATCGCAAAAATGCTCGGTGGATGCGGACTGACGAAAGAAGAAAACGGCCATTGGGCGCGGGTGATCGTCGAAAAACCGTTCGGCCACGATCTGGAATCGGCGAAGCAGCTCAACCAGGATCTGAAGCAGGTCCTCGCGGAACAGCAGATTTATCGCATCGATCACTATCTCGGCAAAGAGACCGTACAGAACGTGATGGTCTTCCGCTTTTCGAACAACATCATCGAGCCGCTGTGGAACCGCAACTACGTGGACCACGTTCAGATTACGGCGGCGGAGACCGTCGGCGTGGAGCATCGCGGCGGTTTCTATGAAACCGCCGGGGCCCTGCGCGACATGGTGCCGAATCATTTATTCCAATTGCTGACTATGACAGCCATGGAGCCGCCGATTTCCTTCGATGCCGATCAAGTGCGCAATAAGCAAGCTGAAGTGCTGCACGCCATCCAGCCGTTCAGCCCCGAAGATGTACTGAAAAACACGGTGCGCGGACAGTACGGGGCGGGCATGGTGGACGGCCAGCGCGTCGCGGGGTACCGTAGCGAACCGGATGTGGCGCCGGATTCGAACACGGAGACGTTTGTCGCCATGAAATTGCTGATCGACAACTGGCGGTGGGCCGGTGTGCCGTTCTACCTTCGCACGGGTAAGCGGCTCGCGCAGCGCACGACGGAGATCGTGATCCAATTTCGCCGGACTCCTTTCGTCCTCTTCCGCAACACGACGGTGAAGAACCTTGAAACCAACCGCCTGGTCATCCATATTCAGCCGGAGGAAGGCATTTCGCTGAGCTTTGGCGCAAAGGTTCCCGGTTCGGTCATGAAGCTCGGCCTCGTGAACATGGATTTCGATTACTGCACCTATTTCGGAATGGAACACAGCACTGGCTACGAGCGACTGCTGCGCGATTGCATGGCGGGCGACGCCACGCTGTTTCAGCGCGCGGACATGGTCGAAGCGGGCTGGACGGTGATTCAACCTATTCTGGATGTCTGGCATGCTTTGCCCGCGCGAGGATTCCCGAACTATGCGGCAGGCTCGTGGGGCCCCATAGAAGCGGAAGACCTGCTGGAGCGTGACGGACGTTCCTGGCGGCGCATCGGGGAAGAGGAACTCGACAAACGTGGCCGTGTCGCCGCGCCGGATCGGGCCGGGATCATCACTTAATAGGCATGCTTGTAGACTTGAACATTCGCGTGGATCCGTCTGTGGTCGGCATCGCATGAGCGACAATCGGGCAAACGCCGAAGTGCGAATCCTGCAAGACGCAGCGGCCATCGCCAAGCGGGCTGCGGAAGAGTTCATAGAATCCGCGAATAGCGCTGCGAAGACCAAAGGCTCTTTCAGCGTTTCTCTCTCCGGCGGTTCCACGCCGAAAGCGCTGTATGCGCTGCTGGTCAGCGATGCGCTGCGGGGCCAACTGCCCTGGGACAGGATGCAGTTGTTCTTCGGCGACGAGCGCCATGTAGAACCCACTCATCCCGACAGCAATTTCCGGATGGCGAACGAGGCCATGATCTCCAAGGCTCCGCTGAAACCGGAACAGGTGCACCGGATCAAAGCGGAGAATCCGGACACCGAGCAGGCCGCTCGCGAGTACGAACAGGAGTTGCGTTCGCACTTTCACCTGGCCGATGGCCAAGCTCCACCCTTTGACCTTGTGCTTCTCGGCATGGGAAATGAAGGCCACACGCTTTCCCTCTTTCCGGGAACGAAGGCTTTGCGGGATAATGGCCGGTTGGTGATGCGCAACTGGATCGGCAAACTTTACGCTGAGCGCGTTACGCTGACCGCGCCAGCCGTGAACAACGCGGCGCAGGTGATTTTCATGGTCGCTGGCGCGGATAAGGCGCTGGCGTTGAAAGGCGTATTGGAAGGACCGTATGAGCCGGAGCAATTGCCAGCGCAATTGATCGATCCAAAGCACGGCAGGTTGTTGTGGCTCGTGGATGCGGCTGCCGGTGGAATGCTTTCAAAAGGAATTCGAGAATAAACTAGGAGAAAGAAATGGCAACGACAGCAAGCCTGGGACAAATTGAAACCTATCTCGGCGCAAAGGCGGAATCCCTGCTGGGATTCAAGTCGCCGAAAATCGCGAAGGAGCGGCTTCATCTTCCCGGCCCGGACTTTGTCGACCGCATCTACGCCGCGACGGACCGCAATCTCCGCGTGCTCACGAACCTGCAGCGCCTGTTTGGCCATGGACGCCTGAATGGGACTGGCTACCTTTCGATTCTGCCCGTAGATCAGGGCATCGAGCACTCGGGCGGTGCGAGCTTTGCAAAAAATCCCGACTATTTCGATGGCGGGAACATTGTGAAGCTGGCGATCGAAGGCGGCTGCAACGCGGTGGCTTCCACGTTTGGCGTGCTCGGCTCGGTCGCGCGAAAGTACGCGCACAAAATTCCGTTCATCGTAAAAATGAATCACAATGAACTGCTTACGTTTCCAAACAAGGCCGATCAGATTCTGTTCGGTACGGTGCAGCAAGCGTACGACATGGGCGCGGCGGCCGTTGGCGCCACGATTTATTTCGGTTCGGAGCAGAGCGGCCGCCAGATCGTCGAAATTTCCCAGGCCTTCGCGCACGCCCACGAGCTCGGCATGGCCACCGTCCTATGGTGCTATCTGCGCAACAACGCTTTTAAGAAAGACAAGGACTATCATCTCTCCGCCGACCTCACCGGACAGGCCAATCACCTTGGCGTAACGATCCAAGCGGACATCATCAAGCAAAAGCTTCCGGAAAATAACGGCGGCTACCTGGCGCTCAATATGGGCGATTCCAGTTACGGCAAATTCGACAAACGCATCTACACCGAGCTCTGCAGCGATCATCCCATCGACCTGTGCCGCTACCAGGTCGCGAATTGCTATATGGGCCGCGCGGGCTTGATCAACAGCGGCGGAGCTTCCGGCGCAAACGATTTCGAAGAAGCGGTAGCCACGGCCGTGATCAACAAGCGCGCCGGTGGCACCGGCCTGATCTCTGGCCGTAAAGCTTTCCAGCGCCCGATGAAGGAAGGCGTCCAGCTTCTCAACGCCATCCAAGACGTCTACCTCAGCACCGAAGTCACCGTAGCCTAGCGCTCGGCTTTTCTCTTGTAGGCGCGACTCATCGTGCCGACTCTCGGAGAAGGCAACTGCCTGCGCCACAGCCTGGGTACGTGTGCGGTTGGTTTCCGTAGTTAGCTGTCCGCACGTTTCTTACGTTTGCCCGTGAGAGTGAAAATCAGTGCCACTATCGCCGCCGCGATCAGCGCGATAACCGCTATGAGGACCGGGCGTCCATCTTGCAAGATGACCATGATTACTCTACGTCCATAGTGGGCGGCCAGGTACGCCAAGAGGGAATATCGGACAATTCGGCCGAGCGTCAGTGCGAAGAGAAACTTTTTGACGGAATATTGCATCGCGCCGGCGGCGAGCATAAAGGCAACCATGGGCGCAGGCGGTGGCAACAAGGCGACGATGGCGATGGCTCCAAAACCCCATCGCCCGAATATGCTGTAAACCTTCTCGAGCGTCCTGGCCGGGAACTTGCGCTCGAGCGTTTCTTTCCCTCCTTTGCGAGCAAGCCGGTAGGTGACGTAGCCTCCTATCACTGAACCCAGCGTGGCCATCAAGGCGTAATAAAGCCATAACTCTTGTTTGTGCGCGGCCAAAACGATGGTCACCACATCCATGCTGCCCGGAAGCGGAATCACGGAACTGTCAAGCAGGCCGAGCGGAATAAAACCCAATCCGCCGAGGTGGAAGATCCAACGCCGAAAGCTGCGCGCCAGAGTGGGTGCAACGATCGCGAGCGTCTGGCGAAGGGGCATGTTCAGGCGAAGCCGGCGTCCATTCTCGCATGCAAAATGCGCCGGGTGCCAAGGGCTGCATAGTGGTTAAAATTGATTGCTGGTCTGCGCAGTTTGAGGAAGTGGAAGAGTGCGACTGATCAGAAGATCCCTGGCATCGGAGAGGCTGAGATCGCTGGAGACTGCGCGGAAATCGGATCGCCGCTCATATTGGTCTTTGTTGACGGTCTTAAATATCACTGCTCGCCCAGAGAAGTGAATATTGATGAAGGCGGTCTTCCACTGCTGAGGGCCGACCTCTACTCGCTCAAACTCCAGTGTGCCGCTGTCAATTCGACCCAACAAACCAAAACCAAAGGTCACATGATTTATAAGCTGACCCGAGACTCTTGCCAGGCGCGTCTGCTTCGAGTTAATCAAAATGGTTCCGGCCAGGCTATGGATTACCCGAGCTTCGTAAGTTGGCGGACTGTAATCGGGATTGGGGCGAAACTTGACCCGGAGAAGGTTTTCTTCGATTCCATCATAGTCAAAAAGAAAAGCTTGGGGCATTAGGCTCAAGAGCTTCTGGAGCTTGAGTTCGTCTTCGTCCTCCGCTTGCTTCAACTTCAGCAAGGGCCTGGGATCCTTCATCAGCTTGCCAATGCGCGCATCGTCCTGTTGACGCTGGTCGGAGTTAAGCGCTGTGCCGTCGATAGCTAACAAACGGAACAGTGGGCCTTCCTTAGTCTCTACTTGCACTTCGGTGAGCGTTTGCTTCCCCGCCCGTTTCTCAATCATACAGATCCACTTTCGCAACTTCTCACGGTCCGCTAACTCATTTGCGACGACGGCACGCACAAGTTCTCCCGCAGTCGGCGTGTAAGCTTGTTCTGGATCGTGGCCGGCAACGGAAACTGCCTCAGCGGACTGCGCGCCGGGGATACGTTCTGTAAGAGAACATTCGTCTCGGTGCGCATCGCGGAAGCTGTCTCGCGGGAGAGATTCTTCCGCTGCGTCTCCGGAGAGCGCGTAGCTCGCCATACCAAACAAGAGGCTGCCTCCGGCCAACACAAACAAGAGAACAAATGTTTTGAGCTTTTCCATGGCAATATAAACTGACGAGATGCTAGTGAATCTGTGTGCTTCAGCAGAGTAGGGCGTCGAGAGTGTGACTGCTGTGCAATTGGGAACAGATTTGCTCTTGTGCCTATTGAGACAGACAGTCGGATCCCGGCTCGGTACACTTTTTTCGCTGGTAGGCCCAGTTACCAGTTTGAAGAAAAGATTAGGTATTGCTATGTGGCAGAAAAAATGTCCAGTTTGCCGGCAACCAATGGAAAAGAAACTTCTCACCGAGACAGTCTCCTGCACTTGCGGAAAGTACGTCTGGAAGGGCTAGCGCTTTTCAAGCGTGCGCGAGGGTTGCGGAGCGGGCCGCTTGCAAGAGCTTGTGGGTGTTTTCGGATATGTCGCCCTTGCCGAAGATGGCGTTGCCGGCAACCAATAATTCCGCACCCGCGCGCACAACGTCGCCAACGGTGTCTTGCGCTATGCCGCCATCCACTTCAATGCGAAACGATTGACCGAGCGATTCGCGGACTTCCACGAGCGTCTTGATTTTTTGCAGCGCGGCAGGAATGAATTTCTGGCCGCCAAATCCAGGGTTCACGGACATCACCAGAACGTGATGAACGATGTCCAGCACTTCATCCAGCATGTGAACGGGAGTCGCGGGATTAATGACTACACCGGGCTTGCAGCCATGGGATTCGACGAGCTGCAACGTCCGATGAAGGTGTGGGCAGGCTTCCTGGTGAACGGAAATCCAACTCGCCCCGGCGTCGGCAAATGCGGGAATGAAATTGTCGGCATTCTCAATCATCAGGTGGCAATCGAGAATGACGCCGGGAAACGCTTTTCTCAGGGAAGAAACGACGAGCGGCCCGATCGTGATGTTTGGCACGAAATGGCCATCCATGACGTCGACGTGAAGGAGGGTGCCGCCGCCATCGAGCGCCGCTTTGGCGTCGGCCGCGAGCCGCGAAAAGTTTGCGGACAAGATCGAAGGTGCGATTTCAATAGACATATCCGGAGCGGCGCTCCTTCCCTTGCCAGAAGAGAGAGATTATACGCGGAAGTTCACTGGAGCTTACCGAAAAGTGAAGGCCGGACACCTGCTCGCCTGTCACCACGGAATCGTGCAGCGTTTATGATTGCTGGCACGCGCGAGTTCCAGTAAGCGCATGACGTCGAGCGACCAGTCCGGCGTGACGGCCAATTCCGCGAGGCCGAGAATCGCATCGCGTACATTCGCGTAGTAATCACGGTAGTCACAAGATGCCGATGGAATCCGCCGGTGTTCGAACACGTCTCCCGAGGGAATCGTTGAGACGCCCCAGTTCTCTTCTGGCTCAGCGCCCCAAGCGGTGTCCGAGGGAATATGGCCCCGACGAAGATTCATCTCCTGGGGATCGAAGGATTGCTTGACGAAGCTGCCCTGGGTTCCCAGCACGACGAAGCGCGGGCGCGGCGCGGCAGCGAGAATGCTTGACCGAAGGACCGCGCGCAGGCTATTGGGATAGTGGAGAGTGATATCGAAGGCATCGTCCGCGACGGCGTTTTCACGCTCGATTCGAACGTCGGCCGTCACAGCTTCCGGCAACCTGAAGAGTACCAGCGCGTGGTCAATGAGGTGCGGTGCAATATCGAAGAGGATGCCGCTGCCGGGTCGTTGCGTTTCACGCCAGGCGCCAGGCTTTAGCTGTGGGCGATATCTGTCGTAACTTGTTTCGAAGCGAACGATGCGGCCCAGTGTGCCAGCGTCCACGAGCTGCCGGAGCGCTTGAAAATCGCCGTCGAAGCGGCGGTTTTGATACACAGTGAGCAAGCGGCCCGCACTTCTTGCAAACCCTACCAGCGAGATCGCCTCCTCGAGAGTGGTTGCGAAGGGCTTGTCGACGACTACGTCGCGGCCTGCCGCGAGGCATTGGCGTGCCAGCGGATAATGCGTGTCGTTGGGAGTAGCGATAACGATGAGCCGAATTTTCTCCATCGCCAGCAGTTCGTCCAGGCTACGCACGATTCGAACGTCCGGATATTTTTCAGCAGCTTCGTTGCCGGATCTTTGCAGGATGGCAGCAAGATGCAGGCCCGGGACGGCGCGAATCACCGGTGCGTGAAACGCGCGACCGGCGAGTCCGAACCCGATAAGACCGACTTCAATCATGGGGAGACCGTTACTCCTCCAAAGCGAACGTTAAAGAGTATCGAACTTTCGAATGGAGAGCAGGGATTATTGAGAATGCGAAGTTGCTTGAAAGAGCGGCGTCGTTCAGAATGTCCAATCACTCATGAGCGAACAAACTTCCGCGGCAGCACCCATCGCAACGAATGGCCAGAGGCATCGTAAGTTGCTTTTCCTGCTGTTCGCCGGCTTCGTACTGAGCGGAATAGCCACGACGATTGTCGGCCCCATGCTGCCTGTGTTTATCCGCCGGTGGAGTCTTGACGACGGGCAAGCCGGGCTTTTCTCCTCGATCCAATTTCTCGCAGCTCTCGGAGGCACGCTGGCTTCCAGCGTCATTGCCTCGTGGTATGGCTACCGGCCAGCGTTGGTCCTGGGATATGCGTTGATGGGAGGCGGGCTTGCATGCCTCAATGCGGACACGCATGCACTCGCACTGGCCGCCACTGCGGCATTCGGCTTGGGTTATGGGTTGATCACTCCGGGAACGAATTTATTCGTGGCGGAATTGGGTGGCGCAAAGAGCGCGTCGCTCTTGAATCTTCTCAATTTCACATGGGGTGCAGGAGCCATGGCCTGCTCCCCGTTGATCGCCTTGGCGCTGAGGCGCAATGCAGTGGGGAGCCTATTAGTGGGCTTTGCGGTTTTTGGCGGGTTCATTGTGCTGGGCCTGCTCTTTGCATCATTTGGCCCGAAACATTACCAGCAGTATGCGAAGGCAACCCAGGTAGGGTCCCCGCGAATCGGCTTGGCGGTCACGATCGCGCTGGCAGCTTTATTTTTCATCTACGTAGGAATGGAAACGAGTATCGGAATTTGGGCCGCCGAGTACGCCAAGAGGCTGGCGAACGGAATCACGGGAATGACCACGCTGGCGCCGATGTTTTTCTATGCGGGCCTCACGTCCGGGCGAGCTTCCGCGCCGCTGTTCCTGGCGCGGTTCTCCGAAAGAAAAATTGTGCTCGGCGCACTGAGCTTGGCGGCAGGGGGAACAACTCTGCTGATCGCCTCCACATCGCTGAAAATCGCATTGATTGCCGTCTTTCTTGCGGGATTGGGCTGCGCGAGTCTTTATCCCATCTACATCGCGTGGCTGTCGCGTTGGTATGGCGCGCGGGCGAAGAGCGTAGGAGGCATTTTATTCGCTCTGGCATCCCTCGGTGGATCGGCTGGGCCGTGGCTTGTCGGATTTGTTTCGAAACATGCCGGCAGCTTGGGCATGGGATTGCTTGTGCCTTTGGCCGGCGCAATCACGATGATCTGCCTGGTGCTGCTCCTGCGGCGGCAAACGACGGCGTGAGGTATTCTTAGCCTGTGCACAATGCCGCTTCCTCGCAACGCTCGCCAACGACTGGACTATTGCTGGGGCTGGTAATCACGCTCGCGGCCGTGCTGGCTTATGCGTATTACATCACGGCGCAGCTCGCCGGCCTGCGAAAGCTGCAAAGCGAAATGGTCGATAGGAACCGGAGAGACTCGCTGCAGCTGTTGCGAATTCAAAACGATTTGAATTCCATCGCGCTCGCGATGCGCGACATGCTGGACACGACCGAGCCATATCCTCTCACCGCTTGGTCGGCCCAATTCGACCGCATTCATCAGGATCTGGATGCCGGCCTCAAACTCGAAGAGGGCCTCGCGGTGGTAAACCGTACACCGGAGCAGCGGCAGTACCTGGCACAATCGCTGTCGCAGTTCTGGGACGCAGTGAATCGGATGTTCGCGCTGGCGCAAGGCGGCAAAGAGGCTGAAGCGCGGGAGCAGATTCGACTGTCGCTCCAGGCGCGCCAGCAAGCTCTGAGCACGGCTGTTTCGCGGCTCCTGGTGGAAAATAACGAAGGCGAAGAGCAAGCCGCGGCACGAATCGCTCAGATTTACGATGGAGTGCAGCGCCAGCTCTATATTTTTTTGGCGGCTACGCTCATCGCGATTGCCGCGACCAGCCTTTATCTGATCCGCAGCAACAAGCAGATTTTTGCGCGGCTTGCAGAACTCTCCGAACAGCGGAGCGAATTGGCTCAGAAACTGATCTCGACACAGGAGTCCACCCTGCGGCATATCTCTCGTGAACTGCACGACGAGTTCGGCCAGGTCTTGACCGCGATCGGGTCCATGTTGCGCCGCGCTGGCAATCACTTGCCGGAAGGATCGCCTCCTCGCGAGGAGTTGAAAGAAGTACAAGGCATCGCACAAACGACATTGAACAACATTCGAACGCTTTCCCAAGCCCTGCATCCAGTTCTTCTCGAAGAGGCGGGGCTGGAGAGCACTCTGGACTGGTATATTCCCACTGTGGAGCACCAGGCAGGCCTTACGCTGCACTATGAGAAGACGGGGAGGCCGTTCCCCGTGGAAACAGGCGCGGGCGTGCACGTCTATCGCGTGCTGCAGGAAGCGCTGAATAATGTGAGCCGGCATTCCGGAGCGCGCGAAGCATGGGTCCGGCTGAAGTTTTCCGCGAATTCTCTGGAGCTCGAGGTGGAGGATCATGGCACGGGCTTTGTGGCCGAAAAAGTGCAACGAGGGATCGGCCTCGTAGCCATGCGCGAACGCGCCGAACTGATCGGCGGTGTGTTGGCGGTATCGCCCCGCGCACCAGGCGGCACGCTCGTGCGGCTTGAGGTCCCTCGGGAAAAAGCGGAAGTCCATGGCGCATAAAATCACAGTGTTGCTCGCCGACGATCACGCGCTCGTCCGGCGCGGATTCCGCCGCATGCTGGAGGACGACGCGGAGATCTCTGTCGTCGGAGAAGCCAGCACCGGCAAGGAGGCCGTGCGTCTCGCCCTCGAATTGCGGCCGAAGGTGATCGTCATGGACTGCGCGATGCCGGAGCTGAGCGGCATCGAAGCCACGCGCAAAATCCTGGAGAAATTTCCGGAAGCGGAAATCTTGATGTTGAGCATGCATTCCGAGGAGACCCTCGTGGGCCAGGCGCTCGATGCGGGTGCGCGCGGCTACGTTTTGAAAAATGCCATGGACCTCGACCTGGTGAGCGCGGTGAAGAGTGTGGCGGGCGGCATGACCGTGCTCGATCCGCAAGTGTCTCGCCCGGAGAACTTGCGGGGGGAGCGCGGGGGCGGATTGACGCCGCGCGAACTGGAAATCCTGCAGCATATCGTCGCCGGCAAATCCAACAAAGAAATTGCCGCGGAACTGAACCTCAGCGCGAATACCGTGGCCGTTCATCGCGCCAACATCATGGATACACTGGGAATTCACAAAACGGCGGAACTGGTGGTCTACGCCATTCGCAACGGCCTGGTCACGCTGCCGTGATTCGACGGGATTTCCTGTTGGGCGCCTGCGCGACCGGTTTTGCAGCTGCGTTAACTCCAGCGCGTTCGCAAAAACAATCGATCCCCGGACTCACGTTTCGCTTTTCGGACGTGACTGCCGCGGCGGGCATTCAGTTCCGGCACAATAGTGGCGGTTACGGCGGCAAGCTCCTCCCTGAAACCCTGGGCTCCGGCTGTGCATTCCTCGATTACGATGGCGATGGCTGGCAAGATATTCTTCTCGTTAACGGAGCGGACTGGCCCGGACACAAACGGCAGCGCTCCTCTCTCCGGCTCTACCGGAACAATCGCAACGGCACGTTTACGGATGTGACGCGAACCGCGGGCCTGGACATCGAGATGTACGGCATGGGTGTGGCTGTCGGCGACTACAACAACGACGGATTTCCGGACATTTTCATCACCTGCGTGGGGCAGAGCCGGCTTTTTCGCAATACCGGCAAAGGAACTTTTGTGGATGCGACGCGCGTGAGCGGCCTCTTCGGGCACCAGGGCTTCAGCACTTCTGCGCTCTGGTTGGACTACGATCGCGATGGCCTACTGGACCTCTTCGTGTGCAACTACGTGCGCTGGTCGCCGGAACAAGATGTGTTCTGCAGCCTCGACGGTACGCACAAGTCGTATTGCACGCCGGAAGCCTACCGCGGCGACACCTGCTGGCTCTTTCACAACCGGGGCAACGGGACCTTTGAAGATGTAACGGCGACGAGCGGAATTTTTGACAGCAGCTCAAAATCGCTGGGCGTGGCGATGTTTGACTACGATCAGGACGGGTGGCCGGACCTGCTCGTCGCAAACGACACGCAACCCAACAAACTGTATCGCAACTTGCGCAACGGAAAGTTCAAGGATGTCGCGGTGGAGGCTGGCCTGGCTTTTAGCACGGAAGGAAAGGCACGCGCGGGCATGGGCGTTGACATCGGAGATTTCGAAAACTCCGGCAAGCCCGGAGTAGCCATTACCAACTTTGACAACGAGATGATCGGGTTGTATCGCTCGAATGCTCCGGGAATTTTCGACGATGTCTCCATCCTCTCCGGAGTCGGAGCTGCGTCGCGAAATAGCCTCGGGTTCGGCTGCATGTTTCTTGACGTGGACCTCGACGGTTTTCTGGACCTGGCGGTCGCCAATGGCCACATTGATGAGACCGTTCGAAACATTCGGGGGAACACCGGATACGCGCAACCTCCGCAACTCTTCCTCAACCGAGGCGGCGGAAAGTTTCGAGATATCGCTGAGGGCGCCGGCGGCAGTTTCGAAACGCCCAAAGTGGGGCGGGGACTGGCGTACGGAGATTTCGACCGCGACGGCGATCTGGACATCCTGATGACGACGAACAATGGTCCAGCGTATCTGTACCGGAACGATCAGGTAGAGCGGCATCGTAGCATTCGATTTTACTTGCGAGGGTTGAAGTCTAATCGCGACGCCATCGGCGCTTCCATTCGCATTTTCTACGGGGGGCAAACACAATCGAGAATGGTTCGGGGTGGTTCCAGCTATCTTTCCCAATCGGAGTTGCCAATCACATTTGGACTCGGCACGCGCGACAGGATCGATCGCATGGTGATTGACTGGCCCAGCGGCCGTACGGAAGAATTCAAGGAGCTTCGTACTGGAAGTTCCTATAAATGCTTGGAAACAAAAGGGATAGAGGTGCAACCGGGCTTCTAGTGCTTTTACAGTATTGCCAGCTCGAATCTCGAACCATATAAATGACCGCAATAGTAGCTCCGCCTCCCATCGAGCGTTGCTCGGCTTGCTTCGAGGCACCCCAAACTGAATTGCGGCCGGATGTTACTCAGACATCCGGCCGCTGTCGTATTATGCGGGAACCGCGCGCGGGCGGACTTAATGGCGATTGAAACTCAGAAGCGTTGGTTATCCCGAAGCTTGATTGCGCTGGTAGCGAGTGCTGCGTATTTGTACGCGTATCCCTCTACGACGATTTACTTTGGAATTGTGGTCTTGTTTCATGTTGCGGCCGGAATCGTCTTTTCCATTCTGCTGGGTTTCACTCTGTTTCGTCTGCTCCGAAGCGAAGGACTGCTGGCACGCGTTGGCTGGATCTTGTTGGCTGTGGGGGCAATTCTCGGCATCGTGCTGATCAAGATTGGTACACCGAGCCATTTGAAGTCCTGGCTGTACGCTCACATCGCGATGTGCATGGCCGGGCCAGTGTGCTTGCTCGCGTCGTGGCTTGCGTCACGCGGATGGCTGGGCAGTGGCGTGGCCCAACGCGGCTTGGGGTTTGTTGCGCTGCTGCTCTTGACGGCAGGCATCGCAGCAGGCGCCTGGTGGACTCGTGAGATCGCGTGGCAAAAAGCGAATCGCATCTCCAATCCACTGATGCCGCCGGAGACGATGAATGGCGAGGGTGACGGGCCGCAAGGCAAATTTTTCCCCAGCTCCGCGCAGACCAGACATGGCGGCAACATCCCGTCAAAATATTTCATGCAGTCCGACGCTTGCCAGCGCTGCCACTCGGACATCTATAAACAGTGGGACAGTTCCGTCCACCATTTTTCTTCTTTCAACAACCAGTGGTACCGCAAGAGCATCGAGTACATGCAAGATGTCGCGGGCGTGCAGTCGTCGAAATGGTGCGCCGGTTGCCACGATCCGGCGCTGCTCTACAGCGGCTTGTTCGATACGCCGATCAAACAGATTGTGGATCGCCCGGAAGCCCGCGCGGGTCTCGGATGCCTGATGTGCCACAGCATCGTGCAAGTGAAAAGCACCATGGGCCAGGGTGATTTTTTCCTGGAGTATCCGAAGCTTCATGAACTGGCGGCCAGCGAGAGTCCTGTGGTCCGTTCGCTCCACGACTTCCTGGTTCGCCTGAACCCCGAACCCCACCGCCGTGCCTTTCTCAAGCCGTTCATGCGCGCGGACACGGCGGAGTTTTGTTCTTCCTGCCACAAGGTTCACCTGGATGTCGCGGTGAATCGCTATCGCTGGATTCGCGGCTTCAATGAATACGATAACTGGCAGGCCAGCGGAGTTTCGGGACAGGGCGCGCGCGCGTTCTACTATCCGAAAGCGCCCATGAATTGCGCGGACTGCCACATGCCCCAGGTGCCGTCGAGCGACGCTGGCAACATCAAGGGATTGGTGCATTCGCATCGCTTCCCCGGCGCTAACACTGCAGTCCCCATAGCGAATCAGGACCAGGAGCAATTTGAATTCGCCAAGAAATTCCTGCAGGACAAGCAACTGACCGTCGATATCTTCGCGATTTCCCCAGCGGGGAATGAAGCCGGCGCGCCCGTCCGGACCGAGATGGGGAAGCCTGAACTTTCGACGACCTTCGCCGTCGGCGAAGAATCTGATGTCTCATTGCCGAAAGGTCCGGCCGGCGAAGTCCGCCCTGTCACCGCTCCCATCGATCGCACGGATGCGGCAGTTCGCCGGGGCGATGACGCTCGCGTGGACGTCGTTGTGCGTACGCGCAAGGTCGGGCACTTCTTTCCCGGCGGGACGGTAGACGCTTTTGACGCCTGGCTGGAACTGCAAGCCACCGATGAAAAGGGCCAGACGATTTTCTGGAGCGGCAAGGTGGAGGACGATGGCAAAGGCCCCGTGGAGGCCGGGGCGCACTTCTATCGCTCGCTTCAGATTGATGGGCACGGCAATCCCATCAATAAACGAAACGCGTGGGCGACGCGGTCCGTTGTCTACGTCCGCCTCATTCCACCGGGCGCGGCGGATACGGCGCACTATCGCCTGCACATTCCGGAAAATGCGGGCGACAAGATCACTCTTCATGCCAAGCTCAACTATCGCAAGTTCAGCTGGTTCAATACGCAGTTTTCCTTTGCGGGGGTGGAGGAAGATGTTACCGATCTGAGCGGCCGTGTTCGCACCACGCCGGATTACGACGATCGCCAATGGTATTACAACGGTGACACCTCGAATGTCTCCGGCAACCTCAAGGCAATTCCTGACCTTCCCATCATCACCATTGCCGAGGACACCAAGACGTTGCGAGTGCTCCCGCGAAATGCTCCGCCGCCCCAACCGAAGACCGTTTCCACGAAAGAAGAGTGGACGCGGTGGAACGACTACGGGATTGGCCTTTTCTTGCAGGGCGATTTGAAGGGTGCCGCTGCGGCGTTCGAAAAAATCACGCAAGCCGATCCGCAAAATCCCGACGGCTGGACCAACATCGGCCGTGTTTTGGTGCAGGAGGGCGATACCGCTGGGGCGCGAAAAGTGCTCGAGAAATCCCTGGCGATTGACCCGCGCCTTGCACGCACGAATTTCTTTTACGCGCGGGCCCTCAAGGAAGACGGCGACTATGACGGCGCGATGGTTCACCTGCGGACGGTGCTGGAGCAATTCCCGCGCGACCGTGTGGTGCGCAACGAGCTGGGCCGCGTTCTATTTCTTCAGAAGCGCTACGCAGACGCGGTGAAGGAATTTGAACAAACTCTTTCCATCGATCCCGAGGATTTGCAGGCGCATTACAACCTGATGCTGTGCTACAACGGACTGGGTGACGACGCCAAAGCGAACGAGCATAAGACGCGCTACCTTCGCTTTAAGGCCGACGAATCAGCCCAGGCGATTACTGGACCTTACCGCCAGACGCACCCGGAAGATAACAACGAGCGGCAGCCGATTCACGAACACGCCAGCGTTGCACTCGCTCCGGCGCAACGAAAGAAAGTTCCCGCACGGCAAGCCGCATCTCGCACCGCAGTTCCGGAAGGACCTCGGCCCAGTGGCTACCGATAAACCCTCCGCCTCACTCCACACCAAGGAGCATTTCGTATGACCTGGATCAAGACTCTTCGCATGGACGAAGACGAGCGCGTCAAGAAAGCCATCGAGGACGAACGAAAGCTCTATCCGGCGGAGTATCGCACGCCTGCGCCCGCAGTCGATCACGGCGAGGCGGAAAGCATTACGGCCTCGCACTCGCTGATTCCCGATGCTCTCTTTCACTCGTTTTCGGCGTTCGGCGTCATGCTGTCTCCCGACCTTCCGCTGAAGCGTCGCC
>JBARRT010000224.1:0-45829 GCA_049644365.1 Candidatus Acidiferrum sp. | reverse complement strand
ACAGGAACACCTCCTGTGACCCACACTTACATCCAAGCCATCAAGCAACAAACACTCCACTACCTCACGCGAAGCGTCCGCCGCCGGGCGGCTACGTCCAAACGCGCTTGTGTTTACGAATATCGCGTCAACTCACGAGTGGTCGGCAAGAACGAAGCCGGAAGTAAATGGTGCGGTCGGGTTACGGCATAACTTCCGCATAGCCCGTCATTGGGGCACAATCCCGAAAGGCACCGCCAATCGGCTGCAAAGGAGTTCATTTCTTTGTACGGCCGGCTGTTCTGGAGGTTTGTGCGTCGAATTGAGAAATATCACTCGTACCGTAGCGCGACCATCGGATCCACCTGGGAAGCGCGCCGGGCGGGGAGAAAACCGGCGAGCGCGGCAACCAGCGCAAGCAAGGTGACCGCAAAGAGAATGGCGACTGGATCCGCGAACCCCAGCCCGAATAACATGCTACGCACCAGGTGAGTCCCGCCTATCGCGGCGGGCACACCAATCATGATTCCGATCAGTACAAGTACTAGCGTCTCGCGCAAAACTTGCCAAAGAACATTGCCCGGCTCCGCGCCCAGCGCCAGGCGAATTCCGATGTCTCGCGTGCGGCGAGCCACCGTGTAGGCCATGATGCCATACAGACCGATACTCGCCAGCAGCATCGCAAGGGCTCCGAACGCTCCCGAAAGTTGCTCGATAAATCGGTCGGTTTGCAAGGTGTCGTTCACCAGCCCCGACATCGTGCGGATTTCAATCGCCGGAAGCGAAGGGCTGGTCTCTTGTACCGTCTGGCGAAGCAGCGCGCTCATACTCAGGGGATCCGCAAACGTGCGAACTTCGTACACGGCGGTTGTCTGTTCCCACATGGGATTGAAAAGGGGAGCGTAAATGCGCGGTGGAGTCTTCTCGCGCAGGCTGTTGTACTTCGCGTCCGAGACCACGCCGACAACGACCGTTTCTGCGGGATTGCCAGAGTAAGTATCGCGAACATGTTTGCCGATGGGATTTGTGTTGGGAAAGTACATTCGCGCAAAAGTTTGGTTGACGACGGCTGCTCGAGGACCGCTCCCGCTGTCCTGTGAGTCGATTTCACGTCCTACCAAGATCGGAATTCCCATGGTGGAAAAATACCGGGGGCCGACGTGATCCATGCGCGAATGCATTTCCTCACCTGGCTTCGGGGTGTAGCCTTCCACGGCGACGGGGTCGCCAGTTTCCGAGCCGCTGAACAATCCGTTCTTAGAAACCGTGGCTCCGCGCACGCCAGGAATCGTAGAGATTCTTTCCAGCAACGCCTGAAACAAACGAGTCGTCGCAGCGCCCTTATACCCTCCAGCGGCTGGGTTCACCCGGAACAACAGCAGGTTTTCGCGGTTGTAACCCAGATTGACCTCACCGAGTTTCGACAAACTCCGCACGAAGAGGCCAGCAGCGACCAACAGAACCAGCGACACCGCCACCTGCGCGACCACCAGCATCTTGCCCACAGGCAGACGCCTTTGCACCGTCTCTCCCGTAACCCCCAACGTCGTGGATTTCAGAACTGGCGATAGATCCAGCCGCGTGACATATAAAGCGGGAATTAAGCCGAAAAGGATCGCCGTCAGCGCCGTGACTCCCAGAGTGAAACTGAGAACGCGTGCGTCGGGTTGAAGATTCAACTGCACAGCCTGCGGGGCCGCCGCCCCTGATACCATGCGCAGCAATAAGGTGTCCGCCCAGTACGCCAGAAAGACTCCCGCGATGGCGCCGAGCGCCGATAAGAGCAAGCTTTCCGTCAGGAGCTGCCGAATCAAGCGTACTCGTCCGGCGCCGATCGCCAGCCGCATGGCGAATTCTTTTTGGCGGGCCGCTCCGCGTGCCAGCAGCAGATTCGCCACGTTTGCGCAGGAAATCAGTAGCACCAGTCCCACGAGCACCATGAGGAGCTTCAGTGGCCCGCCAAAATCCTCGTGGAGCGTCGATGCGCCTCGAGCCCCCGGTTGCAGATTGATCCGCTGGTCGAAAGCGCTTCGCCGTTCTTCCTCCGTCAGTGTCGATCCGGCCGTGGATTCCACCATGCGCTTGAACACCACATTGATGCTTGCCTTCGCCTGGCTGACAGTAATTCCGTGTTTCAACCGCCCCATCACCTGCAACCATATGTGTAGGTTCACGACGCCCAGCGGGGACGGGCTGAGGTAATCTCGTCCTGGATAGATGGCATCTTGCATGATCATCGGAACCCAAATGTCTGGCGCCACCCCGACGGTTTCACCAAAAAACCCGGGCGGCGCGACACCCACAATTTCGAACGATGTCCGGTGAATCTGTATCGTCTTGCCAAGCACCCCAGGATTCAAACCGAAGCGCTGCCTCCAGAAGGCGTAGCTCACCACGGCGATCGGCGAACCACCTCGCGCCCGATCCACTTCCGTCGTAAACGTCCGTCCGGCAGCGGGCTTCACTCCGAGCGTGGCAAAATAGCCTCCGCTGACCAGCCTGACTCGAGCGATTTCGCTGGCTCTCTTCGCACCCTCGGAAGAATCCCCTAAAGTCACTTCCACTTCCGGAAGCTGGCTATCCGCGGCGAGAATTTTGGAAAAGACTTCGTTGTGGTCGCGTAAGTACTCAAATTCAGAATAAGCCAGCAAGGAACGGTCGCCACCTTCACTGCCGAAAGAGGCCCCATGGGCATCGGGGTCGGTGAGTACCGTCAATTCTTCGGGGTGAGCCACCGGGAGGGAACGCAGCAGCACGGAATCGAGTACGCTGAAGATCGCGGTGTTGGCGCCGATTCCCAGCGCCAATGTCAGAACCGCAATGAGCGTAAACCCCGGGCTCTTCGCCAGCATGCGCATGGCATAGCGCAAGTCTTGCCATAGGTTTTCCATGCCTTCCACCTTCGTACACTATCCCGCGCGGACCTGCGCACCTCAGTGTCCAGGGCGCGGCACGCTGGCGATGTTGATATTAAAGCACTTAGTTGCACATGGCTATAAGTGAGGGTTCTCACTCTCGGTCAGTTTTGGGATTTGCCTGTGTCTGAATCGAACATGGCGACCACACCAAAAGTCGGCAGCAGCCGGTGTGCGGGATTGCTGGCGCCTCGCTCAGTTGATCTCATATTGCGTTACCCCTAGAAGCGGCAGTACTCATTATTTCGGTTCGAGCCATTTACGCGATACTTTCTGGATGGTCGGCTACCCGGAAGTAATCCTTGGACCCCAAGTGCCTTGCGAGAAGTTGCCAACTCCTGATGAGTCATGTAATCGGAGACTGACCCGCTAACCCGCTGCCGGCCCTTGCGCGCCGGACCTCTCGCGCGTGATAAACTAATTTTTCGCGGAGTTCATTCTGTTGTTTTCAGGCCCGCATGGAGCCCCTTTGACTTCGGCAGTCCTGACACTCGAGCAAGCGATTCTGCGGTTTGGCCGCGAGAAACGCAACGGCCGCGTTGTTTTCACCAACGGCTGCTTTGACCTGCTGCATCCCGGCCATGTCCGCAGCCTGGAGCAGGCGCGCGCATTGGGAGACGTGCTTATCGTTGGGCTGAATAGCGATGCAGGAGTGCGCCAATTAAAGGGTGAAGGCCGTCCCGTCATCCCGGAACGCGAGCGCGCTGAAATTCTCGCTGCGCTGGAATGCGTGGACGCGGTTGTCATTTTTGATGATCCAACGCCGCGCGAAGTAATCGCCAGGCTGCTTCCCGATGTCCTAGTGAAGGGCGGCGATTGGCCCGGCGACCAAATCGTGGGACGTGAGGAAGTCGAAGCCGCGGGCGGCCGCGTCGTTTCCGTGCCTGTGGTCCCCGGCTATTCGACTTCCGCCATTCTGAAGAAGATTCTTGAAGGGGCGCGCACCTCGCGCGCGGAATCCTGATTACCCAGGCATGATACTTCCTGCCGTCCGCGAAAGATTGGAGGCTTTGCTTCGCCATGAAGCGATGGAGGGCGCTTTGGCCGCTCTGCGCGGAGGCGCGGGCCACGTCTCGCTCGCCGGCCTGCATGACGTCGCGAAAGCTTTTGTCGCTGCGTATCTGACGCACGAACTTCGCCGCCCCGCTTTTTTCGTGACGGATTCGAACCGCCGCGCGGAATCGCTCGCGGAAACGCTGCGGTTTTTCGGCGGGATTTTTCCCGGAGCGGCGGGCGGGGTGGCCACGCTCCCCGCCTTCGATACGCTTCCCTGGGAATCGCGGAGCCCGCACGCGGACATTCTGGAACGCCGCGCGGCCACGCTGTTCCGGCTTGCGGATGGGCAGATTTCTCTGGCCATCGCGCCGGTTGCCGCTGCGCTCTGGCGCTATCAGGATCCTGCCGCTTATTTGTACCTGACGCGAACGCTTGCCAAGGACACCGAGATTCCCCACGACGAGCTCGTCACGCATCTCGGCTCCGTGGGCTACACACGCACCGAAATGGTGGAGCTTCCCGGGCAGTTTGCCGTGCGCGGAGGAATTATCGACGTCTTTTCCCCGGAAGCGCCGCGTCCCGTGCGTATCGAGTTGCTCGGAGACGCCGTCGAATCCGTGCGCGAATTTGATCCGCGCACGCAGCGCTCCATCGCGCCGGTGCAACGCACCACCCTCTTGCCGCTCACCGAATGGTCCGTCCCCACGCCGGAAAAAGCCGATCTGAATGCCGAAGCCGCTTGGGAGACGCCTCCCTTCTTTGGGCCGGCTGGCGAGCCGGGACCAAGCGCGCTCTTCGATCTGAAAGAGAGCTCGCTCCGGCCGATTGTTTTTCTGGACGAGCCGCAAACGCTCCGTGAAACCGCCGCGAAGTATCTGGCGTCCGCAACTGAGAATTACGAGCGGCACGGGCAGGCGAACTCTCCAGCCGCCACTCACTATTTCTGGTCGGAGGAAGAATTCGCGGCGGCCCTGGAAAAGACTTCGCAAATCCACGTCGAGCAGCTCGCGGTCGGCATTGGGTCCGCGCACCAATTCGAACTCTCCTCGCGCCCCAGTACGCGCTTTCACGGCGACGTCGTCGCCTGCATGGGCGACGTGAAATCGCAGCTCGCGAGCGGTGGAACCGTATTTCTCACCGCCGCCAGCACCGGAGAAATCGAGCGCTTTGCCGACATTTGCCGCGAATATGAAGTGCCCTACGTTCTCGGGGAGTCCGAGGACGCGGCTGCGGGATTCACTGCCGAAGGCGCGCAGGAATCCGCCGCCATGCTTTTGATTCGCGCGCCGTTTGCGGAGGGGGTGACGTTTCCCGAAGCGAAGCTGACAATCTACGGCCATGCCGATCTGTTCGACGTTACGCCCACGGTCGAGCGGCCCAGCCGCAAGATTCGGACCTCGGGTTTCTTCAGCGATTTTGCCGAACTGAAACCCGGCGATTTTGTCGTGCACGTGGACCACGGCATCGGGCAGTTCGAAGGGCTCCGGCAGATTGCATCCGGGGGCCATAGCGGCGAGTTCATGCTGCTCAAGTACGCCGACGACGCGCGGCTGTACGTCCCGCTGGAGAGAATGGACCTGGTCCAAAATTATCGCGTGCTGGAAGGCGCGCATCCGCCGCTGGATAGACTCGGCGGCACCGCCTGGAACACGCGCAAAACGCGCGCGAGGAAATCCGTCGAAGACATGGCCGACCAGCTCCTTGCCCTCTACGCGCAACGTAAGACGACGCCGGGATTTGCTTTCTCGACGGACGGAAATTTCCAGCGCGAGTTCGAAGACGCTTTCGAATTCGAGGAAACCAACGACCAGATCACCGCTATCTCGGATATCAAGCGCGACATGGAGCGCGCCGAGCCCATGGACCGGCTGCTCTGCGGCGACGTCGGTTACGGCAAAACGGAAGTGGCCATGCGCGCGGCGTTCAAAGCGGTCGCCGACAACAAACAAGTTGCCGTTCTCGCGCCCACTACGGTCCTCACCTTTCAGCATTTCGAAACCTTTAAGCAGAGATTCGCGGCCTTTGGAGCGCGGATCGAAATGCTCAGCCGCTTTCGCAGCGCGGCGCAGCAGAAGAAAATCCTCGCGGACCTCGAAGCCGGCAAGGTGGACGTGGTCATCGGCACGCACCGGCTGCTTTCGAAAGATGTGAAGTTTGCCGACCTGGGACTGCTGATCGTGGACGAAGAGCAGCGCTTCGGTGTGGCCCACAAGGAACGCCTCAAGGAAATGCGGAAAAATGTGGACGCGCTGGCGCTTTCGGCGACGCCGATTCCGCGAACGCTGCACATGTCGCTCGTCGGCCTTCGCGATATGTCCCTGATCGAGACGCCGCCGCGCGACCGCCTGGCGATTCAGACGGTCGTCGCGCCGTTTCAGGAAGAGTTGGTGCAGAGCGCAATCGAAACGGAGCTCGCGCGGGAAGGACAGGTGTTTTTCATTCACAATCGCGTCGAATCCATTTATTCGCTCGGCGCCATGGTCGCGAAGCTCGTTCCGAAGGCGCGCGTGGTCGTTGCGCATGGCCAGATGGGCGAGAAAGAACTCGAAAGCGTGATGCTGAAATTCATTCGCGATGAAGCGGATGTGCTGGTAGCCACGACCATCGTCGAAAATGGTCTGGACATCCCGCGCGCCAACACAATCCTGATCAATCGTGCCGATCGTCTCGGTCTCGCCGAGCTTTACCAATTGCGCGGCCGCGTCGGGCGTTCGAGCCAGCGCGCGTATGCGTATCTGCTCGTTCCTCCGGAGACGGTGCTCTCGGACATTGCCCGAAAACGCCTGTCCGCCATGAAGGAATTCAGCGAATTGGGCGCCGGCTTTCGAATCGCCGCCCTCGACCTCGAGCTGCGCGGCGCCGGCAACATGCTCGGGCGCCAGCAGCATGGCCACATTGAAGCTATCGGTTTCGACATGTATTGCCAGATGCTGGAGCGCGCGGTTTCGAAACTGAAGGGCGAGGAAGCTGCGCCGGAGCTGCGCACCACGCTCAGCCTCGGCTTTGACGTTCGAATCCCGCAGGATTACATCCCCAGCGAAAACCTGCGCCTGCGAACGTACAAGCGCGTCTCTTCGATCGCCACCGAGGAGGACAAGCAGGACGTTCGAAAGGAACTGGCCGACCGCTTTGGCGCGCCGCCCGTTTCGGTGGAAAACCTTTTGGAGTATGCCGTACTCAAATCCATGTGCGAGCGGTTGCGCATTTCCGCGGTCGAGCGCCAGGGCAGCCGGATCGCCGTGCGCTTCCATCCGGAGACGACCCTGGACCCGGCAAAACTGGTGACCGTGGTACGCTCAAGAGCTGGCATTAAGCTCGATCCCAGCGGCGTGCTCTGGATGGAAGTGAAGCGGGGCGAATCGTTCCCGGCGGCTTTGAGAAACGTATTGCTCGGCCTTCAAGGGCAGAGCTAAACTTCTGTTGTGAGGAATGAATGCGAAAACTAGTTGTCATTGCGGCCTTGTGCGCCGCCCTGCCCCTCGCGGCACAGGAAAAACAAACGGAAAAGCCGCAAGCGAAGCCGCCGGCTCCGGTACTGGAAAAACCGGGAATGGCGCCCGAGGCAGCCGCTCCCGCAGCTCCGGTGAAAAAAGCGGTTGATTCGAATGCGGGCAGGACCGTGGAAGAAATCATCGCGCGGGTCAACAACGAAATTATCACACGCTCGGAATATGAGAAATCGCGGCAGAGCGCCGAGGAAGGCGCCCGTGAGGATTGCCAGGGCAAGTGCACCCCGGAACAGCTGAAAGCGGAGATCGAGCAAAGACAGAAGACTTCGCTGCGCGACCTGATTGATCAATCGCTGCTGGTGCAGCGCGCCAAAGACATGGGCGTGAGCGTAGAGCCGGAATTGATCAAGCGGCTCGATGCCATCCGCATTCAGAATAAAATCGAGAGCATGGAAGAGCTGGAAAAGGCGGTGACCTCGCAGGGGCTCAACTGGGAGGATTTCAAGAACAACATTCGCAATACGCTCCTGACGCAGAGAGTGATCGGCAGCGAGGTCGGCTCGCACATCACCATCAGCGATGAGGAAATATCGAAATATTACGAGGCGCACAAAAAGGAGTACGTGCGTCAGGAACAGGTGGCGCTGCGGGAAATCGAGGTGAGCACGCAGGGGAAGAAGCCGGAAGAGATTCCCGACCTGAAGAAAAAAGCGGAAACCACGCTGCAACGCATCAAGGACGGAGAGGATTTTGGCGAGATGGCTAAGCGGTTTTCCGACAGCAATACGAAAACGCAGGGCGGCTTCCTGGGCCTCTACAAGCGCGGAGAACTTTCCAAGGAACTCGAAGACAAAGTTTTCAACATGAAGAAAAACGAACTGACGGAAGTGACGGAAACCAAGCAGGGATTCCTCATTCTGCAGGTGCTGGAGCATTACGACGAGGGCGAGCAGTCGCTCGCCAAAGTAAAAAATGAAATCATGGACAAGCTCTACGGCGCGCGGATGGAACCGGCGATGCGCGAATACCTGAAGACGCTGCGCGAGCAGAGCTTTGTGGTGATCAAGCCGGGCTACGTGGATGCCGCGGGCGGGCCGGGCAACTCCGAGATTCAGGAAGTGAGCGCCACGCCCGAAGCGAGCAAGGTGAAAAAGGGCCGCAAGAAATTCCTCCTGTTTGGCAAACGCTCCGGAGCGCAATCGGGAACATGAAGACGTCGTTTGTCACCGATCTCGGCACGGAACAGAACATCACTTCGTTTTTTCTCGTTCACGAAAAAGAGATTCGCAATACCCGCGAGGGCAAGTCGTACCTGCGCCTGGAGCTGGGCGACCGCAGCGGCACGATCGAAGCGCGCATGTGGGACCAGTTTGACGCCGCGGTGAAAGACATCAATCGCGACGATTTCGTGAAAGTACAAGCACGCGTCGAAATTTACCGCAATAGGCCGCAGCTTTCGCTGCAGCAGCTTCGGCTTGCTAAGCCTGAAGAGATTGACCTCGCCGATTTTCTGCTGCACACAAAAGAAGATGTTGGAAAGTTGTACGCGCAGTTGCTCGAACATGCGAACGCGATTGTAAATCCGTGGCTGAAGAAACTGGTCACGGGAATTGTCTCGAATCCGGAAATCGCCGCGAAGTACAAGCGCGCCCCCGCCGCGAAAGTGATGCATCACGCGTATCTCGGCGGTTTGCTCGAACACGTCATCAGTTTGTGCGGGCTCGCGAAGCAAATCGCAGCGCACTATCTGGAGCTGGATGTCGATTTGCTCTTGACCGCCGCGATTCTGCACGACGTCGGCAAGCTTGATGAACTTTGCTACGAGCGCGCCATCAACTATACCGTCGAAGGCCAGCTCCTCGGCCACATCATGATGGAATTCGAGACGGTTTCCAAAGCGATGGACGCCATCGAAGGTTTTCCTGCAAATGTGAAAACTGTCGTGCAGCATCTATTGATCAGCCACCACGGCCAATACGAATTCGGTTCGCCGAAGCTGCCGATGATTCGCGAAGCGCTCGCATTCCACTATCTCGACGATCTCGATTCCAAACTCGCGGCCGCCCGCGCCGCGCTCGCGCTCGACTCCGGCGAACCCGAATGGTCCGCCTACAGCGGCGCCCTCGGCCGCAAATTCCTCCGCCTCGACGAATTTCTGAAGTCCACTAGTGCCAAAGCGGAAGAAAACGTGCCCAACCCAAAGCTGTTTCCGTGACGACGATAAAATCCGGGAAAAACCGCACCCCTCCTGCGGCGGGCAAGCCTGAAAACCGTAGGGTGCGCCACCCACCACTACTGAACTCGCCAAAAAATCGCGGAAAGACTTAGGCCAGTGCCACCCAATAGAAATAGAATTCAGAACACGCGCAATCAACGGCTTCAGACTGGCTTCTTCGCTGAAAGCCATGCCGCAGCAATCAAACACATCGTGATCATGGTTGAGAAAACGATGGGGGTAGTGAAGGCGTATTTCAAGCTCATAGCTGTGACTGCTACAAAGCAAATGGCGAGCGCCCACGCAATGCGGCGCATGCGCGCAAAAATCTCTGCCGGAAGTCCGCCCAGCAGCCACGCTAATACCGCGGCGAACAAAAGAAACACGGAGAAAAAAACCCGAACGCGCTGAAGAAGTCCCAATAGGTCCGAGTAAACCCTTGCGCGTCAAAGTGGACAGAGCGCATTAACGCAAGAACCGCGTCCGCTCTCCATTCCGGAATGTTCTGGCGAAACCCAAACGTATGTCCGGCGGCAAAAAGCAGCAGAAGAACAGAAGCGATTCGATAAAGCAAAGACGCTTTCATGTCTTGCCTCCAGAGATCACCCGGCGGCACTGTATCCCCTTCGCCTTAGGACGGGCAAGCCCCTCGCACCATTTCGTGAAGGCGGGAACAGAAAAAGAAGTGGCCGAAAAAGTGATGCGTCACCTTTTCAAATTGACGCATCTAAACGCGATGGAGGAAACAATATGCAAGCTGCTGTCGTACCGGCTAAGAGCAGTTCCTGGCAGATTAAAGACGTTCCTCAACCCCAACCCGGCCCCAACCAGGTCCTCGTGAAAATGCACGCAAGCGGTATCTGCTATACCGATGTGCACGAAACTCTAGGACACATTCCCGGCGAGTTTCCCCGAATCCTGGGCCACGAACCGGTCGGCGAGATCGTTGCCGTGGCCCCTGGCGTTACCACCCGAAAAGTAGGCGATCGCGTAGGCACCGCCTGGGTTCAAGCCACCTGTGGGCGCTGCGAATGGTGCCAGCGCGGCCGCAGAAATTTCTGTCCGTTTCAGAAAAGCACGGGCGTGGATCTACAGGGCGGTCACGCCGAATACATGCCCATGTATGCCGATAGTACCTTCCTGATTCCAGACAATGTCTCTTACGAGCAAGCCGCTCCTATCTTCTGCGCGGGCTATACGGTGTGGAGCGGCCTGCGCTGGGCCGACCCGATGCCGCACGAGCGGGTCGCCGTGCTCGGCATCGGCGGCCTCGGGCACCTCGCCGTGCAATATGCGAAAGCCGCCGGATTCGATACGATCGCGATTTCGCACTCACCCGATAAAGACAAAATGATACGCGAGCTCGGCGCGGATGAAATCGTCCGCGACGGCAAGGGCCTCGCCGCCGCGGGCGGCGCAGACATCATCCTCAGCACATCCAACTCCACCAAGTCGATGGTGGACAGCATTCAAGGGCTGCGCCCCGACGGCCGCCTCATCGCCATGGGTGCCGACGTGGAACCGCTCTCCGTCTCACTCATGGATCTGATCACGCGACGTATTCGCATAATCGGAAGCCAGCAGAATGGCCCCGAATACCTTTACGAAGCGCTCGACTTTGTGGCCAAGGGAAAAGTAAAAACCATCGTCGAAACGTATCCGCTGGCCGAAGCTCCGAAGGCGTATCAGCGGGTTGCGGACGGCAAGGCCCGTTTCCGCGCCGTCTTGACGATGTAACAGCTCGCTACCCGGAGGCGTCTCAGCATTTTAAGGATGCGCCACCCGACCCACTCGCAATCGCCCGCGATAGCGTGAGGTGTGCCGGCAGCCCACAGAGAACTGCGAAATTTACATCAACTTGCCGCAGCGTCCCGTGGCTTCAAACAACGACAGTACATTCGTCATGCTGAACAATTCCAAAATCTGCTTGCTCGCATTCACCATTTCCAGCCTGCAGCCCCGCGTCCGCGCTGAAACGTGCAGCGTCACCACCGCCCCCAGTCCCGAACTATCCATCATTGGAACTTCCTTCAAGTCCAGCACGATACGCACTTTTCTCTCGCACGCCTCGCGCATCGCGTCCTTCAACAGCGGCACGTTCTCACTTGTCAGCCGCCCGAAGCATTCCATCACCGTGCAATCCTCCGAGTCTCTCCGCTGCACTAGAAATCCCCTCGCCGAACTCACTGCATTACTTCCCGCCATACTGCCCCTCCCTGGATACGCCACTCTCTTCCGGGCACGCAATGCCTTGTACCTCATTTCCGCCCGTTTGCCCAGAGCCTTCCGGCTATTTTCGGGCAACTTCTGATCAGGCGGATTATCGTAACTTCCGCACTACCGGGAACATAGGGCAGTTCGGCCCGTCAGCAAGGGTGGTAGGCCGCCAGCTTTGGACGCCACCGCCTCATCGGGCACCCGGCTGATCGACGGTTGTTAAACCGAAAATGTCGGTTATGATCGCTTCGCAGACTCGGCGAAGCTGGTTGCAACGGTGCCGGCAAGAGAACGCCAGAACAGGGGAGAGCTCATGACGCGGATTCTGCTGCTAGGCCTCGATCCCGAAGCAGTGGATTTTTCCGACCCTGCGTTGCCGCCAGGTATGACCGCTGAGAAGGTTCGCGCCGGCATCGCGGTTGCGCTGAAGCAGTTCACTGATCGCGGATGGGAGTCCGACGTTGGTTTCATCCGTCCGGACGAAACCGCCGGACCGACAGTGGAGCGTCAGCTACGTTCGACGAACTACGATTGTGTGGTCATCGGAGGCGGCTTGCGCCTGCCGCCCCGCAACCTTGCATTATTCGAAGTCGTCATCAACGCTATTCGTAAAGCTGCGCCAGGCGCGGCGATTGCCTTCAATACACGGCCCGACGATAGCGCTGATGCTGCCGCCCGATGGGTGGCGGCTGGAAGCCGAGCTTTATAGTCGGGCTTCCAACAAAACCAGTTCGCCGCTGCATGCGCTGCGCTGGCTATCGATTCCGGCGAACCCGAATGGTCCGCCTACAGCGGCGCCCTCGGCCGCAAATTCCTCCCGCAGACATGCCAAAGAGAACAATCCATCAGTTCTGTTTAAGGCAAGCCTGGATTTGACACCCGCAGAAACAGAGTAAGGTTGAAAGAGGAGCGGGCGGCAAGGACCGCCCTCCGAGGTGCGTGCGCATGGTGCAGATTAAAGGATCCGCCATCAGGGAAACGATTAACCAGATCAAGTCCCGCGCCGGGGAGGAAGCCCTCCAGAAAATCCTCGGCCTTCTGGACGAAGAAACGCGAACGATTTGCCAGAATGAAGTCTTTTCCTCCACTTGGTACCCGCTGGATGTTTTCACCCGCTTCCTCGAAGTTGAGATCAGGGTGCTCGCGGGCGGAAAGGAAGAAATGGTCACGCGCGGCTCCGAAGTGGTAATCGAAAGGCAGCTTCGTGGAATCTACAAGGCTTTTGTGAAACTTGGTTCCCCTGAATTCGTGATCAAACGAATCGCCGCGGTTCACGCAACCTACTTTCAGGGTGTTCCGATTGAGGTGCAGTTGCAGGGACATGGCAAAGCAGTGGTCAGATACACAGGATTTGAAAAGCAGCACCGTATTATGGGATTCGCGATTATGGGATTTTTCAAAAAAGCGCTGGAGATTTCCGGAGCCACGGACGTGGTCCTCTGCTTCACCGTACCGATCGAAGAGGGCAAGGCATTTTCCGAGCTCTCGATTTCCTGGAGCTAAACGAAGCGCGGAGAGCATAAACAAGAGTTAGGGATACAGGTCGTCGTGAATACAACGAGACAACACGCACATCGGCCGATTGTTCACCTGTTGCTCACGGTTGTGGGAATGATTGGAATTGTGGGCCTGTTCCTGCCATTCACCTATGGTACGTCGCCAGTGGACGCTGTCTCGGACAGGGAATTGTGGCGATTGGCCCTCCCATTCTTCCTTGCCGTTCTGGCTTCTGCCGCCTCCATTCGGTGGATCATCTCGGGCTCGTTTTCGGGACTTGAACGGGCAATCGCCTGCGTCGTAAGTGCCTCGATGGTGGGCGTGACACTCTCCCTGTGGTTTGAAGGCAGGCCAGCGACCATTCAGGACTGGCTCGCATTCGTTAGTCCGGAGCCAATCCTCGCTTTGGGGATCTATTTTCTGATTCGGAATTCAAGAATGGAGCCGTCCAGAAAATTCAATCCAGTGATGGCGATCCAGATAGCCTATCTTGCCAACGCTGTGCTATGCCTAATTTCGTTCTTTGGACGTTGGGAGCTGGGTGCGTACTGCGCCCTGATAGCCGCGCTTGCGTTTGTGCTTCAGATCGTCCTGGCCTCCGCACCTGGCATTGACGTCGTCAAGTCCTGATGAGTCGCGTTGTCGGAATCTGAGCCACTACAGGGAACTTAGGGCGTGTGGCAAGGGAGAGGGATTTCTTCTCCTTTCTCTGACTTCTAGTTTCTCATTTCTAGTTTCTAGTTTGCCCCTGAGCAGCCGTCTCAGCGCTTTGAGGATGCGCCACCCGCCATGCGGGCGTACCATGGGGGTAAGGAAAGACATGCTTGCGTTCCGTGAAGGCTGGCGCTCATTCAAAGAGGGATTGGCGGGTGGCCGCGCCTTCATTCCGAAAAACGCCTTTGGGGTGGCCCATCTCTTGCGGGTTTTGCCTGCCTCATAGATGGGGTCTTTCTCTTGTCCCTGTTCTGATTTCTAGTTTCAATTTTTAGAGCGGGGTCTTCCTCTAGAAGTAGATGCCGAACATTACATCCGGCCTCATCCTCATCCAGGGGGCAGGCTTGTGATGGTTTTGCTGATCGGCCACGGACAGCTCCGCCGGTTCAAAGGTTACGTCCGGTGGTGGTGAAAAAAGCCCGGAGTCGATCTCCACATCCTCCTCGACACGCACGGCCTCCTCAGACGTGTCATCCGCATTCGGCGTCGTTCCCAAGTGCGATTCCGAACGCAGCGTTACTCCGTTCCACACCCACCATTTTTGGATCTGATCGCGGATTGCGAGCGTGTAGAGCTTGCACTGCCGCCCCAGGAACTGCTCTTCGCCAATCGAAGTTCCTGGCAGCTTTGACCATTCGCTGAATGCATCTTCCCATACGGTGTAATCGTACCCCTCGCGTAGATCGGTGACACGACCGGCTCGCTTGCCATCTTTGCTGGTCACGATGTAAAGCTTCGTACCATCGAAGATCAGCGTAAGCCCTTCGGTCGAGGTTAATTGGCGCAGGGCGGTAACAGTGCGCTCGAAATCTTGACGGCGACGGCCGCCGGCCGCATCGATGTACTCAATCCCGTGTCCCGTCTCGCTAAGATATTCTTCCCCTTGATGGAGAGACTTACTTCGGAATGTGAGTTCCACCACAGCGCTTCTGAATGGACGACGGTCTCCCTGCGTTTGAGCCGTGCCAGCCGCGCTATCGAATGGGTGTAGTTGTTTCGTCGCTTGTAGCTTGAAAATCCAAACGACCGCTGCCACCAGGGCGATCCCAGCGATGATCAAAAGTTGCCCCTTGCGGCTCATATGATTCCTCGTCTGCGCACGTGAATTTCCGTTCAGCGCAAAAGTCAAGAGCGTAGCTTAGATAGGACCATGCTAACAGTGCGGTCTTCTGGGGTTTTGAGCGAACTTCTGGCGCTGTCCAAACAAATAATAGTCACCCAAACTCTCCCGCCGTGAGAGAAGGAAAGCGACGGCAGGTGGCCGCGCCTTAATTTCTGAAAAACGCTTTTGCGTGGCCCATCCTTGCGGGTTTTGCA
Source organism: Candidatus Acidiferrum sp. (assembly GCA_049644365.1). GTDB lineage: Bacteria > Acidobacteriota > Terriglobia > Acidiferrales > UBA7541 > Acidiferrum. Next base: position 30,530 of record JBARRT010000224.1, on the reverse strand, counting down.
TCTCCGCCCCATCCCGCAGCTGTTGCGGGATGAACGGTGGGGCTGCTTTTCGCTAGCCTCTTTTTTACGGATTTGCCGGTCGTTTCAGTCAGGGCAAAGAAGGGCGGAGCTTGCCGGAGGCGAGGGCGTCGCGGCGCGTCACACATATGGGCGTAATGTAGAATCTACGACTTCTTGGCCGGGGCTGCGGCGGTCACCTTGTGAGCCGTCGCTTCTTCGACGACCGAAAACTCTCCGCCGTTCTGCGACATCTCCAGCTTGAACGTGTATTCGGTTTTGGATACTTCCTTAATGGTGACGCGCACACTGATCTTGGCGTCGCCCATCTTGGATTCGGCCGTCCAGTTCCAGGTGTCGCCGTTCACCGTGCCTTTCGAATCGATAGCTTCGCCCGTGCTGGTGAACTCATGGTAGGTGTAAACCTTCTCGTTCGGGTCATATCCCATGAACGAGACGCCCTTCGATGGCCCCATCGGTCCTGTGCCTTCCGAGTGGCATGTGACAAAGAATCCGCCCGAATACCACTCGCACTTTTCCGTGCCCGTGACTTTGCCTCCGGGCATCGGACCGAACGGCTTGGCCTCGCCCGTCATGTTCCACGTGCCGATGTTATAGGCGAGCCTCTTGACCTCTGGCCCTGGCTTGGGCGGGCCCTGAGGTGCCTGCGCCTGGATGGATATAACGAAGAACATCACGCAAATCGCGAGCAGTACAATCACTCTTTTCACAGTCACCTCCGTTTGTATCCCCTCACAGCGGATGTAGGTGTCATTGAAACTCACGTTCACGGCGCTGCGTGGCTTGCGAGGATGATACATCCGGCCTCCAGATTTTCAACGGAGAATCGTTCTCACTTCGCGGCGCGTGGCCGCACATTAACTCCTAAAAACGCCTTTGGGTGGCCCATCCTTGCGGGTTTTGTTTCATGCAAGGGTGGGGCTGGTTTTTTGCTAGCCTCCTTTTTTACGGATTTGCCAGTCGTTTCAGTCAGTGCAAGGGAGGGCGGAGCTTGCCGGAGGCGAGGGCGTCGAGGGCGCGGAGGCGGGCGGCGAGTTCGGTGGCGGTCAAGCGGCGCTCGCGGTAGAGGCGGCGGGTGGGTCACTCTTCGCTTCATCCCGCACCAATGACCCGCTCCCTGTTTTTGCCATCTCCTTTCCCTTCAATCCTTTCGACGCCCAAAGTATTCCTTGACAAGGACAGTACTCTTCTGGTAACATCAGTCGTGATCGTCAGCCATCATCCCCGGCCAGCCGCTCTGTCCCACTACTACGACGAAAATCCCGCCCCCGCTTACCCTGAAAAACGAAAAATAACTCCTTTAAACGCAACACTTATGGACCACCTTGCAAGTGTTGCAAACAAAAGACTTACAGTAAGCGTAAATCCTTTAGATGCAATACTTACAAAAAACAGGGGGGAGGGTGCGCCCCTAGCATTTCAACGTTCAGCCGGTTCCTTGCTCCGTCGCCCATGCTCCGCGGATGGATGCGTCTTGATACACGGCATGGACCAGCCTAGACTGAACCTATGATTCCGGCGAGCTTCCAAATTCGAGACCTGACGATACGGCCGGCGGCGGTGCTGGCGCCGATGGCGGGCGTTACGGATACGCTTTTCCGGCGGGTGATTCGCGGGCTGGGCGGTTGCGGGTTGCTGATGACGGAGTTCACCAGCTCCGAGGGGATCACGCGGAGCGCGAAGAAGACGCTCCGGTATCTCTATTTTCAAGAGGATGAGCATCCGATTACGGCGCAACTTTTTGGCGCGAATCCGGCGGTGATGGCGGAAGCGGCGAAGATGGTCGAAGACCTGGGGTACGACGCCGTGGATATTAATTTGGGCTGCCCGGCAAAGAAAGTGGTGAAGTGCGGCGGCTCGGGACTGTTGCGCGATTTGCCGCTGCTCGGCGAGATTTTTCGCGCGGTGCGCGTGGCGGTGAAGATTCCGCTGACGATCAAGCTGCGCGCGGGCTGGGATGAAAAATCGGTCGTGGCCGTCGAAGTGGCGAAGATGGCGGAAGACATTGGCGTCGAAGGCGTGGCGGTGCATCCGCGAACGCGGGAGCAGGGTTACACCGGCGCGGCGGACTGGAGCCTGATCGCGGCGGTGAAGCAGGCAGTGAAGATTCCTGTGATTGGCAATGGTGACATCAACCGGCCGGAAGATGCGGCACGCATGGTGCGCGAAACCGGGTGCGACGCGGTGATGATCGGCCGGGCGGCGCCCACGAACCCCTGGATTTTCCTGCAGATGCAGCAGTACGCGCGCACGGGCCGTTACGACCAGCCCACCGAGGAGCAGCGGCACCGTTTACTCATGGACTACTATAGGCAAATTAATGATGCCCAGCTGCCCGATGGTGTAGGCAAAATGAAGCAGTTCGCATGCTGGTTTACCCATGGCGTGGGGAACGGCAGCGAGCTTCGAAGAATCGTACATGCGGCGCATACGCCCGCCGGAATCCTCGAAAGCGTGGAACGCTTTTTTGAGGGCCGGAGCGCCGTGGTGGCTGCCCCTGCCGGGGCAGCCAGAAATGAGGACCCAGCCCATGGTCCCTCAAGTGAGCGCGCCAGTTTTGAGACAGCGCACGGAACGTAGAATCGCGGTGCGGCTGCCGCTGCGCGTGAGCGGCCGCGACAAACGCGGCGTCGTCTTCGAAGAAGAAACCTCCAGCGAAAACCTTTGCCGCAGCGGCGCCGCGTTCATGACGCATTTTGACGTGGCGATCGGCTCCGAGCTCGAGATTCGCATTCCGCTTTCAAACTACGCTTCGCGGCGCGGGGAAGCCGACTTCGCGACGCAGGGCCAGGTCGTGCATGTGCACGATTCGCAGTGGGACGGCGAAAAACTGATCGGCGTACGGTTTACGGGGCCGCGATTCCAGCGCATGTTCCGCTCCGAATCCGCCGCCTAGCGTGTACTCATCGTTCTTGTAGTGGCGGGTCTTCAGACCCATTCCTTACTGTTTCCGTGCTACCGCCCAAGATACGTCGCGATGAACCAACTATTCCCCCACGCGTCTTTGACTCCCGCCGCCCGGTCTCCATACGGTTTGTCTTGCGGCGTCTCAATCGAGGTCGCCCCCGCCCGCAGCGCCTGCGCGTAAACCGCATCCGTGTCCGGCACGTACACGTGCAGGTGGCAGGGCATCGGCTGGAACTCGCCGTGAGCTTCGTCGATTTCCAGCGTTGCATTGCCGATGTGGATCGTCGCATGTAGCACCGCGCCCTCAGGTGATTTATGGACGCCCATGGCCTCGGCGCCGAACGCCGCCTCCAGGAACGGAATCATCTTGTGCGCCTCGCGCAGGTGCAGGTACGGCTGCACAGAGCGTAAGCCTTCAGGGCCAGGTGTCCAGCCTTTCGGCGTGGCGATGTACCAGAGATTGCCGAACTGGTCTTTGGCGGCGCCCCAACGGTCGCCTGAAGGATGGTCGTCGGTCGGCGCGTAGATGGAGGTGGCGCCGGCTTGAAGGGCTTTGTCGTAGGTGGCGTCCGCGTCTTCCACATAGAGATGAATGGCGGTGGGCGCGGCCGGATACGCGTCGCTCCCGTCGCTAACTTCAATAGCGCCGTTGCCCACAGCTACCTCGGCGTGCATGATCAAACCGTCAGGCGTCGGCATCCTCATCTGCTCCACGCCCTTGAATGCCGCCTTCAAGAACTCGAGGAACTGCGCGGCGCCCCTCACGATGATGTAGGGCGTGACGGACGTCAATCCCGGTCGCTGGTAATGAAGAGCTCTTGCTGCTGCCGCCGCGCCCGCTCCTGATGCTGCTGTACCTTCGTTCATGGATCCTCTCCTTTGCAAATCGGATTTGAGTGCTGCTCGGAACTCTTGGCGCGGAAGTTCGCGCAACGCTTGTGCCAAGCGCATCAGTGGAACCAGCTCGCGGTCGGGCGCTTCCTCCGGCCGCGGTCGCAGCGACACCAGCATTGCCTGCACCGCCTCATCAAGCTGCAACGCGAGGGAGCGCTTAGCCATGGCCACCCTCCATCTGCGTCCGCAAATTTTGCACCGCGCGCAATTGCAGTTGCTTGATGGCCCCGGGGGTCTTCCCCAGCCGCTTCGCAATCTCCCGTATACTCCGTTGTTTCACAAATCGCTCGTACACCACCCGCTTCTGAACCTCCGGAAGCTGCCCCACCAGGTGGAATAACTGCGTGCGATGCTCAATGGCGCGCAACTCGGAGGCTTGCAGATCGGGATTGGCGGCGGCTTCTGGCGGATCATTCGGAGAAGGGAACTCGCGCGAGGCGCGTTTGAATTGGTCCGCGATGGCATTCGCCGCGATCCGCAACAGCCAGGCCGCGAACGGCACCCCGCGCCATTCATAACGCGGCAAATTGGCGAGCGCTTTGTGGAACACCTCGGAGGTAAGATCCTCCGCTGTTGCGCGGTCGCGGGCACGGCTGGCAATGAATGCATAGACCCGGTCGAAATGCAGCTCATACAGGGCATCGAACTTCGCCGGATCGCTTTGCGCCGCTTCGACGAACAGGCGCTCGTCCGCTGCTTGCGGCCCAGGCTTCCGTGCCGGACGTCGGGTGGCCACCATAGCTCTACGAATAATAACTGCCGGGGAGCAAAAAGGTTACGGTGTGGTTGCGGGCCGCGGTTCCAGCCAAAGGTCTGTTCGAAATCGGCGGCGAAGGGCATCCAGCACGCGATAACTGTTTTCGTTAGTTAGAAATAGCTCTGCAACTTAAAGTGATACTTTAGGAATCGTCGGTGAGGTATCCCCCCACCCCCCATGCTTTGGCAAAGAGTGCGCAATGCATTGAAGGAAAAGGGCTTGCCGATTCCTATTGTTTCGCAAGAGTGCGGAAGAATATGAAACGAAAAGACTTACACAATGCGACAGTTTGCAAAAGAGCGAAAGAGTGCGTAACGAATTGAATCGAATAGGTTTGTGACTAATCGAGGGGTCCAAAAAGAAAATGCGGCAGTGACCTGCCGCATTTTTGCTCAATTCTAAGATTAACACAGTCGTGATTTTTGTCAAGAGCTATCGAAGCGTTTTGTGTGGTTCAGGCTGCCTGTCCTGTCCAGTGGGCTACTCTTCGTGGTGGGTCAACCAACAGGATGTGCGCGGCGTGGGGGACCATGGCGGGTTGCGGGGGGGGGGCGAAAACTCAAATTTTGAGGAGCAGAGATTTGCGGGACTTACGGCTGAGCGTCCGGTCGAGGGTGACCAGAGTGAGCTGGGACGCGAGAGCGAAGGCGCAGAGGTAAGAATCGGCCCAGTCTTTGGTGGCGGGGCGGCGCAAGCGCGTGAGGTCGCGAAAGGTACGTTCGAGGCGAGGAGGCTCCTCGAGGAACGAGACGCGGTCGTCTTCGAGCCAACGGTCATAGGTCTGCCACGCCTGCGGCTGATTCATCACTTCGCCCGCCATGACGGGTGGTGCGGTCAGAAGACGAAGAAGTCCAAGCTGCGTGAAACGGCAAAAGAAGAGGCGGTGATCGTCACGCAGGCTGGAAAACCAGGCCGCGGCGGAGGCGTGATGGACGTGGCCCTCAAAGGTGAGGGCAATCCAGACGTTGATATCAGGGAAAAGAAATGAGGTCGTAGATTCTGGCATTGTCGAGATGGACGGTTCCGGGCCGTTTCGAGGAAACCAAGGGAAGCTTGACGCGCTTGCGCGTGGACTTGCCGCGTTTTTCGCCAAGCACTCTCTCGACTCCGCGCAGGATTAGCCGTTTGGCGGAACTACCTTCACGGGCAGCGCGAGATTTCAGGCGACGATAGAGCGGCGATGGAATGTCGATCGTGGTGCGCATACAATCATTCTACCATATTTATGGTTACCGCCGAAGAACGAGCGCAGCGCGGTGGAAGCGTGGCTCGTACCGTCGAATCCGGATCTCGCCAAGTGTCGGTCACGGTTCTTCGCGATTTGCCTGCGCGTCGACGATTTGGGAGTAGGCGGCGCGGCGGGTGAGGCCGCGTTCCTTGGCGGCGAGTTTGAGGGCTTCTTTGCGGTCGAGCTTGGCCTGGTGCATGAGTTCTTCGACGCGGGCGGCGAGGGATTGCGTGGAGTCAGCGTGAGAACGGGCTTCGCCGGCGTCGGGGGCGCCGATCAGCAAGGTGATTTCACCGCGGGCGGGGCGCTCCTCGAGGGAGGCGGCGATTTCGGAAAGTTTACCGCGGAGGAATTCTTCGTGGAGCTTGGTGACTTCGCGGGCGAGGCAGGCGGGGCGGTCGCCGAGAATTTCGCGGGCGTCGGCGACGGATTCAGCGATGCGGTGAGGAGCTTCGTAAAGGATGAGCGTACGGTCTTCGATGCGGAGGCGCTCGAGGGCGCGGCGGCGCTCGCCGCTGCGGGCAGGGAGAAAGCCGACAAAAAGAAATTCTTCATTGGGCAAGCCGGAGGCGGAGAGGGAAGCGAGCAGTGCGGAGGGGCCGGGAATGGGCACGACGGGAATCCTGTGGCGGAGACACAGGGTGACGAGGCGGTGGCCAGGATCGGAGACGAGCGGCATGCCGGCGTCGCTGACGAGGGCGATTTTCGCGCCTTGCTCGAGGGCGAGGACGAGTTCAGGAGCGCGAGTCAGTTCATTGTGTTCATGGTAGCTGACGAGCGGCTTGCGAATGTCGTAGTGGGAAAGGAGCTTCTGCGTGTGGCGGGTGTCTTCGCAGGCGATTTGGTCCACTTCCTTGAGGATACGAAGAGCGCGGAGGGTGATGTCCTCGAGATTGCCGATGGGGGTGCCAACGAGATAGAGGCAGCCAATAGGGGTGGCAGGATTCTCCGAAGGAGGCTTCGCGTTCATGCGAATGAGTCTAGCACGCGTTCCGAAGGCGTTTGAGCTGCATGCTATACTTTTAGGTTTGAACAGCTTGTTGGAGGAGCGTTAGTGCCCCTGTACGAGTACAAATGCCTGAAGTGCGGGCGAAACACAGAGAAAATTGAGAACGTTTCCGGGCCGCATTTGAAGAAGTGTCCGCATTGCGGCGGGAAAGTGGAGTCGGTAATCACTGCGCCTTCGATCCAATTCAAGGGTGCGGGGTGGTACGTGACGGACTATGCGGCAAAGAAGCCGAGCGGGGACGGAGAGAAGGCGGATAAGGCCGGGACCGAAGCAAAAGAAGCCGCTGGCAAAGAGAAGGATACTTCGAGCAAAGAAAAAGATAGTTCGAGCAAGGAAAAAGACACGGCCAAGAAAGAAACGCCTACCAAGGAATCGAAGGAGAAGAAGCCGGCGGGGAAGAAGTGACTGGTGACTCGTGACTGTAGAAACGGAACTCACCCGCAGGATTGTGCGTGGCAGATAAATTGCGAACGCGGACGGTTAGAGCTTTAACGTTTTGAGGTAGGCGCGGAAGGCAGCGCCGAGTTCGGGGTTTTGCAGGGCGATTTCGACGGTGGCTTTCAGGAAGCCGAGTTTGTCTCCCGCATCGTAGGAAATTCCTTCATAAATGTAAGCCCACAAGCCGTGTTCCTTGACGAGAAGGCGCAGCGCGTCGGTCAGCTGGATTTCGTTTCCGGCGCCGGGCTTGGTGCGGGCAAGGCAATCGAAAATCGCGGGTGGCAAGACGTAGCGGCCGGTGATGCCGAGATTCGAGGGCGCGTTTTCCGGTTTGGGTTTCTCGACGAGGTCGCGGATGCGCAGGAGGCGATCGCCGAAGGGCGGTTGCGGGGCGGGTACGGCGTCGACGATGCCGTAGAGATGCGTTTTGTCTTTGGGGACTTGTTCGACGGCGATGGCGCCGATGCCGGTGGCTTCGTAAACGCCGATGAGCTGTTTGGTGGCGGGATTTTTTCCGGGGATGAGCACGTCGCCGAGAAGAACGGCGAAAGGTTCGTCGCCGACGAGATCGCGCGCGACGAGTACGGCGTGGCCGAGGCCGAGCGGTTCCTTCTGGCGCGTGTAGCTGACTTGCACCATGTTGGTGATTTTGCGGACCAGCTCCGCCTGATCGTGCTTGCCTTTTTCTTCGAGGAAGCGCTCGAGCGCGGGAGCGGAATCGAAATGGTCTTCGATAGAATTCTTGCCTTTGCCGGTGACGATGATGATGTGCTCGATGCCGGAGGCGACGCATTCCTCGGCGACGTACTGAATCTGGGGCTTGTCCACGACGGTGAGCATTTCTTTGGGTTGCGCTTTAGTGGCGGGGAGGAAGCGCGTACCGAGGCCTGCGGCGGGGAGGACAGCTTTGCGGACGCGGTTTTGCGGGGCGATGGGTTTGCGCGAGACGTTCGAAGGATCGGTTGGCATATTGGCTTGCGAAATGCGACGAGGAAGAGATTCGGCAGTTCGCCTGTGCACAGTAGCCGCGAGGGAGGGATTTTGTCAATGCGGGCGAGACCGTAATTTTGCGGAAACGTTACCAACGGTGCGTCGCGAGATTCGGAAGCCGGCGCAAAACAACTGAGCTACGAGCGTGTGCTAGCATACGAGTAGAAGGGGAATGTTCAGGAAGCAGCGCGTGAGCTTGAGAATACTGGGGATTGAATCTTCGTGCGACGAGACGGCGGCGGCGGTCGTGGCCGACGGGCGGGAGATTCTGTCCAGCGTGGTGGCGTCACAGATTGATATTCACCGGAAATATGGCGGGGTGGTGCCGGAGCTGGCATCGCGCGAGCATTTGCGGCAGATCGTACCGGTGGTGCGAGAAGCGATCGCGCAGGCGGGGATGCAACTTTCGGACGTGGATGCGATTGGCGTGACCCAGGGACCGGGGCTCGTGGGCGCGCTGCTGGTGGGAATTACGTATGGGAAAACGTTGGCACAGGCGCTGGGTAAGCCGCTGGTGCCAGTGAATCATCTGGAAGGGCACGTTCACGCGGTTTTTTTGGAGGCGCACAAAGCGGGGCGGTACGCGAAATTGCCCGCCATGTGCTTGATCGTTTCCGGGGGACACACTGTTTTGTATGAAGTGAAGGCGAAGGATTCCGGCGTACCGGATGCGAGTGCGCGTTTGCATTATCGAAAAATTGGACAGACACGGGACGACGCAGCGGGCGAAGCGTACGACAAAGTAGCGAAGTTGCTGGGGCTCGGGTATCCCGGCGGGCCCATTCTGGACCGGCTGGCAGCGGCTTCGAATGGCGCGCCGGCGCCGGTGAAGTTTGGCGCGACGAAGATGAAAGGGAATGCGCTGGATTTCAGTTTCAGCGGGCTGAAGACGGCGGTGCTGTATCACGTGCGGGAGAATGGGGATTATGCCGGGGAGATTCGTTCGAGACAAGCAGTACTTGCGCGCGGGGAAAGAAAATTTGAGCAATTGATGCCGCTGTGCAGTGCGAAGACGCTGGGACTGGTGCGGGAGTTTCAAAATGCGGTCGTGCGCGACCTGGTCGAGCGCACGATGAAAGCGGCGGAAGAGTTGAGCGTCGAGAGTGTTTTGGTTTCGGGCGGAGTGGCGGCGAACAGCCAGTTGCGGGCGACGTTTGAAGAGCGCTCGAAAGCTGCGGGCTTTGATGTATTTTTCCCGAGCCGGGCACTTTCGACGGACAATGCCGCGATGATCGCGGCGGCGGCGTATTCGCGGTTTCGAGACGGCACTCTCGCGGATGTGACCTTGAACGCCGACCCCAGCCTCGCACTCGCCTAGAAAAATCATCTCGAGTGGTGGAATGCGCTACGTTCTAAATCACGGTAGTGTTTTCACTTGTAAGGACGCTTGAGGGCCTCGAGTTCTTCGAGTGTGCGTGGCCAGTCCGACCCCAATAGCCGGGACAAGCCGCGATCCGCAAGAACCTTTCCGCCAGTCTGGCATTGCGCACAGTAGTTCGTTTCGTTGTCCGCGTAGCGAATCCGCTGAATCTTTTCTCCACAATTCAAGCATGGCTTTCCGTAGCGTCCGTGAACGGTCATCTCCTTGCGAAACGCAGTAACCTTTTCGGGAAAGGCGGCTTCCGCTTCTGCGCGCAGCCGGTCGATCCAGAGCCCGAGGGTGTGGCGCGTCGCAGCGAACAGACTCTCCCACTCGTGCGGCTTCAGCCTTTGCGTGAGCGTCACAGGTGAGAGTTTTGCTGCATGCAAGATTTCATCCGAATACGCGTTGCCGATTCCACTCAGCAGGCGCGGATCGGTAAGCGCTCTCTTGAGTGTGTGGTTTTCGGCAGTAAGTGCGTCGCGAAAAGAGCCAAGGTCACTCGTGAAAACGTCGATGCCGCCCGGATCGACGGAAGACAGGCCCTCCTCGCCAGCGAGCACATGCAACGATGCGCGGTGCTTTGTGCCAGCTTCGGTAAGCACGAGGGAGCCGCTTGGAAAATCGAACGCGGCCAGGGTGTTGCGGCCCGTCAGTTTTGACATTGGCGGCCGCCAGTGGAGCCGGCCGGCAATCATCAAGTGCAGGGCTAGCCAGAGATCGCCTTCTACCCCGATCGCGATGCGCTTGCCGATTCGCCGGAGTTCGCGCACGACACGGCCCTCCACATGTGCGAGTGGGGGCTGGGCGGTTCGAAGCAGGAACGGGCTCGCCAGTCGAACGCGCTCAAGCGGCTGCGCGAGGATGCGTGGTTCAAGTGCAGTGATGTAGGCGGCGATATCCGGCAGTTCCGGCATGCTTATCAGCTTGCAGGTTGCGGCTGCGGTTTTGCAACCTGCTCTTTATGATGGAGAAAAATAACCGGCGCCGATTCTAGTGGATCGGCGGCCGGCCCAGAAAGCCGGCCCTAGAAGCACGCGAAGCGACGTGGGGTATACTTTCGCGAGCATGGATACATCGGCGAGCGAAGGCGCGCGATTCCAACCTGCTAGCGATCAGTCGCTGCTGATTACCTTTGGCGCAGAAATTTCCCTCACTACCCATCAACAAGTGATGAAGCTGCTGCGGCTGCTTCAATCGGAGCCTGTTGCGAGCGTTCGCAATCTTCATCCGGCGTACTGTTCGTTGCTGGTCAAATTCGATGGGCTTAGGATTTCGCACGACGAAGTGGAAGCGATTCTGCGGGAATATCTTGCGCGGCTCGAAGAGGTGAAGCTTCCGGAGCCGCGAAAAGTGGAGATCCTGGTGTGCTACGGCGGAGAGTACGGGCCGGATTTGGCTGAGGTGGGTGCGCTGCACGGAATGACCGCGGAGCAGGTTGTGGAGCTGCATGCTTCGGTTGAGTATCTTGTTTATTTTTTTGGGTTCGTGCCCGGATTTGGGTATCTCGGGGAATTGCCGGAAGCGCTGGTGACGCCGCGCTTGGCGACACCACGGCGAAGGGTACCGGCGGGGAGCGTGGGGATTGCGGGAAATCAAACGGGCGTTTATCCGTTTGCAACGCCCGGTGGATGGAGAGTGATTGGACGAACGCCCGTTGCGATGTTTCGGGCTGACTGCGAAGAGTTGAGTCTGCTCTCGATTGGGGATCGCGTGCGATTTACGCCGATTTCCGCGGAGCGATTTGCGGCGCTGGAGAAGGAATGGGCGTGATTCAGGTGCAGGAGCCGGGGCTGTTCACGACGGTGCAAGATTTGGGGCGAGAGGGATTCGGGCCGCTGGGTGTTTCCGCTTCCGGGGCGGCGGATGCCGTGTCGCTGCGGCTGGGAAATCGATTGGTAGGCAACGCGGAGGGGGCGGCCGGGTTGGAAATGACGCTGCTCGGCGGGACGTTCGTGTTTTCGGACGGGGCCATCGTTGCGCTGACGGGCTCCGATTTCGGTGCGACGGTTGAGGGAGCGCAAGTTGCGCTATGGACGTCGATGGAAGTGAAACCGGGCCAGACGCTGCGGCTGGGGCCGACGCGTTCGGGAGCGCGATGTTACTTGTGTGTTCGCGGCGGAATCGAGGTGAAACTTTTTTTGGGAAGCGCGTCGACGCACATCCTGAGCGGACTCGGCGGGCATGAGGGGCGATCATTGCGAAAAGGCGATATCCTCAAAATCGGGCCTACAAATGGGGCCGTTCCTGAGCACAGGTTGTCTGCGAACGCTCTGAAGCTCGTGTTGCCTCGCAAGGTCTTGCGCGTCACGCCGGGCCCGCAGAGCGATTGGTTTCCAGAGGCTGCCCAGCGGATGTTTTATGAGAGCAGGTATCGAGTTGCGGAGGAATCCAATCGGATGGGGATTCGTCTGGAAGGCGCGGCCGTTCCGGAAGTTGCCGGCGGAAAGATGATCAGCGAAGGCGTTTCACTTGGCGCGATCCAGGTGCCGGAGGGAGGCCAGCCGATTATTCTTTTTGTGGAGCAGCAGACCACGGGCGGGTATCCGAAGATTGCCAATGTGATTTCGGCGGATTTTCACTGCCTGGGGCAGCTTCGTCCGCGCGATGAGATTCGATTCGAACGGGTCGATTGGGAAACGGCTCAATCCTTGTGGAGAAAACAGGAGGAGTTCCTGGCGTCGGAGGATTTGATTTTGGGATGAGGCGCGATCATCTAAAGATAGATTTGAATTGCGATATGGGCGAGCTGCCGGAGGCCATTGCGGACGGCACGCAGGAATCGTTGATGGCGTCGCTCACGTCGGTGAATATCGCTTGCGGCGGACATGCGGGCGACGAAGAGACGATGGAGACCACCGTGGAACAGGCGCTTCGCTGGAAGCTGGCGATTGGGGCGCACCCCGGGTATCCGGATCGCGTGAATTTCGGGCGGCTGGAATTGAAACTGCCGACGAAGGACATTGCAGATTCTGTTTTCGAACAGGTGCGTGCGCTTGCCGAAGTTGCCGCACGCTGCGGCGCGCCGCTGACGCACGTGAAGCCGCACGGCGCGCTTTACAATCAGGCAGTGCGCAATCGCGAGCTTGCGCGTGCGATTGCGGAGGGTGTCGCTCGGTGGGACCGCCACGTTGTGCTAGTGGGACTCGCTGGATCGCCGATGCTCGATGTTTTTCGATCAGCGGGGTTTGCGGTTGCTGCCGAAGCGTTTGCGGACCGGCGGTATGAGCCGGATGGAACTTTGCGCTCACGCAAGTTTGAGGACGCGTTGATTCGCAATCCCGAGGAAGCCGCGTGGCAAGCGCTTGGCATCGTGGACCGAGGAGTAGTAATTGCAAGTGACGGCAACGAAGTCGCCGTTGACGCGCAAACAATCTGCATTCATGGTGACACTCCCGGCGCTCCGGAGATTGCCGCGGCGGTGGCGCGGACGCTCCGACAGGCTGGCGTCACACTGAGCGCGATCTCGCTGCCGAGAAACTGAAGAAAGAGCAGGCAACTGAGATTGCGCGCAGATGGGAGAGGGCCAAAAAAAAGAGGGGCGCAGCAGCGCTGCGCCCCTAGAAGAAGAACAAAAGGCTATTCGAATTTTTCGGTTAGGACGGGAAATTGGAGCTTGGCCTTTGCGAGCGACTTGATGACGGTGGCTTCTGCGCTTTCCGCGGTGGTGTTGCGGGAAGTGGCCATTTCGCTGACCAGCAGGTACTTCGCGCGTTCGAGCATTTTCTTTTCGCGGAAGGAGAGGGGCTTGCTGCGGCTGAGGGAAACGAGGCTCTTGAGGACGACGGCGACTTCGAGGAGGGACCCGGTGCGCATGCGCTCGGAGTTCTCTTTGAAGCGGTGCTTCCAGTCGTGATGAGAGTTGAGTTTGCCCTTTTCGAGGAAACCAAGAACTTTGGTGGATTCCACGGAACGAATGACGGAACGAAGGCCAACGGTTTCTGCGTTCGACTGCGGGACCATAACGCGCAAGCCGCTGGAAACAATGCGAATCATGAAGTAACGTTCGGTTCTACCGTTTAGTATTCCGTAGCTGATCTGCTCAACGTTGCCCACACCGTGATTCGGGTAAACGACTTTGTCGCCGATCTTGTAGTCCATAGATTCGGTTGCCCCCCCAGAGAGATGCAGAACGAGTATAAGGGGATTGTGCCGCAAGAGTCAAGATATATGCAGTGGAATGAAGAGGTTAGGGAAAACAGGGTACGAATTTGGCACTGGAATTGCTCGGGCGGCGGGGGCAAGTTTGGTTTGCGATGCAAACTAGTTTGCGGATGGACGAATTTCGAGGGGGGTGGCATGGCATAGGGGATAAGAGTTTCGGCAGGGTAAACAATGGGGGATTCGAATGGGTGGGCACGATTCGAATGGGGACACGATTGGAATCGGCGTGTGGAGACGAGTCGAGTGGGGCCTGTAGGGCTGGGAGGCGAGGGGTGGCGTTCGAATGGGAGAGTGGAAATCGAGCGATGCGGCGGGGATGCGATAGAATACGGATGTGATTGTTCTGGCTATAGATACGTGCGATTCGCGGGGGAGCGTGGCGGTGCTGCGGGACGATTCCGTGCTGCAGGTTGTGGTGCATGACTCCAGTGAAGATTACTCGTCGTGGCTGCTTCCGGCCGTTGGGCGAGTGCTGGGGACATCCGGCGTGGTGATGGACGGAGTGGATGGATATGCGGTTGCCGCAGGGCCGGGCTCGTTTACGGGCGTGCGAGTGGGATTGACTACGGTGAAGGCGTGGGGCGAAGTCCACCGGAAGCGGATCGCGGCGGTGTCGCGCCTGGAGGCGATCGCGATACAGGCGACTGCGGGGAATGCATATGTGGCAGCGTTCGTTGATGCACAGCGCGAACAGGTGTTTGGGGCGGTCTTTCAGCGGCAAGGAGAGAATCTGGAGCGGCTGGGGGAAGAGATGGTGATTCCCCCGGGAAGATTCATCGAGTCTGCGGCGGAGCTGGCGAAGGGCAGGAATATTTCCTGGGTTTCGATCGATGCAGCCGTCCTGGTCTCGGAAGAAAACTGGAAGGCCCGGGAAGCCCGTGGCGAGCAGGTCGAAAGCATTTCGAGTGTGCTCGCGCCGGCGATTGGCAGAATTGGGATGAGGGAACTGACGGCGGGGCGGTTTACGGACGCGCCTTCGCTGGACGCGAATTACGTGCGAAGGTCGGATGCGGAGATTTTCTGGAAGGGCGCAGCGCATGGAGGCTGAGATCAAGCGCGAAGGGACGGGGGTGACCATCCGCGTGTTCCGTGCGGTGGACGCGGCGGCGGCGACGGCGGTCTTGAGGGAGTCGGGGGAAGCGGCGAATTGGCTGGAGAAGAGTTACGTGGAGTCGTTGGGCTGGCGGGGCGCGGTGGCGCTGGCCAGCGAAGTGGAAGGAAGGGTGACGGGATTTGTTATCGGGCGGCAGATCGCCGATGAGGGTGAGATTCTAAATCTAGCCGTGGTGCCAGCGCGAAGACGACGAGGCGAGGGCGGGGCGCTGCTGAGAGCGGCTTTGGGCGAGTTTCGAACGCGGCGAACGAGCCGGGTGTTCCTGGAGGTTCGGGAGTCCAACCACGCAGCGATCGCATTTTACGGCAAGCACGGATTTGCCGAGGCGGGGCGGCGTCCGGGATATTATCGTGACCCGGCGGAGGCAGCCGTCCTGATGGAAAAGAAACTCACAGGCTAGGACGGAAATGCCACCGGCTTGCCGGTAGCGGGACAGCTGGCGAGAAGCGACATTTCGTCTATGCGGGTATTCGCAAGAGCTGAAGAGGCTGTGGCTGTTTCCAGCTTGCCGATCAACCGGGAGCGATCCGTTTGTCGGCTCCGCATAGAGAAGTGGCGCCAGTTCGCGCGAACCCCGTTTATATCAACAGAGAATCGAATTCATGGGTATGTGACTTCACGAAGAGTCGACAGGAAGGCCATCTTTAGCCAGGTGAGTTTCTAAATCGTGCGCAAAGCATCGATTGGGTCCGCGGAAGCGGCACGGGATGCGGGAAGCGCCGACGCGAGAAGCGCCATGAGTATCATAATCAGAACACTCTCGATGTAGGTGAGCGGGTCAGTCGCGCTGACTTCGAAGAGGAAGGAACTGATAAGACGCGACACGGCTAGCGAGCCGAGCACGCCGAGGCCGCATCCGAGGAGCGCGAGTTTTGCGCCGGAAACGAGCACGAGACGCGCAATGCCAGTGCGCTGAGCGCCCAGTGCCATGCGGATAGCGATCTCCTGAGTGCGCTGCGACACGGAAAAGGCCACTACCGCATAGATACCGGTGACAGCGAGGAGGAGAGCACCCACCGCGAAGGCAGTGATGAGATCGGTATTGAACCGTCGTGGCGCTTCTATGTTCGAGATGGCCTCAGTCATCGGCTGCACCTGTTGGAGCGCGAGCAGCGGATCAATCTCGCCGACCGCTGAACGCAAGGACTGCGTCATGTGCTCGGGAGGGAGCGCGGAACGGACGGTGATATATCCGCTAGTGGGTCGGGTGAGCTTTCCTGAAGCCTCAGAGCCAAAAAGAATAGCGGGTTGCGACGCTGGGAAATACCACTGGTCGGTGCTGGGCTCATCGCGCGCGCCAATCTTGGTATCGGCGACGACACCGACGACGGTGGCCCACGGAAGCCCCTTGTGCGGATTCCCGACGTGCATCCGCTTGCCGATGGCGGACTGACCGGGCCAGGAATGTTTCGCCATGGACTCGTTCACGATCACGACGAGGGGCGCGTTGGAGCCGTCGTGGATGTTGAAAGTTCGGCCGTCGAGCACCGGGATGCGCATGGCAGTAAGGTAATCGCCGTAAGTAATCGCGAACGCGGCGAATTTCAGCTTCCAACCGTCTACCGGCGCGCCCTCGATCGTATATGCACCTTGCGTTGAAGAGCCGGATGCGGGGAGGACGTTAGTGATGCCGGCGGCGATGACTCCGGGTTCGCTCGATAGCCGATCGAGGATGGCACGGTTGAAGACGCCTACAGAAGCATCGGTGGGATATTGCTCGAGGGGCAATTGATAGCCGGCGACGAGGACATGGTCCGGACGATAGCCAAGATCGACCGCGCGCATCTTCTGAAAGCTGCGCAGAAACGCACCGGATACGGTGAGCAGCACCAGAGCGATGGCAACCTCCGAAACTACGAAGACGGAGCGCAGCCACGTATGACTTGAACTGCCCATGCCGATTGAGGAGCCCTCTTTGAGGCTATCTATCAGGTTGGTGCGCAAGGCCGCGAACGCGGGAGCCAGACTGCACAGAGCGCCGGTCGCCAAAGCAATGAGGAGCGCGAACGAGGCGACCGTTACGTTCATGGAGATAGAATCGATGCGCGGCATGGACTCGGGCAGGAGATGCAAGGCGGTCCGGATTGCCATCGTGGCCGACGCTAGGCCTAGCAGCCCGCCGGTCATGCTGAGTAGCAGACCTTCGCAGACAGCTTCGCGGATGACAACGCTGGAACGCGCGCCAAGGGCCAGTCGGACGGCACATTCGCGACGTCGCCGGATAGCCCGCACCAACAGTAGGCTGGAGGCATTCACGCAAGCAATCAGCAAGACGATGGCAACGGCGAAAAACAGGCTCCGCAGCAAGGGGCGGATGTCTGCCACGACATGTTCACGCAGCAGCTCGACGTCACCTCGGATATGAATCGCGGACATGTTGGCAGGGAATTCGCGCATGATTTGCCGGGCGACGCGGTCAGCATCCTGCGCGGCTTGCGGGAGAGTGATTCCATCTTTGAGGCGGGCGATGATGTGATATCCCCAAAAGCCGGCGTGCTGCTCGGAAAGCTCATCGGCAGTAAGACTTAGAGGCACCCAGAGTTGGGCCTGGTTCAAGCGGCCCGTCTGCAGCGGAAACTCGAAGCTGCGCGGCATCACGCCGATGATGGCGTACGTTTTGCGGTCGAGAACGATGGAGCTGCCCAGCACATGTGTATCGCCGTGGTACCGGTTGAGCCATAAGCCATAACTGATGACGGCGAGCGGCTGATGGGCATCATCTTCTCTTTGAGTGAAGACACGGCCGAGGATTGGTTGAACGCCGAGCGTGAGAAACGTGCTGGCAGTGAGGCGGGCGGCGTCGACTTCCTCAGGCTGTGCGCCAGCCGACAGCTCGTAGCCGGTGGTGATGTAGCCCCCAAGGAACGAAAAGGCCGCGGTGGCGCTCGCGTACCTTTCAATCTCGCGAGCCCTGACGGACATGCCCGGGCCGCCTCCCAGGTGCTCTCCCAACAAAACAAGTCGCTCAGCATCCTTGAACGGAAGTGGGCGGAGCAGGACGCCTTCTACGAGCGAGAAGATTGCAGTGGTGGCACCGATGCCTAGGGCCAGGGTAAGGACGACGGTCAGCGTAAAGCCGGGCGCTTTGCGCAGTTGACGAAATGCGAGGCGGAGATTCCGTGCCAAGGCGTACATGCGTCCTCCGTGCCTTTTGGTTTCGTGAGCCCCGGGAGTAGCCAAGATTAGACAACTTAGTGGCTGGTTTTTCAATCTACCCGCGTGTCCGTTTGCACGTTATTTCCGGATGACGGGCTACTTCCATGAGAAGGCCGGTGAGTGTCAAGTCGGTTTTTCTTCTTCTCTTCCTTCCTGTGAATTCCTGCCTTTGAGTCGAGCTGCCACTGTCAAAGCCAGTTTTTGGTCGCTCCACCATCGTCGAATCGTCCCGCTTCCATCCGCACTCTTTGTGGAGCTGTTGGCTCCGGTGCCAGTTGGTGTCCTCAATTTCAACGGGTGCTGCCATCTCGGAATCGAACTGATTGCCTCCGCTTCCGGAAGCCAACGTTCCTAGCCCGTCCCGCAGTCACCCGAACTCGACGATTTGCGACCAACCAAACCAGTTCTGACTACGCTGCTGCTTTCTTCATTGGTTGCTGCGAGTGGGCGTTTCGTAAGGGTTCGTAGACTTCGCCAGTCACCCACAACCGATGCAGTAAGACACCCAGTTTCCGTGCCACCGCAACCACGGCGGCCTTCTTCGCCCTTTTTCCGCCACGCGCCGCCAACTTCAAGCCCCATCGCCTTAGGTCCGTGTCCGGCCCGCGATAGCCCAGAATGTAGTGGGCCCCTTGCACGAGCATCTTCCGCAGGTATGCATCTCCTTCTTTGGTAATTCGCAGCTGTGGCTGACTCTCGCCCGAATCGCTGCGCCTCGGCCGCAAGCCCACATAGCAGCCAACGTCCCGGCTCTTCTGGAATCGCGTTTTATCTTCCAGCGTCAGTACAAAAGTGAGAGCGATCAAAGGTCCAACTCCCTTCACCTGCTGCAGGAGTTTGGTTTCCGGATAGTTCTCCCGGGCGATCTGCTCTACTCTGCGATCCATCTCCTTGATCTTCTCGGTCAAGGAAACCACTTCCGTCAGCAGTGGTTCGAGCACATGCTGCAGTTCCGCAGGCAGCGACTCCGTTTGTTCGACTCCCATCTGATCGGCATCACATATCGGCAATCGTTCGCCGAGCGATTTCGCCAGTCCTCGTGCAGTGTTCACCAGGCTGGTGCGCGCTTCCACCAGAGCCGCGCGCACGCGAATGACCATCAGATCTCCCTGTGCTTTCGCACTGCGATGCCGGATCGGTCGGAGCAACTGCGGATCGATTCGTGCCAGCCGTGCCAGCGTCTGTGCATCCAGGCGATCATCCTTACGACTGCTAGCACTGATCAGTTTTACCTGCCGGGGATTGGCCACGACCACTTCATGGCCCCATGCCAGCAGCAGTCGACTCACCCACGGAGAATGCGTGCCAACTTCCAGGGCGATTCGACAGCGGCACTTGGAACCAAACACCTTGGCAATAGCTTTCTTGTTCGTGCTGACGCTGCCTTCCCGAATCACTTCGCCTCGATCATCCAGCACGCAGTAGCAGCTCGAGCGATCTCCCAGATCCAAACCAATCGTGAGCTGGTGCTCTTTGAAAATCTTGCTTCCGCTTTCTCGCACAGTGCTAAGCTTTTTCACAGCCGGTCTCCTTTCCCTTGTGCCTCGAGCACGTTGATGATTGGGAGCGTATCGCATCCCGCGGAGACCGGCCTTCTCATTCCATCTCGGAAATAATCTACTAGTCTGGTTGGCGGGCGAATCGGAAGCTCACCCATAAACGTCCGGGGAGAGTAGGGCATATGGATTCACGACCGATTCTGCGGTCAGACCAAGTTCTGCATCGTCGCGCTGCTTCAAGTTCGCTCTGGTGCGCAGGTACTCTTAGAATCTCCCCGTGTAACAATTTCCCTTCTGAAACACGTCTAACAGTGAAGCGCCATTCGTGTGTTCAAACGGATTGGGCCGGTATGATGGAGTCATTTCCAGGCCGAGCCTAAACACGAGGGGATTGAGGGATAAAACGATGACATCACGCCAATTTAGGCGCAGGGCAACATGCTTGGAAGCCTCGATTTGCTTGAGCTTATGGGCGGGGATCGGAACCGTTGCTCAAGTCGCTCAGGCTCAAAGCGCCCCGCAGCCCTCTACTCAAAGTGCATCCAGCGCCAGACCCGTCGGAACTATTAAGGCCATTTCCGGGAATACCATTACGTTGACCACTGACGCCGGAACCGACGTGACCATTCTCGTTCAAGACGCGACCAAACTCGTTCGAATCGCGCCCGGGCAAAAAGACCTCAAAGACGCCGTCCCCATCCAGCTCCAGGATGTTCAAGTCGGAGACCGCATCCTCGTGCGGGGCAAACTCGCCGATGACGGAAGATCCGTCCTCGCGGCTTCCGTCATCGCCATGAAGAAAGAGGACATTTCCCAAAAGCAGGCACGTGACCGCGAAGAGTGGCAAAAGCACGGTGCCGGAGGTCTGGTCAGCAGCGTGGATCCGGCCACGAAAACCGTCATCGTTTCCTTGCCAGCGATCGGGGAAAAGAAAAACCTCACGGTCCATCTTTCGAAAGACACCATAATGCGCCGCTACGCGCCGGACTCCGTGAAATTCGACGACGCCAAGCCCGCTCCGCTCGATCAAATCAAGCCTGGCGATCAGCTTCGCGCTCGTGGCTCGCGCAACATTGAGAGCACCGAGCTGACCGCCGTGGAAGTCGTCTCGGGCACGTTTCGAAACATTGCCGGCACTATCTCCGCGATCGATGCATCCGCAAGCACGGTCACCCTGCAGGATTTGACGACGAAAAAGCCCGTAACCGTGAAGATCACTTCGGAATCTCAGCTGCGCAAATTGCCGCCCCAGATGGCACAGCGCATCGCCATGCGCCTCAAAGGAACTCCCGCGGAGGCGGCGACTGCTGCCGCAGATGGAGCCGCTAGCCCGGCGAATGCGCCGCAAAATCCGAATCCGCGCGGCTCTCTAACGGGAGCCCCGGGAGCAGGTGGGCGGGATGGAATGGGCAGGCCCGCAGGGAACGGCTCTCCCGATTTGCAGCAGGCGATCAATCGCATGCCCCCCGCGACTCTTTCCGATTTACAGAAAGGCGATGCCGTCATGCTAGTCGCAACGGAAGGCGGGCCCAGCGGAATGCCGACGGCCATCACCCTGCTTGGCGGTGTGGAACCGATTCTTCAAGCCTCACCCAACAGCAACGCATCCACAATTCTATCGCCCTGGAGTCTCGGTAGTTCGGCAGGCGGGGAAGCAGCCGCGCCTTGAGGACCCGCGCGTTCGAATCAGTGAACTTTAGCGCAGGAGTCTTAATGAATTTTAGGTCCGTTCGAAGTGTTCTGCTGATTCTGCTGGCGAGCGTGTCTTTGTTGCTTCCGGCGGGAGATCTATATGCTCAGGCACGGCCCGGAAGCCTGACCGGAGTGGTCACCGATCCATCCGGCGCCAGCGTCGCCAAGGCTGCTGTCCGATTGATCAATTCAAGTGGCGCATCGATCGATACGACAACCAACCGGGACGGTGTCTACGAATTCAAAAACCTCGCGCCCGGAACGTATTCGCTAAAGGCTGTCGCAAAAGGCTTCGCGCTTTTTACGAAGGAAGATGTCCAGATCATCGCGGGGCAGCTTCAACAGCTAAACATTCCGCTGACCATCCAGATCGAAGAGCAGAAAGTGGAAGTTTCGGATTCAAGCACCACAGTCGGCGTGGATCCGACCAACAACGCTGGCGCCGTAGTTCTCAAAGGCGCCGATCTCGAAGCCCTCTCCGACGATCCCGATGAATTGCTCTCGGATCTTCAGGCGCTAGCGGGCCCGTCCGCCGGCCCCAATGGCGGGCAAATCTACATCGATGGATTCACGGGTGGCACGCTGCCTCCCAAAGCGTCCATTCGTGAGATTCGCATCAATCAGAATCCCTTCTCCGCCGAATATGACCGGCTGGGCTACGGCCGGATCGAAATCTTCACCAAGCCCGGCACGGATCAATTTCACGGGCAAGTTTCCTTGCTGGGCAACACGGCGGGATTCAATTCACGAAACCCCTTCGAAAGCATCCCGGCCGGAACGCAGCCGCCCGGCTATCATTCCACGCAATTCAGCGCCAACGTCGGCGGGCCGTTGCTCAGCAAGAAGGCCTCGTTCTTCTTCAATATCGAGCAGCGCAATATCAATGAATTATCCGTCGTCAGCGCCCAGATTGTGGATCCCACTACCTTTGCGATTGTTCCGTTCAGCGAAGGCGTTCCCAATCCGCGCACGCGCACAAATCTCAGCCCGCGTCTCGACTATCAGGTCAGCGCTAACAACACGCTCACCGCGCGCTACCAATACGAGCGGGAGAATGAAACGAACAACGGCATTGGCCAATTCAGCCTCCCTTCCATGGGCTTCAATCAACAGAACCGGGAACACCAGCTCCAGATCAGCGACACGCAAATCATAAATGCCAAAATCATCAACGAGACCCGCTTCCAATTCGTGCGCGAAACCAGCGACCGGACGCCGCAGAGCACGGCGCCAACGATTTCTGCGCAAGGCGCCTTCGCGGATGGGGGGAATGGCGGCGGCGTCAGCAGCGATACACTCGACCGCTACGAATTGCAAAACTACACTTCGATGTCGCACGGCAAGCACTTCTTGAAATTTGGCGCGCGCCTGCGCGCCACGCGCGATTCGAATGAATCGCGCTCCGGCTACAACGGCAGCTTTAATTTCGGGCTGCGCCAAAACCCCAATTGCCCGCCGAGCAGCACCCCAGATACCTGCCCGAAAATTACGGGCATTCAGGCCTATCAAATGACCGTGCAAGGCCTCGCTCAGGGCATGCCGATGGCGCAAATTATCGCCGCGGGCGGCGGCGCCAGCCAGTACTCGATCACCACCGGAACGGCGCTCGCGGACGTAACGTATTTTGACGCCGGCTTGTATTTCCAGGATGACTGGCGCGTCAAACCCAATATCACCGTCAGCTACGGCCTGCGCTATGAAAGTCAGAACAACATCGGCGACCACGCCGATTTTGCGCCCCGCATCGGGGTCGCCTGGGGCCTCGATGGAAGCGGCAAGAAATCGCCAAAGACCGTGCTGCGCGCGGGCTTTGGCATTTTCTACGACCGCTTCGGCTACGACCTCGTCCTGCAGCAGCAACGTCTGAACAACATCACGCAAAAACAGTTCGTCGTTGCTAGCCCGCAGTTTTTCCTGGCCGATACTCCATCCACGGATCAATTGGCGGCGATGAGCACGACGGCGCCCACCCTTTATCAGCCCAATTCGAATCTCCGCACGCCTTACACCATGCAAACGGGATTGACGCTCGAACGACAGCTCACGAAATCCGCGAACCTTTCACTCACATACTTGAATGCGCGTGGCGTGCATCAATTCTTCACTGAAAATATCAATGCACCACTGTGCAGCACGCTGCCGTGCGATCCGTCAACCACTCCCCATCCACTCGGAAATTCCGCCAACGTGTACCAGTATCAATCCGAAGGGATATTCAAGCAGCAGCAGCTCATCATCAACAGCAGCGTTCGAATGGGCACCAAGCTTTCACTCTTCGGCTATTACACGCTCAACTACGCGAATAGCGACGCCGCCGGCGCCGGAACTTTTCCTTCTTTTGACAACAACATCAGTCTCGATTATGGCCGCGCTGCTTTCGACGTGCGGCACCGCGTGTTTTTTGGCGGTTCCGTGGGGCTGCCCCACAATTTTCGTTTGAGTCCATTTCTCATTGCGCAATCCGGCGTGCCCTTTAACATCACGACGGGACAGGACGTGAATGGTGATTCCATCTTCAACGATCGGCCGGCGTTCGCATCGCCGCAATCCCTGCCGCAAAATGTGATCACCAACAAATATGGTTCCTTCGACGTTGTGCCCCAGCCCGGTGAAATTCTCGTTCCCGTCAATTCCTTGACGAGTGCGGGCCGTTTTTCGCTCAACCTGCGTTTCAGCAAGACATTCGGCTTCGGACAGAAAAAAGAGCCGGTAAACACCGGAGCGGGCGGCCCCGGAGCCGGCGGCACGTTTGGCCGCGGCCCCGGAGGCCCTGGCGGACCTGGTGGCGGACGCGGCGGTTTCGGCGGCGGCCGCGGCGGTGGCGGAATGGACGGCCGAGCGAACAACAACCGCTACAATTTGACGTTCAGCGTGTCTGCGCGAAACGTTTTCAACAACGTCAATCTCGACACCCCCATCGGCAATTTGAGTTCGCCGCTCTTCGGCCAAGCCAATGGCCTGGCGCGCGGTTTCTCCTCACCCACCGCGAACCGGCGCATCGATTTGCAGGTGTCGTTCAGCTTCTAGTCTCCCGCAGGTAAACATACGCCAGCATTTTATCAAATCTACTTTTGGCCATTGTTATCGCATCTGAGGTAAGGGGAGCGCGGCCATGTTTCCTGGGCACTCTTCTTAAGCTAAGCTCTAACAAGAAATGATCCAGTGCCCGCCGGCAGGCCACTTCCTTTCGAGCCGCGGCAAAACATCCGGGAGCGGCCTTTGAGCAAGAATAAGCGCGACCTCGAGCTGGGAATGAAGCGCTCCATCGCGCGGCGCGATTTTCTAAATGGTTTCGGTTTGGCCGTTGGCGCTTCGCTCGCGCTGCCTCACGCGATCTGGGCCGACGCCTTCGGGTTGCCGGGTCCGCCTTCGGATCCGCAAAGAAAGGAAACCTACTATCCGCCCGCCAAGACCGGTCTTCGCGGCAGCCACGATGGCTCATGGGAGGTGGCGCACGCCCTGCGCGACGGCAAGACGTGGGGAAACGCGGCACCTGATGCCGAGACCTACGACCTGATCATTGTAGGCGCCGGCATCAGCGGTCTTTCTGCAGCCTATTTCTATCGCCGACAGGCCGGACCGAAAGCCCGCATTTTGATTCTCGATAATCACGATGATTTCGGCGGCCACGCCAAGCGCAATGAATTTCGGCCCGGTGGCCGCTTGCTCCTCGGCTACGGGGGGACTCAGTCGATTGCCGGTCCAGATTTGTATAGTACGGAATCGAAGAATCTATTCCGCCAGCTGGGAATTGAACCAAGGAAGTTTGAGACTTTCTATGATCAGAAATTCTTTGCTTCCCGGGGACTCACGAGCGGCGTTTTCTTTGACAAAGAGACGTTTGGCAGAGATCTTCTCGTGCCCGGTGTCGGCAAACCCACCTGGCCCGAATTCGCTGGCCGAACGCCGCTTTCGGAGACCGCGCAGAACGATCTCGCACGCCTCTATACGGAAAAAGTCGACTATCTCCCGGCGAAAAACGCGGCAGAGAAGAAAAACTATCTTGCACGCACCAGCTACAAGGATTTTCTGCTGAACGACGCGAAGGTTCATCCAGAGGTCGTTCGCTATTTTCAGTCTTCCACGTACGGTTTATATGGCGTAGGGATCGATGCGGTTCCCGCCGGCGATCTTGCTGGTCTCCGTTTTCATCCAGGATTTCAGGGCATGGATCTCTCCGGGCCGCCCGGACCCGGCATTGGGCTGGAGGTTACGCGCCAGGATAATGAGCCGTACATCTATCATTTTCCCGACGGCAACGCCTCCATCGCCCGGTTGCTCGTCCGCGCACTGATTCCCGGTTCAGCTTCCGGCCATTCCATGGAGGACATCGTCCTCGCGAAGATGGACTATTCGAAACTAAATTCCCCCGATTCTGCTGTTCGAATTCGCCTGAATTCGACCGCAGTCAGCGTTCGAAACTCTGGCGAGTCTGCCGCGAACGGCATTGAAGTCATCTATGTGCGCGACGGGAAAGCGCGTTCCGTGCGCGGCGCTGCGTGCATTCTGGCCTGCTGGAACACGGTCATTCCCTATCTCTGTCCGGAAATGAGCGGCAAGCAGAAGGAAGCCCTTGCATACGGCGTGAAGGTTCCTCTGGTTTACACCAACGTGCAGCTTCGAAGCCGCGCTGCATTCGAAAAACTGAAAATTCACGGCGCGTCGTGCCCCGGCAGCTATTTCAGCAATGTCGAACTCGACTTTCCGGTCAGTATGGGCGGTTACCGCTACTCGGAAAAAGCCGAAGAACCCTGCCTCGTTCACCTGCAGCATGTTCCGTGCTCACCCGGGTTGCCCGCTCGGGATCAACAGCGTGCCGGCCGTGGGAAGCTCTACAACACGAAATTCGAAACATTCGAATACAATGTGCGCGATCAGCTTGCGCGGATTCTCTCCTCCGGCGAATTTGATCCGGCGCGTGACATTCAGGCCATCACCGTCAATCGCTGGCCCCACGGTTACGCTTACGAATACAATTCGCTGTACGATCCGGAGTGGCCCGCGGGACAGTCACCCTGCGAAATCGGCCGCCAGCCGTTCGGCCGCATCCACATTGCGAATTCGGATGCCGGTGCGTTTGCTTATACGAATGAAGCAGTCGATCAAGCCTGGCGCGCCATTCGGGAATTGACCACGAAATAGGCTTCCCATGAGGCGGAAACGGAAGAAAATCGACAAGGGCGTGGAAGCGCGGCGCGCCGCCCGGAAATCCGGGTTGGCGCCGGCCGTCACGCGCGTGATTCCCGACAAGCGGAAACGGCCCGCGAAGCACAAGAAGCAATTGCAGGAAACCGAACTCGAATAATCCTGGATTAAATTTTTGCTGCGGCTCGTTCCTCTTCGAAAGTGGGAGCCAGGCTCCCGCGCTCAAAAATTGTCAGGTCCGACCGGACCTAGTTTTTGGAGCCTCATCCGGGTTTGTTGATGGGGACGACTTCGTCCGGAAGGAAGAGCGGCGCGAGCGCGATTTTGCGGCCCTGGGCAAGTTCCGCGGCGATGGTTTCCAAATCCTTTTTGTCGAAACCCATCGAGCTGACTCTTACGGTCCCGTCCGTATCAACCAGAAAAATAGTGGGGACGTTGGTGAGGCCGTAGGCATTCGAGACGATGTAGCCATCTTCGTCGTCGATCAGCATCGGGAAAGTGATGCCGAATTCCTTGGCAAAATCCTTGGTGTCGCGCGCGTCGTCCTGGGAGATGCCGAGGAACGTGACGCCGTCGCCGCCATAGCGTTTGTGCAGGCGTTCGAGGAAAGGAAACGTGAACTGGCAGACGGGGCAGGAGATCTTGAAGAAAGCGGCGACAACGGGACCACGCTGCAAGAGGTCGTTGAGCGAGTATTCCTTGCCGTCGAGGGATTTGAGCGAAAATCCTGGAGCCACGCTCCCAGCAACAATGTGCGTCATTGGTTCGTCTGTTCCCATCCAGCGTCTAAGCCGCCGCAGAATTCCCATCGGTTGAGTGTAGCGTAAGAACGGTGAGTGGTGAATGGTGACTGGTGATTCGTGACTGGTGGCTTGTGGCCGGTGACCCGCGAATAGAAATAGAGCACAGCCATCCGATAAATGAGTTCATCGGGAATTTGCAGGAACTCTGAGTGGAGCTGCGCAACCTCGCGGTTTCATCGCCCGGTGACCCCTGACCCGGAAGTACAGTCGCTCGGCCAACAAGGAACAGAAAGGACATCTGAACCGAATCTGTCCCCCTGAACACTAGCGCTGCCCTGCGGGCGCCTCTATCTTGTTAACAGATGGTCCGACGAGTAGGCAGCCCCCCTTCCAGCTCCCTGGCCTGCACGCGAGAGGTGCTAAAGAGTGCATCCGACGCAATCCTGGAGGGATAAGTGAAAAAGTATTTTTTTCTAGCGCTGGTATTCGCGCTTGCCGCAGCGGAAGCTTCAGCCCAAACGACAATCGCAGACTTCGACAACCCTGCTTGCAGCGGGAACGCAATCGGCGTCTATCAAGGAATCGATTTCAGCCTATCTTCGTGGGATTGCGAAAATCCCGGGCTGGCAGGGCAAACGGGGACAAGCATAGCTTGGTACCGCCACGGCAACAGCGGACAGTTCAAGCTGCTGACGCCAGGGACGCTGCTTTCGCTGAACGCGGCAACGCCCAGCGGCTCAGGAACGCTTACGATTTCGACCGATGCCGGAGAAAGCTTTTCGCACTCGATCGACACCACGTTTCAAACGCTGCTGACAGGTTTCACGAAAGCTGCGTCGATAATCACGGTGAAGTTTCCGGGGAGCCGGACTATCGAGCTGGACAATATCACGTACCAAACGGGAGGCGTGTCACGGACCCCGGGGACGCTGAACCTATCGGCTATTCTGACGTGGGACGACGGCACGCCGGTGGCAGGCAGCCTGAATCTTTCCCAACTTACCGGGCTGGGCTCACCGTTCCAACTCGGGACGTTTGCGATAAATTCCTCAGGCGGCGCCAGCGGAACGGTGAACATTGACCTCACGCAGCCCGATCCGTTGACATTTCAAGTTGTCCTGCTTGGCACGAACAACACGGCAGTGGGAGCGCCGGCGATCTTCCAAGTCAGCAGGGTGATGTTTCCTTCGACCTTAACCGGAATAAACGCCAAAATCGTTTTGTCAAAATCCACGGCGACGATCAAGTCATTCAACATGGGATTGGTGCCCTAGCACGTTGATTACGACTCATTGGACCCCGACGAGTACGCTGCTCTGAGAGCCTTCAAGGCTTCAAGCTAAATCGGAGTAATTGCCGAGACACAGCTTCCGCCGGCCAGCTAAGGGCAGCACCAGCGCATCATTTAGACAGATTGCAAATAGCCCTAAGACGATTTCCCGTCTGTGGCCACGACCTTGATCGTTGGGCCCAGAGCCACCTGCTTCAAGTGCTCCAATCCGATTTCTCAGCGGTACGCAGCGATGCGCTGGCCGCTAGCGAGAGCAGCGGAAAGAGCAATGCAACTCACCCGATTCGTTTCGCCGTATTCACCACAGATCTCCTAACACACGAGCCCTAAAGACAGCGAGCCCCAGCCAGGTCGTGCTGGCTGGGGCCCGGTAGTCAAAAACTGCTTGTTTATCCCTTCACGGGAATGGTGACGGACTTGGCGAGCTTAAACGACAGTTGACTCTGGGCAGGGAGGGTGGTTACGTCCTTTGTGTCCGTTTTGCCCTTCGCCTGAGCACTGTCTTTGGGATTGTTTTTGGCCTGATTTTTCGCGGATTGCGCCACCGAGTTGGTTTCTAACTCGTAGGATTTTCCGTGGAGTTCGACCGAAGCGAGAGTTACCTTCATTTCCTTGTTCTTGACCTTCACGACGCGGCCCACCACTTTCGCGCCCTTGGGAATCACGGTCTTTCCCTCGACCTGGACGGGCGTGGAGAGCTTCGCGGCAAAGGTATCACCGACGTGGTTCTTGTTGCTGGCGAGGGTCTGGCCTACCGTCGCGCTGATTGCTGTGCCCTTCGGCACGGTAACCATCGTGGTCGGCTGCGGTGCTTTGCTTGAGACGCTGACAGCCTTCGGTGTCTCGGCTTTCTTCGTAGTGGCGGCAGCCTTGTTGGTGGCCTGGTTCGAGCAGCCTGCTACAGTCAAGAAGCCTGCCGCTGCCGCAGCAAGCCAAAGTTTGCGACGGACCTGAGAGTCGAACATTACGATCCTCCAAAGGGAGTACCCTTAGGGTGAATCGAAGGAGGTGGCTGGTTGGTCCCCTTCGTCAGGCAAAACTACAAAACCTGCGAACGATAGGTATTCCCTGCTTGTATAAATCGTATAAGATTCCGCAGTCGCAGCTGCGCTGCGTGTCCTTCCCGGCACCGGCCTATCGGCCAGTAGAGGGGCAGCTCACTTTTCGGTTGGATTCCGATGTGCGATTTAGCCAACGGCGTATGTCCGTCGGTGGACAAGACTCGTGCTCATATACTGCAAGATGCAGGGTCCCGGCCCTCAAGAGCCAACTAGGGCTCTACCAAATTCGTTTTTAGTGTTTGCCTCCGCGCCAGCCGCCCGGCGATTAGAATTGGACGGAGATTTCTGTTTCCACCTCGACGGGTTTTCCATCCACGATCGTCGGTTTGTACTGCCGCTGACGGGCATTGTCCAGGGCAGCGGCCTGCAGTGGCTGCGGGCCGGAGAGCACCGTCGCATTCTTCACTCGGCCATCGGCGCCGATCAAGGCTTGCACGCGGACGGTTCCCTGAATGTGCGCGGCCTGGGCAGCCGGCGGATAAATCAGTTTTGGTTGCGAGATTAATTTCGCGGATTGGACATTTTCCGCGACGCGAACCGGCCCGCTGTTTGCGGCGGCCGGAGAATTCGCCGGCGGAGCCCCGCGCTGGGGCCTGGCATTTGGGTCGGACTGCGGGCGCTCGTCCGGCGGCGGCTGATGCTGTGGGCGATCAGCTTGGGGTTGCGTGGCATCGCGCCTTGTCTTTTCTGCGGCTGCCTGCTGGGCGGCTTGTTGTTGAGCGGCTTGCTGCTGGGCGGCGTCCTGCCTGGTTTTTTCGGCCACTGCCTGTAGTTGCGCCGTTTGCTGCTTGGCCTTTTCCGCTGCCGCTTGCTGAACCGCTTGTTGCCGGGCAGTTTCCTGTTTGGCCTTTTCTGCGGCGGCCTGTTGCTGCTCGGCTTGCTGCTTGGCCTTTTCCACTACCGCCTGTTGTTGCGCGGCCTCCTGCTTGGCTTTTCCTGCGGCGGCCTGTTGCTGTTCGGCTTGCTGCTTGGCCTTTTCCGCTGTCGCTTGCTGCGCCGCTAATTGTTGAGCAGCGTCCTGCTTGGCCTTTTCTGCAGCCGCTTGTTGTTGCGCGGCCTCCTGC
>JBARRT010000223.1:0-21585 GCA_049644365.1 Candidatus Acidiferrum sp. | reverse complement strand
CCGGCTGTGAAATCCAGAGTGTCCGCTTCGTCAAAGACAATGATGAGAAGGCCGTCTTTCTGGAACACGGGGCTCCGAATCACCGGGTCGAGGTTGGTCTTCAGCCAATTGTCCGCCGTGGTGAGAGAGCAGTTATGCGCGTCGTTGCAGAGGTTCGGGACGATGAAAGAATAGTCAGGCAGGTTTGCCGTGGGTAGGTCCGCGGCAAACTGGCTGAAGGGAACGAGATTTTTTGTTTGCGCGGGGTCGTTTTGCACATCGGTCATGTACGCGATCGGATTGTGGCGCACGGCGTAGTTGCCGCCGTCACCGCCGGTATAGCCAATGGCGGGAAGATCTTCAGCGTAGGATTTCCAGGTTTTGCCGGCGGCGATCAGCTCACGGATGACATTGCCTTCGGAAACGGGAAACGAGTGCGGTGTCAAAGCGTCGATGAGCGTGAGAGTCTGTCCGGTGGTGAGCTCGAAATAGTTTGGGATCGAGGGATGCGCGTTGGCGAAATAGTTCGCGGCCAAGCCGTACTGGTTGGCCAAGCTGTTCAGGTAGGGCATGGACGGGCTGGCCACGACGTCGGCGTAATTGTGGTTTTCCTCGACGACAATGAAGACGTGGCCAAAGCGCACACTCTGAGCGGGCGGCGGCGGGGTTTTCGCTACCGGTCCTCCGATGCAGCCGGCCAGGGCGGAAACGCAGCAGACCAGCGCGAGCAATCGAAACCGGGAGGCGGGCCGAATGCGTAGGCGGGATGCGTACATAGGTTTAGATCGAATGTTGAATTTTTCTTAGAGAATTTGGCCCATGGGCCCTTTCGAATTGCCCGGAGCACTCCATCGGCAGCTACTTGATAGTGGCTTATTCTTTGCTCTCCGTCTGTCCGCATTGGGACACTCACGCAAAGGAGAAAGTGCAGAAAAATTCATTCCAACCAAGCGACTAGGGCTAGGAGCCGGTTCGTCGGCTTACCGGACAACTGCCGGGGCGTTCACGCGGATCGAAGATCGGCCACGCGCCAAGGCGATGGGCCAGCCTCAGATAGCCAAGAGGTATTCTCGGAAGACTTTCTGTGCACCAGCGGCAAATTAGAAGCCAGAAAAGTGAAACTAGAAAATGGAGTCCGTCGAAGCAGATCCCTCCCCCCGGACTCTCCCCGCCGATCTTATGGCACGGTTACTGTCACGGTTGCGGCGGAGCGGCCGTACTGGTTTGTTGAATACAGCGTGTAGGTCGTGGTAACGGTCGGGCTCACCATTACGCCGCTGCCGCGCGTCGCCCCAACCTGCGGCGAGATGATGTTGTATTCACCTCCGCTGACATTCCAGCTCAACGTTGCCATGTTCCCCTTGAACACGGTAGAGGGGCTGGCGGTGAAGCTGCTGATGGTGGGCGCAGGGCCTGTGGGCACGTTGGCGGGGGTGTAGATGGTTCCCATCTACACCACTTCGAAGTTTGAAGCCGTAATGGTCTTGAGCAGGTTCAAGTTGGAATTGTTCCAACGGTCGTCCGGAGCGCCGCTGATAAAGATACCGCTGCCATTGTCGGCCAGAATCATCCCGTATTTTTTCAGAGCGGTCAGGATCACTCGGTCATCGGCCGGAAAGCCCGAAATATCGAAACTCGCTTTGAGGCGAAGTCGCGTGCCCATGGGCGGGGCGCTGGTATTGGTCACGGTGGAGGCCCAATGCGACGCCGGGGCCACGAAGGCTTTCTGGGTGCTCGGCACGGTGAACCGCAGCGCGTGGTTGATGGCTCCCGCGGCGACTTCGTCGTAACGCGCCAGGCCGGGAAAGATCGGCAAGCCGGCGGCATCCGCCGAGGTCCAGGTGTAGGGACGCTGCTCATTGATGGTCATGTCCCACGCGGCGGCCGAATCGGCGCTCCAGCTTCCATTCTTGCTGAGGGTGGCGTTGTAAAGCTCGTAGAGCCAGCAACCGTCTTTCTCAAGCACCAGCACGTGTCGATCGCCATTGCCGGGTTTAGGGTAGCCTTCGATCAGCGCATTGGAAGGAAACGGCATCGGCCCGGGATCGCTATCGCTGGCGAAGGCGCCGAGCGAGATGGCGACCTTGGCCTGCGCGCCCGTCACCACCTGGTAGGGAATCCCGATGGTCTGCCTTCGGTAGATTCCGGCGCCAAAGTCCGGATGCAGCGTGACGGTGGAGCCGATGAAGTTGATAATGCTGGCGGAATTGAGGTCCACTGGCGCCGAGGAGATGTCGGTGTTCCACAGGTTGCTCGCAGGGAACGGATCGAAGCCGTTGAGGCTCCCTCCGGCGCCCGTGCTCATCCCGCTGCAGGTGCCGCTCTGCGCAAAGGCGGCGCCGGTAAACAGCAACACCATTGCGGCTACGAGGAAAAACTTCACTTTCATTTTGCCTCCCTGGGAACTTCTCGCATCATTCTCGCTCAAACTCTCCAGACCCATATTCTTAAGAAAGCTTGTCCAGTTCAAGCAAGGTGTTCCGCAGTGTCTGTTTTTTGTCAACACTATGGGTTGTGTATGCCCCGCATCTTCCGGCGAACGCTCGCGAGCAGTGAGTCCGGTGCCACCGCAGCCCTTGCCAAGATATTGCGGTCATCCATACCCAAGCCCATACAAGACAACAATTGCTTGCGGCATTGCCACGTCTTGTAAATGATTGTGTCTAATAGAGTTAGAGGTCATGGTGGGAATGGCAGAAAGAAAATGAAAAAAACGCTTGCATTTTGAATTAGTGTTGTAGTTAACTATAACACTAGTGGTCGATCAGAGGTGGTCGCTCGCAGCTGAGTACGCGAGGGCAAACCCTGACCCGAAAGTAAAGAAGCTTAAGGAGAATGAAAACATGAAATCCCTTCGTACTATGCTGCCCGTTATTCTGATGTCGCTCTCCGCCATGGCTTTCGCGCAGTCCGACGCGCACAAGATGGACGAGCCCAAGACCCCCGCGCCGAAGTCCGAGGCGCAGACTTCCTTCGACACCCTGAAAACCCTCGCGGGGGATTGGGAAGGTCCCGTGAAGACCGACATGCCGGTAGAGACGAAGGTGGACATTAAGCCGCTGCACGTCTCGATGCGCGTGACTTCGCGGGGAAACGTCCTGGTGCACGAGTTCCAGGAAGCCGGAACACCGTTGGACGCGGCAAAGTACGACCATCCCGTCACGATGCTGTACGTCGACTCGGACCGGCTCACGCTGGTCCACTATTGTGACGCGGGGAACCGGCCGCGTATGACCGGAAAAATATCGCCGGACGGAAAGATGCTGGAATTCGAATTTGCCGATCTTTCCGGCAGCAATAAGTACGGACACATGTACCACGCGGTGTTCACCATCATCGACGCCAACCATCACACAGAGGACTGGACCTACATGACGCCGGGGGACAAACCCGTTCACGCGCACTTCGACTTGCAGCGCACAAAATGACGGGTACGTATCTGTGGTAAGGGGCGATCAGGAAAACCGATGGACCGTGAGTGGAACGACAGTCAGCCGATCTACCGCCAGGTTCGCGATCGAGTGGTCGCGATGATACTGGACGGAGTTCTTAGGGAAGGCGATCCGCTGCCCTCGGTGCGCAATGTCGCGGCCGAATACCGGGTTAATCCGCTCACGGTCCTGAAGGGCTATCAACAACTGGTGGACGAGGGGCTAGTCGAAACCAGACGTGGCCTCGGCATGTTCATCAATGCCGGCGCACGCAGTTTGTTGCTGCAGGGCGAACGGCAGAAGTTTCTTGGCGAAGAATGGCCCAGGATCCACGCAACGATTCAGCGGCTCGGCCTGAAGGCGAAAGAACTCCTGGACGGCGCAAACAATGGACCGTCTTCGGATGACGCAAAGTCGAAACCCGCCGAGTCGAATCCCCCCAAGAAGGAGCGATGAAGCCATGGCATGCATAGAAGCACGCGGCCTTCGCAAGGCCTTCGGCACAACCATCGCGGTGGATGGCGTCAATTTGCGGGTGGAAGAGGGCCGGATTCTCGGACTCATCGGCCCCAATGGCGCAGGCAAGACCACCGCGCTCAATGCGATTTTAGGCCTCACCTCATATCAGGGTGAGCTGAGGGTGCTCGGACGAGACCCCTGGACGGAGCGCGAAAAGCTCATGCGCGATGCCTGTTTCATTGCCGATGTCGCCGTGCTGCCGCGCTGGATGAGGGTTTGGCAGGCTCTCGACTACTTCGCGGGCGTGCATCCGCGATTCGACCGCGCGAAGGCGGAAGGCTTTCTTGCGAAGACCACCATCGGGCGCGCCAGCAAGGTCCGGGAATTGTCGAAGGGAATGGTGGCGCAACTGCATCTCGCCCTGGTCATGGCCATTGACGCGAAATTGCTGGTGCTGGACGAGCCGACGCTTGGCCTGGATATTTTGTATCGCAAGCAGTTCTACGATTCGCTGCTGAATGACTACTTCGATCGAAGCCGCACCATCGTGGTGACCACCCATCAAGTGGAAGAGATTCAGGACGTCCTCACCGATGTCATGTTCATCAACCACGGCCGAATCGTATTCGATTGCAGCATGGAGGAATTCGAGTCGCGCTATATGGAAGTGATGGTGCATCCCGAGCAGGTTGCCGCAGCGAGGGCGCTGAAGCCGATGCACGAGCGCCAAGTGTTCGGGCGGAGCATCCTGCTGTTCGATGGTGTCGACCGTCAGCAACTCGCCGCGCTTGGCGACGTGCGCACGCCGAGCATCGCCGACTTGTTTGTTGCCGTGCTAAGCAATCAAAGCGGCGTGGCCCAAGGAGCGGCTCGATGACTACTCCATCCAACGCCGTGCCCGAGTCTCACCTCGAATCGCAAGTAACCGCGCCCGCGATCGTCCCGTGGACTCGGCGCATGTACTGGTCGATGCGGCGCGAATTGTGGGAGTACCGTTCGATTTATATCGCGCCGCTGGCCGTCGCCGCCGTTTTTCTGCTCGGCTTCTTGATTGCGTTGACGCTCAGCCCGGCGCATCGGCACGAGCCGCTCGACATGCCGTACGAATTAGCGGCGGGTCTGATCATGGGGACGGCTTCTGTCCTGGGGATTTTCTACTCTCTCGACACGCTGTACGGAGAGCGCCGCGATCGCAGCATCCTGTTCTGGAAGTCGTTGCCGGTTTCCGACCTCACCACCGTACTCTCGAAGTTTGCCATTCCCCTCATCATTCTGCCGCTGCTCAGCTTCGCCATCGCCGTTGTCACGCAGTTCGTCATGCTGCTGCTGAGCAGCGCAGTCCTACTGGGCAGCGGCCTGAGTGTCGGGACGCTCGGGGCACGGATGTCGTTCTTCCACATGTCACTGATGCTCCTCTATCACATTCTGACCGTTCATGGGCTCTGGTACGCGCCCATCTACGGCTGGTTGCTGCTGGTTTCAGCTTGGGCACCACGCGCGCCATTTATATGGGCGTTCTTGCCTCCGTTCGTGATCTGGGGAGTCGAGAAGATTGCGTTCAGAACTTCGCATTTCCTCGGCATGCTGCAGTACCGCTTGACCGGGCCGGTGCCTTCCACCACCACAGCGCGGAGCGGAAA
This sequence comes from Candidatus Acidiferrum sp., assembly GCA_049644365.1. Classification (GTDB taxonomy): domain Bacteria; phylum Acidobacteriota; class Terriglobia; order Acidiferrales; family UBA7541; genus Acidiferrum. Next base: position 16,076 of record JBARRT010000223.1, on the reverse strand, counting down.
CCTGATGGAAATGATGTCAGCGCTCACCCCGGCGCAATTTTTCAGCACGCCGGGTCTGTGGGTAGGGCTGGCAGTCGCCGCGATATTCCTCGCCGCAGCGGTGCGGCTGCGCCGGTATCGCGAACCAATCTGATTCGATGCTCGCTTGATTCAGTCCCTGGTGTAAGGAAAAACGAATAGGCGCACAACTGAAATGATGGAACGAATTGCAGAAACGTCGCCGCGTCTCAAGGCCAGAACAACGATGGAGGGAGCAGGCCAGCCCAGCACTGTCAACCGACCATGTGCCTCACTGAGAGGCACACAAAAGTCTAACAGGGAGAATATCCGATGAAACACAACAGCATTTTAACCATCGCGTCCCTGCTCTCGATCCTGTTGCTGACGCTTCACATTACGGACGACGTCGTCCGTGGGATATCGAAGGCCGAGCCCTCAAACATTGCGTTGGCCGTTCTCGTGCTGTTGCTGTACGGGACGCTGGTGCTCGCCGAACGGCGATCGGGGTACGTCATCATGCTGCTCGTCGGGTTGTTCGCGGCAGGCATGCCCGTCATCCACATGAGGGGGGCACATTACGGCGAGATCGCCAAGTCCACCGGCGGCTTCTTCTTCGTCTGGACACTCTGGGCGCTCGGCGCGCTCGGGGGCTTCACCTTCATCCTCTCGGCGCGCGGACTGTGGAGTCTACGACGGGGCCAGCCCCAGTAGTCCAAGGGAGTCGCCGCGCAAGCAACTCGATGAGCCCGCGCGGCAAAAAGAGAACGTTGGGAGGAGCAGGCCAGCGCAGCATGAAAGCCGGTGCACAAGCAATCTTTATTCAGCGCTTCGCGTAATAGAAAACGCGTGGGAACACAGCCGTAAAGTTTAATTATCTGTTCAGGAGGAAAGATGGAACCACTTATTGATGTTAACTGCTCAGCGATGGAATGTACTTCACTCTTAGCCAGCGCCCCGATTTGGCAGGACATCCTGGCACAGGCGATGACCGGTGAACTACTCGCGGCGATGAACTACGCCTCCTTATCGGAGATTTGTGACGATCCCGCGGAAGTAGCCGATGCCTTGGAGCATTCGGAGTGTGAACGGGGCCATGCCGCTGCGTTCGCTGCCGAGGGCCGCAAGATTGGAGTGGAGGTCTGCAATAACGTCGACGCAAAACATTGGAAGCGGCTCCGCGACGCCTTCCTGCGCTGCATCACCGAGCGGGACTTTATCGGCTGCCTGATCGTCCAGGAAATCATGCTGGAATCCTTCGCCGTCGCAAGCTATTCCCGCGTCGGGAAGGTGGGACCGGGGAGTCTAGGCGAGACGTTTGCCCGCATCGCAGCCGAGGAAGGAGAGCACGTCGATCACGCTATGTCGATTCTCAGGGCGGAGCGAGCCCGAGACGCGCAGCGCTTCGACGACAAGGTCTACCGGCTGCATCTGGAGGTGATGACCACCCTCGCGCAGATGCTGGCGAAGGAATGCAAAGACGGACATTGCGAAGTGTGCCACGCCAGCTGTGTGAAGCCAGCACTGTTCGATGTCAGCTTGTCGGCAGCCGAGCTTCGCGGAGCGTCGCTGCAACAGTATCTAAAGACGCTGGACATGCTGGGGATACCCGGGGAGGTCACACTTACATGGGTGACTCAGTTGCCAGTCTAGATAGGCGGGGGCGAACGAGCGAGGTCGATTTCGCTCTGATCGGGCATCAGGAGAGTTGGAGAGCGGCTGCGGACGTACTCGCTGTCCTGCGCGGACCGGAGCGTACGCCTCTGCCGGACGATGAGATCAAGGACATCCTCCCGTGGATTCCGCCCAGAGTGGTCTGCCATCTCGACGTCGGATCGATTGTCCGCACGAAGAGCGGGGGCGCGAAGGCGCGCGGCCTGTACATCGACTCCTTCATTCCTCCCGACCGACTGGAAGCAGCCTACGTGCACGAGAACATTGCCCGCGTTCGAAAGGCGGCGGCCTGCGCGATCAAGGCAGGAGCGAAGATCGTGAGTCTCGGCGGATTCAGCTCCATTCTGATCGAGGGCAACTTCGATCAGCTTCCTGAAAGACACGATACGGTCTTTACGACCGGCAATACATTGACAGTTGCTTTCATCGTTCAGGGCATCAAGAACATGTGCGCCCTGGAGGGTCGGAACCTCCGCAGATCAACGCTGCTCATCGTGGGAGCAACAGGAGATGTGGGTTCCGGCTGCGCCCGTTGTTTGGCGCCACTCGTAAGGCGCGTGCTGCTCAGCGCACGCAACGTGGAGCGATTACGCAGGCTCGCAGCGGAGTTGCAAGACGATGGAGTTCAGGTGGAGATCGCGACCGATCTCCAGCGATTCTCCGCAGAGGCCGACGTCGTGATCTGCGCGGCGAGTCTGGCGTCCCCTTCGCTTCTGTTGGGCCGGATCGCGCCTGACGCAATTGTTTGCGATGCGGGCTATCCGAAGAACTTGTCTCCAACGGCGAAGATGCTTGACGCCAAAGTCTTCTTCGGAGGTCTGGGACAGATCACTGGCGGAATGAAATTCACGCCGGATTTTCATGGAATTCTGAATCGGCATCCGTTCCCCGACGTGGTCCATGGATGTCTGCTTGAAGGCATGGCTCTTGCTCTGGAGGGCCGGTTCGAACCCTTCTCTCAGGGAAGAGGGTCCATCACTCAGGAGCGGGTCGAGGAGATGGAGGCAATTGCTACACGGCATGGGATCTATCTTGCACCGCTTTACAACGCCGATGGACCAGTGGACCACGGACTTTCATTGCCAGACGGAATGGGCGCGAGGATGAGCGCCGGCATTCCTTGCGGCAGCGGTGCGGCTGCGCCGCTATCGTGAGCCAATCTGATCCGTCGTGTGTGGATACTACAAAGCGGCGAGCCGCCGCCCGGAGCGATGCGATGACACAGACCAGAGTGGAAGGCAGTTCGACGGAAAGAACGCAACGCATTTACGCGAGAGTTGCAGGCTTTCTGTTTCTGTGGCTGATCATCACCGGTCTGGCCGGTACAATCATTATCTCCCATATCGTTGGGTCTGGGACGTTCGAAGAAACTGCGAAGAGAGTTGTAGCGTCGGAACACTTATATCGGGTCGCGCTCTGCAGTGAGCTGATTGAGACTTTGAGCGCCGTCCTGCTGGCCTTCGCTCTCTATGTAACACTCAAGCCCGTGGATAAACTTTTGGCGCAGATAGCAATGTTTTGGAGGTTGGGGGAAGCATTCATCGGCGGCGCGGGAATGATTGTCAGTTTTGTGAAGTTGCGTCTTTATTCGCCAGAGTCGATCGGAGCATTAGGAACCGACCAGTCACAAGCCTTAGTGGAGCTGACACGCAAAGCCGGCTTCGCCTCGTACAACATCAGCGCGATATTCTTCAGCATCGGGTCGATCCTCTTCTGTTACTTGTTTTTCAAGTCGAGATATATCCCCAGGATCCTGTCGGCATTCGGCGTATTTGCCTCGGTCGTGGTGACGGTCATGTGTTTTGCCAGTCTGATTTTTCCCGAGCACGCGGGGACGCTCCAGTATGGTTGGGCGCCAATGGCCATCGCTGAAGTCACAACCGGCATCTGGCTGATGTTGTTTGCGGTAAAGACCCAAGCCCCTGGTGATCAGCAATCCGCCCGACCGGCGGTTGTCCGCGCTTAGTAGCGTTTCGCCGTGACGATGCCGGGAGATTGTGTGTGACGCCCCGCCTGCCGTTTCAGCCACTTAGGTCTCTACAATATTTGCGGCCGCCGTTCGTCTACAGGAATGGATGGATGAGCCGCCGAGGATCACGGGGATGACCGAGCAAGACCGTCAAATCTCCGAAATCATCGCGGAAGAACGATCCCGGCTGCGCAATTTCATCCGCCGGCGTGTGCCTGATCCCTCCGACGCCGAGGACATCGTGCAGGAGGTCTTCTACGAACTGGTAGAAGCCAATCGCCTGCTGATGCCGATTGAGCACGTGACCGGCTGGCTTTTTCGCGTCGCGCGCAATCGCATCACGGACCTTTTCCGCAAGAAAAAGCCAGAGACGTTCAGCGACGCAGCGGTCGTGGACGAAGATGGCGAGGTGCTGCAGATCGAAGATCTGTTGCCATCGCCCGATGCCGGGCCGGAGGCGCTCTACTTCCGCACTGTGCTTCTTGATGAATTGGAATTTGCGCTCGACGAACTGCCCGACGAGCAACGTGAAGTATTCGTCGCTCACGAACTGGAGGGGCGCAGCTTTAAGGAGATGGCTGCCGAGACCGGGGTAAACGTGAATACGCTGCTCTCGCGGAAACGCTATGCGGTGCTACATCTGCGCGAACGATTGCAGAGCATTCACGACGAGTTTGCGAAAAAATGACGCGAAGAAAATGAGGAGCATAACATGAGCAAAAAGAAATGGGTTTTTCTGGCCCCACTCGCGCTACTAGCGATGGCGCTTTTCATCTGGCTTGGCGGCGAACTTGTCATGCATCTCTGGAACTGGCTGCTGCCGGCGCTGTTCGGGTGGCGGCAAATTACCTTTTGGCAGGCTCTCGGACTGCTGGCTCTCTGCCGGATTCTGTTCGGAGGCTGGAGTGGTAGTGGTCATGGCCCTCGCTCCAATATGCGGCGGCGCATAGACCAGCGAATAGACCAGCGCATGGCCGAGCGCTGGGAGCAGATGACACCCGAGGAGCGCGAGAAGTTCCGCCAGAGTTGGCGCTCTCGTTGCGGCGGATTTGGAGCGCCAACGAGCGGAACTAAGGAGTGATGAACCCATCACGATCCGACTGAAGCGGTTCCCGCGAGAAGGGGCGCAAACATCACCACAAAAAAGCCAAGAAGAATTCTGTTCTACCCCAGATAATGGGTGGTTGGGAATTTCGGTTGTCTGTGCGGAGAAAAAACGTGAGAAAAAGTTTTCTATCGCGACATTGCTGTTCGTTGCCGGCTTAACGGCGGCGCAGCAGAGCAGCATGAGCGACGAAGGCGGGCGCGTGATGGCGCTTGAAAATGCCTGGAATCGCGCTCTGGAAGCAAAAGACACCAAGGCCCTGGACATGCTGCTGGCAAATACGTTTGTATCCATCGACATCGACGGAAGCATTTCCTCGAAGAGCGAATTTCTGGCGAGTATCAAGTCGCCGGATTACCAGCCGTCGCAGGCCGTCACCGAGCAAAGCAACGTCCAAGTATACGGGGATGTCGCGGTAGTCGTCGGAGTGTTTCGAATCAAAGGGACGGAGAAAGGCAAGCCCTACGTGCACCGCGAACGATTTCTAGATACCTGGATCAAGGTCCGTGGAACCTGGCAGTGTGTGGCCACGACGAGCACGCTGATCACTGCGAAATAAGAGGGTGCCCTTCGCACTTATCGACTGCACAGGTTCCATTCTGCCGAATCACTTCGCGGCGGGCGTCAGTGGTTGCAAGCGATCCTTGTTGATTTTGAGGACGATGCCGGCGTTGCGGTCGGCAACCTCGCTGACCCGGTATTCGGCGGAGGTGCCGAGGACCTGGGCGACTTCGGAGGGAGTCAACTTGTAGTCGTCGGTGAGCCACTGGGCCATCGCGGCGGTGGCGGCGCGAAAAGCATCATCGAGCGAGCCGCTCAGGCCCATCGCCATGATGTGGGTGGCGGACTCCACACGCGGACCCGAGATACGTTTGCCGGGAAGGACATCCACGGTGAACTCCACATCCATGGAGGTTTCGAGGGCGTTGCCGTTGAGCTCGCCGTCGCCCTGCAGGGCGTGGCCATCGCCCACGTACAACAGCGCGCCCGGCACGCTCACCGGCAGATAGACCGTGGCGCCCTCGAGGATCTCGTTGAAGTCCATGTTCCCGCCGTACCGCCCGGAGTCGCCCGTCCCCGGAGGCGCTTGTGCCACGTTTGGCGCAACGGCAACGCATCCCAGCATGGGCCGCAGCGGCACCGCGTATCGCGTCAGATGCTCCGCGGGTTTCTCGGGAGTCGCGATACCGTGTTGGACGTCGAGATGCCAGCGAACGTTCTTGCCGCCGTCCTTCATCTTTACGGCAAGGTCGCTGTCCACGGCGCGGCCGACGAGAAAGTCATCGCTCTCGGCCCAGTCGCGATTCAGGCGGATGCGCGTCAGGTGCACGACCAGCGTGTCTCCCGGCGCTGCGGTTTCGATGTAGAAAGGCCCCGTCTCGGGATTTCCACCCAGGACGCGCGTCACGCCCTTATCATCCTTTCCGCCCGCATCGACCGTCGTCGTGTGAACAGTGTCACCGGGAGCGATCGTCAGCACCGGCTTGTTGGCGGCCGAAAATTGACGGTAGAAAATGGTGGGCACAAATTCATGCCGCTGCGGTGCTCGTGCACTGCGTGAGGGAACGAGCTCCGCCGTAAATTTGTGCGTCGTTGGATGCGGGTCGTCCAGGTGGGTGAAAACGACCGTCCCGGTGATGGTCGCGCCTTGCACGGTGCCCTTGCCTTCGTCGGTCCCGCCTTCGTCGTCTTTCGCCAGAAAGTAGATGGCGTTGCCTTTGAGCGTTCCCTCCAGCTTGTCGCCATCAAAATTGCCGGTCAGTTTTTCGCTGTCCTGTTTCAGTTCCATGCGGAAGTAAATCGTGGAGCCGAAAAAGTCTGTGTTCACTACCCATCGGCCGGAGACACCAGCGTTTGCGGGGTGCGTCGGCTCTTGAGCGCTCTGCGCGGGCAAAACTCCTAGAACAAACAAAAGTAAGAAAAAGATTTTGCGCATGGTGGTCTCCTTCGCGGCCACATTCTAGACGAGCGTACGTGCCAGCGGTTAGCCGTTTCTATGCGGCGCGGATTTGCGTGGCTTGCCGGAGAGGAGAATACGCTGGAATGAAATTTGGGGATGCGGTACGCTCCGCCGCATGTATAAGCGGCTCCTGATCTTCGGGACCACGGGGCTGTTCTTCCTTTTGGGGCTTAACTATCTATTGATTTACCCGTTGAAAGAGACGGTGACGCGCGAGCGCGAGCGGCAGGACAAGATCTACTGGAAAGCCTTCAACGCCATCCAGCATTTCGGCGTGCAACCAGACAAGGATTCCCAGCAAAAAGTAAAGGCCGCCTTGGACGAAGCGCGTGCGCGGGGTCTGAGCAAGACTCGCCAGGACATTCTGCAAAATTACTTTCAGAACCTCGAGCGTTGCTTCCAAGGCGACCGCGACTCCTGCAAAAAAGCCAACAGCGATATGGACGAGGCCATTCGTGCGCCGCGGTAAGCGTCGACACAACGGCAAAGATGCGGGCGGGATCAGCGGAGATGGGCGTCGAACCAGGCGACGGTGCGGCGGGCGCGGTCGCGCTGGTCGGCGGGCTTGGCGAAGTGGTGGCCTTCGTGTTCGTAGACGACGAGTTGGGTTTCGACGCCGAGAGTTTTGAGAGCGTGCCAGAATTCGTAGGATTGCGGTGTGGGGCATTCGCCGTCGCTGTCGCCGACGATGACGAGCGTGGGGGTTTTCACGTTCTTGATAAAGGTGATGGGTGAGCTTTTGGCGTAGACCTCGGGGTCGTCGTAGACGGACTTGCCGAAAAACGGAATCATCCACTGATCAATTTTGTTCTGGCCGTAGTAGCTCTGAAAGTTGGCGATGCCGGCGCCAGCCATGGCGGCCTTGAAGCGGTTGGTTTGCGTGACGCCCCACATGGTCATGAAGCCGCCGTAGCTCCAGCCGGTGAGGCCGAGGCGATTGGGATCGATGGGAGCAGCGCGGAGGGCTTCCTCGACGCCGGCGAGAACGTCGCGAAAATCGCCGTAACCGAAATCGCGGACGTTGGCGCGCGCGAACGCTTCACCCTGGCCGAAACTGCCGCGCGGGTTGGGTTGGAAAACAAAATAGCCGGCGTCCGAAAGGGCGATCGCAAAATCTCCCGCATCCGGCCAGATCGACTGGACCGCGGCGCCCGGGCCGCCGTGGACTTCCACGACCATGGGATATTTTTTTGCGGGATCGAAGTTACGCGGATAGATGAGCCAACCCTGCATGTCAAGGCCTTCGTTTTTCCAGTGGAGGCTCTTGGCGTCGCCCCAGGCAGGTTTCACTGCGGTGTTGCGCTGGGTGACTTGCCGCCAATAGCCGATGGGGCCGGCCCAGATTTCCGGAGGATCGCTAAATGAGCTGCGAATGAGGGCGGAGGTTTTTCCATAGCGGGCGACAGAAACGTTGGTGCCCCAGGGGCCGGCGGAAACTTGCTCCTGGCCGCGCCAAAGGGAATCGATGCGACCGCTGGCGGGGTCGACGGTCGCGACGGCAGCGTCGCCTTCGACGGATTCGCCGAAGACGATTTTTCCTTCAGAAGTCCAGGCGAGCCAGTTTGCGGTGGCTTTCATTTCGGGCGAGACGTTGGTGGGTTCGCCGCCTGTTGCGGCAATCGTGTAGATATCGCCGCCGACAGACGGTTCGTCGCTCATGAGTCCGGCGATGAAGGCGATTTTCTTGCCGTCAGGGGACCAAGCCGGATTCGCGATTTGTAGCGGCGGCTTGTGGATGGACTTCATGAGGCCGAGAACATCGGCGTCGAGCGTGTAGAGTTGCGCGATGTACCAGTTGTTGTCACCGTTGCCGTGCGTGGCGATGACGGCGAAGCGCGCGCCGTCCGGCGACCAGTCGTATTCGTAGACGTACATGTCCGCGGGAGAAATTTGACGGAATTCGCCTGAGGTGGCGTCGACGAGCGCGAGGCGTTGTTCAAAAAAGGCGTCTTTGATTTCGCCGGTCTCGGACGTTTCCGCGACGAGCGGGCCCGCGGCGCGGGTGGCGTTTTCGGTGAAGAGAACGGCGATGGTTTTGCCGTCGGGCGACCAGCGAGGTGTGCCGAGAAGACCCTTCACGTTGGTGAGTCGCCGCAGCGATCCGTTGTCAGATAAATCCTTGATGTAGAGCTGCAATTGCCCAGGTTTTGCGCCGTCGGATAGAAATGCGAGCTTGGTGCTGTCCGGGGACCAAGCTACGGAAGCTTCAGCTCGTGCCACGAACTGGAATCCATCGGCAATGGCAATCTTGTTTGAAATGCTAACCCGCTTGGTTGCGGCACTAACGCGAGCTGGCCCTTCCTTCGACTGGAGGCCTGTGAGGTAGATCGCCGTGTTGCCGTCGGGCGCGCCGTCTTTGCCGACTAGGGTTTCGACCCAGGCGATTTTCTTCCCGTCGGGCGAAATCGCGGTTTGTTCGAAGCGACGCGTGGCGAAGAGCGTGTTCACAACCTCATCGACAGGCGTCGCGGGCGCGGTGGCCGCCAGCTTTTTGGAGATCTTGTCTTGCGCAGCTAGATGGATCGAGCCAGCGATGGAAAGAGTGAGAGCGACCGCAACAAACCACTTCGAAAATCGCATGCGTACCGGCCTTTCGAAACGAAAATGTCCGGGGCAACGATAAACTGACGCGCGCGTGCCTGCAAGGGTTACGGAAGCGAAAGCCGGTTGTTGCGACAGAGGTTCGCGCGTAGAATTCGCGCAGCGTGGAACATGGAGGACATAATGGTGGACCGCCGTGGATTCTTGTCGTCGTTCGCTGGCCTCGCCGGGACAGCAGGTGCGTTGAGCCTGGCGCGCGATTGGCCCGCGCTGTTCGAACAGGAAGCGCCGAAGCTGCCGGACAGTGCGCTCTACGGTTCGGACGAAGAGGCGTATTGGGGCCAACTGCGGAAACAATTTCTGATCCCTGCGGACGAGGTCTATCTGAACAACGGGACGGTGGGCTCCTCGCCGATGCCGGTGCTGCGCGCGATTTTCGATGGCTACAACGAAACGGAAAAAATGGCTCAGAAAGATCCGGAGGACTATCCCATCTGGGGGTACGCGTCATGGAACGAGTTTCGCGATCCCGTGGCGGCGTTCGTGGGTTGCAATCGCGATGAATTCGCGTTGTTGCGAAACGCGACGGAGGCCAACAGCTACATCGCCAATGGGCTGGATATGAAGCCCGGCGACGAAGTGCTGATGACCGACCAGGAGCATCCGGGCGGCGAGCATCCGTGGAATTTGAAGGCCAAGCGCTACGGGATCGTGGTGAAAAAAGTGACGCTGCCGAAGCCGGTGCCGAACGCGGCGGCGGTGCTGAATCTTTTCAACGACGCGATCACGCCGCGAACGCGGGTGATGTTCTTCAGCCACATTCCAACGGTGACGGGCGTGGTGCTGCCGGCGAAGGAGCTTTGTGCACTGGCGCGCTCGAAAGGCATTCTCTCTGCGGTGGATGGCGCGCATGTTCCGGGAATGATGCGGCTGAACCTGCACGAACTGGGCTGCGACATGTATTCCTCCAGCCCGCACAAATGGCTACAAGCGCCGAAGGGCAGCGGATTCTTGTTTGTGCGCGATGAAGTGATCGACCGGCTGTGGAACACGATTGCGACGGAAGGATGGAACGACACAAAGATTCGCGCGGAACGATTCCAGCGGATCGGCAGTTCGAACGTGCCCGCGCTCTGGGGCTTGCGCGCGGCGGTGCAACTGGCGAACGAAATCGGCATGGAGCGGATTGAAAAAAGGCACCGTCAGATGGCGGACTACATTTTGAAGGAGATGGTGAAGCGCGGCGCGGAATCGTGGACGTCGCCCGATCCGGCGTTGCGGTGCGCGATTGCCGCGGTGAACGTGCCGCCGATTCAGATTGGAGAGATCGAAAACTGGATGTGGAAGAACAAGAAGATCCGCATCCGCGGCGGAGCGCCCTCGAAGATCCGGCTTTCGACGCCCTACTATTTGTTGCGCAAGGATGTGGACCGGTTCCTGGCGGCGTTCGACGAGTATCGCAGGCTGAAGCGCCCTGCCTAAAAGCGATTTTGGGCCACTCTATGCGCTTGATGGGCGAAATATTTCGCAAGCCGAGGACGTATATAGGTTGACGAACGGGCTGTGGCAGGAGACTGTCGAAGGCGCAGCAGCGTCAGATATATCCATAGCTGAAAAATTCCATGACGGGGGTAGTCATGACTCGCAAGCGTAATTTCTTGGCGGTCGCTTCTGTTTTCCTGGCCTTTTGTGTGGCTCCGGCCTTTCCTCAAGGCGCACCGCCGCCGAAAGCCGCGGCAAGGGAAGAAGCCTTGCCGAGTGTGGACGAATTGGTGGCGAAGTGCGCCAAGGCCAGCGGTGGCAAAGAAGCTTGGGCCAAACTATCAACGCAGGTTCTTGACGGAACGATTGAGCTGCCAGCTTTCGGAATGACCGGCAAGGTTAAGTTCATTGCAAAGGCTCCAAACAAAATGTTGCACGTCGTTACGCTGGCAGATGGCCAATTTGAGCAAAAACAGGGGTTTGACGGGCGAGTCGCCTGGAAATCCGATACGCGAACAGGCTTGAAAAAGCTGGAAGGCGCGGAGTTTGAACAAGCCAAGATGGAAGCGATCTTCGATTCGGACGTCCGGCTGAAGGAAGTCTTCCCGGACATGAAAGTGACTGGAAGGGCGAAGGTGGGGGACCGCGATACCTATACCGTTCTCGCCCATGAGCCCGGAGGAAAGACCGACACTTTCTATTTTGATGCGCAGACGGGGCAACGAATCGCCGTAGATTCGGAAGGACCCGACGAAAGCGGAAACGTGGTGAAAGCGAATATTTTCCTGGAGGATTTCCGCCCGATCGACGGCATTCACATGCCGTTTCGAATCCGCATTGAGTCTCCCGCCGCCAATTTGGTGATCACTCTTCAAGAAGTGCATCACAACGTCCCCATTGAGGATTCCATTTTTGCGATGCCTCCGAGCGAGCCGGCCGCGACCGTGACACATTGAGGGTTTCTGTGCTCGTTCAGAATGATTGGTGACACTCGGTAGAGTGTCAGGATGAGCCAAATCAGATGGGATGAGTTTTCCGAGGCGCGCCAGCTGGCGCGCCTCGGAAAGAGTGTAAGCCGGGCCGCACAAACACGGCTTCAGTGGATGCTTTTCTACCTCTTCAACGGACGGAACGCCGCGCGCACCTGCCGGCACTTCGGCATCAGCCGGCAGACCTTTTATCGCTGGCTGCGCCGCTTCGACCGCCACGATCTCACTACCTTGGAAGGGCGCTCGCAGCGCCCGCGCCACATACGTCAGCCCACCTGGACAGCCGCATTGGCCGAGAGCGTGCTCGTGTTGCGCAAACAATATCCCTGCTGGGGTAAGGACAAGCTGGTGGTGCTGCTGGCCCGCGAAAAACTCTACGTTTCCGTTTCCATGGTCGGCCGCATTTTGTCCGCTCTGAAGCGTCGTGGCGCACTGCACGAACCCCCCAAGCCCGGCCTCTTGCTGCGACAGCACCGCAAACTGCGCAAGCGTCCGTGGGCCGTTCGCAAGCCTAAATACTGGCCGATTGAGCATCCCCGGCGATCTGGTGGAGATCGATACCAAGGAAATTCGCATGCACCGCGGCATCCTCCTCAAACACTTCAGCGCCCGCGATGTCGTCTCACGTTGGGATGTGGTGGAAGTGCATCGCCGCGCCACTTCGCTCGCCGCGGCGCGCTTCCTCGATACCCTGCTGGAACGTTTCCCTTTCCCTGTGAAAGCCTTACAGGTCGACGGCGGAAGCGAGTTCGTCGCCGAATTCGAGCAAGCCTGCCAGCAAAAACAGCTCCCGCTGTTCGTGCTCCCACCGAAGTCGCCCAAACTGAATGCCCATGTCGAGCGCTCTCACCGCACCCACCATGAAGAGTTCTACCAAGTGCATGCGGACTCGGACCAGCCACGCCGCCTCAATCATCAGCTACGCCATTGGGAACACACCTACAACTGCGTGCGACCCCACCAGTCGCTCGCCTACCTCACCCCACTGGAATTCGTCACCCGTTGGAAACTCCATCGGCGAAAGGCAAAGTGTCACTAATCTACTGGACGAGTACAGTTTCTTGACCCTGCGCGCAAGGGTCGAATACACTAATGGATTCGAAAGCAGCCGGTGAATGGGCTAGTGGGCTGTTCTGCCGTCGCGGGTGGAAGCGACTGTCCGGCGACCGCGTATCATAAAGGGGGATTGCTTTGCCAAAGCGCACATTTCAACCGCGCAAGCGCCGGCGCGCCAAGACGCACGGTTTTCGCTCGCGCATGAAGACGAAAGGCGGCCGCAGGGTGCTGGCGGCGCGCCGCAAAAAGGGACGCCATCGGCTTACCCCCGAATAAACCGGGGAGTCCCGTGACTCCGCCGGATGCGGAGCCGCGAGGGGCAACGTTTCCGCGCGAGGCGCGGCTGGTGCGGAAGTCGGATTTTGACGCCGTGTACCGCTCCGGAAAGCGCCGCTCGAGTTCCCACTTCACAGCTTTCTTCCGCGCCAACGAACAGCCGCAAAGCCGGTTTGGGTTCAGCATCAAAAAGACGCTTGGCGGCGCGGTGGTGCGCAATCGTATCCGGCGGCGCCTGCGCGAAATGGTGCGCTGCCACCGGCTGGAGATACCCGCAGGATGGGACATCGTCATACACCCGAAGAGCACCGTAGCGAGCGCGAAGTTTGCAGCGCTGACGGCAGACTTGCTGCGGCTGCTGAAGAGCGCGCCACAATCCAACAAGTAGGGCCGCGAACCATCGTGCCCACGCAAACTCAGCAAAACGCAGCCGTGAAAGCTGCTCTACTTGCGCTGCGATTCTACAAAGCTTACTTATCGATTCTGTTTGCGGGGAGCTGCCGCTACGAGCCGACGTGTTCGCGCTATGCGTACGCGGCCATTGAACGCTTCGGCGTGGCGCGCGGCGTGTGGCTGGGACTGAAACGGCTGTTGCGCTGCCATCCGCTCTCGCGAAAATTCGGATACGACCCAGTTCCGGAGAAATGGGAAAACATGTCAACCGAAGTAAATGCGGCGGCGATTCCTGCCCGCCGCTCTGCCGCTGCCCAGAATGAGGTGCGTTCGTGAGCTTGCCAGGACAGAAGGACAAGTTCACGCCGGAGCTGCGGATCCTCGTGGCATCGCTGCTGTCCGTGGGCGTGATTCTGCTGTGGGCAAAGTTTTTTGGGCCGAAGCCGCCTGCCCAATTGCCGCAAGCCAACCGGCCGGTCCAGACGGCTCCGGCGACGCCGGGCCCGGTGAGCTCGACACCTGTGGCTGCCACAGCGCAACCGTCGGCGGCCGTGGCCAAGATGGCAGCAGCGGCGCCATCGAACATAGTTGCGAAGAGCGATTCGCAGGAGCGTTCGGTGGTGATCGAGAATGATCTGTACCGCGTGGAAATTTCGAATCGCGGCGCGGTGGTGAAAAGCTGGCAGCTCAAGAATTACATGGACGACGCAAAGCCCCCACGCGTGCTCGACGTCGTGCATCCCGAAGCCGCGCAGCAGACCGGTGGATGGCCGTTCGCCGTGGTTCTCGATGATGAGCAGTTAGGGAAAGCGGCGAACGACGGCTTATACAAGATTTCCCCGGATGGAAGCGCGCTGCGCGCCCCGGCAGATGCGGAATTCGTCTGGAGCGACGGTCACCTCGAAGTTACGAAGCGCTTTAAGTTTGATCAGACCTATGTTGTGCGCGTGGAGACCTCCGTCAAGCTGGACGGCAAGCCCATCACCGCGGGAATCGGCTGGCTTGGCGGTTTTGGGGACTGGACGGTGACGAACCCGGCGCCAGTGGAAACGGTCAACGTTTACTACAGCGAAGGCGGAAAGATCACCAGCCTGCCCCACAAAAAGCTGGATGGGCTGGACAAATGGGCCCCGGGCGTCTGGCAGGGTGGAAAAGATTTTGTCGGCATCGAGGACCGCTACTTTACGGCGGCGTTTCTGCCGGCGGGTGGTGGCGCGTCCACTCCGCTGCAAGCGCGGTATTGGAAAGCGTGGCATAGCATCAAGGTGGAAGGCCAGGACGCCTCCGAGCCCGTGCCGCAAGTTGCGACGGCGACTTCGGCGCAGCCGGTGGCGTTGCGCGTGTACGTCGGCCCGAAAGATTACGATGACCTGAAAAAAATGAACCCTCCGCTGCATGGGTTGATCAATTTCGGCTGGCTGGAATTCATCGCGGAGCCTTTGTTCCACGGACTGAAATGGCTGCACAAGTACATCTCGAACTGGGGATGGGCAATCGTTGTCCTCACGCTCATCATCAACACGCTGCTCTTTCCGCTGCGCATTTCGAGCTACAAGACGACGCTGAAAATGCAGCGCGTGGCGCCGGAAATCAAAGCGATTCAGGAGAAATACAAGAAATATTCGATGCGCGACCCGCGCAAAGCGGAAATGAA
This sequence comes from Candidatus Acidiferrum sp., assembly GCA_049644365.1. Lineage (GTDB taxonomy): Bacteria > Acidobacteriota > Terriglobia > Acidiferrales > UBA7541 > Acidiferrum. The sequence goes on along the minus strand of JBARRT010000223.1, from coordinate 980 downwards.
CAAGGAAGTGATGGCCATCTACCAGCGCGAAGGCATCAATCCGGTGGGCGGCTGCTTCCAGATGTTCCTGCAGATGCCGGTGTGGTTTGGATTGAACACCGCGCTGCGGTTTGCGATCGAGATGCGGCACGCGCCTTGGTTGTGGGTTACGGACCTTTCGGCGAAAGACCCGTACTACATTCTTCCGGTGCTGATGGGCGCATCCATGTACATCGTCTCAAAGATGACGCCGATGACCGCGACGGATCCGCAGCAACAAATGATGATGAAAATCATGCCCATTTCGATGGCGGCGATTTTCATGATTTCGCCGATTTCGAGCGGACTGGCGGTGTATATTCTCACCAGCAGCGTGGTGGGAATCGCGCAGCAGTGGTATCTGAACCGGAGGCATCCTTTGCCCGCGCAGGCGCCGGTGAAGGCCACACGCGGCAAGAAATCTTAGGAAATTTCTCGCAAAATTCCGGACGCGCGTGTCTGCGTCCGAATGACTGATGGCTCAAGAACTCATTCGCGATGGCAAGCTGGACCGGCAGGCAACGGCCGAGGCGCTGCTGCACTTTCTGGAGAGTGTGGTGCGCGCAGCGCGGCTGGAATTGAAAGTGTCCGTGCGCGCGGTGGCCCCGGGCGGAACGGGCGCGGAAGGCGATGCCGAAGTCCTCGCGGATCTCGACGGGAGAGACAAAGAAATTCTGCTGGAGCGCGGCGCGGAACTTCTGAAGGCGTTCGAACATTTGGCGTTCCGGGCGCTGCGGCTGGAGCCGTCGTTCCACGAGAAAATTCACATTGATAGCGGCGGTTACCGCGCGCTGCGTTTTGAAGAGCTGCGGATGACGGCGCGCGTAGCGGCGGAGCGCGTGCAAACTTCCCGCCAGCCGTTCCGGTTGAACCCCATGTCTTCGCGGGAGCGGCGCATCGTGCATTTAGCGTTGAAGGATATGAGCGGAGTCCGCACGGAGAGTATCGGCATGGGGGAAGAG
>JBARRT010000222.1:0-14540 GCA_049644365.1 Candidatus Acidiferrum sp. | reverse complement strand
GCAGCGAGAGCGACGATTGCGAATACGGTCAGCATGAGGTACCAGCGGCGATGCCTTTCGGATGCGAGGGCGAATTCACCGCCTGCGCTTTCCGGCTGCGTACCCACAGGCTTGCTGACCGGCTCCGCTGGCGTCGCATTCTCGCTGACCAACTTCGACGCGCTTGTGGTTATGTTCACCGGTACGAGGAATCGGTAGCCCCGCTTCGCCGAGGTCTCGATATAATGCGGAGATTCGGCGTCGTCGCTTAGTGCCAGGCGAAGCTTCCGGATGGCGGTGTTCAATCCCACGTCGAAGTCAACAAAGGTGTCAGCCGGCCACAGCTTCTGCTGAAGATGTTCCCGTGTCACGACTCTGTCGGCGTCCGCCAGCAACTCGACCAGCACTTGAAAAGGCTGCTCTTGCAACCTAATTCGAGTGCCGTTCTTGCGCAGCTTGCCTTCGCGCTCCGACAATTCGAACTGTTCGAAGCGAAAAACTCGATCCGCCCGCGATGCAGCTGGGCCCATCCAGCAGGATCCTCTATCCGAGCAAGATCATACCCCGGCAACACGATCCAACGCACGCCGCTGTCAAAACAACGCAACAAACATTTACAGACGACATTGATCGAGGCGGCAAAAATGGCGCCGCGAAACAGCCCGGACTTAGCGATGCTCTATGACAAGGAAAAGCAGAAAGGCAATGCCAATCGCGCAACACTGGCGGTAGCAAGGAAGCTGGTGGCCTATCTCATGGCAGTCGATCGTAGTCAGCGCGATTTTCAAGTGATGGAGGCGAGCCACTCATCGCCGCGTAGAGCGTGGCGGTGAACAAGGAGGATTTCTTCGGAGCGTTGCCTGCCAGGTCTTGCCGTTAAGCCGACTGGGCGAAGGAACGCAAGCTCGGGATGCTCCCGTTGATAAGTTTCGAGACTGGCAGGAAAACACAAACTCAATCTTCTGTTCAAGACCACTCGCTGGTCTGAGACATCAAATGAAAGTCTGGTTCTATATGAAATAAGAACCACGGCTGAGAGGCCAACACACGCGGCGAGAGATCAGAAAGGAGTTGTACCGGCGCTCCTCCGAAGCGCGCCGGGAGAGCTTTTGCCCTCTTGACAAAGACCTATCATGGAAGTCGGCATGTCTTCAGGAAATCAAGCACTGACGAGATGGGCGTTTATCAGGAGTTCCGGGTTGCCCGTAATCGTCAAGGTAACAGTGTTAATCACGAATCCTACCCCATGCTAGGGCGCCGCCATCGAAGGTTGCTTGGGTCGAAAGTATTTGCCTCAACGTGACATTCCTCCCCACTGGGATTCCTCAAACTCCTACCTACGGACACCCAGGAGTTAACCTACGAGTGGCTCGTCTTTCGCCTCCTCGATAGATTTTGTGATGACGTGCAGTCAAATTTTGCGTTTGCCTTTGAATCGCACATACCCCAATCTCGGCAACAGAACGTGAGAGTAGTCGACTCGCTAACCGCCGGACAAATGCAGGGTGTTGCGAGGAAGTTCAGCTCAGCGAGCCATTCATACTTTGTGCGCCGAAAGAACCGAGCTATTTAGTCGGCTCGACCCCCCGGATACCAGGTCGTGTCCGCAGTGAAAGAGTCTGCAACGACGTTATGTTGTTGCCCCTGCTAGAAAAAGCGAAAGAACAGAGTGTCCACTTCTTGTTGACCCCTAAGACCGGGGCGCGTTCCAGTGGGGCACCCCAGTGCGGGACATCGTTCGCTCCCGAGGCAGCGGGCATCCCCCAGCGCGTTCTCTTGCCCGGCGAGCAGTACCGCTTTCATTTCGACATGACCAAATGTATCGGCTGCAAGTGCTGCGTTGTCGCTTGCAACGAGCAGAACGGCAATCCCGCCGATATCAACTGGCGAAGAGTCGGTGAAATCGAAGGCGGCTGGTACCCGAACACGCACCGCTCCTATCTTTCCATGGGCTGCAATCACTGCATGGAGCCGACATGTTTGGAAGGCTGTCCCGTGGACGCCTACTCCAAGGATCCCATCACTGGCGTAGTCCTACACAGCGCGGAAGCCTGTATCGGCTGCCAATACTGCACGTGGAACTGTTCATACGGCGTGCCGCAGTACAACGCGGAGCGCGGTGTCGTCGGTAAATGCGACATGTGTCATAACCGGCTGGACGAGGGGCGCGCGCCGGCGTGCGTCAGCGCTTGTCCTGAGACTGCAATCCGCATCGAGATCGTAAACATCGCCGAATGGAAACGTGAGTACGCTGCGAACGCCAATGCGCCGGGCCTTCCCTCCGCCGATGACAGCATCTCCTCGACGCGCATCACTCTTCCCAACAATTTGCCGCCCGACACACGAAAAGCAGATTTCTTCCGCGTAAGGCCCGAAGATCCGCACTGGCCTCTCGTGGCAATGACTGTGCTGACCCAGCTCTCGGTCGGCGCTTTTGTCACCATCTGGCTGCTGCAATTGTTCGGAAAGACCGCACGTTTGGGTCTTGCGGCGCTGGTTTCGCTGTTGGTAGCGGGGCTGGCGCTGAGTGCCTCGACGCTCCACCTTGGGCGTCCCATTTATGCGTATCGCGCGCTGAAAATGTGGAAGCGGTCCTGGCTGAGCCGCGAAGTCCTGCTATTCGGATGCTTTTCCGGCGTAGCGTTTTTGTACGCGGCGCTGCTCTGGTTCAAGCTGCCGGGGAGCCTTGCGATTGGCGCACTGACCTCCTTGCTTGGCGCGGCGGGAGTCATTGCGAGTGCGTGCATCTATCTCGTCCCGGCGCGGCCCGCATGGAACTCCAAGCGCACGGTGGCAGGATTCTTTCTTACGGCGATCCTGCTCGGCCCCTTGCTCGCGGCCAGTCTCGGAATCGGAGACCGGCCCTGGTTGAGCATAGCGATTGTTGCCGCGGCAGCAGGGCACCTGCTGAACAAAGCCGGCAAATTCTTCTGGCTGACCGCGTCCGACTCCTTCGAACTGCAAGCATCGGCGCGCTTGCTTTCCACGACTTTGGCGTCTTCCTTCCTGGGGAGTGGGGCGCTGCTGTGCTTGGGGGGAATCATTCTGCCGCTGTTTGTGCCGACCTGGGCCGGTGCGTGCGCTTCACTTCTCATCGTTTTGGTTGGTGAAGTTCTCGGCCGATATGTTTTCTTCGTCAGCGTAGTTCCCAAGAATATGGCTGCATCGTACATGTCCGCCGGAAAGGCGGCGGGATGAGCCTGAAGCGCCAGCTCGGATTGGACATCCTGGAAGAAAGGTACGCGTACGCCAGTGATCCGGTCATGGGGCACACCTCGGAGCAAAAAATTCCGGACACTTGGGTCTCCACGACGTGCGGTTATTGCTCGGTCGGTTGCGGAATGTTCATTGGGGTAAAGGACGGCCGCGCGGTTAGCGTGCGCGGAAATCCGGACCACGCCGTTAATTCTGGCCTGCTCTGTCCCAAGGGCCTTTCCGAACATTACACGCTGGAGGCCTCGAACCGCGCACGTTACCCGCTTCTGCGCAACAAACGCGGAAAGCTTGCGCGCATCGGGTGGGACGAAGCGCTTGCCACCATGGCGGAGAAATTCCGCGGCGTTCAGGAGAAATACGGCCAGGATGCTCTCGGGGTTCTCAGTACGGGTCAGCTTGTCACCGAAGAGTTTTACACGCTTGGCAAGCTCGTGCAGCTTGGACTTGGTACGAAAAATTACGATGGGAACACGACGCTTTGCATGGCCAGCGCGGTCTCCGGGTACAAGCGCTCCTTTGGCAGTGACGGCCCGCCAGGCGCGTACGAAGACCTTAGCCAAGCGGACGTCATTTTTCTCATCGGCGCAAACATCGCCGATAACCACCCGATCCTTTGCCAGTACCTCGACGCCAATCCCGGCAGGACCTTGATCGTCGCCGATCCGCGCGTGACGAAGACCGCGATGATGGCGGACCTCTATCTGCCGCTGAAGCCGCGCTCGGACATCGCTCTTCTCAACGGCATGATTCACATCCTCGTTGAGAATGGCCTTGTCGATCGCGAGTACATTGCGGCACATACCACCGGTTTCGACCAACTGGAAGAGTCGGTTCGCAAGTACACGCCTGAGTACGTCTCGCAACTCACCGGGCTTACGCCCGAGCAAATCTACAAGGTCGCACTCATCTATGGCAAAGCCAAAGCCCCTTTCATTGGCTGGACGATGGGTGTGAACCACAGCACCAAGGGCACAGAAACCGTAAGCGTCATCAACAATCTTGCGTTGATAACCGGCAACGTCGGCAAACCGGGAGCATCTCCTTTTTCGATCACCGGCCAATGCAATGCGATGGGAACGCGGGAGGCAGGCTTCGCATCGAGTCTTCCCGGGTATCGCAAATTCGAAAGCGCATCCGACCGCGAGGAATTGGCGACGCTCTGGGGCATCGCCGCGGACCGCTTGCCAACTTCGCGCGGATGGGCTTACCCGGACATCGTCGAGGGCGCCCTTGCAAAGAAAATTCGCGCTCTGTGGGTCATCGCCACAAATCCAATCGTGTCGTTCCCGAATCTCGGCGTGCTACAGCACAGCCTCGATAGTTTGGATTTTCTGGTGGTGCAGGATGGATTTCATCCGACGCCTACGACCGAAGTCGCGGACCTCGTCCTGCCCGCGGCCATCTGGGGAGAAAAAGAAGGCACGTACACGAATTCCGAACGCCGCGTGAGCAAGGTCAATCGCGCCGTGGACCCTCCTGGAGAGGCCCGCGCAGACTTCGACATCTTCTTGGATTTGGCAAAAAAGCTCGGCTGCTATGACGAACTTTTTCCGGGATGGACCCAGCCGAAGGATGCCTTCGAGGAGTGGAAGCATGTTTCGGCGGGCCGCCTCTGCGATTACTCCGGACTCACGTACGAGCTCATCGAGCGCCACGGCGGGATTCAGTGGCCTTATCCGGTCGGTGCCACGGAAGTAAAGACAACGCGGCTCTACTCCGACGGCCATTTCTCGACGGAGGATGGAAAGGCGCGGCTGCTCCCGGTCGAGTGGGAACCGTTTCCGGAGCAGCCGAACGCGGATTTTCCTTTCGTGCTGAATACCGGCCGCACCGTCGAGCACTGGCATACCCGAACGAAAACGGGAAACGTTCCGATCCTTGAGCGTCTCTCGCCAAACGCGTGGCTGGAGATGAATCCGCGGGACGCGCAGTCGCTCGGCCTGAAGCCGCATGATCGAGTCGACGTAGTTTCTGCTCGTGGACGCGTGAAAAGCGTCGAGCTTCGAGTCACCGAGATCATCGCGCCGGGGCAAGTCTTCATGCCCTTTCACTATGCCGAGGCGAATGCCAATCAAGTGACACAAAGCGCCTTCGATCCAATCTCGCGGGAGCCCAATTACAAGCAGTGCGCGGTGCGCGTCGAGAAAGGTCAGCCGTCGCCGCAGTATTGGGGCGTGCGCGGGGGCCCAAGGGCCAGGTATCAAGCCGAAAGGGATGGAACGCATTCCGTTTCGCGTAAGGAGATGAGATGAAGAAAAACAAGTTTCTGGAGAGCGGCCACTTCCCAACACTCATCGCGGCGTTTCTTTATTTCGATGTCAGTTTCATGGTGTGGGTTTTGCTCGGGCCCCTTGCTCCGTTCCTCTCCGAGATGCTCAAGCTCACCCCCTACCAGAAAGGATTGCTTACAGCGATTCCACTTCTGGGCGGAGCGCTGTTTCGGCCTGTGCTGGGATTCTTCGGAGAGCGTTTTGGCGAGCGTAGGACTGGCCTGTTCGGGCTCGCTTTCACTTTGCTTCCGCTGATTCTTGGCTGGCGTTTCGCACATACGGCCGCACACTTCTATTTTCTTGGGCTCCTATTGGGCATCGGTGGCGCGAGTTTCGCCGTGGCTCTGCCGATTGCAGGACGCTGGTATCCGCCTGAGTATCAGGGGCTAGTCATGGGCATCGCCGGCGCGGGGAATTCGGGAACTCTCATCGCGACGCTATTCGCGCCGCGCCTCGCTCAGAAATTTGGATGGGCGAACACTTTCGCTTTGGCCATGCTTCCCGTGCTTGTTGTGTTGGTTCTCTTCGCTCTGCTGGCGAAGGACAGCCCACGCCGCAGTGAACCTCCCAAATGGAAAGCGATCGCAACCATTTTGCGGGAGCCTGATACTGCTTGGTTTTGTTTCTTCTATAGCTTTACATTCGGCGGGTTCGTGGGCATGGCCAGTTTTCTCACCACTTTCTTTCATGACCAGTATGGATTGTCAAAAGTTCGCGCCGGCGACTTCACGACCATTGTTGTTCTTGCAGGAAGTTTCCTGCGACCCGTAGGCGGATGGCTGTCGGACAAGATTGGAGGCTACCGCTTGCTCTTGCTGCTGTTAGCCGGTGTGGCGGGTTGCCTCGGAGGTGTAGGGAGGCTCCCTGCGCTTCCGCTGGAGGTAGGGCTCTTATTTCTGTCCATGGGAATGATGGGCATGGGGAATGGAGCCGTGTTTCAGATCTTGCCGCAGCGATTCCACGAACGCGTTGGGCTTCTCACCGGATTCGTCGGTGCGGCTGGCGGCTTGGGTGGCTTTTTCTTGCCTTTTCTTCTCGGAGCCATCAAGCAGCGAACCGGGCAGTACTCGGGAGGACTTTTCCTTTTCGCCGGCGCTTTCTTTGCCGCTGCCTTGATCTTGTTGTATCTCGGCACTAAATGGCGCACGAGCTGGCAGGAAGACTCGGCGGAACGGGCGGGTATCTTCTCGTACCGGAGTTTTGCGGGAACTCCGGCGGGAGAACCCGTCGAATGAGGCACGCGCTGGCAGGCCAGAGTTTTCTTCAGGAGGAGTGGTGACCATGGAAAAGCTTGTCGTAGTCGGGAACGGCATGGCTGGTGTTGCCTGCGTCGAGCAGATTTTGAAGCACGCAACAAAATTTGAAATCACCATCTTCGGCGACGAGACCCACGTCAACTACAACCGCATCCTTCTCTCCTCGGTGCTTGCGGGCGAGAAGGCCGCAGACGAGATTGTGCTCAATGGCCTCGAGTGGTACGAAAAACATGGGATTGAGTTGCGTCTCGGCGTTCGAATTACAGATGTGGATTCCAAACGCAAGACGGTGACCGGCGATGATGGCAGCACAATGCCGTTCGACAAACTGCTGATAGCCACGGGAAGCACGCCGCTGATCCCTCCGATGGAAGGTGTGAAAAAAGAAGGTGTTTTCGTCTTTCGCAATTTGGACGACACCCGAGCGCTGCTCGATCAAGCCGCGCCGGGCAAAAAAGCAATTGTGATCGGCGGTGGTCTGCTCGGACTCGAAGCGGCGCGCGGGCTGCAAGTGCAAGGTTGCGACGTAACAGTCGTCCACTTGATGGACACTCTGATGGAACGCCAGCTTGACCTGACCGGTGGCGGATACCTCAAAGCAAAGATGGAATGTTTGGGCGTCAAGGTGCTTCTTGAACGCAATACCGCATCCATTCTCGGGAACGGCAAGGCCGAAGGCGTTGCATTCAAAGACGGCAGCAGCATCGAGGGGGATTTTGTCGTCATTGCCGCGGGAATCCGCCCGAACGTCGAGTTGGGTCGCAAAGCGGGATTGCAGGTCAACCGCGGGATCGTTGTGAACGACTTTATGGAAACATCGAATCCGGACATTTTCGCTGTCGGAGAATGCGTCGAGCACAACGGCACATGCTACGGCCTTGTGGCGCCTCTCTTCGAGCAAGGAAAAGTTCTGGCCGCGACGATTACGGGAAATCGCGGGCCTGCCTATGCGGGCACCATCCAGGCCGCAAAGCTGAAGATCATGGGCGTGGATGTTTTCTCAGCCGGCAATTTCAGTGAAAAAGATCCCGGCACCGACGCTGTCCGCTACGAGGATCCCGCGGTTGGCGTCTACAAGAAGCTGACCGTCCGCGACAGCAAGCTCGCCGGCGTCATTCTCGTGGGGGACACATCGGATAGCCATCGCTACATGGATTGGCTGCGGTCGCAGACGGACTTGACGGCCATGCGCCGCCAACTTCTTTTTCCTGGGCCTGCGAATGATGCGGGCCTTGATGTTGCGGAGATGGCGGACGGCAAGGTGGTCTGCGGATGCAATGGCGTTACCAAGGGCACGATCATTCAGGCCGTCCATGAGAAGGGGATCAGCACTCTCGCGCAGCTGAAAGATTGCACGCGAGCTTCAACCGGCTGCGGAAGTTGCACGGAAGTTTGCCAGAACCTCTTGAAAGCCGTCGCTCCGGAATTCCAGGAAGAAACAAAAAAGTCTCTCTGCAAATGTATTCCGTTCCCCGAGGACAAGCTGCGCGAAATTCTGCGGAGCCAGAGATTGCGCTCCGTGCAGGAAGTTCTGGAAATCTACGGCAATAGCGTGGGCTGTGAAATCTGCAAGCCGGCGCTCAGTTACATGGTGGACATGCTGTGGTGCGGCGATCACGATGAGGATCGCTCAGCGCGCTTTATCAACGACCGCGTGCACGCCAATATTCAGAAGGACGGCACGTTTTCCGTGGTGCCGCGGATTCGCGGGGGCGTGACTTCGGCAAAAGAATTGCGGCGTATCGCGGACGTGGCCGAGAAATACAAGGTGCCGATGGTAAAGATCACCGGCAGCCAGCGTATCGATCTGCTCGGAGTAAAGAAAGCCGATCTGCCGGGAATTTGGGCCGACCTGGGTATGCCATCCGGCCAGGCGTATACCAAAGGTGTGCGCATGGTGAAAACTTGCGTTGGAACGGACTTTTGCCGCTTTGGCGTACAGGATTCCACGTCAGCAGGCATAGAGATGGAGCGCCGCTTTGAGAATCTTTATATGCCGCACAAATTGAAGATGGGAGCGGTCGGCTGCCCACGCAATTGCGCCGAGGCCACCGTCAAAGATATCGGTCTCGTCGGTCAAGAAGGAAGCTGGCAGGTCGTCGTCGGTGGAGCGGCCGGCAAGAAAGTTCGCAAGGCAGACCTGCTCGTCACCGTGGAAACTACAGAGGAGGCGCTGCAGGCTGCCACCTTGTTCTTCCAGTATTACCGCGAGAACGCCAATTTCCTGGAACGAACGTACGATTTTGTGGAGCGCCTTGGGATTGAAAAAGTCCGCCGCGAAACCGTCTATGCGCCGCTGGCGGTTCAACAGGGCTTACGGGAAAGGTATCGGAGATCCAAACGGCTGTCGCAGGACGCCTGGCTGGAAGGCGATACACCACGTCATCCAACGCAGTTCGTGCAAATTGAACCGCTCGAAAAGGTGCAGGCATGAGCGCCAACAAACAATGGGTTCGCATTACAGAAATGCGGAACATCCCTCTGCGGGAAGGGCGATCCGTGAATGTCGCGGGCCGCGAAATCGCCATTTTCAATCTCGGCGATCGGTTTCTGGCCGTCGATGGCCGGTGTCCCCATAAGGGCGGCCCCTTGGCGGAAGGCATCGTCACCGGCACGATCGTAGTTTGCCCTCTGCATGCCTGGAAAGTGGAATTGGAATCGGGCGTGGTCAAGAACTCCGCAAGCCCAGTGCCCTGCATCGAAGCTTTTCGGACGCGAGTGGAAGCAGGTGTCGTCCTGATCGAAGTGCCTGTCGAGCCAGCCACAATGCAAGAGAATCCCCGCGCATCCTGCCAGCCCGATCGGCCAATTCAGTGGGTCAAATCACGCATCGTTTGTGAAGAGAGGCCATGACTGGAAGAAAATCCGCGAAGAATGCTTGCTTCGAAGAGCGCTTGGCAGGAGGGTATTTCTCCAGGAATGATTCGACGAAGTCAATTCCATTCCCAATTGCTCGGTAGAAGATCGAAAGGACGAAAGCAGGCAATCATGATCCACCAGGCATTGCGATTCTTAGTTTTGACAGTTTTTACGTGCATGAGCATTCCGCTTTTTGCACAGCAACGAACGAAGGGAGAACTCAGCGCTGGCGCACGGAGCGCCGAAGACAGCGCACGGCCGGAGGGAAACGCGATCCCCGGCGCAGGTGCAGATTCACCAGCGGAAGGCAAGAGTGCGAAACCTGAGTCATCATCGGCTCCCCCGCACAAAATTGGGTCGTTAACCGTGTCGGCAAGCTGGCGCTTTCGAACCGAAGCTTGGGATTGGTTTCAACCCACGACTGGCGAGAACGCCTATGCCTATTCACATTCACTTCTGCGCCTGGGAATCGGCCAGAAAAGGGAGAGCATTGAATGGCTGCTGGAAGGAGCGCAGGACGCCATTCTTGGACTGCCCACAACCGCCGTTGTTCCCGGACGCCAGGGCCAGCTTGGCTTGGGCGGTACTTACTACGTCGCGAACGGCAATGGACAAAACAATGCGAATGGCTTTGTGAAGCAAGCCTACTTCGGCTTCAAGATTCCGGCGAACGGCAATGTGCGTCTGGGCCGTTTCGCATTTCTTGACGGCGCGGAGGCGACGCCGAAGGACAAGACTGTCGCAACGCTTGTCAATACCCGCATCACCCAGCGGCTGATTGGCGACTTCGGTTTCTCCCCTGTGGGGCGGAGCTTCGATGGTGTACGGCTGGCTTTCGACGCGGGTAAAAGCAACATCACTCTTCTCGGTGCGCGGCCGACTCGCGGCGTCTATCAGATCGATGCCATGGGTGAGGTTCATGTGGACCTCTTCTACGGCGCGTTGACCGTTCCTGTCAATTCCCATAGCAGCGCCGGAGAACTGCGAATCTTTGCGCTGGGTTATGTGGATGAGCGAGGGACGGTCTTGAAAACGGACAACCGTCCGCTTTCTCTTCGCATTGCTGACAAAAATCAGAATCGCATCGGAACCTACGGAGCTGACTACGTCTGCGTCTTTCATTCGAATACGCACGGTCAGTTCGATTTCCTCTTATGGGGAGCGCTGCAGAATGGCAGTTGGGGAACGCAGACGCACGGCGCTGGCGCGTTTGTCGGTGAATTCGGCTGGCAGCCGATCGTCCGTGTGCTCAATCCGTGGTTCAGCGCTGGCTACTCGTTTGGTAGCGGTGATTCGAATCCCACCGGCAATCACCACGGAACATTCTTTCAGGTGCTGCCAACGCCACGTCCCTATGCCCGCTTCCCGTTCTACAACATGGAAAACAACGAGGATTTCTACGGCACGGCGGTCTTCCGCTTTCCTCGCGCTCTATCGGTGCGCAGCGAGCTCCACGCACTCCGTTTGGCCAATGCGCAGGATCTTTGGTATGCGGGAGGCGGGGCTTTTCAGCCGCACACGTTCGGTTACACGGGCCGGGCGGGCGGCGGCAATCGCAGCCTGGCCAACGTATGGGATATCAGCCTGGATTGTCCTTTGCGTTATGGCTTCAGCATTACCACCTATTACGCTCATGCCTGGGGCAAGAGCGTGATCACAAGCATTTATCCAACTGGCACGAACGCGCAGTTCGGATACCTAGAGACGAATTTTCACTTTTAGGAAGGCGCTGATGCCGGATGCAAGCTTCGGAGGATTGCGCGTGCTGGCACTGGAAAGCCGTCACGCGAAAGAGCTAGCCAAATTGATCGCGGCCTATGACGGTAAACCGACCGTCGCACCCGCGCTGCGTGAAGTGTCGATCGAGCCCAGCGAGGCGCTCGCCTTTTCCGCCGGGCTTATCAGCGGTCAATTTCATGTGGTGATTTTTCTGACTGGTTCAGGGACACGTGCACTGATCACCGCCGTCGAAAGCCAGTATCCTCGCGAACTGCTTTCCGCCGCGCTCCAGAGAGTGCGGGTGGTCGCACGGGGGCCCAAGCCAGTGTCTGTGTTGAGCGAGTTGGGCGTGAAACCCGGCCTCGTAGCGCCCGAGCCGAATACTTGGCGCGAAATCTTGCAAGTGCTGGACAGCGATGCGAACCCGCAGTCGGTTCGTGGTCTCCGGGTCGCCGTTCAGGAATACGGAACGCCCTGCACCGAATTGCTGCAGGGGCTCAGGGCACGTGGAGCGCATGTAACCACAATTCAAGTTTACCATTGGTCGTTGCCTGAGGATACGGCTCCTCTCCGGCAGGCCGCGAAGTGCGTCGCTGGAGGTGAGATAGATGTCGTTCTCTTTACCTCCGCGGTACAGGTCGCGCATCTGTTTCAAGTTGCTGCGGAGATGAAAATCGAAAAGTCTTTGCGCAACAACATCGAGCGCGTTGTGATCGGTTCGATCGGGCCGACGACATCCGACCGTCTGCGGTCCATCGGATTGCAAGCTGACTTGGAAGCCTCCCGGCCCAAAATGGGCTTCCTGGTCCGGGAAGCCGCCGAGCGCTCTGCTGAGATCCTCCACGAGAAGCAGAATCATCCGCCCCTGGATTTCTTGCACGAAATCGGGAGCCGGATGGCAGCAGCCAGTCCGCTACAAGAGGTGCTGGGGCGAATTGTGGATTTCGCTACAGCCGTTGTGAGTTCCGATTCCTGTTTCGTCTACGTGCTGGAGGGCGATGAGTTAGTGCTGAAGGCGTCCAAGAACCCTCATCCGAAGGAGGTCAACCGGCTAAAACTGCGCTTGGGCGAAGGAATCACCGGATGGGTGGCAAAGCACCAGCAGCCGGTCGCTGTGGCACGCAACGCTTTCCACGATCCGCGCTTCCAATTCTTCAATGAACTACCCGAAGATCGCTACGAAGCCTTCTTGTCTGTACCCGTCCTCTGCCGAGGCAGGCTCGTTGGCGTGATCAGCCTGCAACATCGGGAACCGTACGCTCATAGCAAACAGGAGATCCGATTGATTTCCACGATCGGTTTTCTCGTTGGTGCCGAGATCGAAATGGCGCGTCTGGAGGAGAAAAGCTCCGTGCTCTCTGACGAGCTCCAGGCTCGCAAAGTCGTCGAGCGGGCCAAGGGGATTCTGCAGCGCGAATCGCAGTTGAGTGAAGAGGATGCCTATCTTAGCTTGCGCAGACAGAGCCGCCAGCAGCGGAAATCCATGAAGGAGGTCGCTCAGGCCATCGTCAGCGGAGAGATCGAGCGTACTCAGAAGAATCGTAGGGCTTGATAGGCGTACCGCAATTGCAAAAATTGTCCGGGCAGTATTTGTCTGGGCGTTCTTGAAACTACCCTTCGGAACTGGGGGCGCCCAAAGATTGTGGCCAGAATTCCTGCTGGTCCTCTGCCTCACTCACATCCGGTTGCTCAGTGGCGCCCGTGCTGGCCATTCCGTCTCGGTTTGCTCGGATCCCGACCGATACTTCCGCCGTTCCTATGTCACTTGCTGGCAGCTGAGTCGACAAGCCTTCTAAAATGTCCGCCCGAGTGCCCGTGCTCGAGTAGTTTTTCGCTACAGCTCCGATAATAAGCAGCACGGGCGCAGGCAGCCAAGGAGCTTCTGCGAGCTTTGCCAGCGGCGTTGGATGAACTCGCTGCTGTGCAGACGTGGCGCGTGAAACGACTAGGCAGGCAGTCTGAGGCTCCAGGCCGGCAGCGCAAAGCCTTGTCGCCAAGCTGTCGTAGTCGGCGCCAGGCATGTAAATAACTACAGTCGCGTCGTCGGAGACGACATCTTTCCAGTCAGGGGGAGTTTTATCTGCACAGTGGTGATTGCTCAAGAACACCATCTTAGAAGCCAGTCTTCGGTCTGTGAGTGGAATTTTGGCCTTAGCCGCGGCGCCAAATGCCGCAGTTATGCCCGGCACAACCTCGAACTCGATTCCTGCTTCACGCAAGGCTTCCATCTCCTCACCGGCGCGGCCGAAGATCAGTGGATCTCCGGACTTCAACCTGACTACACTCAAGCCTTCTTTCGCGGCGTTGATGAGCAGGGAATGAATTTGGTGTTGGGTGGTGCTTGGGTAACCGCAGCGCTTGCCCACGTTCTCCACATAGGTGCCGACTGGGATGAGGTCGAGAATTTCCGGTGAAACGAGATCGTCATGAAAGACAACGTCGGCCGTCTGAAGCAGACGCAACGCCTTGAGAGTGAGAAAATCGGGATCTCCCGGGCCAGCCCCTACGAGACAAACTCTCCCTTTTTTCATGTCGACTTTGCTGATCGCGGCTGCTCCCAATCCGCCGCGTCCCCGTCTCTAGAATGAGTCAGAGAGCCAAATACGCGACCCTGTGCAAGGATGTTAACACTCACGCATATGAGCGTCGGCGTGAAAGAATCCATACAATGTATTGAAACTCTTGATGGGGTTTCTCCTATCCGTCAGGTGAATTCAGCTCGCGCTGCCCATTCTGTGGGAGAAAGGTGTTGGTTCCGATGCGATGAAACCGATCGCTGTCAAGGCATTCGCGCTCTCGCCGAGTCGCAGAAAAAATGAGTCTAGCCCCGACGTTCCATCCGCTAGGAAGCCGCCCCATTATTCTCGCTCTTGAATTAGACCGAAGTTGCACCGGGCAGAAAGGCGATCAACTGCTCGTCGGTTAGGTTATAGTGATCGAATCCGAAGATTGGCCGGTGAGGGAACTGGGATTGCCGCCACGCACCTGGAAGAAGGACACGCTTTTGCAGGCGGCCGAGACAGAGATCAACCCTTCTCCTAAAGAAAAAGAACGCGTTCTGCAAAAGCTGCGCGACGCGAAGCAAGTCTTCGAAGCGATGCGCTAGCCTCTGGTCTTGCTACTCACACGAATCACCAGGAACGTACTTCGAAAGAATCGCTGGAAGGGGCGAAGCCCCTTTGCCTGCTGTCGTAGCAGAACTGCGGTGCATCCGCAAAGCCTAAGTGCCTCTATTATAGGG
>JBARRT010000221.1:0-15028 GCA_049644365.1 Candidatus Acidiferrum sp. | reverse complement strand
CCCATAGAATAATCCCCACATTTTTCTGCCGCGCGTAGGCGGCCAGTTCCTCCATATTGATTTCCGGAACGACGTCCAGCACGTTTCCCAGCTTGTACCAGCCTTCGTCCAGAATGATGTAGGGGATGCCATATTTCGCGGCGAAATCGATGTAATACTTATAAGTCTCCGTATTGACTCCCGCCTTGAAATCCACGCCGTAAACATTGTTGTAGTTCCACCAGTCCCACGCGACTTTGCCCGGTTTGATCCATGACGTGTCTTGCACCTGCGACGGCTTCTCCAATAGCCACACAAGCTGATTTGTCAGCAGGTCCCCATCCCTTTCGACGATGCCCAGCACTCGCCACGGAAATGTACGCTTCCCGATGGTCGCGGCAATATAGTCAGCGCTCTCAACCACCCTGAAATCACGATCGCCTTGTAGTTTCTCCCTCAACGGATACGGCGGAAAAGTTGCCGATAGGCCGTTCCCGCCTTTGCCGCGCAACCACAGCCCGGGATATTCCTCCAGGTCCGACTCCGCAATGGCGACTTTGGCGCCTTCTCCCACATCAACCACCGCCGGTAGCGACGCGATGAACTCCGGCGCGATCTCTCTCAGGTGCTGCGGAGTGTATCTTCGTTCGTTGTGCGAGAAGAAACTGTCTTCCTGCGGGTAGTACACGACCGAATTGCTCGGAAAGTTCAGGTTCATCTCTTCGCCGTAGATTTTCACCTGTTCCTGCGCGAGAGACGTTTCAAATCGGTAGGCCACGCCTTCGTTGTAAGCGCGAAACACCACCGCATAGCCGCCCTCCATTTCCAGCCGTATTTCCTTATAGTTCTCCCGAATCTTCGCGAATTTCTGACGGACCGCCGGCTCAAGAATCTGGTTCTCGCTGCGCTCCTTGGACTTAATGACTTTAGGGTCGAGCCCCATTTTCTTATGATCCACATCGAGGGAAAGCGTGCATTCCTGAAGCAGGGCCCTGCCTTTCAGCAACACGTCGTAGCGGATGCTTTTTGCCGTGCGGATTCTCACTTCGATGCTGTTGTCAGGCGAGCGCAAGTCGTAGCTCGTTTGAGCCCACATGTCGCTCGTCAGCCAAAGCACCGCCGCCATCAGCAGGGGAGTCTTCCAGAGCGTGCTGTTCATGAGTCTCCTTTGGTGTCGCGCGGTTATCAATCCTCGGGCACACGCGGCGAATCACGATGTCCCATCGGGAAAAATCGATCCGGGGCGATTGCAAGTAAAGCAAGAAAGGGCGCACGTAACCGCTTAACTCAGTTCCATCAAGCTTGTACGACGCTCCGCGAATGCTTGTCAAGCTCCTATTCCTTCCGTAAAATAGAACTGTTCTTCAGTGCTGCTAACCATTGCTTCGTCTCGGGCCTCGACGAAGTGCCTTTTCCTCATTTTGTCGTACTACAGTATGATTATTTCCAGCCACTGATGCGCCACACCAATGGGGATCCGCAGCTCTGAAACAGACGAAAACGCATCATAAGAAGCCGATGCCAGGTTGGACGCGAAGACAATTTGTCAAGGGATTGAGTTTGGCCAGCAGCGGGTGCCTGGCCAAATTCCGGAGCATCCCTTTGCTCCCCCACTTCCGTTCTGTCCTTCCAGCGGGAATCGCAAAAGCCACTCCGAAACCGCTCTTCGAGGAAGTGCCCTCCGCCGCCAGCGGACTCACCTGGCGCCATGAGAACGGCCGATCATCGGACTATTACTTGCCGGAGACAACGGGCGCGGGCTGCGCCTTTCTGGACTACGACAACGACGGCTGGATGGACATTTATCTGGTGAACAGCGGTAAGTGCGATTTCTTCACGCCGGATCCGCCACTGCGCAATGCGCTCTACCGCAATAATCGAGACGGGACATTTTCGGAAGTGACTGAAAAAGCCGGCGTCGCCGCCGGAGGCTACGGCATGGGCGTCGCTGTTGGCGACTACGATGCCGACGGCTGGCCCGATCTATACGTCACCCAGTACGGCCGCAGCATTCTTTACCACAACAACGGCAACGGGACCTTCACTGACGTCACAGAAAAAGCCCGCTTGGCTGCTCCCGGCTGGGCCTCCAGCGCCGTCTGGTTCGATTACGACAACGACGGCCGGCTGGATTTGTTTGTTTGCCGCTTCGTGGACTTTGAAAAATCAAAGAACAAATTCTGTGGTGACGCGAAGAACGGGGAGCGCTACTACTGCGTTCCGCGCGTCTACGCTCCTGCTGCGAACTGGCTTTTCCACAACAATGGTGACGGCACCTTCACCGACGTCAGCAAGGAATCCGGCGTCGCCAAGGCGCTCGGAAAAGCCTGGGGCGTCGTTGCGACGGACGTCAATAACGACGGCTGGATGGATCTTTTCGTTGCCAACGACACGGTCGCCAATTTTCTCTTCATCAACAAGCGCGACGGAAAGTTCGATGAGCTGGGTCTGGATGCCGGCGTGGCGTACAGCCAGTCCGGCCGCGAGCGTTCCGGCATGGGCGTGGACTCCGCGGATTTCGATCAAGATGGTTGGCAGGATCTCTTCGTTACAAACGTGGATCAGGAGATGTACTCCATCTACCGTAACAATCACGATCTGACATTCGAGGATCTGGCCGGCCCCATGGGACTCGGGCGGTTGACGCGCCTCATGAGCGGCTGGGGAGTGAAATTTTTCGATTACGACAACGACGGCAACCTGGATCTGTTTATCGCCAACGGACACCCCGACGACAAGATCGAATCGCATTCCAGCCACGTTACCTACAAGGAGCCGCTGCTGCTGTTCCACAACAATGGCCGCACTCTAGAAAATGTTAGTGACCTTGCCGGCCCGGCTTTTGCGCAGAGCTTCGCGGCGCGCGGCATGGCCGTGGGGGATTTCAATAACGACGGCGCTCTGGACGTCTTGGTCTCCGTCAATGGCGGATCACCTGTCCTTCTGAAAAATGTTTCAGCGCCGGAAAATCACTGGCTCGGCGTTCGCCTTGTCGGCAAGAAGTCAAACCCGGACGCCGTCGGTGCAAGAATCACATGGCAGGCAGGCGACCTGAAACGCAGCAGACTGAGAGTGGGGGGCGGCAGCTATCTTTCTTCGCATGATCCCCGCGAAGTGCTGGGCCTCGGCAAACAGAAGAAAATTGACAAATTGGAGATCCGCTGGCCTCAACCAAGCGGGCGTACGGAAACGTTCACCGATCTTCCCGTCGATCGCTACATCACCATCGTCGAGGGAGCCGGGAGTAAGTGATTCTCCTCGAAATCCTCAGTAAGGATACGCTTCACCTTCCCGCGCGATTCGAATGCGATGGTCGGTAAACTTGAAGTGCGCGCCCGGTAACTCCACCTTTGGCATGTGACAGCTCACGCACCGCTCGCTTGCCACCGGACATGGTTTGCCCGCGGGACTAACAGCCGCTCTTTTGCCATCTGTTGCGACGCTTTTCTCCAGCGACGCCCGTCCCGCACTGCGCGTCGCATGGCAATTCGTGCAGTTGGAATCGTATGAATTGTCCCCGTGTTTCAGATCCACGTGGGGGTCGTGGCAAGCCGTACAGGCTAGCCGCGCATCTTTGGAATCGTGCCCACGGCTGTTGAACAAGCGATAAGGCTGAAAACGGACATTGTTGATACCACCGAGGTCGGGAATCATCGCCACAGTGTCCACTCCCCGATGGCAAGCCCCGCAAAACTCCTGCGAAAGGATTTCAGCATCAAGTTCTTTGGGATTGAAAATGTCCACGCTCGCTCCGGAGGTGAAGAGCATAATGGAAGCATGGCTCCCTCCCGGCCCGTGGCAGGACTCGCAGGTCACGCCGGGAATCAAACGATCCAGTTGAAGTTTCGTACTGACAACCGCAGCAGTACCGTGGCAACTGAAGCAGTTCCGCGCTTCATCGCCACTGATGTCCCGGCCCGCGGCCTCCTCCAGGCTCGGCGGAGGATGGAGAACGTCTCCGATCGTCCAGTCCAATCCATCGATCCCCGTGTAATAGCTTACGCGGCCTTCATAAAGCTTCCCGTTGCGGCGGTAGACATAAGTTTGCGCGACGTGTGCATTCCCGAACGCGTAGAGTATCGGCTCGCTGATGGTCTCTTTTCCGTTGGTCACGCGATATGAGTTTTGTTTGCCGTCGCTTACGATCTCGTAAGAGTACCCCCCGGCCCGAAAAGTCATCCTTGGGTGGGTTCGCAGCACATCGCTTTCGGAAGGAATACTCAGGGCATGCCGCATCGCGGTGTGCGATTGCGTGCGGCTCTTCTCCGCGTGACAGCTCGCGCAAGACTCCCGGCCCACGAAACTTTCGCCGGGCATCTCCCGCCGTGGACGAAAATTGGAAAAATCTGTCGCCTTCTCCGGATGACCCTGCGCGAGTGTAAAGCAGGAAAATAGAAGCAAGTACAGAGCGCCATGCCAGAAGGGAAGCAGGCGAGCTACTGGGCGCGGAAGCATAGTTTTCTGGTGTCCACTCTGGGAGGCAGCAGAATCCAGATCGTGCCGGTCATTTGTCAACGACTCCCTGTCCCTCCATGACCTTGAGAATCCGATCAACGCCGGGAACCACCACCTCTTCCTTTTTTCCGCTCGGCCAGTGAATCTCTAACTTATCCACTTTGCTGGCAGATCCCAACCCGAAATGAACGCGCTGATCGGAACTTGACCCGTAGCTCCCTCCGCTGATGACGTCTGCCCGCTGGCGCACACCGCCTGCGCTAAGAAAAACTTTCGCGCCAATGGCATCCCGTGGACTCTTTGGTCCTCCCGCCAATTGGAGCGCGATCCAATGGTTGCCGCTCTTTACCACATTGCGAAGCAGCGTCGGTGCGGAATCCATGTTGTTCAGGACGACGTCCATGTGGCCATCGTTGAAGAGGTCTCCGAACGCGGCCCCTCGTGCGGGAATCACGTCCGCCAAGCCGCTGCCGGTCGCCGGAGGAACTTCCTGAAACTTGGTCCCGTCCAGATTGCGGAAAAGCTGCGGCCGTTCGGCCCAGGTTGTGCCCCAATCCCTCTGGTCCACCGATGGGTAGACGTGCCCATTGGCAATAAATAAGTCCAGGAACCCATCATTATCAAAGTCCAGAAAGCCGGCTCCCCAGGCGAGGAAGGGAATCGTCGGTGTGCCCAAGCCCGCTGGGTACGTCACATCTGAGAGATTGTTGTTGCCGTCATTTCTGTAAAGTGTTTTGTAATCGTCCGAAAATGTCGTGATCAGAAAATCGACTCGTCCATCTCGATTGTAATCCCCCACCGCGATTCCCATGGATGCTTGTGCAAGCCCCTCGTTAGTCAGCGCAAAACCCGACAGGTAACTCACGTCTTCGAACGTGCCGTCATGAAGATTGCGATAGAGATACCGGGGCACGGAATCGTTTGCCACTACCAAGTCAACCCAGCCGTCGTCATCCACATCCACAAACACCGAGGCGAGACCGTAGTAGCCCTGCGGGTCGGAGACGCCGGCCTTTTTGCTCACGTCCGTGAAAGTCCCGTCGCCGTTATTGTGAAACAGATGGTCGCTCTCGCCCGGCAGCCCACGAGGCCCGCACATCAGGAAATTCACGCCACGAAATTGGCACGCGCTGGCCGGAATTCCTCCCTGGCCGGCGATGGGAGGGTGGTCTGCGTCAAATTTCACGTAGCCCGGAACAAACAAATCCAGCAGGCCATCGTGGTCGTAGTCGCCCCACGTCGGTCCCGTGGACCATCCCCCCAACGTCACACCTGCCTTCTCCGCCACGTCCGTGAACGTTCCATCATGATTGTTGTGGTAGAGACGGTTTTTTCCATAATTGGCAACGTACAGGTCCGTCCAGCCATCGTTATCGTAATCGCCCACGGCTACCCCGAAGCCCCATCGCTCGTTCGCCACGCCCGCCTTGTCCGTGACGTCGGTAAACGTGCCGTCGTGATTGTTGTGAAACAGCATGGCGCGAGGAGCGGCCTCCTTCCCCTTCAGCGCACCGAATGTGGAACCGTTGAGCAGATAAATGTCCAGCCACCCGTCATTGTCATAGTCGAGCAAGGCCACCCCGGAACCCGGAGTCTCGAGAATCGTGGCCTTCTCCGGGCCCCCGGAACGGTGCAAGAATTTGGCCAGCCCCGCCTGCTTCGTGATGTCCGTGAATACCACCGGCGCGCCGTCAACAAATCCTCCGGCAGTGATCGGGCGGGATAGGGCGTCTTTTACCGGTGCATGAGGAGTGCCGGTTGCCACGCCCATGGACTCTGGCTTCTGCGGTTTGCGATCCTCGGGTTCCTGGGCCGCTCCGCCGAGGGCGAACAAGACCGGCATAAAAAGTAGTACAGGAAGAAATTTGGATAGAGGAAATGTCATCTGGTCCGGTTCGCTAACCTTCAATGCTGCATCGGTCCGTGCCACTCAGTGAGTTGTCCCAATCGAAAGCGGTTCAACTCGCGCGGCATAACCGCGTGGCACGCGAATATTTTTCCAAGGTTGAATAGCATCGCACTTTTTGGCGTCGCGTGCTAGACTCCGCGTAAGCGGTTACGTACCCCAATTTTTGCGAGGAATAATGAACTTTCGATGGTCTTTTCCTGTTCTTGTGTTTCTTGCCTGTCTCCTCGTTGCCACTTCTGCGACCCTGCTTGCACCTGCAGCATCCGCCCAGACTTCCGCAACCCTCGCGCAGACTCCGCCGATGGGATGGAATAGTTGGAACAAGTTTGGCTGCAACGTCAGCGACAAACTCATTCGCGAAATGGCCGACGCCATGGTCAGCAGTGGCATGCAAGCCGCCGGCTACCAGTATGTGAACATCGACGACTGCTGGCAGTTGAGCCGCGATGCCTCGGGAACCATCGTCGCAGATCCCACTAGATTTCCCTCGGGAATGAAGGCCCTCGCGGATTATGTGCACAGCAAAGGCCTTAAGCTGGGTCTTTATACCGACGCGGGCACGGGCACCTGCGAAAAGCGGCCCGGCAGCTTGAATCACGAAGATCAGGATGCCAAGACTTATGCCTCCTGGGGAATCGATTACATAAAAATTGACTGGTGCAATTCGGAAGGCCTCGATCCGGAAGTCCAGTACGCGAAGTTCCGCGATGCGCTGGGGCACTCGGGCCGCCCCATCGTGTTCAGCATCTGCAACTGGGGAGTGAAAACGCCCTGGCGCTGGGGACCCACAACCGGCAACTTGTGGCGTACCACCGGAGACATTAATGATACGTACGACCGCATGACCTTGATCGGATTCGGGCAGAACGGTCTGGAAAAGTTTGCCGGTCCTGGACACTGGAACGACCCGGACATGCTGGAAGTTGGGAATGGCGGTATGAAGCGCGATGAATACCGCACACACATGGCGCTATGGGCAATCCTTGCTGCTCCACTGCTCGCGGGAAACGATTTGCGAAGTATGTCGCCCGAAACAAAAGAGCTCCTCATGAATTCCGAGATTCTTGCGGTTGATCAGGACGCAAAAGGCGCACAGGGACGTCGCGTGTGGCAGGAAGGGCCGCTGGAAATTTGGGTAAAGCCGCTCGCCGATGGGAGTCAGGCCGTGGGACTTTTCAATCGCAGTGAATCGGCCACTAAGATGACGCTCGACTTTAAGTCCATCGGCGCGCCTGCCTCTGCGAAACTCCGAGATCTCCTGGATCACAAGGATCTCGGCACGATACAAAATTCCTACTCGGCCGATGTGCCGACCCACGGCGTAGTGCTGGTGAAAGTCTCCAAATAGCCTTGCGGCGGAAACTCTCGGGCCGCAGTCCGCATTTCTAAAATCATGCAGTCTGCCTCCGTGCCCATGCAGAGCCCGGCCTCTGAGGCGGGCCCCTCTTCCTACTTGTCTGGCTTCGGATTGGTGTCGCCGGTGGAATTTTTGTCCTGACCCGGTATTTCAGCACGGTTCAGTTCGTCCAGCTTCTTGAGCGCCGCCTTTGCCTCGTCCTGACGTCCGAGCTTCGAGTAAGCACGTCCGAGCAGGAAATACGCCTGCTTCATCCGTGGCTCAAGTTGCAAGGAAGCGTTTAGTTCCGGGATGGCTGCTTCGAGCTGGCCATTCTGAAACAGTGCGTTTCCAAGCGCAAACCGGCCCGCCGCGGAATCTGGAGCCAAATCGTCAGCCTTGCGCAGCCATTCGATCGCTCGCGAATACTCCTGCTTGTAGGTGTAACAAGCGCCCAAACCATACGCGATTTCATAGTTCAGCGGGCCGATCTGTCCCGCTTGCGTGTAATAGTCGATCGCTTCATCAAATTTGGATTGCGAGCGCTTCAGTTCCGCCAGTTCCGTGGCCACTTCGATGGATCGAGGATTGGCTTTCAGTGCCTTCTGAAATTCCTCCTCTGCTTCGCCTCTATTCTCTGCCGCCAGCGCCGCCTCGCCGAGAAGCTGGTGGACACGATCGGAGTCCGGCGCAATCGAAAAAAGTCTTTCATATTCCCGATGAGAAAGTTCCCGCGCAATAAGGGACATGTAGTAAAGCGCATCTATGTTCTTCGGATCGGATGCCAGAACTTTTTGAAACCCATCAAATGCCTGCTGGAATTTGCCCTGCGCAAGCTCCGCCCGCGCCAGAATCAATCGAACCGGCAAATCTTTTGGGTAAGCCCGTAGGTGTTTTTCCGCCAGCTCCGCGGCCCGCGAATAATCGCCGCGATAGAACGCTTTGGTGCTTTCGGTCAGCGCCAAAGATTGTCCGTACGTTTGCCCGCCCGCGGTGGCCACCGGCAGTAGCAAACAAAAAATGCACAGTAGGGAAGGGAAGACAGCAGAACGAGACGTGTCGCGAAGCATCTTCATGGGTTTTCAAGCGGCCGTACTTCAACGATGCGCAGGATTTCCTGCGTCTTCTCCGCCAGGAGCTTCTTGAGTTCCTCGAAGTGTTTTGCCTGTGCTTCCTGGCGCGCATCCCGCGTCCGCGTGTACAGCGTGAGCAGGTAGAAATTCGCCGTGTAGTGTTCCGGGTCGAGCTCCAACGCCCGCCGAATGTGCTTTTCCGCATGTGTGTAGTCTTTCTGCATCAAGTAATACTGGCCCAGCTCCGCGAGTGCATCCACGTACTCTGGTTTGCCCTTCAAAGCAAGTTCCAATTCGTTGTGAGCATCCTCAAGCCTTCGTTCTTGCAACGCGATCGCACCAAGGTAGTAATGCGCCGCCGTCGCGGTTTCGGCAGTCTTGGTAGCTTCCTCCAGTCGGGGAACCGCTGCCTCATAGTCCTTCGCGCGGAAAAGAGCCGCACCAAGTGCCAACTTTCCTCGCGGATCCCGCGGCCTCAACCTTAGGTACTTCTCAAAATACGGCACAGCCTCCCCGGGATCATGCCGGAAAGTCGTACTCACCCCCATCGCATAGTTGTAGTTCGGATTTTCAGGCTCGATCTGCACGGCTTTCTCGAAGGAATTCCGCGCTTCCGCGACGAGGCTCAAGTCCATGCACACCAACCCAAAATAGTAGTGGATGCCCGAGTTCTTCGGCTCCAGATCTCGCGCGTGCGCCAAGTATCCCAACGCCCCCTGATAATCTTTCTGTTTGCGCGCGACCCGCGCTAACTCCAGTAACGAACCAACTGTAAGGCTTTCCGGCGTGATGGATCTTTCCAGCGCCACTCGCGCCTCCACCAGCCTGTCCGCTCCTTCGTACGCCAACCCCAGCGCGCGCGCCAGACCAGGCGACAACGCCTGACGTTTCTCCAAACTCTCGAGTAGCGTTACAACTAAGTCGTCTCGTTTTCCTGTTCGCAGGCCCAGCAACGCTTGCTGCGCATCCGCCTCGGAAAAATTTGGGTCAGCGAGCAGGCGCGCCGCCGCATCATCCGTCCGTTTTTGATCGCCAAGCCCAGCGTAGTCCGCGCAAACGATGGACAATACCTGCGCTCCCATTTGCCTTTCTTCCGAGAGCCGCGAAACGCGATCGAGCGAATCTTGGTACTTGCCTTGTTCCAACAACAGCGCCGCGCTCTGATAATTCGCTTCCGCGTTCTTGGGGTCGTAGGCCAGCACTCCTAGGTAAACGCCGAGCGCCTTCCTCCGCGCCTCCGCATCGCCGGCAAAGTTCTCTTGATAAAGCCGCCCTAAATTCAGGGAAGCACCGGTGAATTTCGGCTCCCTCTTCAGAGCCTGGCTGAAACTCTTTTCCGCAGCGGCGTAGTTGCCCTGCTGTGCCTCGACGATGCCCCGCAAGTTGTCGAGCCCAGCGTCCGAAGGATACCGTTTTGCCGCTTCAAGGATTTCGCGGCTGGCCTCTGACAAATCGTGATCCTGAATCAGTTGTTGAATCTGCAGAATTTTTTGATCTCTTTCGGTTGAGTGGTCCTGTTTGGGATACGCAAGGCCAAAATGCACAGCACACAAGGAAATGCATAGGGTCACAGCGGGAATCGGCCGGTGGAATCGCATCATCAACCAGGATTTGAGCCCATTTCAGCGAACTTCCAGATACTCGCCCGCACAATTATACGTAAGCGCTTAAATAATTACTATGCGGCCCCATTTCGTACTCCTTTATACTATCCATCGTTCTCTATCCAATTAACTCGTGGCCGCTCTTGCCAATCTCGCGCGCTCGAACCAATTTGGTCAAAGCGCCGGACTTGCATCCACTGGTACCCCTTCGAATGTTTGGGCGAAGCCCCTGCGCCCTAGCGTGCGTCCTTCTAGGGCCCCACGCCTTGGAATCTCTCTCTTGCTTTACTTCTGCATCGCTGCCCATGCTCTCGCACAGGAAAACCTGCCGCCTTCGTTCGAAACAAAAATCGCCGCCGGCGTCCAGGCGCTCAAATCCGGCGATCTGAATTCCGCTGAGCAAGTGTTCACCGATGCCTTGCGGCAGGGAATCAAGCATCCGCTTATCTACCACAACCTGGGCGTCATCGCTCAACTGCGCGGCAAGCACCCCGAAGCGGTCACGCGATTTCGTCAAGCCCTCGCTCTTCAACCGAACTACGGCCCTTCCCGCTTGCTCCTCGGTTCCAGCCTCCTGGCGCTCCGAAAAAATGCCGAATCCGTGCGCGAACTCAAGCGTGCCGTCGCCTTGATGCCGGAAGAGCCACAGGCCCATCTGCAGTTGGCGGGGGCTTACAAGGTCTCGAACAACTGGATAGCTGCCGTCCAGGAATACCAGAAGCTTGTGCAGTTGGCTCCACAAGAACCGGAATATTCGTACCAACTGGGCACGGCCTGGGTGAAGCTCTCCGGCTGGTCCTATGGCCAACTCACCGGCAGCAATCCCGATTCCGCACGCGTGCATCAGGCTCTTGGGCAAGAATACGTCATTCAGGAAAAGTATGATCTGGCCATCGCTGCCTACCGGAAAGCCGCGCGCTCCGATCCCAAGCTGCCGGAGATTCATCTGGCCATGGCTCTGATCTGGCTGGAATTGAAAAAATTCGACGACGCGCTCGGGGAAGTCCAGCTCGAGCTAAAGCTTGTGCCGGAGAGTAAGGCCGCATTGGATGCAAAAGCGAGGATTGAGGCCGCGATCGCTGCTTCAACGCCTTAGCCATCGCGCTATTCCGGCGTAGACGGCTGCCGGGCTCTCCTGCCCGCGGAAGCGCTCATTGTGTGGAAGCGCGGAAATCATGCCGCTCGCAGGACGTAGCCAGGGGAATATGTCGAAAGAGCAATGAAGAAAACTGTTTTCATATTTGCCTCCTCTGTGTTCGGTGCGTTCCTGCCGTTTCTCATGTCCGCGGAAGACCGCTCCGCCGCCCAGGAGAGTCCTGCCTCCGCAACCATGCCACCTGATCTAACTGATCTGCATCTCAGTGAACTGCGCCGGCTCGAGCTCCAGGATGCCCTCAAGCGCAGAGACTACGAACGCGCAGAAACGATCCTCGTCCTGGAAGCCGAGCGTGATCCCAAATCCATTCGAACCGCAAAAATGCTCACGATGGCCGGCACAATCTTCTTTCTAGACGGCCAATACCTCAATTCCGCCATCGCCTGGAAGAAGGCGGAAGCCATAGCTCCTCTCGATGACCGCAGCCGGTTCACGCTGGCAATGGCTTACGTAAGGCTCAACCGGCGCGACTGGGCGCGCCCGGAGCTGGAGAAGCTTGTGGCTGCGCAGCCTCAAGACCCGCTGTACCTGTACTGGCTCGCCCGTCTTGATTACGATGCGCACAACTACGCAGCGGCCATTTCCCAGTTGCAAAAGGTTGTTGAACTGGATCCAACGATGATGCGCGCTTACGATAGCCTGGGGCTTTGTTATGACTACCTGGGGCAATCGAACGAGGCCATCAAGAACTTTAACCGTGCCGTCGAGTTGAATCGCCTCCAATCCAAGCCCTCGCCTTGGCCTCACCTGGATCTTGCCGTTTCGCTCGTTTCCGTGAGTCAGCTCGCGGACGCCGAGAAGCACTTGCGCGAAGCCCTCAGCTTCGACCCCCGCCTTCCGCAAGCGCACTATCAGCTCGGCCGTGTCCTGGAGATGCAGGGGGGCTACCAGGCAGCCGTTCTGTCGCTGAATCAAGCCATCGCACTGGATCCAGCCTATCCCGAGCCACACTATCTCCTGGGCCGCATCTATCACCGCCTGGGGGAAGTCCAGCTTTCCAAGAAGGAAATTGGCCGATTCCAGGAGTTGAAGAAGGCCAGTGAAGCGCCGCCCATCGCGAATTCATCTTCCTCGCCAAAGTAGTTTTCGCAAACCAAGTCTCATATCCCGACAAAAAAACAGCGCCCCGACCGAATGAGCCGGGGCGCTGGTGGGGTGGTTGTTTGGGTCTACTTTGTTTAAAACTCCACTCTCGCGCCTAGTTGAAGACTGCGCGGGGAACTGACGGCACCAGTCCAAGTGCCGAAATTTCCGTTATTGATATCGTTGTTGAAGGCGAAATTTCCACTCTGGTTGAAATTACCGTCATCGACGAAGATATGGTTGTTAAGAAGGTTGTGGAACCCCACATGGAACAGAAAGGTTCCTCTCTCGCCGATTTTTATGGTTTTGCCCAGCCCAAGGTCCACGATCTTGTAGTTCGGACCTCTCAAGTTAGACACACGCGGGCCTGTGCCGACGTATCCAAACCCGCCAGGTGTTCCTGCAGGATGATTAGGATCGACCCATTTGAAGCTATTCAGCGGCTCGAATGCGGCGATATTGAGGAGAGGTCCCTTGGCCGGATCAAAGCTATTTGGGTCCTGCTTGAAGGGATTTACACCCGGTACAAGGCCCACCAGACAACCCTGTGCGAATGACCCCATCACCTGGCAACTGCCCGATCGGATCCACATCAGCGTGCCACGCGAGTAGCGAATGATGGGGCTAATTTGCCATCCTCCTACCAACGCGTTGACGACACCGCCTTGGTTCGCATACCGCTTGCCTTTGCCGAAAGGCAAGTCATAAACGAAGGCCGCCGACAGTACCTGCGGGACGTCATCCGGAGCAACTGCCCGAGCACGCCTTTTCTCGAAAGGTGAGATCACCCCTTGCGTTCCGTTCCATATTCCACCACCACCGCTCTGCGTATTGTCTGACGCGTCGGTAATCAGCTTGGAGTTCGTGTAGGCCACTAGCATGTATAGGCCCTTGCTGTATCGTTTCTCGGCCTTCAGCTGGAAAGAATGATAGATGGAGCTACCGTGGTTCTCATTTAGCCCTTGGAGATTGCTGCAGAATTGTGGGAAGGGCAGCAATGCCTGCGCGACTGTGGCATCACACACCCCGCCAGCGACCTTCCCGCTGCTATCTGCCCATCCAGCGTACGGAGCGGTAACGCCATGAAGCGTCGTCGGTCCTCCTGCCACGAACTTGTCAGTTAGCTGAGGAACACAGCCGACCGGCTGGGCGGGATTTGGGCTGTTGATGCCACAATTGGGGTTGAGGGGAGCCTCCAGCGCTTTGATCTTTGAGTCGAAGGGGTTCAAAACGTTGATCGGTTGCAGACTCGACGGCAGACGGGTGCCCTTATTTGCCACATACGCCACGCTTAGGAAAACACTATATGGAAGCTGCCGCTCAATCGTCAGATTCCACTGTTGAGCGTACGAGCGCCGATTGGCCTCGAGCGGACGATACAAGGGGCTGCGACCGTTGTCGTACGTCGAGGAGATAAATGGCGGAGCCTGCGGCGGTGCCGGGACCCCGGTATCCAGGTAGAAAAAGGGATCAGCTTGGCGGGTCGTCGGGTCCTGGCCCGTGCCAAACGCTTGATTCAGGTTGAAGCCGTCGAGTGACATCCCTCCGCCCCAACCCGGGTAGAATGCCTGGGCAAAGAAAACTCCGTAGCCCGCACGAATCACGGTTTTCCCGTCCCATGAATATGCGACACTGAGTCGTGGCGCAAACCCTTTCTTCCAGGCCTCCTCAGGGAACTGCCTGCTGAAACAGGCCGAACCGCAGGTCGAGCCTGAACCGGCGAACGCCAGACGGCCAGGGAGTCCGCCAGCGCCAGGATTGGTGCCTACCGGATCGAGGAACGAAAGATGGTTGAACTTTTCCCGGGAAGGTGAGTAGTAGTCCCACCGAAGGCCGTAATTTACCGTCAGTTTAGGGGTCATTTTCCAGGAGTCATTTCCGTGAAATGCCCAGACGGTCTGGCGCGGATACCAGCCGCTAACCGTTCGACGGTCAACGCTCCCGCCGCTGACGGCCCCGAGCAGGAATCCGGCGACCGGGCTTCCCGTGTCACCACCCGACAGACTGGTTGTGGCTCTTCCGAAGTCGTAAGTACCTGATTCATTAGTGTGTTGGTGAATATTTCCCTGCACCGCGCGCCACTCTCCGCCGAACGTGAACGTGTGATGGCCATGGACCTTGCTCACAAGATCATTGAAGACCCACGTCGGACGAGTCGTGACGTTACCGCCTGGAACGCCTGTGCTGTTTGAAAGCTGATTGAACTTGTCGGAGAAGGTAAATTGCGGCAGAGCGTTGAAATCGGTTACGCCACTGACTGGAACGTTGGGCAGCTTTGTCAGAAAGGCCAGATTGACTGAGCCGTAGCCCTCATTGCGATTCAAATATCCCAGGGTGGCATGGTTGGTTAATGTCGTGGAGAAGGTGTGCTCCCAGTTAAAACGCGCAATCGGTGAATTCTGGGGTCTAGTAGGCGACTCCGTCGCAATCGCC
>JBARRT010000220.1:0-13186 GCA_049644365.1 Candidatus Acidiferrum sp. | reverse complement strand
GCGGCGGCACTCCAAAGTAGTAGCCTTCTTTGACCATGCTTTTGGAATAGACCTCGCCACTTTCGCGGGCACTTCCAGCGCCGCGAGCAAGCATGGTCATTCTACGACAGAATCCGCTTGTAGACTGTCGCTATTGGCTGTGGTTGGCCCGCGCGCGTTGGATACGCGCGGCAATCCGCTCCATTTCATCCTTGCAGTGGAGCTTCATCTTTTTCAGCTTGATTTCTTCCAGGAGGTCTTCCGAATTCAGGTAGGGCGACTTGGAGATTTGCTGCAGTTCCGCTTCGTATTGCTGGTGCTGCTGGGCCAGACGCTGATACTCGGCGTCTGTTTCGAAGAGTATGTCCCGAGGTGCCCGCTGCGCAGTTGCCATGCGTTCCTCCTGACGACCGCCGTGATTGGGATATGAGTACTACATGAACGCAAGATAGCACGTTGTCGCCCCACGTCAAGGGGCAACCAGTAGTATCTTCGTCCTAGTGCGTCGGTTACTCGCGTGGGCGTTTTCTCGTAGCGTCACAGAAGCAAGACGCGCCATAGACCGCGGGGCGCGCCTACATGCTGGTGGTTCCTTCAATTCCCTCGGCCCAGGATGCTGCCTTCTCCGCCAGCTCCCGCACCACCTCCGGGTCGGCCCTTCCGGATTTCTCCAGCACGTGAAATGAATGATCCGCCGTTTCAATCACGTGCAACGTCGCCCGCGAGCCTAGCTTCGTACACACGGGACGCAACAGCTTGAGATCGGCGAGCGTGTCCCGCGTTCCCTGCAGGAACAGCATCGGCATTGCAACCTTCGCAAGGTGGTCCGCTCGTTTCGTTCCCGGCTGGTTGGGCGGGTGCAGCGGAAAACCAAAGAACACCAAGCCTCGAACCCCATCCAGTGGACGCTGTGCCGCGGCCTGGGAAGTCATTCGTCCTCCCATGGACTTGCCTCCCGCCAACAACGGCAAGCCTGGAGCCGCCTCCGCAGCCGCTCGCACCGCAGCCACGACCGTGGCCGTCAACACCGCGGGCACGTCCGGAACCCGCCGTCGTGCTTCCATGTAGGGAAACTGGTAGCGCAACGTCGCCACGCCCACGCCAGCCAATTCGCCCGCCAGCTTCTCCATAAATGGGTGACTCATCCCCGCCCCAGCTCCATGCGCCAGCACCAGGAGCCGCCGCGCCTTCGCCGGGCGCAACAGCAGCGCGGACACCTCTCCTCCACCCTCCACGCCGAATTGAAACGGTGCGAGCGCTGCCATTTCGACGCGATTCTAGCAGAACATCCCATGTGCAACGAGGACCGGAAGGAAAAGGATTGCGGCGTTTAGGAATCCATCTGCCCATCTTTACGTGGGCTAGAACAAGTCTCATGAACAGAACGGCCTAAATCATCGTGGACCTCAAGAGCTAAGACCCCCGAATCTTCACGCTTTTCCACATGGATAGCGCCGCGCCCTCCACAAGTTCCTTTGAGAGGATGGCTTGTAGAGTATGGACACGCAAATGCCCATGTGCTATATGGAACCCATTCTTTGGTCGAGTCCTGCCATTGTAGGGCGGCAAAGTAGCAGAACCTGATGTCCCGCAGGCGTCAAGTTTGAAGGATCAGACAAAGTAGGTCGAAAGATAGGACTTGGAAGGAGGCAAACCCTGTGGGTGCTTCTCGAGTCTGGATATCTGGCGGGAGAGCTCTCGAGGCTTTTCCATTGTTGATCCTCCCAAGGCGGGTGCGTCTACTTCTCGCGTTCGGTCTGTCGCTGGGTGCCAGTGTTTCAACGCAGGCGCAGGCAAGACCCCCCGTACAAATTAATACCAATGTGCAGCTGGTACAGGTTCCCGTCATCGTTTTTGATGATAAGGGTGGCGTGGCCAGCGATTTGAAGAAGGATGATTTTCGGCTGTTCGAAGACGGGGTGGAACAGAGAATTTTGTATTGCGAGCGGGAACGAGAATCCGTTTCTTTCGTGATTCTGGATGACCTGAGTTCAAGCATGACGCGAAAGATTCCGTTCGTGCAAGAAGCGACGCTTTCGGTTCTGGATTCCGATGGGCAACAAGAGCGGTACCGGGACGAATTTTCGGTTTATGGAATCGCGTCGCGGGCAAAAAATCTTGTTCCCTTCACGCGCGATCTGAAAGACCTGGAACGCAGGCTTCCCTGGCTGCTTACGCCGACAAACGGAAGCACGGCGCTTTTTGATGGCATCTACCTCGGAATTTCCGAAGCCCGCGAGCGGGCAGAGAACAAGCATCGGGCGATGATTATTATTTCCGACGGCGGAGACAATCACAGCCGCTATAACTTGCGGGAGACGAAGAGTCTTTTGGAGGAAGCGGACGTTCCGGTGTTTGCGGTGATGGCGGGATCGTCGTTTGAGCTTCCCGAGATCTTCACTGGGCCGAAAAAGAAATCAGGAATGCAAGGGAAGACGCCGTTTCCGGGCACGCCTGCGGGTGCGGAAGACTACATCGGACCGGCAGAACGGCGCGGGCCGCGCAACCTTCAGACTCTCACGGAAGCCACGGGCGGCGGTGTTTTTACGGCCAAGCATGAAGAGGATCTTCCGCGGATCGTGCGGACCATCAGCAATGCAGTGAGATATAGGTATGTCCTCAGCTACAAGCCACCGGAAACGCCGGCCAAGGCCGCTGCAGAAGGAGCGAGCGGCGAGAGCAAGTGGCACAAGATCTTCCTGGAGTTGAACCCGAAAGAGAAATTCAAAGGGTTCGGCATCCCTTATTACAAGCGAAAATACTATAAATTCGACTAAGCGCCGGACGCCGGAACGTTACGCGACACGATGCGGCGCCGACGGCGCTGCAGGTGCGTGCGTATGCATGGGATGGCGGAGGCGTGTGGAAGTCGAATCCACCATTCGACCCGCGAAGGACCGAATCGCCGGCTTTGAAGGCCGGGGAGATCACCGGACCCCTTTCGCCCCCGGGAGAAGTATAGCTGGATCTCGTGACTCTTGACTGGTGACTGGTGACTCGTGAAAAACTTGAATTGGGCCGGGGCGTGATGGCTGATTACCATTGAATTTTGGAGCGAAAAACCAGGCAGAGGTCAGGCGCGGGCGGAGACTAGTTCGGCGGCTTGATGGGTGCGGATGAGGGCGGCGACGAGATCATAAAGAGCGGGGCTGGTGCAAACTTCGTAGTAGGGATGCTGGGAAGCGGCGCCGATCTGGCCGTCGGGCAAGAGTTGACGGGCAAGGCCCTTGCGAAGAACGAGGAGCTCGACGGATTCGCCCAGCGGGACTTCGCCGTAGTACAGGGTGACGTTTTCCTTGCCCCAGGGCATTTCGAGCTTGGTCTCGATGGAGTCCATCGAAATTTCTTCGGAAAGTTTTTGGAAGCCTTCTTCGTTGAGTTCGATGCCGTTGTGGTTGTAGCGCACAAGGAATTCGTCCAATTCTTCCGCTGACGCGCCTTCCATGGTGTTCAAGAACTGAAAGATCGAGAAATGCGATTTCTGCCTGGAGAGCATGCGCTTGGCGAGCTTGGCGCAGCCGGAGAGGCGGTCGGAGAGATTCAGCGCCTTCGAAATCATGATGCGCGAATCGCCGTCGGTCCAGTAAGTGGGCGCAGAACCTTGAAAGGCGACGCCGAGGCCGAGCTCGAGGGCGGGCAGATCGTTGGTGGAAGCGCCTTCGTTGTAGGAGTTGCAGACGGTGAGAATCTGGCGCGAAAGGATGCAGGCTTTGGCGACGGGGCGCGCGTAGGCGATGGTCGCTTCGGTTTCGAAAATGGCGAGAATGATGGCGTCGCCTTCGATGAAGACTTTTTTGGCCGCGTAGCGGTCGAGAAGTTTCTTGACGGGTTCATGCAAATTGAGGCTGAAGTGCGAGGCCGGGTTCAAGCCACGGGAGAGCAGGTCCTGGGTCATCCTGGTGGAGCCGCGCACGTCGGCCTTTATGATGACGTGGGAAACGACGTTGTCCTGCTGGGGCCTGGCTTCGTTGGGCATGACGCATTCATAGAGCCTGTTGTTCATGCGGGAAAGCTCGCGGGCTTGTTCGGTGGTGACGAGGCTGATGCGTTCCATGCAGGCGCTCAGATGGTCGGCGTCGCGGAGGTCGCGTCGGAGGCGGAGGAAGTCAGTGGCAAAGCGCAGTACGAAACCCTGCATTTCTTCGCGGGAGTAGCGGCGAATGTTTTTCGAGAGTTCCTCGATATTCTTAAGCGACAATTTTTTCGCGGGCACCTGCTTGATAACCTGCTCGATCTGTTTCATCTCCTCTTTGGACACCAGCGCCTTGCGCAACTGCTGCAAGTGGACCGGCGGGCAATACTCGGAAACAATCGGCCGGATTTCATAGCCGGCAAGGACGTGGTACAGAACCTCATGCTGTTCCAGGCGATCCAGGAGGCGCAGCAGCAGACGTTCGCGGACCGGCGCTTCCGCCTCATTGGCGGAACTCGCATCGAACAGACGCTTGGCGTTGTCCGGCTCGTTGAGGTACTCGCCGAGTTTTCCAGAGTGATCCTTAACAAAGAAATCGAGCTTCTGGCGGGCGGAGTCAATCTGCGGCCCCAACTCCTCGAGCTTTAATTCCTGATGCTTCAAGCGAAGTTCGAGATCATTGAGAGATGCTTTCAAATCAGCAGGGGCGCCGGAATTCATGAATTTCCTGAAAAAGCTTTCGCCGCGCTCGAGGCGCTTGCGGGTTTCCTCGCGCTGCTCTTCGAGCAAGGCGATGTCGCTGCGAATGGTCTGAACCGCTTCCAGCAGGGCGGTATGGGCCTGAATCGCTTCGGTGTGAGGGGGCTCCTGGCTGACGGTGAAGCCGGCTTCGCGCAGAAATTCCTGGAATAGCGCGTCCATGGCCTCGAAGCGATCCGGGTCGCGGGCGTAGTTTCCCAATAGGACGTAGTTCTCCAAAAAATAAACGTCGTCCTTCATGCCGTCGAGGAAGATAAGACGGTTCTTGCAAAGTTCGTAGAAGGGCGCGAAGTCCTCTCCGAAGAGGGCGCGCCGGGTCTTGGAGATGACGTTGTCTTCGACGTCCACGACGATTTGCGCGACTTGCAGTCCGATGCGGCGTATGACGGCGCGGCGCGCGGACTGCAATTCCGATAAGCGAGCCTTGATAACATGGGCCTGCTGGCTGCGTTCGAAGTGCTCGCCACGCTGGCGAATCCACACCTTACCTTCGTGGATGAGATTGGCAAATTGATTGCCCATTTCATAGGTCAGAAATTTCAGGAGGGACAAACGGAAAACCAGGTCGATTTCGATATTTTTTTGGTACTTGGCCTGGGTCAGAGCGCTTTGCAGCAGCTCGGAGAGAAGTTTGCGGAAGCCGGAATGATCCGGCGTGCGCGTATTGCGGAGCTCCATGCCGGGAAAGAACGCGGCGCTGGTGCTCTGGCGGAAGAGATCGAAAAGATAATCGCGAGCGGCCTGGACGAACTTCGGACTCAGGAATACGTCGTGGTGAATGTTGTCCACGCCGATCGACAGCGACCCCATGGGGATCGTGACGTTATAGCTCTTGAGATCGATCCGGGCCGCTTCGCCCGCGCTGGGTGATGCGAGTTCGTTGGCCATCCAATTCCCCGGAAGGGCTATTTCCAAGTTAGCAGCCGAGCCGAGACGGAGCAAGGAATCCGGAGGGATGCGTAACCAGAGAGTAAGGAGAGAGGGGCCGAAGAAGGGGCTTCCTGATGCCGGTTAGAGGACGGTGATGCGGCGGGAGTCGCCGCCGAGGTGCTCGAGGCGGAGGCGAACCTGGGGCCAGGGGGACGGGAGG
Organism: Candidatus Acidiferrum sp.; assembly: GCA_049644365.1. Lineage (GTDB taxonomy): Bacteria > Acidobacteriota > Terriglobia > Acidiferrales > UBA7541 > Acidiferrum. The sequence goes on along the minus strand of JBARRT010000220.1, from coordinate 7,445 downwards.
GGGAATCGCTCCGACCACTCCAGGATGACGACGGTGGGGGAGGCGAACATGTCCTCCATGCCCAGAGTTTCGAAGTCGTGGAACGTCTCGATGCGGTAGAGGTCGGCGTGATAGACCTTGGCGGCTTTGCCGTAGACGTGGACGAGGGTGAAGGTGGGGCTGGTGACGTCGTCCTCGGCGGCGGCCCCGAGGCCTGAGACGATGCCCTTGGTGAGAGTGGTTTTTCCCGTGCCGAGATCGCCGGTGAGGAGGACGAGGATGGGAGGCTTGAGGCGTTTTGCGAATTCCCTGCCCCAGTGGGTCGTTTCTTCGGAGGAATGCGTGATGATTTCTTCAGCCACGCTGTTGCAGCTCCGCAACGAAGCGACGGTAGGTCTCCGGAAGATGATCGGCGATTTCACCAGAGAGGAGCGAGGCCTCCGCGCGGGATGCAATGGCATCGTCGGCGGCGAGGCCGTGCAAATAGATGCCGAGCGCGAGAGCCCGTTCCCAATTTGCGGGGCCAAATTGCGCCGTCATACCAGCCAGGATTCCGGTCAGGACGTCCCCGCTGCCGCCCTTGGCCATGCCGGGATTTCCGGTGGTATTGACGAAAGCGTGTCCATCGGGTGTGGCGAGAATGGTGTGGAAACCTTTGAGGATGACGTGGGTGTTCCAGGATTTTGCGGATTTCAATGCAAGGCCAAGGCGGTCGGACTGCACTTTGTCGTTCGAAAGGCCGCAGAGGCGGGCCATCTCGCCGGGATGCGGTGTCACGGCGAGATGCGGCGATTTTCGCTTGGCGAATTCCTTAGCGCGGCCGGCGAAGGCATTCAGTCCGTCGGCGTCGAGGAGGAGCGGCTGCTCCGCTTTCTGGACGAGAGATCGTACGAAGCGCTGCGTTTCTTTGTGAGTTCCCAGGCCCGGCCCGATGGCAAGCAGGGTTTTGTTTTTGGCAAGCGCGCTGAAGCGCCCGGCCTTTAGATTCGCGGCCGAGATGGTCCCGACTTTCGTGGAGAGTAGCGGTTCGGTCATGAATTCGGGCTGCGCGGAAGCGACAATGGGAAGGACACTATCCGGCGCCGCGATGGTAACCAAGCCGGCGCCGGCCCGAAGGGCTGCGCGCCCGGCTAAAATGGCGGCTCCCGTTTTGCCGCGCGAGCCGGCGACGATCAAGACGTGACCGAAATTGCCTTTGTGAGAATCCGCCTTTCGAATCAGCGGAAGGTCGCCAAATTCTTCCGGTTCAATCCACCGCACGCTGCTTTTTCCCACCTGTTCGATCAATTCACGAGGCGAACCGATCTCGCGGACGAGGAGCTTTCCGCAGGAGCCAGCATCTTTCGAAACGAGCTGGCCGAGCTTCGGCGCGGTAAACGTAACCGTGGCGTGAGCGTGGATGACTGGACCTGCCGCGGGCTCGCCATCCGAGGGCAGGCCGGACGGCGTGTCCACCGCGACGACGGCATCGGGACGGATGGCAGTGGCGTCGCGCGAAATGCTGTTCACATCGGTGTTCACCGATGCGAGGAGACCTTCCACGCGGCCCTTCAAGCCGGTTCCCAAGAGGGCGTCTACAACGACGCGAGATTTCGCGAGCTCGCCGCGCGTCGCGTGCCAACCGTCGGAATCAGGGATGATTCGAATGTCAGCGCCGGATTTCTTGAGGCGCAAAAAATTCTCTGCCGCGTCTCCGCGAAGGGTTTGCGGATCGGCGAACAGATATACGCATGGCTGGAGGCCTGACTCCTGAAGGAGACGAGCGACTACAAACCCATCGCCGCCGTTGTTTCCTTTGCCGCATAGAACCGAAGCGTGGCTCGCGGCGGCGTCACCGTGAAGCGAGCGAATGTAGTTAAAAACACTCTTCCCCGCGTTTTCCATCAATTGGAGGCTGGGAATGCCATGGCGCTCGGTGGTGAGACGATCCACTTCGTGCATTTCGGCGGCGGTGAGAGCTTTCATAGGAAAGAAAGTGGAGTATAGCGTAGCGCGAGAGGAGCGACTAGCGAAGGCGCGCGACGATCACGGTCATGTCATCGGCTTGCTCGGGAGTGCCGGCCCACTCTTCGGCAGCGGCCATGAGCGATTCGGCGACCATGAGCGGGGCGGCCCCGTGCAGACGGACGGAGGTCTCCTCCAACCGGCGGATTCCGAATTCCTCGCCGTAGACATTTTCCGGTTCCACGAGACCGTCACTGTAGCCGATGAGAAGCGCGTCCGGCCCCACAACGATGGAGCCCTCTTCGTAGCCGTAGTCCTCGAGGACGCCGAGTACCATGCCGCCTTTGTCCAGGCGTTCGGACTTTCCGTGACAGACGAGGAATGAGGGCAGGTGGCCTGCATTGGTGTAACGGAGGTTCCGAGTGGCGCTGTCGTAGACGGCGATGAAAAAGGTGGCAAAGCGATCGTCGCCAGTGTTGCGCACAAGATGCTTGTTCAAGCGGGCGACGAGTTCGGCGGTGCTGAGGCGCTCCGTACCGTCGGTGAGCATCTGGCTGCGGAGCGCGGCCTGAAGGCTGGCCATCAAGAGAGCCGCGGAGATTCCTTTCCCGGAAATATCCGCGATGGCGATAGCGACATGCGTCGGGCTGAGCTGAATGAAGTCGTAATAGTCGCCGCTGACGGAACGCGCCGCTTTGCAGATGGCTTCGATCTCCACGCCGGGCACCGAGGGCAAGGTGCTGGGAAAGAGCTGGTTCTGAACCTCGCGCGCGATGGAAATCTCATTCTCGAGGCGCTGGCGTTTATTTTGCTCTTCGATCAGCCCGCTGATCGAACCGGTCATTTCATTAAAGGACTGTCCTAATTCGCCAAGCTGGTCGCGATGCTCGATCGGCACGCGATGAGAGAAGTCGCCCGATTTGATGTATTGCGTGGCGCGATAGAGATCGGCGATGGCCCTAGTGATCCTGCGAGTAAGGACAAATCCAGTCACGAATGCGGCGGCTTCGATCAGCAGGAAGACAACTCCCGCCAAGATGAAGCCGAAGAGGTAGAAGAGGCGCAACTCACCGAAGGAAGCGAAAATCCTTCCGTTTAGTCTGGATGGCCGTGCATTGAAGACGGCCAGAACCGGCCGCAGCGGATCCACCTTGCCGTCCTTGCCGACGAAGACAGAATCAAAGCTCGAGACGACGTTTACAGGAGTATCCATCCAAAACGCGGCAGGCTGCAGGCCGCGATTGCGCGCCGGGATGCGCTTGGCCACCTTGTACTGCTCTCCCCCGGAAGAATAGATGGGTTCCTGGCCACTTGTATAGTGCTCCATGAGGTTTAGCTGGATGGCGCCGAGGTCCGGTGCAATGGTGGCCAGGAAATCCGGCGTGACGGGAACCCGCAACGTTACGACCCGTTCTCCCCTGCGACTTGGCATGACCTTAAGACTGGTCAAAGACAGTTCATCACCTTGCTGCAAAAGCCCCGCGAACGAACTCTTTCCCGACGAGGCGATCTTGCGAAGGAGAGAGGTATCGCTGGCAAAACTGATGGAGAGTCCAGGAAGCTCCCGATCATGAACCGCGTGGGATTGCGAGGCCAGGATGCTCTCGGACTCCTCTTGCGTGATCTCCGGAGGCAGCGTTTGATGCGCAACCGCGATGTGCTCCGAGATATCCGCAATCACCTCGATGCGATCCTGGATGTCCTCGTGCAGCAGATAGGCACCCAGCTGAGAATAGAGAATGCGGCCGGCAAGAAAAACGAGCGTCAGAATTAGAAGAATCGGGACAAAAGCGATGAACAGATACGCAACGATCAGGCGGTTGCGCAGGCTCCAGAGCAGCCGGCTTCTCCACCAGCCGATGAAGCGCACGAGAAGGTAGAGGGCGGCGAGGACGGCGAGATACTTCAGGAAATTGGAAGGGCCGGCATTGAAGTTGAGGAGCTGGAGCAGCAATCCGGCAATAACCACGAAGGTAGAAAGAAGATCGAGCCAGGAGAGTTGCTTCCAGACTTCTTTGAGCGTAGCGCGGATGGGTGTCATCGTGCCGTCAAGGAAAACAATACTTTACCTGAATCGGTGCACGGAAGGCAGCGGAAGCGTCGGCTAGGAAAAAACCAGGCCAGGCAGCAGCGGCCCAACCTGTTGTGGAGTGGACCCTTCTACTGTTGCGCGTTGCTGATGCGGCTGTGGTAGCGGCTGTATGTGAAATAGATCACCAAACCGATGGCCAGCCAGATGATGAGCCGGGCCCAATTGACCCAGCCGAGCTTGTACATCATATAGCCGTTGAAAAGTATGCCCAGAATCGGAACAACCGGCACCCATGGCGTACGAAACGGGCGCGCTTGTTCGGGATTCGTTTTGCGCAGAATCATGACCGCGATGCAGACAATAACGAAGGCCAGCAGCGTCCCTATGTTCACCATTTTTCCGATGTCATCGATCGGCGTGATGCTGCCCACGATCGCGGCGAGCAAGCCGACGAGCATAGTGTTCTTGTAGGGGGTGCGAAACTTGGGGTGCACCGCGGCGAAGAACTTCTTCGGCAACAAGCCGTCGTTGGCCATCGAATAGAGTACGCGGGTTTGGCCAAGGAGCATGACCAGCATGACGCTCGTGAGGCCCGCAAGCGCCCCCAGCGTGATGACGTGCGATGCGGTGGTAAGTCCGCGATCCAGAAAGGCGCGTGCGATGGGCGCTTCGATATTAACGTCCTGCCAATGCACCATGCCCGTCAGCACGCCGGCCACAGCGATGTAAAGAATCGTGCAGATCAGCAGGGAAACGATGATGCCGATGGGAAGATCGCGCTGGGGATTCTTGGCTTCCTGAGCGGTGGTGGAGACAGCATCAAATCCGATATATGCGAAAAAGATGTACGCGGCGCCAGCCCCGATGCCGGAAAAACCCATCGGCGCGAACGAGTGCCAGTCGTGGCCCCAGTTGGAAAAATCGACGTAGTGGATTCCCAGACCGATGACGAAGAGCACGACCGCCACCTTGATGGTCACGATGGTGGCATTGAAACGAGCGCTCTCTTTGATGCCGATGATCAGGATCGCCGTGATGACCAGGGCGATTATGAACGCGGGCACATTAAACCCGATCTCCACTCCAAAGACTGTAGGAGCGTTTAGGAGCGTGTGCGCGCTTTGGACCAATTCCGGCGACTGCGCCTTCATGATGGCATCGACCTTGTCGAGAAAGGCTTGCGTGCCCGGCTGCAGTGCAGCGTCCGACGCTTGCGCCATCTGGCGCGCGACGATTTTGGTGGCGGTATGCAATCCGGTCCAGTGGTCGTAGGCCAGCCACAATGGCATTTTGATATGGAAAATATTGAGCAGCTCGATGAAATGGTTCGACCAGCCGGAGGAAACCGTGCTGGCTCCCATGGCGTATTCCAGCGTGAGGTCCCAACCGATGATCCAGGCGAAAAGTTCACCGAGGGTGGCGTAGGCGTACGTGTAGGCGCTGCCCGCCAGAGGAATCATGGCCGCAAATTCGGCGTAGCAGAGGCCGGCGAATGCGCAGCCCAGGCCGGAAAGCACGAACGAAAGCATCAGCCCGGGACCCGCGTAGTGCGCGCCCAGCCCTGAAAGCACGAAGATGCCCGCGCCGATGATGGCTCCGACGCCGAGCGCCGTGAGCTGGAAGGGGCCGAGCGTGCGCTTGAGGCTGTGCCCGCCTACTTCCTTGGCCTCCTCGAGCAACATGCTCATCGGTTTTCTTGCGAACAAGGGGTTGCCCATGCAACTCCTCCTTCTGGGAGATGTTCCCTGTTTCCGGGTATGGCTGCCAATTTGGCTTTATAAACATTGTAGGGGCGCAGCATGCTGCGCCCCTACAAGAAAATTCAATTATTCCGTGTTGCGCACGGGGGCGGCCCGCTTCGACCACCATGACCATAGAAAATAAACCGGCAAGCCGATAAGTACAATCACCAGCCCCGCGCCGGAGGTCTGCGTCTGATAAAGCAGCAGGACCAGCATGATGGCCGCGGCTGCCAAAACATAGAGTGCGGGAACAAAGGGGTAGCCGAAGGCACGATAGGGGCGCTCGGCATCAGGCCTTTTAGCGCGCAGCACAAAAATTCCGATTGTGGTCATAACGTAGAAAAGCAAGGCGGCAAATACGACATAGTCAAGGAGGTTGCTGTAGAGATTGCCGTACGTCACTGCTCCCAAGGCATCTACGCGACGAGTGCGCAGCAAGATCAAGACGGTGATCCAGATCCCTTGAAAGACAAGCGCCGAGCCGGGCACGCCGTTGCGATTGAGTTTGCCCGCGGATTTGAAAAACAGTCCATCCCTGGCCATGGCATAAGAGACGCGGGCGCCGGCCAGGATTAAGCCGTTATTGCAGCCAAACGTGGAAATGATGATGGCCGCGGCCATCATCATGGCTCCCTTGGAGCCGAAGATGGCGTTCAGTGCCGCGCTTGCCACGCGATCATCCGGAGCGGTTTGAATTTGCACGAGAGGCAGAGTGAAAAGGTAGGCGAGATTCGCAAGGCAATAGAGGCTGATGACGATCATGGTGCCAAACGCCATCGAGAGCGCGACATCGCGTTTGGGGTTTTTCACTTCCGCGGCGGTGAAGCCAATGTTGTTCCAGGCGTCGGCGGAAAAGAGCGAGCCGACTTGCGCGACGCCTAGGGCAACGAACAAGCCAAACGCACCGCTTGCGGCAGTGACGGCGGGTACAAAGCTGCGAAGGAAATCCGCGCCGGGCTCAAGGGTCTTGGCATTTCGGATTTGCCAGAAATGGCTGAAATTCTCGGTCATGGCGCCGGCATTCTTCCCGACAAAAATGCCCAGGATAATCAGGCCCAGTAAAGCGAGGGTCTTGGCGCTGGTGAAAACGTTTTGGATGAGCTTTCCGAGTCGAACGCCCAGGGTGTTGATAAAGGTCAGAAAGAGGATCATCAACACGCCCACTAACTGCTGAACCGAAAGGCTAATGGCGTACTTCGAGCCCAGGGCGATGGGGTGGACAATCCACGTGTTGGGGGAGATGGACGGCAGCAAGACGCCGAGATAGCGCGCGAAGCCCACGGCGACGGCGGCGATCGTACCGGTCTGGATTACGAGGAAGAGTGTCCAACCGTAGAGAAAACCCCAGAGTGGTGAGTACGCTTCGCGCAAATAAACATATTGCCCACCCGCATGCGGAAACAACGCTGCCAACTCGCCATAGGAAAGTGCGGCGGAAATCGTCAATAGTCCGGTGAGAATCCAAGTGAGAATCAGGCCGCCAGGGGATCCCGTCTGCCGCGAAATATCTGCAGCCACGATGAAGATACCGGAGCCGATCATCGAGCCGACAACGATCATGGTGCCGTCGAATAATCCAAGGGCACGCACGAAACCAGGTTCGTTTTTCGTTGGGCTCGCTGCGAGTGGTTGCGTAGTGTCAGACATTCGCTGGGCGCCTCACACAGCGGCCGCATGATTCGCGGCTTCAAGTAGTTCGATGTACTGGCGCGCGCGCCGGCCGGGGTCTGGCGCGCGCAGTATGTCGC
>JBARRT010000219.1:0-25323 GCA_049644365.1 Candidatus Acidiferrum sp. | reverse complement strand
GTAATGGCGTGCCGACACATAGTTTCCCGTCGGTGAGGGGAAGAAATTGAATTTGTAATCTAGAGCCCAGAAGGAAAAAAATAAAATCGAAACGAATACGCCAACAACGGCAAACCGTCGCGCAAGCCTCAATGAGTTCATTCGCAGCCCCTGCTCAACGAATAGGAAAAAGTCGCAATTTTCGAAGGACGCAGATAATCAAATAGGTTATGCAGTTGCCCGAGGCGCTGCATGCAGGGCGGGAGCGTGCTTCGACTCGGCCATGGCGGTCGCCGGCCGCGATTTCTGCTTTTTATGTTCGAGCGCGGCGCCGATGAAGGCGGCGAATAAGGGATGGGGCTCGAGGGGCTTGGATTTGAATTCCGGGTGAAACTGGCAGCCGAGGAACCAGGGATGGTCGGGTGCTTCGACGATCTCCACGTAATTTTCATCCGGAGTGCGTCCGGTGATTTTCAATCCCGCAGCGACCAAGGTCTTTTCATAATCGCGATTGAATTCATAGCGATGACGGTGGCGCTCGCTGATTTCGAGTTTTCCGTAAGCCTTGTGCGCGAAGGAGCCCGGCTCCAGCCTGCACGGCCAGGCGCCCAATCGCATGGTGCCGCCCATCTCATCCACGCCCAGAAGCTCGCGCAATTTGTAAATCACGCGATGCGGCGTTTGCGGATCAAATTCGGTGCTGTCCGCCTGCTTTAAGCCGGCGACATCGCGGGCATATTCGATGGTGGCGCACTGCATTCCGAGGCAAATTCCGAAGAACGGCACTTTGTGTTCGCGCGCGTACTGAATGGTGTGCACCATTCCTTGAATGCCGCGCTTGCCAAAACCGCCGGGAACGAGGATGCCATCGTAGCCGTGCAAACGGGCCGCCGCCGTGGCCGCTGAATCAATTTCTTCCGCTTCGATCCATTCGAGGACGGTCTTGTGATTATGAGCCAGTCCGCCGTGGAGCAGGGCTTCGCGCAAACTCTTGTAGGCGTCTTCGAGCTGCACGTACTTCCCGACGACCGCGATGCGCGCTTCGCCTGCCGGATGATGCATGCGGTGCACCAGATCCAGCCAGGGCTTCATGTTCGACGCATGATCCTTCAGCTTGAGAAGCCGCAGGATCTGCGCGTCCAGTCCTTCTTTGCTGAGTTCCGCGGGCACGGCGTAAATGGTGTCCACGTCCTCCATGGAGATAACGCAGGATTCCACGACGTTACAGAAGAGCGCGATCTTTTTCTTCAAGTCCGCGGGAATGTGGTGATCGCTGCGGCAAAGCAAAATGTCCGGCTGAATCCCGATGCTCAGCATTTCCTTCACACTGTGCTGTGTAGGCTTGGTTTTCAGCTCGCCGGCAGCGGCGATGAAGGGAACCAGAGTGACGTGGACGAAGAGGGTGTTCTCCGCGCCCAGTTCGAGGCGCATCTGGCGGATGGCTTCGAGGAAGGGAAGCGATTCGATGTCGCCGACCGTGCCGCCAATCTCCACGATGACGACGTCCACGCCGTCGGAAACTTTTCTGATGGTGGCCTTGATTTCGTCGGTGACGTGCGGGATGACCTGAACGGTTTTGCCGAGGTAATCACCGCGGCGCTCTTTGGTGAGAATGGTTTCGTAGATGCGGCCGGTGGTCCAGTTATTGTCGCGGGAAAGTTTGGCGTGAGTGAAGCGCTCGTAGTGCCCGAGATCGAGGTCGGTCTCCGCGCCGTCTTCGGTGACAAAGACTTCGCCGTGCTGAAACGGGCTCATCGTACCGGGATCGACGTTCAAGTACGGATCGCATTTCTGCAGGGTGACTTTGAAACCGCGACTTTCGAGGAGACAACCAATCGAGGAGGCTGCTACGCCTTTTCCCAGTGAGGAAACAACACCGCCGGTAACAAAAATATATTTTGGCGCCATCCTTATAGCCCGTATCGTGCGCCGGGCTTGTCTGCCCTCCACAGGATTGACGTACATAGAATTATGGCCGCAACGGGGGATTCTGTCAAATCGAAGTGTTCGCTATGCAAAAACGATTTTTCTTATTTGCGCGGGGCGAAGCATCTTTTTTGGCCCAGGTGGACAATTTTTTCTAATGGAGTTTGCCTCCGGGAAAAGGGCCTCCAGTGCCGAATCGAATACAATTCCCTGCTTCCCAAGCAACAGGATCGAAGAGGAGGCCGTCTAAAGAATTGAATGGTTGCAAATGCGCGAAGACAGCCGCACAACTTTTCTGACAAGGCAGGGTTCTTATAGAACGGAATCTATTTAGGGCTGCCAGGGCTGACATTAGCTGCAGAATGACAGGTTTGGTGCGGTGAATTCGTCCCCGGGAGTGTGCGATGCAAAGAATGAATCTCGTCAGAATTGCAGGTTATCTCTCGCTGCTGTTGCTGTTCTCCGGCAATACCGCTTGGGGGCAAAAGTTGGGGGAACGGCCGCGACAGGCCGCGACGCGGAGCCTCGCCTATAACGCGAACCAGGAGACGGTGATCGAAGGCACGGTCCTGAGCTATTCCGCGGAATCCGCGACACCGCCGATGGGGGCGCACGTCGTACTGCAGACCGCGAGCGGCACCACTGACGTTCATCTTGGGGCGGCTTCTTACCTTGAGGCTAACCACTTTTCTCTGACAACCGGTGATTCGGTGAAAGTCGTGGGAGTGAATTCCGCGACACGGCAGGGAAGCGTCTTTCTTGTGCGCCTGATCCAAAAGGGAGGGCAATCCCTTGCGCTGCGAACCGCGAAGGGCGCCTTGCTCTCTCGTGCGGGGGCTCGCGCGCTGTCTCCTGCCCAGCGCTCCCAGCTCGCCAGCCAAGCGGGTGCGCGATGAACGCGTCCGTCCAGCGCCTTACCCTGTTCGCTGCAATCCTGCTTGCTTCGGTTACGGCCGCTTGCAACAGCGGAACGACAGTTGTCGGACCGCCGCCGCCTCCGCCAGCGGGAAACTTTTCCAACGCAAGCTTGAAGGGCCAGTACGCCTTCTCGATGACGGGTACGGAACTCTGTGCGGGGCTTAGCAGCTTCTTTACACGGGCGGGTAGTTTTACTGCCGACGGCAATGGCCACATTTCTGGTGGCCTTGAAGACGTCAACGTGTGCACGGGGGTTTTTACCCTGCAATTCACCAACAGCACGTACTCCATCGGTGCTGATGGCCGCGGTACGCTTACCCTGAAGAACAACACGGGGACGACCAATTACAGCATCACGCTTACGTCCGCGACACAGGGGGTCGTTGCGCAGACTGACGTGAACTCGACGGCTACTGGTTCGTTCCAGAGACAGAACCCGGCGGCGTTTTCCAATCCAGCGATCGCTGGAGGTTACGTCTTTGATTTCGCTGGCATCAATGTGAGGCTGAATCCCGAATCGGTCATCGGACGTTTTACGGCAGATGGTAGGGGCGGGATTAATTCGGGTCTGTTTGATTCCAATGAAGCGGGCACAGCATCCAACCAACAGCTTTTTCCAGCGGGCGCTTTTTATCAAATCGATACAAATGGAGACGGCACGAACTTTGGGCGCGGCACGGCGAACATTGCCGGTCACAATTTTGCGTTCTATATCGTCGATGGAACTCGCTTGAAACTGCTCGGCACCGATTTTCCCGACGCGTTCTCCGGGGAAGCGTTTGCGCAGCAAAATATTGCATTTAGTGCCGCCTCGCTGAACAGCGGCTTTGCATTTCTGATCGGAGGCAGCAGTTCGACGGGGGCCATTGCCACAGCCGGGCGCTTCACCGCGGATGGCGGCGGAAAACTTTCCGAGATATTTCTCGATGAGAACAACAACGGCACCTTGACGCTGCTTCCGTCGCAGGGCGGCACCGTCACCGGGACTTATACCGTGGATGCCAATGGGCTCGGCGGCGGTACTGCAACATGGACGGACTCCAACGCCGGAACTTTTTCCTTCATTTTCTATTTGATTTCGCCAACGCAGGCTGTTTTTCAAGAGACGGACGGCGGCATCACAAGCGACGGAACGTTTCTGGCGCAGACCGCTGGCCCCATCACACCCGCTTCGCTTGCGGGGGACTTCGCCTTCGTCTGGACCGGCGTAAGCAGCGATGAGGAGGACTTTGTCGGGCAAATGAAGCTGACCTCGGCCTCCGGGAATAACGCCAGCGGCATCATGGATTTCAACGAGTTCAGAACGGGGACGCAGTTTTTTGATATTCAGTTCAAAGGGCCGCTCACCATCACCGCGCCAGGTACCGGTCCAAACACCCTCTCGGTGACAACCAACTTCCCATCGGCGAGGACGTTCGACTTTACGGCCTACGCCGTGGATTCGAATGCCGTGTTTCTGATCGGCACGGAGGCCGGCACGGATCCCAACCGCGTCCGTGTGATCGCTGGCTCACTATCGCGGCAGCCTTGAGGAGGGATTGATATTGCGGCATTGCGCCCGGCGGAGGTCCCGCCGGGCGGTTTCATTTTTGCAGCAGCTTCTCCACGCGCGCGACGTCTTCGGGGACGTCCACGCTGACCGCATCGTGGGCTACTTCCGCAACGCGAATCTTCCAACCGTTTTCCAGCCAGCGCAATTGCTCGAGCTGCTCGATTTTTTCGAGTTCACCTTGCGGCAGGGTCGGATATTCCAGCAGGGCGTCACGCTGAAAAACGTAGAGCCCAAGATGCTTCAAGTGCTGCACGTGGATTTTGCTCGCGGTATCGCGGACCCAGGGAATGGGGGCGCGTGAAAAATAGAGCGCATTACTTTCGAAATCGAGCACGGTCTTCACAACGTTGGGATCCATGATGTCCGCCGGGGTTTTGATCGGCGTTGCGACGGTGCTGATCGATGCCTGAGGCTCTTCGAGGAGGGAATCTACGGCTGCATCCACCGCTTCAGGATCCAACAGCGGCTCATCTCCCTGAACGTTCACGAAGACGTCCCCTGGCACGTGAGCGGCCACCTCCGCCACGCGTTCCGATCCGGTGCGGTGATCCTGGCGCGTCATTTTGGCTTCGCCGCCGAACTCTTGCACCGCTTTCACGATGCGTTCATCATCGGTAGCCACAATTACGTGGTGGACGCGTTTCGAAAGTTTGGCCCGTTCGAATACGCGCTGGATCATCGGCTTTCCCGCGAGCAACACCAGTGGTTTCCCGGGCAGCCTCGTGGAACCATACCGCGCAGGAATAACTACGACTACCCTGGCCGAACTCATCTCTTCTCGTTCTCCGTATATCGGGAATAACAGAGCTTCCGGGCCGGTCCTACACAAAGAGGAGAGTGCCCGTGGGGCGATGCTAACACACGCCGCTCGCTCCGACCGGCCCATCAAACTGTTCAATACGGCACAGCAAGTAATTGAACTTGTTTTCGCGAAGCCGAGTGATAGAATTCCGGTTAGTCCGAGCCGCGCGGCCGTCCCAGTTGGCCGGGATGTAGAGGGTGCCGTGAAACGCGATGCGCCAGGTTTTCGGGTCCTTATTCTATCCTTTCGAGTTCTGCTGCCGGTATGTCTGTTCGCTCTGCAAGCCGGATTTTCCCTCGCTGCGCAATCCACCTCGGATGAAAACAAGCCCAGAGACGAAGCCAAGCGCGAGGAAGTGAAGAAAGATGACGTTCGGAGGGATACCCCCGGAGTTTCCATCAAACCGCGCCAGCTCATCAAACTGGATGTCGACCTCGCATTGTTGAACGTCACCGTGACGGATCCTTACAACCGGCTGGTCACGGGGCTTGAGCCGGATAATTTCCGGGTGTTTGAAGATAACATCGAGCAGGAGGTTGTCACCTTTTCCGCGGAGGATGTGCCGATCTCCATTGGCGTGATTTTCGATTTTAGCGGCAGCATGTCCAACAAAGTCGGCAAGGCACGGGAAGCTGCCGTGCAATTCTTCAAGACCGCCAATCAGCAGGACGAGTTTTTCCTTGTGAGCTTCAATGAGCGCGCCGAGCTGAGCAGTTCCTTCACCAACAGCGTGGAAGATTTGCAGAGCCGCATGATGCTGACCGCGCCGAAGGGCCGCACTGCGCTTCTCGACGCCCTCTATCTTGGCCTCAGCCAGATGAGGGGTGCACACAACGCCAAACGAGCCTTGCTCATCTTATCGGATGGAGGCGATAATCATAGTAGGTACAACGAAAGCGACATCAAGCGATTGGTGAAGGAAGCGGACACCCAGCTCTATGCGATCGGCATCTTTGATCCCATCGGCTCCCGCAACCGGTCGCCGGAAGAACTTGCCGGCCCGTCGCTTCTCAGTGAAGTAACGGAGATGACCGGGGGCCGCGTCTTCAACGTGGAAAGGTTGGAGGAGCTTCCGGACATCGCCTCGAAAATAGGCATGGAGCTGCGAAATCAATATGTCCTCGGCTATCGACCAAGCAACAAGGCCCACGACGCGCGCTGGCGCAAGGTCAAAATCAAATTGCGTGCACCCAAGGGACTCCCGCCCCTCAGCGTCTTTTCCAAGACGGGTTATTACGCTCCCAGCCATTAGCCTGCGGCCACGCGTTCTTTGCTGGGTGCAGACTCTATCCCTTTTGCTGTGCGCGACCGTTCTGCTGGCTTCCCCGGCCTCGGCGCAGCTTCCGGTACCAAGCCCGCCCCCGCCTCCGCCACCGGGCCAAGTCTCGAACTCAGGCAAGCAGGGCTCCAGCATCAAAGTTGACGTGAACCTCGTGGTGCTACACACCACGGTGCTCGACGACCGGCAGCGGTTTGCCGACGGGCTCAAGCAGGAAAATTTCCGGGTCTTCGAGGACAAGGTCGAGCAGAAACTCTCCGTCTTCAAGCGCGAAGACGTGCCTGTAAGCATGGGGCTGGTCATCGATAACAGCGGAAGCATGCGCGAGAAGCGGCCGCGCGTGAACGAAGCGGCACTGACCCTGGTGCAAGCCAGCAATCCGCGGGACGAAGCCTTTGTCGTGAACTTCAATGACGACTTCTACCTCGACCTGGACAAGGATTTCACCAGCAGCATCCCGGAGCTGAAAGAGGCGCTGGAGCGAATCGATTCACGCGGAAGCACCGCGCTTCGCGACGCCATAATCGGTTCGCTTGACCATCTCAAGAAGGGTTCCAAGGACAAGAAAGTGTTGCTGTTAGTCACCGACGGAGAAGACAATGCCAGCCACAACTCGCTGGAGAAAACCCTCCGGGAAATCCAGAAGACGGACACGGTGATCTACACGATCGGTCTGCTCAGCAGTGAGGGCAAGAAAGAAGCCAAGCGCGCCAAGAAAGTTCTGCAGGAGATCGCGGCGGCCTCGGGCGGCATAGCGTATTTCCCGGAAAATGTCGACGACGTTCACAGCATCTGTGAGCAAGTGGCGCACGACATCCGCAATCAGTACACCTTGGCCTACTACCCTAGCAATACGAACCGAGACGGCAGCTTCCGCGCCGTCTCCGTCGAAGTGATTCCACCACGTGGCCGCGGCAAACTCATGGCCCGCACGCGCAACGGCTATTACGCTCCCAGCGCTCCCTCCGCCACTGCCGCTTCCGGCTCCGGCAACTGAAAGGTTTTCCTCACTTGTATTGAAGAGCGGGCGAACCTCAGTCCGCCTGCTTTTCGCTCGCGAATTTTCTTGACAATAGACAGAGTTGGGCTTACATGTAGAACTTAGACAGGTAGCATAGCTAGGTGTCTACGATGCCTCAGGAAAAAGCAGAGTTCCTCAAGGGAACTCTCGACATGCTGATTCTCAAGGTGGTAGCGGGCGGCCCCATTCACGGCTACGCCATCTCGCAGCGGATTCAGCAAATATCCAAAGATTTCTTTCAGGTGCCGCAGGGGTCCCTCTACCCCGCGCTTCACCGGCTGGAGGAACGCGACTGGCTGGAAGCGGAGTGGAAGGACACCAGCACGGGCCGCGAGGCGAAGTTTTACAAGCTGACGCGGAAAGGCCGGGCCCAACTCGAAACTGAAATGCTGAACTGGGAGCGGCTTTCCGACGCAGTTGCCCTGATTCTCCGGACTGCGGGGTAGGAGGCTCGCCATGCGCTGGCTCCGCCGTCTCTGGCACAAATCGCTGACCGAGCGCCGGCTCGACTCCGAGCTGCAATTCCATGTTGAGCAGCAAGCCGCCGAATATATCGCAGCCGGGATCCCCCACGACGAAGCACGCCGCCGCGCTTCCATCGAATTCGGCGGTGTTGAGCGCTTCAAGGAAGAATGCCGCGAGGTACGCTGGGAAAATCAGCTGGAAATTCTTGCACGAGACTTCCGCATCGCCCTTCGAGGCCTTGCAAGGGATCGTCACTTTGCTTTCATCGCCATTTTCGCATTGGCCCTCGGGATCGGCGCATCCACCGCCATCTTCAGCGTCGTGGACAACGCGCTCCTTGAGCCGTTTCCTTACAAGGACTCGCGGCACCTCGTTACGATAAGACTCCACGACCAGGACCAGGCCGATCGCTGGCGCGGCGCCTTTTTGTTTGCCGAATTTCAGGACTTGATGAAGCAGAACCATGTGTTTGATGGCATGGTGGCCAACCTTGAGGATGACATTGTCTACGCGGCCGGCGATGGCAATCTGCAATTGGGCGGCAACTACGTTACTTCAGGCACCTTTGAGTTCTTTGGCGTTGCCCCGTTCCTCGGGCGCTCCCTCGAGGCCGCCGACTATCAGTCTGGCGCTCCCCCTGTTTTCGTCCTGCGTCATGCCACCTGGGTTGGCAAGTTCAATTCCGATCCTTCCTTGATCGGCAAGACGTTTACGCTGAACGGTGTTTCCCGCACGCTCGTTGGCATTGCCGCGCCGCGCTTTGCCTGGGGTGGCGCCGATCTGTGGATGCCGCGCGGGCCGGACGAGCCGAGGGTTCTAAGGGAAGGCGATTTCCCTCGGCACTGGGGAGTTGTCGCCCATCTCAAACCTGGTGTGACCGCTGACCAAGCGTCAGCGGATCTCGCCGTCATCGCCCAGGGGCTCTCCGCGGTTTACCCTAAGGAATATCCAAAGCATTTCGCCATGGAGGTTCTATCCTTCGGCTCTGCGGTACTCTCCCCGCGTTTTCGCAACAGCCTCTATGTTTTCCTGGCAGCAGTAGGACTTCTCCTGCTCATCGGTTGCGGCAATGTTGCGAATCTCTTGCTTGCCCGGGCAACCGCTCGTGAAAAAGAATTTGCCGTGCGTGCGGCACTGGGAGCTAGCCGCTTCCGTCTCGTACGCCAACTGCTTGCAGAAAGCTTTATTCTGGCAATCGGTGGTGCAATTCTCGGCATCTTTTTCGCTTGGGCCGGTGTGAAAACCCTTGCCGCGGTGATTCCCGAGTTCACCATTGCCTCCGAAACCGTCATCGTAATGAATGGGGCGGTCCTTCTCTTCGCGTTGCTTGTTGGCGTTGGCACGGTGTTTCTCTTCGGCCTGGTTCCCGCGCTCCAAGCTTCGCGCTGCGACCTCCACGATTCGCTCCGCGACACCGGCAAAGGAGTCGGTCTAAGGGCTGGACGCCCCGGACTGCGCAATGCCGTAATCGTCGCGGAAGTAGCCCTGTCACTTACTCTGCTTTTCACCGCTGGTCTGTTTATGCGCAGCTTCGTCGCTCTTCAGGAAGTGTCTCTCGGTTTGCGGATGGATCATGTTCTGACTGCGCGTATTCCTCTGCCGTCGGCGCACTATAAGACCGCTGCTCAACTCACATCTTTTTTCCGGCCCCTCCTGGCCCGTTTGAAGTCCGTGCCTGGTATTGCCTTCGCAGCGGAAACCAGCACGCTTCCGCCTTACGGCGGAATTCGCAGTGAAGTGGAAGTCCCCGGCAAAGCGCACACGGAAAAATGGAACACCCTGTTTCAGCTTTGCAGCGAGGATTATTTCTCGGTGCTCCGCATTCAATTCCTTGATGGTCGTTCTTTCACCGAGGCCGAAGTCAATGACGCCCGGAAGGTCGCGGTCATCAACCAAACATTTCGGCGCCGCTACTTCGGAGACGAAAATCCCATCGGCCGCCGCATCCAGTTGAAGGAGCTGAAAGAGTTTTCAGATCCCTTGAACGAGCCTTGGTTTGAGGTGATCGCTGTGGTGGCCGATGTGCGAAATCAGGGTTTGCAGGAACCGCTCTGGCCGGAAGTCTGGATTCCCTATACCGTTACCGGATCATTCATGCGCGGCATCCTCGTGCGTACCACGAACGAGCCCAAGTCCATGATCAAAGCCGTCGGCAAGGAAATTTGGGCCACCGATCCGAGCGTGGCCATGGCGCAACCCGAAACTCTTGAATACTTTCTCAATCTCTTTACGTTTGCCCAGCCGCGCTTCGGGCTCTGGCTGGTCACCATATTTGCCGTCATCGGTTTGGTGTTAGTCAGCATCGGTGTTTACAGCGTGATTGCTTACACTACGTCGCGCCGGACACACGAAATCGGCCTCCACATAGCCCTGGGTGCCGCACGAGCCGATGTCCTGAAGATGGTGCTGCGAAAGGGATTGCAGTTGCTGCTGGCGGGCATCATCATCGGGCTGGGCGTGAGTTTCGCGCTCTCCCGGGTCCTGGTAAGCCAGCTTTGGGGTGTTTCCCCGTACGACCGCCTCACATTTGTCTCCGTGTCCGGCCTGCTTCTTCTCGTAGGCCTCGTCGCGTGCTGGATTCCCGCCCGGCGGGCAACACGGGTCAATCCATCCTCCGCCCTGCGCTACGAATAATTCTCACGAAATCTGCTTCTTCGACGTATTTTTCATGGAACATTTCCATAGATAGAACGTCTATGTGTATAGGCAGATGTTCTA
Source organism: Candidatus Acidiferrum sp. (assembly GCA_049644365.1). GTDB lineage: Bacteria > Acidobacteriota > Terriglobia > Acidiferrales > UBA7541 > Acidiferrum. The sequence continues at coordinate 14,663 of JBARRT010000219.1, read as the reverse complement.
CAGGTAGAAGTTCTATCCTAGAGCCTCCTGCCTTCAGCTTTTCGTCGCTCTCGCGACTCGAAGGGGGAAGTATGAATTCACTTGAAGCAAAATCCGTCTTTCAGGTGTTGCGCCGCATCAGCAGGTACTGCTTCCTGGCCGTTTTAGCCTTTTGGTGCCTTCCGAACCGGGTTCGGGCCCAGCAAAAAGTGGCCTCGACTCCGTCTGCCTGCGCTCCGTCCGACCTGGCTTCCTTGATCGTGCAGGAAGGAAATTCAGTTCGCGTGAGCGCAATCCCGGAGCGTAACGGCGACCAAACGTACGCGCAGGAGGCAGCGGCATACGCTGGTGCGGTGCATGGTCTCTCCGCAGAACGCCCGGCACGGGCAGCGTACAAGATTTTTGAAACGGAGGCGCGCAGAGGGCGTCCAGCAGCGATGGTAAATCTTGCGGTGGCCTCGCTGGCCGGATGGGGCACGCAGCCGAATGCCGGCGCTGCTTTGTACTGGCTGCATGCTGCTGCCGATCGAGGCTACGCTCCGGCCTTTTACAACCTGGGCATCCTTTACTTCAAGGGCTGCGGCGTTCGGCAGGATTACGCGGAAGCATTTCGTTTCTTTGAAAAAGGCGCGCAAGCAGGCGATGCGGCCGCGGAAGTGAATCTCGGCTACCTCTACGACCACGGTCTTGGCGTTGCGCAGGATCATGGCGCGGCCGCTCATTGCTATCTCCAAGCTGCCGAAACCGGTGATTCGCAGGGCCAGTACAATCTCGCCGATCTTTACCTGCACGGCGAAGGCGTTTCACAAGATGACGCAGCTGCTTTCGTCTTGTTCCAGAAGGCGGCTGCACAGGGGCACGCGGGAGCGCGCATCATGCTTGGCTCGATGTATGCCGCTGGCCGCGGCACGGCCAAGGATCTGCCCGCCGCGTACCTTTGGATCTTGGCGGCGGCGCTACAGGGGGATACTCGCGGAAACGCCCTGCTTCTTTCTCTGGAGCGGCAACTCACTCCAGTTCAACTTGCGCAAGCCAAACTGAGAGTGCGATCGCTTGTTTCTGCGTCCGGGGCCTCTCGCGGCGGCGCCTCGCTGCACTGACGCAGAGGTAGCAGCAAGTCGGGGGCCGACCGCCCTGAACTTGCTATTTTGAATCTCTTGACGGAGTGCTGGCCAGGACGAGAGCACTTCCACAGAGGGCCAGGATCTCGAAGCCGCTGGTCCATGGGCCCGGATCGTGCAGATTCACCAGGATGCGAGGAATGTGAAGGAATAGAAAAAAGAGAAAAAGGAGCGTGCCCAGGAGAGTAGCGGCTAATCGCGCCTTCTGCCCGAGGAAGATCGCCGCGCCAGTGACGACGAGGCCAGTGCCGGTGAGATACGCCCACAAGGGCCGTCCCGGAAACCAGGGCGGACCTACCCGAACGGTAAGTTTCTCGTTGACGAAATGCTGAATGCCGAACGCCACGATGGCCAAGGCGAAAAAATATCGCCCGAGTCTGAGGAACGGAACCGCTGATTCGCGCTTGTCTTCCAATGAAGTAGCGCCGGCAAGAATCCAGGCGCCCCCATACATGGCCAGCGCCACAAATCCACTGGTCCACTCGTTTCCATCCCGCGAGTGGACGGCAATTCTCGGGATATGAAGCGTCACAACGAAAAGAAAGAACAGTATTCCCAGCAGAATTCCCGCAGGCCGCGTCATTTTCGGGACGACGGCTCCAATCGCGGCTGTGACGAACGCGACGCCTACAAAGTACGCCCAGAATAGCCGCCCCGGCATCCACGCAGGCACCAGCGTCGCCACGAAATTGGCATACAAGAAATGCTGAATCCCGAAAATTACCAAGGAAATAGCGATGAAAATCCGTCCAGGTGAGATGATTCTGTCCACGTGGGCTGAGCCTTTCTTTTCAGAGTGCGTGCTGCGCGATTGCCTATCTCGCGGCGCCGGCGAACTTGCCGCTGATTTCACGCAGGAAGCTGGTGCCGTGGGGAATCGAGGTTCCGAAATTTTCGGCAACCGTCTGTCCCATGTCGGCCAGCGTGTCGCGCACGCCGAGGTTTACACCAGCACCAGTTGCGGCCGAATAAGCCAGAATCGGCACGTATTCACGAGAATGGTCGGTGGTGGGCCAGCGCGGATCGGGATCACAGCCGTGGTCCGCGGTAATCATCAGCAAATCAGCGAGTCCGAGCAGCGGCAAGAAATCGCCGAGCATGCGATCAAATTCTTCCAGCGACTTGGCAAAGCCTTCGACATCCTTGCGGTGGCCGTAAAGCATATCGAAATCGACCAGATTGGCGAAAATGAGACCACTCTTGCGGTCGCTGACCGCCGCCGTCAATTTTTCCATGCCGTCGGCATTGCCTTTCGTGGTGACATATTCTTCGACGCCGCGGCCGTTATAAATGTCATGGATCTTGCCAATGCCGAAGACGCGGACTTTGCGTTCGGCCAGAACGTCCATGAGCATGGGCTTGGGCGGATCGACGGCATAGTCGTGGCGGCGCGTGGTGCGCACGAAGTTACCCGGAGTTCCCGTGAACGGCCGCGCGATGACGCGACCGACGCGATGCGGCCCAACGAGCAATCTCCGGGCGATTTCGCACATACGGTAGAGCTCGGCGATCGGAATGATGTCTTCGTGGGCGGCAATTTGAAACACGCTGTCGCCTGACGTGTAAACGATGGGCTTGCCTGTGCGAACGTGTTCTTCACCAAGTTCCTTGATGATTTCCGTGCCGGAGGCGGGCTTGTTCCCGATGGCCTTCCTGCCGATCTGCCTCTCAAATTCATGGATCAACTCGGGAGGGAATCCATTCTTGTAAACAGGGAACGCCTGGTCCAGCCATACGCCCGCCATTTCCCAGTGCCCCGTGGTTGTATCTTTTCCCGGAGAGTGCGTCGCGCCTTTTCCGTACGCCCCAAGCGGCGCAGTTTCCGGCGACTGGTGTTTCAGCGGCGCGATATTCGCTAGTCCGAGCCGCACCAGATTTGGGATTTGCAGCGCGCGCGCCTCCGCGATGTGCCCGAGCGTGCTTCTGCCGACGTCATCGTAGTCCACGGCATCGGGAAGTTCGCCGATTCCCACGCTATCGAGCACGATCCAGAAAATCCTCTCGAAATCCCTCACGGACAACCCTCGCGGACCTGACTATGGCGAACTTTAGCACAACGGCGTATGGGAGTGCGGCAACAACGTGCCCTTGGCCTGCCTCGATGGCTGTGTGTAGGACGGAGGCGATTGCGCTATGCTTTTGGTAGTTTGAGGCGGGTGCCTGAACTTTTTTTGAATCTCGCGCGTAGTAACAGGTAGCGGAGGTGTGCCATGGCCCAGGACGGAAGTCCGAGAAGAACGTCCTTGGTGTTTCCCATAGTGTTGATCGGATTTGGGGTGCTATTTCTGCTTCGGAGATGGAACCCCGCGTTTGAGCCCTGGTCGATTCTCCGCACGTACTGGCCGCTCATCCTGATTTTCATCGGGATCGGCAAAATTTGGGACAACGTCCAGAGGAGCCGCAACCCCAACGCGCCGCCCGGCATTTCGCTCGGCGCCACGTTTGGCGCCGTAGCGTTTGTGCTGGTTATCGGCATGCTGATCTGGCATGGCCGCGGATTTTCGCACGGACGAGGCGGAGTTTTTGGCACAAAACACACAACAAAAATTGTCGAGCCACAACGAGCTAAATCGGCGCGCGCGAAATTGGAGATGAGCGCGGGGCAGCTTACCATCAATGGCGGTTCGGCGAATCTGCTGGAGGCTGATTTTAGTTTCAGCGATTCGTACGACGAGCCGCGCGTGGAGTACAGCGTGGCGGAGGGCGTGGGTCAGCTCACTGTCTCGCAGGATTCGCGGTCCGTGCACATCGGCCACTCGGAAAACGATTGGAGCCTGCATTTCAGCAAGGACATTCCACTGGAGCTCAAGATCGATATGGGCGCGGGACAGGGGAATTTGCATTTGCGAGATGTGCCGCTCACGCGCCTGGATCTGAACATTGGTGCGGGGCAGGTAGACGTCGACCTGACCGGTGACCGCAAGACGGATTTAACGGCCGATATCGAGGGAGGCGTGGGCCAGGCGAACATCCGTTTGCCGAAAAACGTCGGCGTGATTGTGCACGCTTCGGGTGGAATCGGGAGCATTGATGCTCACGGGCTGAAACATGAAGACGATTCCTACACAAACGACGCGTATGGAAAAACTCCCGTCACGATCCGTCTGAAGGTGGAAGGCGGGATCGGCGAGATCGTACTTAGCCAGGAACTCTAGAATTCCCGCGAGGCGTGCGTCTCCAGGTTGCATCGAAATTGGGCCAACGAGTACAGACAGATGCTTGACCGCCGCTCTGGCGAAGAGCCCTGGGCGAGCTCTGCCGTATTCAAGCGAGCTCAGAGCTTCAAGAAGATATTCCGTTTGTACAGCCAATAGCACAGGTACCACATGACGAAGAGGACCGTGCATGCCTGGGCCACGGGAGCGAGTGTCCCAATGAAATTGTAGTGAAAGGTGAAAACTCCGACGGCGTGATCCAGCCACTCCGGCAGAATCATGCTTAAGGAATAAATGAAAATTGAATTCATGCCCACGACGACGAGCGGAAACGTCCATCTGCGGTAGCCACGCACCTCGATGAGCCAATAGAACCCGATCAGCATGAAGAGAACCCAACCGAGGCTATACAAGACGAAGGACGCCGTGCCGACCTGTTTGATGAAGGGAATCCACGGATGTAAAGCGAAGGCCAGCGCAAAGGAGAGAACCATACCTGCCGCGAGTTTGGTCAGATTCTCCCGATGGGATTTATTGCTCATGAGCAAGCGGCCTACCCATGCGCCCGCCAGAGTCCACACGGTGCTGGTGAGAAAATTCAGTGTGGAGTACGCGGGATCGTAATCGTAGCGAAAGATCGCGCGGTCGACTCGAAGCCCAATGTGATCCCGGTGAGAGAACGGGCCGTCGGGACCGGGGAAAGCGAAGAGTAACGCGGTCCATCCTGCGAGCAGCACAAAAGCCGCGAGGGCCTGATATCGCCACGGCCACTGCATTATGAGATAGGTAAGGACGTACGTGAAGGCGATCTGAGAGAGAACGTTGATCAACTGCGGCTTGATCTGTCCGGCGGAAACCCAGATGAGGATCTGGCTCAGGATGATCAGGTGGACGAAGCGCGTCAGCACGTGGCGAAAATTTTCTCGAGGTGTGGCGCCCAGTTCCGTGCGACGGGCAAGGGCGAGCGGCATGGCCACGCCGACCATAAACATGAAAGAAGGCTGAATCATGTCCCAGAACACGCCGCCTTCCCAGGGCACGTGGTGGAACCAGCTCGCCACGCGGCCCCAGGTGGGATCACCCTTTAGAGCGGAGAACCCAAATCCCTCCGCGGCGAGGGTGAGCATGATGAAGCCGCGAAAGGCGTCGAGGGCCAGATAGCGCTTCGTTCCACGCTGGGTTGCAGACGAAGTGGATGACGGCAAAACGCCTTTTTCAGAAGCGAGAGTTGTGGCCATGGGTGCACCTCGTGGACCACGATGGATGCAGCGAACTGTACACGAAGCTCCTGAGTATGGGCAAATGATTCCGAAATCTGCCGGTCACACCGTTGCGACACGATCGGGCGTCTTTGCGGCGCGGTAGATGGCTTCGATGAGGGCGAGGCTGCGGCGGCCTTCGAGCCCGTCGCAAGCGGGGGCGCGATTCTGCTGGATGGCCTGGAGAAAATCTTCGAGGACGGACTGGTGGCCGCGAAAATCGCTGACGGTGGCGGTGGAGGAGCTCAGATTTTCGTCGAGGGGAGCGGATTCGATGGCGGCGGCTGGAGCGTTACGAAGATTTGCGGCGATGATGCGGTCGTGCTCGAGGATGACGGTGCCTTCCGTGCCGGTAATCTCGACGCGGCGAGGATAGCCGGGATAAGCGGCGGTGGTGGCGTGGAAAATGCCCAGCGCGCCGCTGGCGAATTCGAGAGTGGCAACGGCGGTGTCTTCGGCTTCGATCTCGTGAAGCTGCGTGGCAGTGTGGGCTTGCACGCGAACGACATCACCGAGCAGCCAGAGGAGTAAATCCACGGTGTGAACGCCCTGATTGATCAACGCGCCGCCGCCATCGAGCGCGTGCGTGCCGCGCCAGCGCGACCCAGCGTAGTACTCGGGAGGGCGATACCACTTCACGCGGGCGTCGACGAATAGGATCTTGCCAAGCAGGCCTTGATCGATCCAGTTCTTGAGTTGGCGAATGTGTGGCTTCCTTCGGTCCTGAAAAATCACGCCGAGCTGAACCTTGGATTGTTTTGCGGCTTCGATGAGGGCGTCGGCACGTGCGATGCTGATTTCGATCGGTTTTTCCGTAAGGACGTGGAGGCCATGACGGGCGGCGGCGATGCCTTGCGCGGCGTGCAGGCCGGAAGGACTGCCAATGATGACCAGCTCCATGGGGCGATGTTTTAAGAAGGCGTCGAGGTTTTGATAAGGAGTGCCGCCGTGTTCGCGGCAGAGGCGAGCGATTTTTTCGGCGTTGGTTCCGTGGATGGCGGAGATTTCGACACTGCGGATGCCTCGAGCGGCGCGAGCGTGGGTTTCCGTGATGTTGCCGCCGCCGATGAGACCGATATGGGTAGTCATGAAAAGTTCTCAGTTGTTGATTCTTAACTTTTGGTAAGGACGAAGGATAGTCGGGAATGCGATTTTTTCCAAATTAGGTCCGACAGGCGTTGTCATGCGCCTCTGCGAATCAGTGATAGGCGGCGACGAAATCCATATAGGCAGCTTCGGTGGCTTCGGGGGTGGAGATGGCCGAAGAGATCAGGATGCGGTAGCGGAAGGTGGCTCTGGCACCGGGGGCTAAAGAAAAATTCAGCTCCTGCTTGCCTTCGCTGAAAATCTTCTGGCCGAGTGGATTGGCGGCGAAAAGGCCGTAGCCGCGGGCGTGCCAATAAGTAGGAAAGCCGGGATTGGCAGGATGATCGAGAATGGTGATGGTGACGGGCTCGTCGCCAACGAGACCGCTGAGATTGCACCATCGGCCGCGCGTGCCCCAGGCGGCGTCGCCCTTTTTTCCTTCACTGGTGAGATAGGTGCCGTTGACGCCAGTGTTGTCCAGCTTGGCGACGGTGGTGGGGCGGCCGCTGGCGTTGGTGTAGACCTCGGGCTTGTCCGAAGGGATCTCGAGAGCACGGACGACGCGAAGGCCCAGGACGCCGTCTTTCTCATCCTTGAAATCGACTTTCTTGTCGAGAGCGCGCAGGGTTGTGATGCGGTCGACGCTGCGGAAGGCGGGCCCGCCGCGAAAGACGAAGTGAGTATTTTCCTTAAGCAAAACTGTTTTGTCGAACGTGATCCAATCGGTTTCGACGTCGAGTTCGCCCTGCTGCGAGCCGCCTTTCGCGGAGACGATGGAACGGTGGACGATGGTGCCCATCTTTGGAGCATTTTCCGGTTTGATGGCGTCGGAATTGTTCCAGAAATCGATGCCGTTGACGCTTTCATAGTTGAACCAAAGGCCGGCGTGGTGCGGGTGATCGATTCGTTCGCCGGGGCGCTGCTCGAGCGGAAAGCCGCGAGTGACGATCGTGCCCTTGGCGGTTCGCAGGGGATAAAGAACGGGTTTCTTGAGTGTCGTGGGCCAGATGTAGGAAGTGAAAGACTGTCCATCGATGGAGACTTCGACGCGACGGTCCTTTTCGTTGACGGCGACGGTGACGCGGCCGGGGGGATGAGGGCCGGCGGAGACAAAAGACGTTAGAGCGGCAGCCACAACTACGAGGACGAAAAATGCACCGGCAACAGGAATGCACATGGCTAGCTGTGTCCTTCCCTGGAAACTCGTCGCTTGGCGTCGCGGCCACTTTCAACTGTCTCGCGAACCGCTCCTCCCATGAAGTCCCGACGTCTGTGATGTGTGGGACCTTCATGTCTTTTGACGCTGAATGGCTCAGATCTCTTCCGACACAATATAGGGTGCGCGATAGGTGCCGCGGAGGAGGCGATTGGCTTCGTCATCGCCAATGACCTGCTCCTTCGCGGGATCGAAGCGCAGCGTGCGCCCCAGGCGGTACGAGGCATTTGCTAAATGCACGAGTGTCGTCGAGATGTGGGCTTCCTCGATCGGCGAATGAATATCCTGGGCACGGCGGCTGCGAATGCAATCCACAAAGTTCGCGTAGTGGTCACCAGACGACTTGCCGGATGGCCCTGGTGCGACTTCATCCGTTAGCCACGTCTTGTAAGCGTCGTAGCCGTCGATGGCGAGATAGCCATTCGACCCGTAGAAAATGTTTCCGACGGTGTTGGTTTTTGCATCTTTTGGCCCCAGGGACTGTTTGCTGTCAGGGTTTTTCTTCGTATCGGCGGTGAGTCCCGCGGCGGGCACGCCAGTGGCCCCATAAGCACCAGTGCCAATCTCCACCTCGTGATTGGTGATCCAGTGGCGGACTTCGAGTTCCATCATCTTGCGCTTGCCACCGGGAGCATCGAAACAAAACGTGGCGTTCAGGGTGTTGGGCGTCTCCTGGTCGTCCTCGAACATAAAGTGTCCACCCATGGCGGACACCGATGTGGGGAAACCCACACCCAATCCCGCGCGTGCAATATCAATTTCGTGGATGGCCTGGTTGCCGACCTCACCGTTACCGGTGTCCCAGATCCAATGCCAATTGTAGTGAAAGCGGTTGCGCGTAAACGGTTTCAGCGGTGCCGGTCCGGTCCACAGGTCATAGTTCACGCCTGCAGGAACGGGTTCCTCGGAAGCGTGCCCGATGGATGCCCGCCACTTGTAGCAAAGCGCGCGGGCCATGTAGACATCACCGATCGTGCCGTCACGCATATGCTTCATGGCTTCCAGCATGCCTGGGTTGGATCGCCACTGGCTTCCATGTTGGCAAATTCGGTTGTACTTTTTCACGGCACGCACCAGCTGCCGTCCTTCAAACCAGTTATGCGAACACGGCTTTTCCACATAGACGTCTTTTGCCGCCTGGCAGGCCCAGATGGCCATCAGCGAGTGCCAATGATTGGGCGTAGCGATGGAGATTGCGTCAATATCTTTGTCCTCGAGCAGCTTGCGGACATCGACGTAGGATTTGGGCTTTGGCAATCCCAGCTTATCGATGTCCCCGAGGCGACGGTTTGACACGCTCTCATCCACATCACAGAGCGCGGCAATTTCTGTCCCGGGGACACGCGAAAAGCCGTGGATGTGATCGTTGCCGCGACCTCGCACTCCGCAAATTGCCACTCGCACGCGGTCATTCGCGCCCATGATTCTTGGGTAGCTGGATGCCGTAACCCCCAGAGCAGTGCTGGCGACGCCGGCGCCAGTGATTTTCAAAAAGTCCCGCCGCGAAGCTCTTTGTGCAGACATATAACCTCCATCAAATGCGATGAGAATGCGCCGACTAGAGGCGACAGTTCCTTGGCATGTGACTGGCACCGGTAACCTTACGTTCCGTTGCCAGGAATCTCCGAGCGAACTAATAGTAAGCCAAGTCAGGAAATTGGAGTATTGAGACTTTCTAAAGGAATCGTTTAGGTATTTTTCCCGCAGCATCAAGTCTCGACCAGGGTGGTCCGGAGAAAGCCGGCGATGGATTCCGTCAGCTTTCGAGGACACTCGGTATTTGCCATCGCGAGTGCCAAACTCCGCGTCAGACGATGACCTTCGACGCGAAACTTTTGAAGGAACTGCGACCGCCCCCTCACAGCATGCTCGGGAAGTATCGAGTAGCCGAAACCAGATTCCACCAGGCGTTTGATGGCTTCCGTGTCATCCGCCTCCATCAGCACACGCGGCGTCACACCGAGCTCCTTGAAAAACCGGTCGATGACCAGCCGCACATTGCTTCGCTTCGGGTAGAGCAGAAATGGTATGTCGGTTAGTTCTGAAGCGCGCAGGGAGCTGACATGTCCGCTCCCCCCCTTGTTTGCTGAAGGGCGCACGATGAGCAGCTCTTCGTCAAAAAGCGGAATGAGCCGGAGGCCGGACTCAGAAACCGGTAGCGAGATGAGCGCCAAGTCGAAGCGGCGATCGAGCAAGCCGGAAACCATTTCCTCCGTTACGCCTACGGTCACGCGGATTTCCGCGTTGGGATAGCGCTTTCGCAGCTGTCTCAGCGGGCCCCCCAACTGGTAGATCAGGGTGGTGACGCCCGTCGCGAAATGGAAAGGGCGAATATCTTTCGAAAGATCGTTTTCAAACTCCTGCTGGATGTGGCCCATCAGCTTAACAACTTCCTTGGCCCGCTCCGCAAGGCGCAAGGCTGCCGGAGTCGGAATCAACCGCTTTCCACGCCGTACGAAAAGTTCCGTGTGAAGTTCGTCAGCAAGGTTATGGAGCTGGAGACTAACGGCGCCCGGCGACAGGTGAATCTTTTCCGCCGCGCGCGTCATGCTAGGGGAGTCCATGACGGCCAGGAACAGTTCGAGTTGGTGAATATCCATTTGCCTGCTCCAATTTGCCCCGGCGCGAACACAGGCGGGACGCGCCGGAGTCTTCCATCCTTGTTTTTCGCATCCGTGAGAAGGCGCACCGCATTCTACACTGCCGACAAGTGCTTGCGGCAAGTTCCACTCTCATGTACCCTCCCAACTTTGTGAATGCCTGCTTGCGGAACGGTGCGCCGCGGACCCCTGGTGCGACGCAAAGAAAAAGGAAGGAGTGCTTCCGGAATGGCTGGAATCGACTGGCTCATTCTGAGCCTCTACATCGTCTTTGTTGTGGGCATCGGCTTCGCCCTGAAAAGCTCGATGAAGACAAGCACGGACTTTTTCCTCGCAGGCCGCGCCATTCCCGCCTGGGTCTGCGGGCTGGCATTTATTTCCGCGAACCTCGGCGCGCAGGAAGTCATCGGCATGGGCGCTTCCGGCGCGAAGTACGGCATCGCCACTTCGCACTTCTATTGGGTCGGCGCCATCCCCGCGATGGTGTTCGTCGGCATCTTTATGATGCCTTTTTATTATGGTTCGCGCGCGCGCTCCGTACCCGAGTATCTGCGGCTGCGCTTCGATGAGAAAACGAGGGGGCTGAACGCCATCTCGTTCGCTATAATGACGGTTTTTTCTTCGGGCATTTCGATGTACGCGATCGCCAAGCTTGTTCAGACCTTGCATGTCCTGGATGGCCCATTTCAGCGGTTGGGAATCAGTAGCTCCCGAATATTCGATTTTGCGATCCTGATTTCCGCGGTGATTGTGCTCGCGTACACGTTTCTTGGCGGCCTATCGAGCGCCATCTACAATGAAGTGGTGCAGTTTTTTCTGATCGTCGCGGGATTCCTGCCGCTCACCTGGATTGGATTGAAAAACGTGGGAGGCTGGACGGGATTAAAAGCCAGGCTCGACCCGAGTTTCACGCATTCGTGGGTCGGACTCGGCAATGCGCACACCAATCGGCTCGGCGTCGAATGGTTTGGCTTGGTGATGGGATTGGGTTTTGTCCTTTCGTTTGGCTACTGGTGCACGGATTTTCTCGTTGTACAGCGAGCGATGGCGGCGAAGTCCATGAGCGCAGCGCGGCGCACGCCGTTGATCGGCGCCGTCCCGAAAATGTTATTTCCCGCTCTGGTCATCCTGCCGGGTTTGATCGCCATCGCGCTGCCGACGCAACCTGCGGTTCCGAACGCGAACCTTGCCGTGATGGCGCAGCCGCAAGGGCAAGGCATCATTCCTTACAAGGTGGACGCAAACAGCGGAAAGCCGGCCCTCGACAAGGACGGTAAGCCGCAACTTGACTACGATCTTGCGGTGCCCAACATGCTGCTGCACTATTTTCCGGCGGGGATGCTGGGACTCGGCCTCACCGCGCTGCTCGCGAGCTTCATGTCCGGCATGGCGGGAAACGTCACGGCGTTCAATACCGTTTGGACGTACGACATCTATCAATCTTATATTCGGCCTAACGCCACCGACGAGCACTACCTCTGGATGGGCCGGGTTGCCACCGTTTTTGGGATCACATTTTCGATCGCGGCGGCGTATATGGCGAACCGCTTCAACAACATCATGGATATGCTGCAGCTCGTGTTTGCGTTCGTGAACGCGCCGCTCTTCGCGACTTTCCTGCTCGGAATGTTCTGGAAGAGGGCCACGGGGCATGGAGCATTTTCAGGACTGCTTTCGGGGACGGCTGCGGCGGCCGTGCATCACGGGCTGACACTACCGGCGGGAGCGGCGGCGGGAATCAAGGGCGGGTGGTTGGGGCTGGGACTAGTGCACACGTATCCGAGCGAGATGGCGCAGAATTTCTGGACGGCGATTTATGCGTGGACGACCTGCTTCCTGGTCACGATCTTCGTGAGCCTTCTCACGAAAGCGCCGGAAGAGAAGAAACTCGTTGGGCTGGTATACTCGCTCACCGCGCGCCCTGAAGAGGAGCCGCTGGCTTGGTATGCACGCCCGGCGCCACTGGCGGTCATTGTCCTGAGCGCAACAGTTTTGCTGAACATCATTTTTTGGTAGGAACTTTCATGAACCTGGACATTCGTCTGCCGATTGGAATTTTATTTTCCCTGCTTGGGGGCATCCTGGCTGGATACGGTTTGCTCGGTGATGCATCGCGCAACGAACAGTCCCTCGGAGTGAACCTCAACCTGGGGTGGGGATTTGTTCTTCTGGTGTTCGGCCTGGTGATGTTTGTCTTCGGCAGACGCGCCATGCGTGAAGCGGGCAGGAAAACGGCGCCGCGTTCCTAGGAACCATCTTGTGCTGGAGTTCGGACGACCCGGAGCCCGGCCTTTTTCATTTTGATTGAATTTCCCCGGGACGAAGGTCTATGAGAGGGTCCACGTCCATCGCCGAACAATTTCGCGCAAAATTTGGCGCGAATCCGCGCGTTTACCGCGCGCCCGGCCGAGTAAACCTGATCGGAGAGCACACCGATTACAACGAGGGCTATGTGATGCCCGTGGCGCTTGGATTTTACTGCTGGGTGGCCATTAGCCCGAGAGGCGATCAAAAACTGGTCATTAACTCCGACGGGTTTTCAGACACTGCTGAAGTGGAATTAGATTCCCCAGAGATCCACCCAGGCAAGACCTGGAGCGATTATCCGGTTGGCGTTGCACTGGAACTGAAGCGCGCCGGCGTTCCTTTGCGCGGAGCAAATTTGCTCATCCACGGTGAGGTCCCGATGGGAGCGGGGCTCAGCTCTTCCGCGGCGATCGAGGTGGCCACGGCACTCGCGCTTGCCGAACAATCGGGCCACTCTCCGGATCGCGTGCAGTTGGCCCTCCTGTGCCAGAAAGCGGAAAACGAATTCGTCGGCGCGCGCTGCGGGATTATGGATCAATTCATTTCGCTGCACGGACGAAAGAATCACGCGTTGCTGCTTGATTGCCGTGCGCTCGATTTTGAATTGGTCGCGATTCCCGAGTGCGTGCGGCTGGTTATTTGCAATACGATGGTGAAGCACGAACTGGCGTCGGGCGAGTACAATCGGCGGCGCGCGGAATGCGAAGAGGTGGTCCAGCGTCTTGCAAAGGTTCTGCCGGGGATTCGTTCCTTGCGCGACGTCACGCTGGATCAACTGGAGCTGCATCGCGGAACGCTTTCCGAGGTTCTCTACAAACGCGCGCTGCACGTGATAACGGAGAATGCCCGCGTGCTGGGTGCCACCGAGGCCCTACGGGCGGAAGATCTTGAACGGTTTGGGAAACGCATGGCCGAGTCGCACTCCAGCCTCCGTGACTTGTATGAAGTGAGTTGCGCGGAGCTCGACTTGATGGTTGACCAAGCGAATCGGCTAGAGGGGGTCTATGGAGCGCGCATGACCGGAGGCGGGTTCGGCGGGTCCACCATAAATCTCGTGGAGAGCCGTTTCGCCGATGCATTCGCGGCAAACATGGCCAGAGGCTACGAAAAAGAAACGGGAATCGTTCCGCAGATTTATATTTGCGCGCCGGCGGAAGGCGCTGGCGCAGTGGCCCAATCCGAAGTTCAAGCGTAGGCGAAAAATCAGGATGAAATGGAACGAGTTTCGAGAAACACCACACCGCCGCTGGAACCCGCTGCTGCGGGAATGGATCCTTGTTTCACCGCATCGGACGCAACGCCCCTGGCTTGGTCAGGTAGCCAGACGCGCCGCCCCGCCGGTGATCGAATACGATCCGGAATGCTATTTGTGCCCGGGCAACGCGCGGTCCCAGGGGTTGCGGAATCCCGTCTATGAGACAACCTTCGTATTTGACAACGATTTTCCGGCGCTGCTGCCGAATGTGCCCGAGGGCAAGTGTGAAAAGGACGGGCTGATTGTCGCGCGCACGGAGAGAGGGATCTGCCGCGTGGTGTGTTTCTCTCCGCGGCACGACCTGACGATACCGCGGATGAAGCCGGAAGAAATCCACGCTGTAGTTGACACTTGGACGGAACAGTATCGCGAACTGAGCGCTCTCTCGTGGGTCCGGCACGTGGAAATTTTCGAAAATCGCGGCGAGCTGATGGGCGCTAGCAATCCGCATCCGCATTGCCAGATTTGGGCAAACGGGGAAGTGCCAAACCTCCCCGCGCGCGAACAGGCCGCGATGAGCGAATACCGGCAAGTTCATGACTCATGTCTGCTGTGCGCGTACCTGCGACTGGAAGTCGAAAGTGGGGAGCGGATTGTTTGCGAAAACGAGGGATTCGTGGCGTTGGCGCCTTATTGGGCGGTGTGGCCCTTCGAAACGCTGGTCTTGAGCCGGCGTCACTTTTCG
>JBARRT010000218.1:0-22896 GCA_049644365.1 Candidatus Acidiferrum sp. | reverse complement strand
TTTCAAGAGCTGAGTTGCGCCTAGGGAGGATGTACTCGTAAGCCGCCTGGAAACATAGACTTTCAAAAGTCTATCAAAACAAACAACTTTAAACCTCTTTAGAATCATATTCTTACGGAAAACATGGGGGGGAGGGGCAGTTATTGTTAACCAGACACCCGACGAAGGGTGTCTGTCCCGAGCGACCATCGGGAGCCGAGGGATCTCTCCCATTCCCCGCAAGGTGCTTTTTTTACATCCCGGATGGAGTTGCGGGACGCGGGCTCTACGTGCTGGCCAGTTCCTTCATCAGTGCCTTGCCCTTGCGGAACCACGGCCGCTCGCGTCTTTGCATGTACCGCGGTAAGGTGCGCTTCTTCGCCTGCAGCTTCTGCGCCCACTCGCGCGCCTCATCGGGCCGGTTCACTGTCTTCAGAAAACTCGCGTAATTGTAAAGCGTCTCCGGCGTCGTCGAAATCTGCGTCACTTCCGCAAAGAGCGGATCCGCACGCTCCAATTGTCCCGTTCGCGCATACGCATCCGCCAGCAAACCCGCCGCCCGGTAGTAATCGAATTTCCGCTCGGCTGTGACCACCCGCTCCAAGTCCGGAATCGCGCCGGGCAGGTCATTCAGCCCCAGCGAACAGAGCGCCCGCGAATAGAACGTATAAATGGAATCGCTTCGCGCCGCGATCGCATTCGTAAACGCCTCTCGCGCCTTCTCAAATTGTCCCTGGTCTTTATAGAGTTCGCCCAGCTCTTCGTAATTGGCCGGGGAGGGATTATCGAGAATATCCGTTTCGACCTTTTGAATGCGCGACCGCCGGCCAAATCCCTGAAACACGCCGCGAAGAAGTCCCAGATCCGGCAACACTTCCGCAAGGATGTACACGCTCGCGCCGAGGAAGCCTCCGAAGAAAATAATATAGAACCAATAGTTCTCCGGCCGCCGCCTCACGAAATGCAAGATCGCCAGGCCTTGCACGATGAAGCCCCAGGGATAAAAAAGATAGCTCAGCCCAAACATGGATGACCGTCCACGCTACAGCATCGCTTGCTCTCCGAGACAGGTCAAACGGAACGTCCGCTCTGTGTCAGCAGGAGTTACTGTCCGTAGCGACTCAGTTTGCCTGTTATGATGAGCCTGCATGAATCTTGTCGAAACGCTCGGCCTCGCCCTCGGCGCCGGATTTTCCTCCGGCTTGAATCTTTACGCAACTGTGGCCACGCTCGGTCTTCTCCAGCGCTATGACGTGATCCATTTGCCGTCTTCGCTCCAGGTTCTCTCCCATCCCTGGCTGCTCGGTATCGCCATCGCTCTCTATCTGGCCGAATTTCTTGCGGACAAGATACCGTACTTCGACACCATCTGGGACGCGGTCCACACCT
The DNA here is from genome assembly GCA_049644365.1 of Candidatus Acidiferrum sp. GTDB lineage: Bacteria > Acidobacteriota > Terriglobia > Acidiferrales > UBA7541 > Acidiferrum. The sequence continues at coordinate 21,528 of JBARRT010000218.1, read as the reverse complement.
TCATTCGCCCGCCCGCCGCCGCACTTCTGACCTACGCTGCCGCAGGCGCCGCTCCCGCCGAATGGCGCTGGGGCGCGGCCCTTCTCGCTGGTGGAGTGGCCCTCACCTCGCACGGCACAAAAGCAAGCGCTCGCGCTGCGGTGAACACCAGCCCGGAGCCATTCAGTAATTGGATTTTGAGTTTTGGAGAAGACGTCCTGGCCGTGTGGCTCACGTGGATGGCGACGGCTCATCCGCTCGCTGCAACAATGATCGTCGTCTTCCTCGTCGCGATTTCCGCCATTTTGCTCTACTATCTGTTTCGCTTCGCCCGCCGCGCCCTTCGCCAGCTCTTTTCCGCCGGCTAGAACGGTGGCAATATTTCAGCGCCGCGAACGAGGCAGGAGCAGGTGCGGGCCCACCCATTCCACACCCGGGCCGCTTGACTTCTTCCCTCAACGGAAGTAAGAAATGAACTCCCCGCTGTGCTCCGGCCGTCAGAGTCAAGGAGACCGTTCATGAATCGCCTACCAAAGATTATGTTCTTGGCAATCCTTTGCCTGGTTTCAACCTGCCAAGTTTTCGCCCAGAGCAAATCAACCCACAACCCGACCTGGTGGGCAAAATACCAGTATCTCTCGCAAAACGCTGCTTCACCCGGCGGCGGCCCAGGTTCATCTCTCACGGTTGGCAGTAATGTCGACGTCTCCAATGAGTGCGGCCCTCAGAGCGAAACCTACATCACGCTGAATCCTGCATCTTCCAAATCGCTCGCGGCTGGCTCCAACGAGATTTTCGAGATCCTATGCGAGGTTATTTCTCCACCGACAGCGGCTCCACCTGGGGTGCTGTCGACGTGCCGCTTCCTCCACCGCTCCAGGGCACCAATGACACCCGCTTCGGCTCAGATCCCTCACTGGTCTTCGACTCGCGCGGAAATCTGTTTTATAGCTACATCGTCGTGTATTTCGGTGCAGGCAATGGCGTCGACGGCTCGCAAATGGCAGTGGCGCGCTCGACCGACGGTGGCAAGAGCTACCCGCAACTCACTCTGTTTGGATTTCAGAGTGGCTCGAACCACTTCAATGACAAGCCCATGATTACGGCCGACGCCAATCCAGCGAGCCCCTTCCGCGACCATATCTACGTGGCTTGGGATGCCGCCAGTGGAGGAAACGCCATCGACGGCGGTATCCGCCTCGCGCGCTCTTCTGATGCCGGAGCGACTTTTTCTGTCGCGCGCGTTGACAATCCCTCCGGCCCGGGCCAGGGCATCGGCGCCGTGCCTTTTGTCGGCCCGAACGGCGAAGTTTATGTGGCCTGGAACGATTACAAAAATAATCTGATCGCCTTCAATCGCTCGTTTGACGGCGGCGTCACGTGGGATACACAGCGCACCGTCTCGCTGAAAATAGCCGCTTTTGATGTCGGCATTCCGGCTGAGTTGTTTCGCCGCGCGCTCGTTTACCCGGCATGCGACGCCGATCGGTCGGCCGGCGCTCACCGCGGGCGCCTCTACTGCTCTTGGATGGATCTCACTCCCGCCGGCGTCACCGACATTTTGAGTTCCTTTTCCGATGATCGTGGACTCACCTGGACCGCTCCAAGTCCGGTGACCGATCAACTCCCGCAACTCGTGGACCGCTTCAATCACTGGCTTGCCGTTGATCCCATCACGGGCGACGTCAATCTCTCCTTCTACGACACCCGCAACGACCCGACGAGCTCCCGCTTCATGACTGACACTTTTTTTACTCAGTCGGTTGATGGCGGCGTGACGTTCCGCTCTCCCAATGTGCGAGTAAGCTCCGTCAGCTCCAACGAGCACGATTGCAATGGCGTGTTTCCATGCTCCGCAATTAATTACGGCAATCAGCAGGGCGATTACGAAGGCCTGGCCTCTCGCGGAGGCGTCTCCCATCCGATTTGGACGGACAGCCGCCGCCAGCTTGAATCATCGTCCGGCTGCCGGACGAATCTTTTGATGGAAGAAGTATTCACTACGACGGTCAAGTGAGGATGTGAAATTGTCAGCGGGGAGGTCGGCCTGAGTGCCGCCCTCCGCCGTCTATCGCCTTATTTCACGTACAACGCCAGCCAGTCCAAAAATGTCTTGTACCAGAACTGGCTGTTCTGCGGCTTCAGCACCCAGTGTCCTTCATCTGGAAAGACCACGAGTTTGGAAGGCACGCCCTGCCGCTGCAGCGCGCTGAAAAATTCAAGGGATTGCGTGTACGGTACGCGATAGTCTTTTTCCCCCGCGATCACCAGCGTCGGCGTCTTGTATTTTCCAAGCTCGCCGGCGTACGTCACCGGCGCCCACTTCTTGTAACTTTCCGGATTTGACCACGGCGTGCCTTGCATGTCGTGCTCTTCAAACCACAGCTCTTCTGTCGCGTACATCGAAACCTTGTCGTAAACGCTCGCGTGGCTCACGATCGCCTTGAACCGCCCGTTGTGCGTCGCGATCCAGTCGGCCATGTAACCGCCGTAAGAACCACCAGCCGCGGCCATCCGCGTCCCGTCAACGAAGGAATATTTTTTGAGCGTGTAGTCCACGCCGTTCATCACGTCAACGTATGCCTTGCCGCCCCAGTCGTTCGTAATCTCGTCCGTGAACTTCTGCCCGTAGCCCGTCGAGCCGCGCCGGTTGACCATCAGGGTCACGTAACCCGCTGCGGAAAATACTTGCGCGTTCCACCGGTAGCCCCACGCGTTCGACCACATCGTCTGCGGTCCGCCGTGCAACAGCACCAGGAGGGGGTACTTCTTCGTCGCGTCGAATTTCGGCGGACGTATCAGCATCGCTTGGACTTTCGTTCCTTCGGAGCCTTCGAACCAGAATGTTTCGGGTGGATTCATTTCCAGCGCGGCGAGGACTGAATCGTTTTGATGCGAGAGCTGGCGCACGTTCGATCCATCGTTCGCAGACGCGAAAACTTCGGCGGGCATCGTCAGGCTGGTGCGCTCGAACGCCAACGTTTTCCCATCGGCGCTAAAGGAAATCGCCGTATTAAAAGTGTCCGCGATGATTTTCTTCGGCTCTGCGCCGGCGCGCACGGGCATCGCGTACACGGGTTTTCGCGTTTCGTTTTCGGCAGTGAAAAAAATCGTTTTGCTGTCTGCGGACCACGCGAGTTCCTCGGCACTGCGGTCAAAGCCTTCGGTGAGATTTTCCCTTTTTCCGCTTTGCCGGTCGTAGAGCATCACTCGCCAGCGGTCCGCCTCATACGCGGCCGTGAGCTGCGCGCGGTACGCGATGAATTTTCCATCTGGTGAATAAACTGGATTTCCGTCGAAGCCCTGCTGCGTGGTGATGCGCTTCACTTCGCCTCCCGCCGCGGGAACGATAAACAAATCAGCGTTCGTGCTAATCGCTTCCATCCTGTCGGTGACGGCGGTGAAGCAGAGCTCCTTCGAGTCCGGCGAGAAATTAATATCTCCGGGTCCTCCCCGCTCGTCGGGCGGAATGTCGTAGTCGGCTCCAAGCGTGAGGTCGCGCGGGGCGGCGTTTCCGTCGGCTGGAACCACAAAGAGATGGCTGCGTTTGCCTTCATTCCAGTGCGTCCAGTGCCGGTACAAAAGTCGCTCGGCGACGTGCGCCTTCACTTTGTTCTTTTCTTTTTCTGCTTCGCGTTTGCTGTTGCAATCATCGTCTTTACAATCCGGATAGACCGAAGAGGTAAACGCAAGCATTTTACCGTCCGGCGACCATTTCACGATTTCGGCCCCCGTTGAAAGCTTCGTCAGCGGATGCGCTTCGCCGCCTTCCATCGAGAGCAAATACACTTGGGAAACACCGCTGCGGGAAGAAAGAAACGTCAGCGTCTTGCCATCTGGTGACCACACCGGCGAGGAATCATGCCCGCTCCGCGTCAATTGCATCTCCGCGCCGCCGGCCGTTGACACGATCCAAATATTGCTCGCGCCACGGTTGGCTTCCATGTCCGGCGTGGTCACCGTGTAGGCAATCCATTTTCCATCGCGCGAAATTTCTGGTTCGGTCACGCGGTGCATGCCGATCATGTCCGTGAAAGTGATGGGATGTTTCGAACTGTCCTGCGCGAAAGCGGAAATCCCGGCGGCTACCAGCAACGCGAATGCGAAACTACAACGTAGAATGAGGCGATTCATCTTGCTCTCTCCTCGCACACAACTGCAGTTCAAATTAGCTGAACGGAACCGCGCATATTGTATCGTTTCTGAATCGAATCCAATAGGACCGAGCAGCCGGGCGATCTCCGTTTCCTGTCGTGGCGCGCCGGGGTCAGTTTGTCGATTCGGATCGGCCGGGCTGCTTCCGCGCCCACAGCCAATTCGCAAAAGCGAGAATCGCCGTAATGGAAATTACGATGAACTCGCCCCAGTGCATCCGCGTCACCAGGACGCCGGTGAAGAGCAGCGCAAGCGCGGCGATGAAGACCCCGCCGGGGAGCCGGAACGCATCCGCGTGCGGCTGTTTTCTGCGCATCGCGGGAAGCGCTGCGGCCACCGAGCCATAAACGAAAAGGCGCGCGACGCTGGAGAGCAAGGCGTTCCATTTGAAATTCCCGGCGATCGAAAAGAGCAGAAGAACGGCGGCAAAAATCACGATAGAGAGATGCGGTGTTCGAAAGCGCGGATGAATCCTGCCAAAAAAGGCGGGAAAGTCTCCTCCCGCGCCCATCGCATAGGTGATTCGCGGCGTATGCAGCATGTTGGCGCTGAGATAGCCGTACGCTGATACGAGCGTTCCGGCCGCGACGATTTGCACGCCCAACGCGGGCAAGAATCTTCGAGCGGAATCCACCGCCGGAGCGCTGGAAACGGCGACATTGGCGATGGTGTGAATCACGAGATACTGCACGGCGATAAACAAAACCGTCGTCGCGGCAATGGCGGCGAAGAGCGCGAAGGGAATATCTTTGCGCGCATCACGCGTTTCTCCGGTGGCGATGAGCGCCGCTTCGAATCCCCCGTAGGAATAGATCATCAGCAGTACGGCTTCGAACCAGTCCGCCGACGTCGGAGTCGTGGCAGCGGGTGTGACTCGAATCTCAGGATGCAGCGCCAGCGCGGCGAGTCCAGCGATGACAAAAAAGCCGAGCAAAGCCACCTTCGTCACAGTGAAGAAATTGCTGAGCCGGTTTCCGCCGGTCACCCCGCGATAATTTACAACCGCAAGAAATCCAATGAGAATCGTCAGCACGCTTGCCCTGGCAAGCGGAGCCCTGACGCTTGGAAAAAATTCGCTCAGATAGATGATGAACAAGTTTGCGACCGCAGAGACGGCAGCAATACGGCTCAGCCACGTCAGCCAGCCGTTTTGAATGGCGAGAAATCGGCCGAACGCCACTTTCGCGTACAGGTACGGCCCGCCGGCCTCCCGGAATTGCGACGCGACTTCCGCCATGCACGCCGCGATGATCGAGATTCCCGCAAACGCCACCAGGAATCCGAGGGGGCTCCACTTTCCCAAGCGCGCGGCAATCAGCGCGGGCAAACCAAAAATGCTCGCGCCGATCATGGTGTTCACCATCAGAGCGGCGAGGCTCCAGCGGCCGATGGTGCGAACGAGCCCTTTTGCGGATTCGGTCAAGTGCGCTTCCGCGGGTACAGGGATTTGCCGAAAAGTTTTCGCATCATTATCAAAGAAAGTGGCGCCAGCGTAGCACAAGTCCCGCCGTCCGGCCCATCAGCGCTAGCTCAACTTGCGAGTCTGCTACAATCTTTCTTCGGACAACTCATGGCGACGAACAGCGGGCTCTTTTCCCGCAATTTCAAAAAGACTTTTCCCGTTGCTGTTCGCGGCGAAGGCTGCTGGATCATCGACGAAAAGGGCCGTCGATTCCTGGACGCTGCCGGGCAGGCTGCCGTGGTCAGCATCGGCCATGGCGTTCCCGAAATCGGCCGGGCCATGGCCGAGCAATCCTCGCGGATTGCCTTTGCGCACACTTCACAATTTCATACGGCTCCCGCGGAAAAACTTGCCGCGCGGCTTCTCGCTCTTGCTCCCGCGAATTTTCGCAAGGGCGGCCGCGTCTACCTCACTTCCGGTGGCTCCGAGGCGACAGAGACGGCGATTAAACTGGTTCGCCAGTATCACCTCGAGACTGGTCAGAAGAATCGTTACCGCGTCCTCTCGCGCCGCCAGAGCTATCACGGGAGCACGCTCGGCGCGATGTCTGTCAGCGGCAATGTCGCTCGTCGCGCGCCCTATGAGCCTCTTATCCCCGATTGGGGCCACATCGCACCGTGCTTCTGCTATCACTGTCCGTTCGAAAAAACGTTTCCCCAGTGCGAACTCGCTTGCGCCGACGACTTGCAAACTCATTTGGATGGAAGCAAGAAAGAGGATGCCGCCGCCTTTATTTTCGAACCCGTCGTAGGCGCGACACTCGGTGCTGCCGTTCCGCCGGATGGATACGTGTCACGTATCGCCGAAATCTGCCGCAAAAACGGGATCCTCCTCATCGCCGACGAAATCATGACCGGCATGGGCCGCACCGGAACGCCTTTTGCCGTTCAGCACTGGAGCATCGAGCCGGACCTGATTCTGGTAGGGAAGGGAGTTGCAAGTGGTTACGCGCCGCTCGGCGCGGTGCTCGTTTCCACGCGCGTTGTCGAAGCGTTCGAGCGCGGATCAGGTGCGTTCATGCACGGCTTCACATACCAGGCGCATCCGGTTTGCACTGCTGCCGGAAATGCGGTCCTCGATTATCTCGAATCGCAAAAACTTTTCGATCGCGTCGTTCCCGCAGGAAAGAACCTGCGCGACGCTCTTACTTCGCTTTTGTCACATCCCCACGTCGGCGATGTGAGAGGTCTCGGCCTGCTCCTCGGCGTGGAGTTCGTCAAAGACAAGTCCACGCGCGAGCCCTTTCCCAAGTCCGAAAATATCGCGGAGAAAATTCGCCAGGCGTGCCTTGAAGAAAATGTGCTGACCTATCCGACGCAGGGCTGCGTGGATGGCCTGTGCGGCGATCACATCCTTATCGCGCCGCCGTTCACGATTTCGCCGGAAGAATCCGCGCTGATCCCCCGCGCTCTTCAATCGGCTTTGGCAAAAGTTTTTCCGGCTTGATACCGGATTGAAGTTTGTTTATTGCAGCCGGCTCGTTCTTATTTTTTGGAGAGAAAATGCGCCCTCGTCCCCGCAAGGTATTGCTCGCTTTGGCCGTCTTTCTTTCGCTGACGTTTGCCCTTCACGCTCAAGACAAACCTTCTGCAAAAGCGCGCGCGCGTGATCTCGGCGTCCCCTTTGACGGCACGCCCGGCCCGCTCAATGCCATCACCGATGTTTCCGGCGTCATCGTCGGCCACACTACGCTGATTTCGGGAGAAGGAAAACTGCAGGTCGGCAAGGGCCCCGTGCGCACCGGCGTCACCGCGGTTCTTCCTCGCAGAAAAGATTCCATGAACAATCCCGTTTTCGCCGGCTGGTGGTCGCTGAACGGCAACGGCGAAATGACCGGCACAACCTGGGTGGAAGAATCCGGATTTCTCGAAGGCCCGGTGATGATCACCAATACGCACAGCGTCGGGGTGGTTCGCGACGCCGTGATTCAGTGGCGCGTGGCGCATGGGCAGCCCGATCCCACCGGGTATTGGTGGTCGCTCCCCGTCGTCGCGGAAACCTGGGATGGCTGGCTCAACGACATCAACGGCTTCCACGTCAAGCCGGAGCACGCGTTCCACGCCATCGACTCCGCACACGGCGGCGCTGTGGAAGAAGGCGCGGTCGGCGGCGGCACCGGAATGGTTTGCAATGGCTTCAAGGGAGGCATCGGCACCTCTTCCCGCAAGCTAGGCGAAAAAGAGGGCGGCTACACGGTTGGAGTTCTGGTGCAATGCAATTACGGAACGAAAAATAATCTGCGCATTGCAGGCATTCCCGTCGGCCGGGAAATTCCCGCGGATGATCCGTACGCCGGCACTGCATTTTTCAACGACGACCACGGCTCGATCATCGTCGTGGTTGCCACGGACGCTCCGCTCGTCGCGCACCAGCTGAAACGCCTCGCGCGCCGCGTTTCTCTCGGACTCGGCCGCGACGGCAGCATTTCCGGCAACGGCTCGGGCGACATCTTTATCGCGTTCTCCACCGCCAATTCCGGCGCTGCCGCCGCCGACCATGTGGTCGACCTGAAAATGTTGCCCAACGACAAGATCGATCCCGTTTTCGCCGCCACGGTCCAGGCCACCGAAGAAGCCATTGTTAATGCCATGGTCGCCGCCGAAACCATGACCGGCATTGAAAATCATCGTGTCCGCGCGCTCCCGCACGATCAGCTCCGCGCCGTCCTCAAGAAATACAACCGTCTGGTGCAATGAGGTCAGTGCTATCTGAATTGGCACTGCGATGGAATAACGAAGAAAACTAGCTTAGACCTGCTAAATCACCGGGACGGCCATCTTTCTCGCGGGATTGAAGAAGGGTAGCGGCACGACTTTTGCGGAAACCGTTTGGCGCACGGCTTCGACGGTCATTTCCATGCTGAGCTTTGACCCGACCGCTGAACTCTCGCGGCCCACGCACGCCAGCGCGATCATTTTTTTCAGGGTTGGCGACCACGTTGTTGACGTCGCCTTGCCCACTTGCCGGCCGTTGCGATACACCGGCACGGCCACGCGGGACGCCATGCTCGGCACTTGCGGCGCCATTTTCAATTTGTCGTAGAGCGCTTCCACTTCGTTCCAATTAATTTCCAGCCCCACCAACGCGCGCTCCGCGCCTTTTTTCGCTTCCAGCGCCAGCGCCTCGCGCCCTACAAAAGTTTCTTTCTTCAAATCCACCAGCTTCCCCAATCCAATTTCCGCCGGAGAATACTTCTGCGATTCGATCAGAGCTTTCTTGCTCGAAATGTAGTCGACTTCGATCAGAATCAGCCCCGCCTCGATCCGCGCAATATCCAGCGCGATCATCCCCGCCGGATGAATATCAAACGCCTTGCCTTTCGCGGTCAGGGCATCCCACACTTTGATCGCGTCGCGCCACGGCATCCAAACCTCAAAACCCAAGTCGCCGGTATAACCCGTACGCGAAATGTCCACCGGCACGCCCGCGATTTTTCCGCGCGTCACGCGAAAATATTTTAGGTTCTCGATTTTAGCGTCCGTCACTTCGTGCAGCAGGCGTCCTGAGGTCGGCCCCTGCAAAGCTAACGCCGCAACTTGTTCCGAAATATCTTCAATGCTTACGTCCAGGCCCAACGCATTCTGCCGGAACCACCGCAAGCTCGGGTCCGCCGCCGTCCAGCGGTAATCATTTTCGCCAAGCCGGGTGATCGTTCCGTCGTCGATCACTTTGCCTTCGGGGTCGCACCAGCAGCAGTAGATCACCTGATCCACCGCAACCTTATTAATGTCGCGCGAAATCACGCGGTTCACTAACTTCGTGGCATCCCGCCCCGTCACGCGGTATTTGAACAGCGGAGAAATATCGATCAGCGCCGCCGAATTCCGGATGGCGTTGTACTCGTGCTCGTGGTGCATCTCGTACACGCTGACCGTGTAGTAGCCCGACCACTCACGGTAATTCAGGCTCTCGCAGAGCGCCAGCGTTCTCTCGTGAAACGCAGTTCCGACCGGCACGGATCCGTCCCCAATCCACGGCGGCGCAACGCCGCAAAGACATTGGATTATAGGTGCGAATTCGCCGCCCTCGCAAGGCATCAGCTCGCATAAGTCCTTCCGGTGGACTTGTGCGACGATAACTCTCTCAGTAGAATGTTCAATCTTCGCTTTCCGCAATTCTTTACATTTGAACCGAGTCATACCGGAGTCATACCGAATGGGTCAGCATTACGACGTTATCGTCATCGGCGGCGGTCACAATGGGCTGGTCAACGCCGCGTACCTCGCCAAAGCAGGAAAGAAGGTCGTGGTGCTCGAACGCCGTCACGTTCTCGGCGGCGCGGCCGTCACGGAAGAAATTGTCCCCGGCTTTCTTTTCTCCGAGTGCTCATACGTCGTCTCGCTGCTTCGTCCCGAAATCATCCGCGAACTCGACCTCCCGCGCCATGGCCTCGAAATTCTTCCCCTCGACGGCACCTTCTCTCCGATGCCCAGTGGCGACTACCTCTGGCGCGTCAACGACCACGCGAAATCCATTCGCGACATTCGCCGCCACTCCCGCATCGACGCCGAAGCCTACGACGAGTTCTCCAAGATGATGACGCCCATGTGCCGCTTCGTGAAGCCCATGCTCTCGATGGTTCCGCCCGACCCCACTACGCTCAATCCCAAAGACCTCAAGCAGCTTCATTTCCTGTTACAGCGCTTTCGTGAACTCTCCTCCGACGAGCGCTACACGCTCGTCCAGCTTATGACCATGAGCTCCGCGGATTTTCTCGACCAGTGGTTTGAAACCGACGTTCTGAAAGCCACGATGTCCGCCTCCGGTATCATCGGCACCTTCCTCGGCATCCGCTCGCCCGGCACCGCCTACGTTCTCCTCCATCACTACATGGGCGAAATCGACGGCGCATTCCGCTCCTGGGGTTTCAGCCGCGGCGGCACCGGAGCCATTTCGAACGCGATTGCGGACGCCGCGCGTGAAGCCGGTGTCGAGATTCGAACGAAAGCGCCAGTCGGAAAAATTCTCGTGAAGCATGGCCGCGCTGCCGGCGTCGTCCTGCAATCCGGCGAAGAACTTTTCGCCAACGTGGTCTCCTCGAGCGTGGACCCGCATCTGACCTTCGAAAAATTTCTCGAACCCAGCGAGCTTCCCGCCGATTTCCTCGAGGGCGTGCGCCGCTACAAATTCCGTGGCTCTTCCGGCAAAGTCAATCTCGCCCTCGATGCGCTTCCCAATTTCAAATGTTTCCCAGGACCGGGGGCGCACCTTCGCGGCGCCATCTCCATTTCTCCCAGCATGGAATACATGGAGCGCGCCTACGACGACGCCAAATACGGCCACTATTCCCGCCGTCCTTACATTGATATGGTCATTCCCAGCATTACCGATCCCAGCGTCGCGCCTCCCGGCAAACACGTCCTCTCCTGCTTCGTGCAGTACGCGCCCTACAAACTCGCCGAAGGCAACTGGGACGAACAGAAAGAAGTGTTCGGCGACAACGTCATCAACACCATCGCGGAGTACGCGCCCAACATCAAAGACATCATCATCGGCCGCCAGGTCCTCACCCCGCTCGATCTCGAGCGCGAATTCGGCCTCACGCAAGGCAACATTTTCCAGGGCGAGCTTTCTCTCGAGCAACTTTTCTTCCTTCGCCCCGTCGCCGGATGGGCTTACTACCGCACGCCCATTCACAACCTTTATATGTGCGGCTCCGCCACGCATCCCGGCGGCGGCATCATGGGCGCCAACGGGCGCATAGCCAGCCAAGTCATCTTGAAAGAGTGGTCGCACGCTTTGCGTGCGCACCGAACAAAGTCCGGTTCTTCGAGCTCCACGGAAGCCGCGTCCAAGGCGGCCAACTGACCATGCCCCTCGGACAGCGCGTCGTTCTCATCGGCGGCGGACACAACGCTCTCATCACGGCTTTTTATCTCGCCAAGGGCGGCTTCAAGCCGCTCATCCTCGAACGCCGGGAAATGGTCGGCGGCGGCGCCATCACCGAGGAATTTTATCCCGGCTTCCACGCCTCCACGCTCGCGCACACTCTCGGCCCATTACGCGCGGACATCGCGAAAGACTTACTGCTCGAAAGGTTCGACTATGAAGTGATTCAACCCGATCCCCGCGTCTTCGCACCGGCGCCGGATGGCAAAGCGCTCTTCTTCTACAACGACGCTGCCAAGACCGCTGCGGGTATCGCCAGCCTCTCGGCGAAAGACGCCGCGAAATACGCGCAATTCGCCGTGTCGCTCGCGGATACCGCCGCCTTCTTCACGCAGCTCTCTTCCATTACACCGCCTGCGATCGATCATCCCACGCCCGAAGATCTCTGGAATCTTTTGAAAACCGGCCGCGGCGTCCGCAGCCTTGGAAAAACCGGCATCTTCGATCTGCTCCGCTGGGGCCCCATGGCCGTCGCGGACTTCGTCGCCGAATTTTTCGAAACCGAGCTCCTTCGCGCTGCTATCGCCGCACGCGGGATTTTCGGCACCGCGCTCGGCCCCTGGTCTGCGGGATCAACCGCCGTTCTGCTTCTCCGCGCCGCCGCCGACTCGCATCCCGTCGGCTCCGCCGCATTTCCCCGCGGCGGACTCGGTTCCTTCACGCGCGCTCTGGCCGAATCCGCAAAACAGGCCGGCGCTGAAATCCGCACCGACGCAGAAGTGCAGCAGATTCGAATCAAAGACGGCGCCGTCACCGGCGTCGTTCTCTCCAATGGCGAAGAAATCGCCGTCGAAGCCGTCGTTTCCAGCGCCGATCCCAAGCGCACGTTTTTCAATTTAGTCGACGCTTCGCAGCTCGACCCCACATTTGCCAATCGCATGAAAAACTTTCGCGCCAATGGGACCGTCGCCAAAGTCAATCTCGCCCTCGGCGGGCTGCCCAGTTTTACCGCTCTCGATTCGAACGAGACTCCGCTCAAAGCGCTCTCCGGCCGCATCCATATCGGCCCGGAAATTGATTATCTCGAACGCGCCTTCGACGCTTCCAAGTACGGCGATTTCTCGAAAGCGCCCTGGCTCGACGTGACGATTCCCACCATCCTCGATCCTTCTCTCGCTCCCGACGGCAAGCACGTCCTCTCCGTTTACGTCCAGTTCGCTCCGTACAAATTAAGGGAAGGGAATTGGGACGCGCGCCGCCACGACCTGGGCCACACGGTCGTCGAAACTCTCGCTGCGTACGCCCCGAATCTTCCCGGCCTGGTCGAGGGCATTCAGGTCATCACGCCCAAGGATCTGGAAACCTGCTACGGCTTTACCGGCGGCCACATTTTCCACGGCGAGCTCGCTCTAGATCAGCTCTTCACCATGCGCCCCGTTCTCGATTGGGCGCGCTACAAAACTCCCATCCGCGGCCTCTTTCTGTGCGGCTCTGGCACGCATCCCGGCAACGGCCTCACCGGCGCCTCCGGCGCCAATGCCGCCCGCGAAGTAATCCACGCCCTCCGATGATTCCCTTCTTACCCTTTGTAGGGGCGCAGCATCGCTGCGCCCGGTTCTGCTCAGAGCGTGAATGATGCCCACCATCGACCGTACCAAACTGCAAACTCTCCAAAAACGCGAAGAGTCCCTCTTCGTCGTTGGCCATCCCAAATCCGCCGAGCTTTACGCCCGCGCGCAATCCTCGCTCCTTGGCGGCGTCCCCATGAACTGGATGAAAAAATGGGCCGGCGCTTTTCCGGTTTTCGTAAAATCAGCCAATGGCGCGCACTTTACCGACGTCGACGGCCGCGACTACGTCGACCTTTGCCTCGGTGACACCGGCGCGATGACCGGCCACTCGCCCGCCATCGTCGCCGAAGCCGTCGCTCGCCGCGCCAGAGAAGGCATCACCTTCATGCTCCCCACCGAAGACGCCCTCTGGGTTGGCGAAGATCTCCAGCGCCGCTTCGGCCTCCCGTACTGGCAGTTCACGCTCACCGCCACCGACGCCAATCGCTTCTCCATTCGAATCGCCCGCGAAATCACCCAGCGTTCGAAAATTCTCGTTTTTCACTACTGCTACCACGGCACCGTCGACGAATCTTTCGCCACGCTCGAAAACGGCACCGTCGCCCCGCGTCGCGGCAATATCGGCCCGCCCGTCAATCCCGCCGAAACCACGCGCGTCGTCGAATTCAACGATCTCAACGCCCTCGAAGACGCCCTCAAGCATCGCGACGTTGCCTGCATCCTCGCCGAGCCCGCCATGACCAACGTCGGCATCATTCTTCCCGACGACGGTTACTGGAAATCCGCCCGCGAGCTCGCGCGCCGCCACGGCGCGCTCATCATTGCCGATGAAACTCACACCATCTGCGCCGGACCCGGCGGCTGCACCGCCGCATGGAAACTCGATCCCGACATGCTCGTTTTTGGAAAAGCCATCGGCAGCGGCATTCCCGGCGCCACCTACGGCTGCAGCGAAGAAGTCGCCCAGCGCATTTCCGCACGCATCCATCTGGAAGACTGCGATGTCGGCGGCATCGGCGGCACGCTCGCCGGCAACGCTCTCTCGCTGGCCGCCATGCGCGCCACCCTCGAACACGTTCTTACGCCCCCCGCGTTCGAACACATGATCCTACTCGCCCAGCGCTTCAACGACGGCGTCGCCACCGAAATCCGCGCGCACCAACTTCCTTGGAACGTGATCCATCTCGGCGCCCGCGCCGAATACGCCTTCGCCGCAAAACCTCCGCGCAACGGCGGCGAATCGGCCGCTGCCGCCGACTTCGAACTCGAGCGCTTCCTCCACCTCTACGCCCTCAATCGCGGCGTCCTCCTCACCCCCTTCCACAACATGGCCCTCATGTGCCCTGCCACCACCGCCGCCGACATCGACGCCCACACCAAAGTCTTCGCCTCTGCCGCCCACGAACTCGCCTCCTAGTAGGACAGACATTCCTATCTGTCCGCTCTCTCGCTATCTCTCATGTAGAATGGTGGGCCTGAACCGCAGGGTGAAATTTATGTCTTCCTTCTATCTCTTGAAAACCGAAGCCTCCGCATATTCCTTCGCCGATCTCCAGCGTGACAAAGTCACCGTCTGGGACGGCGTCTCCAATCCCGTCGCCGTGAAGAATCTTCGCGGGATGAAGCCCGGCGACAAACTGATCATCTACGAAACCGGCGACCGCAAGAGCGCTGTCGGCACTGCCTCCGTTGTCTCCGTGGACAACTCCGACCCCAAGAATCCCGCGGTCGAGATCAAAGCTGGAAAGCCGCTCGCCAAGCCCATCACGTTGGGCGAAATCAAATCTAAAAAACTCTTCACAGATTCACCACTCGTCAAAATTGGCCGCCTCTCCGTCGTTCCCCTCACTGAAGCCCAATTCAAATTTCTAGCAGGCGACTGATTTCCCAAATGCGCGTATGATGCGGGGACGAAATTCTTAAGTCGCGAGGTGGCATCACATGAAACGCTCCATCTTCTTAATTGCCCTGTTTGTCGCCTCTCCCGCTTTAGCACAGCAGCCGCCCGAAATCCGCTACGTCGCTGATCCCAATTTTCTGAAGCTCCCACCCGACACCCATCTCGGCGAAGCCGTCGGCGTGGCCGTCAATTCCAAAGGCCACATCTTCGTCTTTTCGCGCGGCAACAGCACAGGCCCCGCTTACGGAGCCAGCGCAGCGCAACTCCTCCAATTTCTTCCCGACGGCCGATTCGTCCGCGAAATCGGCCACAATCTCTATGCCTGGTCCTTCGCGCATTCCGTCCGTGTCGACAAGGACGACAACATCTGGGTCGCAGACAAAGGTTCCGACATGGTCATCAAGTTCAATCCCGAAGGCCGCGTCGTTATGGTTTTCGGCCGCAAGCAGGAAGCTTCCGACGAAGGCACCGAGCCGCTCAAACATCCCAAGCCTCCGCTGCCACCTGTCGACGGCCAGTTCCGCCAAGTCACCGACATGGCCTGGGACTCCGCCGGCAACACCTACATCAGCGACGGCTACGTCAATTCGCGCATCGCCAAAGCCGATAAGGACGGCGTCTGGCTCAAGTCCTGGGGCGAACCCGGCGACAAGCCCGGCCAGTTCAACATCCCGCACAGCATCGCCGTTGATGCACAAAACAACGTCTACGTCGCTGATCGTGGCAATCGCCGAATCCAGGTCTTCGACACCGATGGAAAATTCCTTCGCCAAATCACTATCGACGTCACCGCTCCCGCCGACGCACGCGCCGCGATCGGCGCCAAGCCCGCCACAAACGCCGGCACGATGGCCCCCGGCGCACCGTGGACTCTGTGCATCACGCCTGGCCCGAATCAGGTCCTCTACACTTCCGACGCCTACCCCGGCCGCATCTACAAACTCTCTCTCGATGGAAAAGTTCTCGGCATGCTCGGCAAAGGCGGCAAACAGCCCGGCCAATTCGGCTGGATCCACTCCATCGCCTGCCCTTCGGAAAATGAACTGTATGTCGCGGAAATTTTGAACTGGCGCGTACAGAAACTCGTCCTCGAACCTGCTCACTAAGAAACCTAGTTAGGGCGCAGGCAGTCTTGACACTGTCTTTTCCTGGGTGTAGCGTCCCTTCATTACCCTCCCCAAAGTCTCTTAAGCAAAGGAGGCAATCATGTTCAAGAGAGCCATCTGGGCCCTTGTGGTAGCCGTGTGTCTCGCGGCGCCCGTGGCGGTCCATGCGCAGGGAGATTATCTCGACGTCTACATAGTGAAAGTGAAACCGGAGAAAATCGCGGACTTCCAGGTCCTTGCAAGAAAGTGGGTGGACGCGAATCGCCGGTTCAACGGTGACCGCTGGCTCGCCACGCAAACCTTGTTTGGCGAAGGCGGCGTGTATGTTTTCACAAGTCTGCGCCAGGATTACGCGGACATCGAAAAAAACAGCGAGACAGGGATGCTGGCTGCCAACAAGGCATTCGGCAAGGAAGCCACCTTGAAGATGCTGCATGATTGGGAAAGCTGTCTGGTCTGGTCCCGCTCGGAGCTGCGGCGTCGGCGTCCGGACCTGAGCCGCAAGCCCCCCACGGATATGGACTCCTACGCGAAACTCATCGGCGACTCCAGGGTGCTGCGCACCACTGCGGTGCACGTGCGCCCCGGGCACATCGCGGACTTCGAAGCGCTGATGAAGGAAGCGAAAGAAGCCGGTGAAAAAGCCGCGAACACTCAGCCTGTGCTTATTTCCCAGGTGGTCGAAGGGAGCAAGGGCACAACTTTCTATGTGACGACTTTACGCGGTTCGCTCGGTGGTTTCGACAAGAACCCCACGCTCCGCGAGATTCTCGGCGAAGATCGCTTCAAGAGATATCTCCAGGTAACTGCGGAGACGGTGGAAGGCAGCGAGTCGGCGCTTTACCGCTTCTCGCCCGAACTCAGCAACCCAACGGAAGAGATCGTCAAGGTGGCGACCGATTTCTGGCACCCGAAGGCGACGATGGCCGCTGCTGCCTCAAAGCCCAAAGGCGCAACCGCCAAATCAGCCGAGCTGAAACCAGCTTCGGAAAAACCGTAGCAGCAGCACGAAGGCTTATAACCTAATTTCGGCGCTCTAGCGCCACTCCGCAGGCACGCAGTTTGCCGGTCTTGCGGATGCGCTTGTGTTCAGGCGAACTTCTGCGCTTTCTGTGCCTCTTTTGCATCCCGGCGGTTTCTACCGGGGCGTCCCGATGGCGCTGGCGGGAAGTTCGCCTCTCCTCTTCGAGGCATGATATCTTTCCCGCATGCGAATTCCAGTACATCATTTTGTTCGGCTGCTCGGGTCATTGGCTTTGGCGACCGTCGCGTTCGCCACCAGCAGCGAGATTCCTCCTCACGGCGCCGCAATCGCTTTGTTCGATGGGCGCGATCTCACCAATTTCGACACCTTTTTGAAAGAGCACGGCTTGAACAACGATCCCGATCAGGTGTTTCGTGTCGAGAACGGAGTCATCCATGTCTCCGGGAAGGAGTTCGGCTACGTCATCACCAAACAGGAATTCGCCAACTATTATCTGCGGGCGGAGTTCAAGTGGGGCGAGGGTACGTACGCCCCACGCGCGGGCCACGCGCGCGACAGCGGAATTCTCTACCACGTGCAAGGCCCGCAGAAAGTTTGGCCGACCTCTGTCGAGTTTCAGATCATCGAAGGCGGGACCGGAGACTTTTGGATGACGGATGGAGGCGCATTGACCGGGCCGAACGGCGTGCGCGTGACCGGCCCTCCGGGTAGCGCTCTCAAAATCGACCGCATCGGCAAAGGCCCCTGGAATGACGTGACCGGATATCGCGATCCGGTCGGCGAGCTCGAAAAACCTCACGGCGAGTGGAATCTATTGGAATTGGTCGCGCAAGGAGATCACGTCAAGCAATTCGTCAACGGGAAATTGGCCAACGAAGGCTCGCAGGCGTTTCCCTCCAGCGGGAAAATCTTGTTCCAATCCGAAGGCGCTGAAGTGTTCTTCCGCAATATCAAATTGTATCCGCTAAAGAAGTAATTCGTTCACGCCGCAGTCCGTGCGCTCCGCAATGTATGCATCATCTCCGCGTGCATTGACGTGAACTTTTCCTCGGCCTAAGATGCGCCTCAAATTCTGAGCTAGGAGGTGCTTTATGATGTTCAGGGGAAAATATGCGCTGGTGACCGGTAGCTCGCGGGGAATTGGCCGCGGTATCGCTCTGAAGCTGGCGGAATCTGGAGCAAAAGTTGCCGTTCACTACTATCAGAAAGAAGACCACGCCAAAGCGACTCTCGAAAAATTGCGGGCCTGCGGCTCGGACGGTTTTGTTTTGCAGGCGGACGTTTGCAAACCGGAAGAAATTCGCCGCATGTTTGCGCGGGTCAAATCGGAGTTTGGCGCTCTGGACATCTTTGTGAATAACGCCAGGCCGGAGGTTGCCACGTTTTACGAAGGGCCAATGACCATCGGGCTGGACATGTTCGACTTCGCCATCAATTCCCAAGCCAAGGCATTCCTGGTTGGCGTGCAGGAAGCCGTTCCCATGCTGCGCGACGGCGGGCGCATCATCGCTCTGACCTATGCGCCCGGCGGCCGCTTCGGCAGTTGGCAGCCGTGGGTGGCCATGGGTGCGGCCAAAGCGGCGTTGGAAGTCTTGTGCCGTTACTTTGCCGTGGCGCTGGCTTCGCGCCAAATCACGGTGAACGCCATCAGTCCCGGCTGGACCGAAGACAGCGTCTTGAATACTCTGCCGGAAGCGGTACAGACGATGATTCGGAACTGGCACCGCGACGGATGGACTCCCATGGGTAAACTCGGAACTCCATCCGACATTGGGAATGCCGTTGCGCTGCTTTGCTCGGCGGAAGCGAACTGGATCACGGGACAAATCCTCGATGTGGATGGAGGCGCCTCGCTCATGAATGCCCACCTCCCGCTGGAAATCCAGCAAGTGCCCGCCGCAAGGGGCGCCCAGGCCGCCTAGGGCAAACTCATGGATATGCTGACGAAGAAGAGGCAGCGCGTGACGAATGGTTGAATCACCGCATCGAAGTTGACAGCCTGCCCCGGCTGGGCGGAAGAATTCCAGAATGAGGTGACCAAATGACTTCTTACGGCGGAAAAGATTTGGCGAGCGCGTTTCGCATGGTACGCAAAAACACCATTCAGGTTGCGGAAGACATTCCCGAGTCGAAGTACAGCTTTGTGGCAGCGCCAGACGTGCGCCCCGTGGCGCGCATGTTGACGCACATCGCAATCGCCACGCGCATCTGGGAAGAGGTGCACAAAAAGCGGCTCACCACTCTAGCGGGCTTGGACTTTTTCGGCATGATGGACAAGTTCAACGCCGAGGAAGCCAAGCCCAGATCCAAGGCGGAGATTCTCGATCTGCTGCGAACCGAAGGGGAGCAGTTTGCCGCGTGGATGGAAACTCTGACGCCGGAGTTCCTTGCGGAAATGGTGACCGAGCCTGACGGAAAAACCGCGAAGTCGCGATTCGAGAGGCTGCTCAGCGCGAAGGAGCACGAGATGCACCATCGCGCGCAGCTGATGCTGATCGAGCGGCAACTCGGCATCGTGCCGCATCTGACGCGCCAGTTCAACGAGAGGGTCGCCCAAATGCGCGCAGCCCGCGCTTGAGCGGCGCGGCTGAAAACGTGCTCCGGCCCGGCCGGACACAAATAGGCCCCGGCGTGAGCCACGGACTCACTCGATGTGGGGCGAAGCCGTCTTCACCGCCCGCGCAGTCCTGCCTCAATCGCCGGCGATGAGTTCACGGCGATGTGCCCCTAAGTCTTCATGATGTTTCGACCAGCTGCACGCTTTTTAATAGCGCCGCGTCCGCCAGATCTCTTAGCGGCCCGCTTTTTTGCTGCCGTCATTCTGCCGCCTCTGCTTTTCTTCGCCATTTTGAAATCTCCTCCCTCAAAAACAATTCCCACCCTATGTTAGAACCGGCGGGGCCGGATGACTGTTCACTTTGGGACAATCTCCGCGGGCCGCGGTCCATTCGCGCAAAAAAACTGCGTAAATGTACACAAGAGAACAGACACACGTCTTGACGAAATCTAAGATTCGGTTCGCAAGCTTAAGCGGTTAGTTCCGCCGTTCGCAATCCCAGCCCGCGTGTGCGGAAGCGCAGGGCCAGATGAATTTGCTTTTTCGATCTTTGTACATTCTGTTTCCTCCTCGGCTGCCAAGACTTGGTCCCGAAGACGTGGCCGGTACCGCGGAATATTACAATCGCCTGGCTCGGCATGATGAAGCGGCGATGGATCCCCCAACCATGTGGATAGGCCGTATTCCGGCGCGGCTGACGGTGCGTATACGGCCGTTCAAGATCGCGGCAAAGGATTCCCAAAAGACTCTGCGTCGCGCCGCCCCGCGTAGCAAGAGTCTTGCAGAGCGACTTGAGGGAACTGAGTGGAGGATGGTCTTGACGGGCGCCCCAGCGCGCCGGGCTTACGGGTGGGTTCTTTCGACTGCGCTCTCCTTCTTTTCTCCCCGAAGTTTCACCTGACCAGCGCCAAAGTGGCGTTTCCGTGACCGCGCCGCATCTTGATCTTCAACTTCGCAGATTTTCGCATCGTCGCGGCGCTTTTTGCACAGAAGAGTCGTTCGATTCTCCTTGACACCCACACTCTTGAGGGACACCATCATCTCGAGGTTTCGCCGTTTTGAGGCGAGACTCCCGCTCCGTAGTCCAAGGGTAGTTTCTTTGACAGTTAAGCTCTGCACCGAGCGCCTAGAGGGCAGTACGTCCTCGGCTCGCTTTTCTCCGCTCACGCGCGGCTTAACCTTTTTGCCCGACCCACAGGACTGCAAGCCCACGCCGTAGCGGTTCCAGAACCACACCACTCGAGCTCGACTCGCATCGTGCGAGGACAGTTTTTGCTTTTTTCAAAAAGGAGAACCACCCATGTCAGAACACAACAAAGCTATCGTCCGTCGACTGTTCGCAGAACTCTGGAACACGGGCAATCTCTCGGTGGCCGACGAGATTTTCTCCCCCAACTACGCTCACCATGACCCTTCGACGCCCGATTTTGGGCGCGGCCCCGAGAGTGAAAAGAAGAGAGCGACTCTCTACCGCACGGCCTTCCCCGACCTTCACTTGACGATCGAGGATGTCATTGCCGAAGGCGAAACCGTCATGACCCGCTGGTCTTGCCGCGGTACTCACAAGGGCGAGCTCAACGGCGTTGCGCCAACCGGGAAGCAGTTCACCATCTCCGGCATGACCGTCGCTCGCGTTTCGAACGGCAAGATCGCCGAAGGCTACGTCAACTGGGACGCTCAGGGCCTGATGCAGCAGCTCGGCGTCGTCCCTCAGCTCGCCAAGTCCGTGGCCGCCGCAAGGTAGCCGTCTTCACATTCCACAAAAAGCGGGAAGGCCCGATCCCACATCGGGCCTTCTTTTTTGTAGTAGCGAGTCATCTTCGGTTTTGTAGGGGCACCCGCCGCGGCGGGTGTCCTCTCTTCGCCTTCGTTAGCAGGCGGCTGTCCACTCCTCCCCGAGAGAAATCAGCGGACCGTTTCTTTGCCACCGAGGTAGAGGGTCATGAGGATCTCCACAGCGATCCCCCGGCGGCCATGGCCGAGC
>JBARRT010000217.1:0-15208 GCA_049644365.1 Candidatus Acidiferrum sp. | reverse complement strand
CTTATGGCCGGCACCATCGCCGGCGAGTATCGCGGCTTCTCGTTTGCCGCTGTCTCAACTCGTTCGTGGCTGGCTCTCGGTTACCTGATCTTCTTCGGCTCCGTTGTGGCCTTCACTGCCTATAACTGGCTCCTCGAACACTACTCGCCCACGCTTGTCGCCACGCACACCTACGTCAATCCGATCGTTGCCGTCCTCCTCGGATGGCTCGTCGCGGGCGAGGCCGTCACACTCAACGTCCTCCTTTCCGCCGCTATGGTCATTGGAGCCGTCATGCTTGTGGATCGGGGTACCACACTTCTAAAACAGAGCCCCTGAGCCAACGAGAATCCATTGTTTGTTCATGAAACAAAAAGAGCGCCGGTCTACGGCGCTCTCTTCTGCAGTTTGCTTGAATCGTTTCGCAATTACATTTTTGAGATGTCCACCGAAGCTCGAGTGGACTCCCAGTCCATCCGAAGAGCGCATCCTCCGGATGTCTTGTCAAACGCGATCGTGAAATTCTCGGCCGCAGCGGGCAAGGCCGATGCCTTCATTTCAATGCGCGCCAAATCGTTCTCAGGACCGGGATAGTTTGTCCCCCACTCACCGGTTTTCTTGCTGATAACCAGCGTCCACTTGTCCTTGTTGGGGATCGTGAAGATCGTGTAACTCCCCGCGGGAACGTGCGTACCGCCCACCATCAGGTCCGAGGTCGTCACGAAAGTAGTGGCTTCATTCGCCCCCGTGCGCCACACCTCGCCGTACGGCACCAAACCACCGTAAATCTTCCGCCCCTTCGCCCGCGGACTCGAGTAATCCACGGTAATCGTCTTGCCATCCGCAAGCGTGCACGTCGCCTTCGCCGCCGGACTCGGCCGCGCTGCTTTGTCCGCCTGCGCGGATCCCCGCGCCGCCATGAACCCCAGTATCAGACAACCCACTGCCAAAACCGCGAATTGCTTTCTCATTTCTTCTTCCCCCTTGAGCTGTGCCCCAGCATTGAACCTAATTTGCCCGCTGAACGCAATGCGGAATGCATTCACCCTCATCAGACGGCCGCCGCAGAGACTAGTCTCACGCCATCGGATGGAGAAGCTTGCGAAAGCCGGGAAAAGGGACTAAACGTAGTTTTTGCCCCCTCCGTAGTCCCTTGCCAGGGTTTCTCGGGGCTTGTGTACTTTTTGGAGACACCGATTTCGGAGGTTCCTATGACGGAGACTCGACGTCGCATGTTGACCACCTTTCTCGGCACCGCCGTAGTCTTGCCCGTGGAACCTCTGCTCGGCTGGCTGCAAGGGGCTGGACCTGTGATCAAGCCTTTTCCGTATCCGAATGGGCGCGACCCCAATGCTCCTCCGGGATTGGACGATCCCAGCACAATCGACAGGAAGGCTATCGAGCTGGAGCACCGAAAGGAACTCCGCGCAGACGTTGCGAAGCTCTATGACATGGTCGTCGAATTGAAAGAGCAAGTCGATAAAATGGATGTGAATTCCACGTTTTCAATTCCCGTGATCAAGAAGACGCAACAGATCGAGAAATTAGCGAAGCAAATCAAAAACCTTGCAAAGGGCTAGCCTCTGAACGGCAGCGCAAACCTTGTTCGCGAAACACGCACGCCAAATTTGGCTCGCCGTCGATGATCTGACATTCCTTTACACCTTCAACAAAGTTGTGTTAGCCTGAATGGGTCGAAGAGAAGAGGAAAATTTCAGGGGAAGACGGAGAGGGGCCTTGAGCGCACCGAAATCAGTGTTGATCGAACAGTTCCGAACCCATGTCAAGGACACAGGCTCGCCCGAAGTGCAGATTGCACTTCTCAGCGAGAGGATCAACTATCTGACCACGCACCTCAAGTCCCACGTGAAAGACCATGCATCGCGCCGCGGTTTGATCATGATGGTCAATAAGCGCCGCCGATTGCTGGACTATCTGAACCGCCGCGACCCGGATCGGTACCGCGAGATTGTTGATCGTCTTAGCCTGCGCAAGTAATCGCCCATTCGTTTCAATACAAATTGGGCGGTATCCACTGCGTTCTCACGAACTGACACATTCCACACGGAGTCTGTCGCCAGGCGTCCGGCTGAAGTAGTGCCGGGGTTTTCTCGTGGTGTAGTCCATCGCGCCTCGTCTTGAAGCAGCTCTCGCCTCTTTTCTTCCATCTCGAAGCAGAGACAGGTTCTCTGAGCAATCGCTACCGCTCCAATGCGGAGCCAAAGGATACGATTTATGTCTGAAAATACTGTTACACCCGCTCCTCACCAGGTGACCGTCGAAGTCGGAGGACGGCCGCTCGTCC
Organism: Candidatus Acidiferrum sp.; assembly: GCA_049644365.1. GTDB lineage: Bacteria > Acidobacteriota > Terriglobia > Acidiferrales > UBA7541 > Acidiferrum. Next base: position 12,924 of record JBARRT010000217.1, on the reverse strand, counting down.
TCGAAACCGGAAAAATCGCAAAGCAGGCCAACGGCGCTATTACCGCGCGCTACGGAGACACGGTCGTCCTCACCACCGCTTGCATGGCCTCGGCGATGAATGACCGCGATTTTCTTCCTCTCACCGTGGACTACCGCGAAAACACCTACTCCGCCGGAAAAATTCCCGGCGGTTTCTTCAAGCGCGAAGGCCGCCCCTCGGAAAAGGAAGTTCTTACCTCCCGGCTGATTGACCGCCCGATGCGCCCGCTCTTCCCCGAATCCTGGCGCAATGAAACCCAGATTGTCTCCATGGTGCTCTCCGCGGACAGCGAGAACGACCCCGATGTCATTGCCGTAACTAGCGCCTCGGCGGCGGCGTATTGCTCGGACCTGCCGTTTGAGAAGCCCATCGCTTGCGTCCGCGTCGGATTGCTCGATGGCCAGCTGGTGATCAACCCCACCGTCGCCGACCAGAAGAAAAGTTTGATGAATATCATCATCGCCGGCACGGAAGAAGCCATCGTCATGGTGGAATCCGGCGCGCTCGAAGTCTCCGAAGAAGCTGTCGCGGATGCTCTCGAGTTCGGCCACACGCAGATCAAGAAAATCGTCGCCGCCATCAAGGAACTTCACGCGCAGCTCAAGCCCAAGAAAGTCGTCGTTCCGCCCCTCCCGTTCGACGAAAACATTTACAAGGACCTCCAGAAAAAATACGGTGACCGCCTCCATGACGCGGTAAACACCGAGAAGCATCCGAAGAAAGAAAGCTACCACCTCATTGACGCTCTCAAGGATGAGATCCTCAAAGCTATCCCGGAAGAGCCCAAGAAGGAGATGGACGAGAAGCGCACTCTCACCAAGCGCGCCTTTGAACGCCTCCGCGAGAACATCTTCCGTGATGACGTTCTCAACAAGCGCCGCCGTCCCGATGGCCGCGCCTTTGACAAGATCCGCCAGATCACCTGTGAAGTAGGCTTGCTCCCGCGTGTTCATGGCTCCGCGCTCTTTACTCGCGGCGAAACCCAGGCGCTCGCCACTCTCACCCTTGGCACCAAGGAAGACATGCAGCGTCTCGACCTGCTCTTCGCGCAGGACCAGTTCAAGCGCTTCATGCTGCACTACAACTTCCCGCCTTTCAGCGTCGGTGAGGTAAAGTTCCTTCGCGGACCCGGCCGCCGCGAAATCGGTCACGGTGCACTCGCCGAGCGCGCTCTCGCGAATCTGCTTCCTGCCGAAGAGGAATTTCCGTACGCCATGCGCCTGGTCTCCGACATTCTGGAGTCCAACGGTTCCTCTTCGATGGCCACCGTCTGCGGCGGTTCGCTCGCCCTTATGGACGCCGGCGTGCCTCTCAAGGCGCCCTGCGCTGGCATTGCCATGGGCCTCGTCGTTGGCGAGGATCATAAATACTCCATCCTCACCGACATCGCCGGCGCCGAAGACCACTACGGCGACATGGACTTCAAGGTCGCGGGCACGCGCAGCGGCATCACCGCTTTGCAAATGGACATCAAGGTCCTCGGCATTAGCATTCAGATGATGCGCGAAGCACTCGCGCAGGCGAAAAAGGCCCGTTTCGAAATTCTCGACACCATGGAACAGACCCTGAGCGCAGGGCGTCCGCAGATTTCCGCCTATGCTCCGCGCCTCTTCAAGTTGAAGATTCCCCAGGACAAGATCCGCGACCTCATCGGTCCGGGCGGCAAGAAGATCAGGTCCATCATCGAAGCCACCGGCGTCAAAATTGACGTTCTCGAAGACGGCACCGTGCACATCTTTTCCACCAGCGGAGCCGGCGGCGATGCGGCCTTGCAGATGGTCCGCGACGTCACCGCCAGCGCCGAAATCGGCAAGACCTATCTCGGCAAAGTCGTTCGCCTCGCAGAGTTCGGCGCCTTCGTCGAGCTTTTCCCCGGCACCGACGGCCTCCTGCACATCAGCGAAATCTCCGAGCACCGCATTCGCGATGTTCGCGACGAGCTGAAGCTTGGCGACCAGGTCCTGGTAAAGGTTCTCTCTATCGAGGGCAACAAAGTCCGCCTTTCGCGCAAAGCCCTCATCAAGGAAGCCCGCGAGAAGCAGCAGAAAGCAGCTGCCGGCGGCGGAGGCACCACCTCCTCCTCGTCCGAAGGCGGCTCCGGCGGCGATTCCGGCTACCACGAATAACGGTTCCAACTAGTTCGCTTAAAGGCGCCCCGATTGGTCGGGGCGCACTTCTTTTTTCTCACAAAACAAAAGGCCCCCGAACCTCTCGGGGGCCTTCGTCCTAACTCTTCTCTGCGATCTCTGTGCTGATGTGCCTCTGTGCTCTCTGTGTTAATTCTTTCCTTGTCCTCTTCTTTCTAATTCGTCACCACTTGTTTCTCACAGTGCACCGCATCCAGCGCACCCCACAACGCATCCAGCGCTTCATTCGTCGTCTTCAAAATCTCTTCCTCATCGCCGCTCGCATGTTCTTCCAGCCAGCCGCGCCATGCCGTCCGGTGTGCCTTGTCCGCTTCCTCGTGCACCTCAAAATACGCCAGCCCTTCCGGCTGCGTCACCCCGTAAAAACTCTTCAATCCATCAATCTTCGTCGTGGCGATCTCCGGCACCTGCGCTTCATAAGCGTAGAGCGCCGCCACCGCTTCTGCCACCGGACGGTCCCCGCAAATCTCCCGGAATTTTTGCACCACGGCCTTCGTTCCAGGCAAAGCAGGGCAGCACGTGATGTCGTCCTCACCTACTCCCACGGCCGCCGCAAAATCCCGCCAGAGCTTCGGGTGCTGTCCGGTCGGACTTTCCTCCTCCGCCAGGTTCTCCCGGATTAACCCCTGTAGCGGTCCTTCCGTTCGCGCCGCCAGCACGCGCAGGTGTTTCGGAAACGCTTCCACGTGCTTGTAGTATTGCGCCGCATAGAGTTGCAGCGCTTCCCGGCTCAGCTTCCCCGCCTGCCAATCCTGATAAAACGGATGCTTCAGCAAACTCTTCTCCGCAATTGCCGCATCCATTCGCGCCAACAGTTCCTTGTTCGCCATGGTCGGCCCCCTCCACAGGTCGTGCCCCGCCAAATCCTCGCGGGCACCTGTCAAAATCGTGTCGCGCATTGTAGCAAACTTTGAGATTAATTGCTGAGAGCTCGCATCTTTGCCGGCCAGGCGCTGAAGCGGCTAATTGCGAGTTGTTTCAAGCAGTGGCCGGCTGAAACCTTTGTCCTCGAACGCATCGCCGATCTCTCGGACCAGGCTGTCGCGCGAGAAGGGTTTCTGCAACACGATGGCTTTCTCGAGAATTTCCCCGCTGCACGGGTCCTGCTCCAGGTATCCGGACATGTAAACGACTCGCAAGCGCGGGAAGCGTCCTTTCAACTCTTGCGCTAGCTCCGTTCCTCGCATTTTGGGCATTACCACGTCGGTCAGCAGGAGCTGTATAGCGTCCCCAAGGCGCTCCGAAATCTCCAGTGCCTCCAAGCCGTCCTTGGCCGTCAGCACGCTGTACCCGGCGGAACGCAGGAATTCGGACGCCAGGGAGCGCACCTCATCCTCATCTTCCACAACGAGCACGGTTTCTGATCCCCCCTTCGACCTGACGGACCCCCGCTCGTACGAAATAGCCTCTTCCTTTTCAGAGACTCGCGGCAAATAAATCTCAAAGCGTGCCCCGTTCCCCGGCGAGGATTCCACCCAGATGAACCCCCCGCTCTGCCTCACGACGCCGTACACCGTGGCCAGTCCCAGCCCTGTGCCCTTGCCAGACTCCTTGGTCGTGAAGAACGGCTCGAAGATACGCGACATCGTAGCGGCGTCCATCCCGTGCCCGGTGTCCGTGACCACCAACTGCACATATTGCCCGGGTCGCAGCGGCGGCCTCGCATGAGCGTACGCCGCGTCCACCTTCAGTTTTTTCGTCTCGATCGTCAATTTCCCGCCCTGCGGCATGGCATCACTGGCGTTTACCGTCAGATTCAAGAGCACTTGCTCGATCTGTCCCGGGTCCGCCTTCACCCGCCCGAGAGAGTCGCCCAGCCGGAAGCCGAATTCGATATCTTCGCGCACCAGCCTCCGCAGCAGTTTGCTCATGTCCGCGACCAGCGTGTTCAGGTCAAGGATTCTCGGCTGCAACACCTGCATTCGGCTGAACGCCAGCAGTTGGCGGGTCAGCGACGCCGCCCGGTCCGCGGTTTTCATGATTTGTTGCGTGCTGCCGTAAAAAATGTCCGCCGGTTTCATCCGGTCGAAAAGTAATTCGCTATGACCTTTGATTACCGTCAGGAGATTGTTGAAGTCGTGCGCCACTCCACCCGCCAGGCGTCCCAGAGCTTCCATCTTTTGGGATTGCCTGAGCTGTCCTTCGAGCTGCTCCCGTTGCACCTCATTCCGTTGCAGCGTGCCGCGCATCCCGTCGAAGGCACGCGTTACCTGCGCCAGCTCATCTCCTCCCCGCGCCTCGATCGGGTACGCAAAATTGCCTTCCTCGAGTGCATGCACTCCTTCCAGGAGTGCTGCCAGCGGACGCGTAAACGTATCCGAGATTACGTACACCAGCGTTCCACCTGCCAGCACCGCTACCAAGCCCAGCCCAAGGAGAAGTTGATTAAGCCTCTCCAGGTAGGCTGCCGCCTGTCGGTACGATTTGAGGATGATGAGGTTCGCCGCAGGCTCCGACCCTGGAGTAAGGGCCAGCGAACTCGTCAAGAACCTCTCACCCCCAAGGTAGACCTGTTCCTGTGCGGGCTGGTCCTGAATCTGTCCCAATGCTTCCTGCTCCTGGAGTGCGGACAGGGAACTCACTACGACATCTTTGCCATAGCGAAAGATAATCTGGCTCGAAGAGATGCGGCTGAATTCACCTGCCGCTCGAGTGTCCATGGAGCGGCCCACCACTACGACCCCCTGGAGATTGCTCTTGATCGGGGGGCCGTCGTAAAACCGCTGCAGGACCACCTGATAGACGATTCTGTTGTTAATCCACCATGCGGACGTGTTGCCCTGGCTTAGGGAGCGCCGAAGCATTTCCTCGGTGACCGCAGTGGGGAATACTGCTGCCGTCGAGTGTAAGGCAATGATTTTGCCCTTCTTGTCGGCAAGGGCAAACATGTTGCAGTCGTCGGATTTCCAGGGGTCTTCGCTCACATCCTTGATCGTTGTGGCGTCCCCGTTTCTCATGTACGCCAGCGACGCCAGCAAGTCTGCCTTGCGGCTCAGTGCTATTTGGTGCTGGTGCTCCATCACCTGGAACGTTAGCGTCGCATTGCGCGCCTCTTGCTCCACTTGGTGCTGCATCTGTACCTGCGCGCTTCGCCGCACCACCAGCAGCGTCGCGCAGGTAAGCCCCGCAGACAGCAGCACAAACGACAATAGTAGCTTGGTGCGCAAACGCAGGTTTGCAACGCTCGCAGGCAGGGATGGCGAGGAGAAACCGCCCATGGTGGCAATGCCCCACAGCGATATCAATTTCATGAGGACGGAAAGTTAGCATCCCGACCCTCGAAAGACGAATGGGCGAGCCGTACTAGGGCGTGAGTACTTTAGATTCACCCGGAAAGCACAGGTCCGGAAAGGTGCTGCTGGAAAAATGGAACTACGACCCCGATCCGTGGACCCGCTCGATATCTGCCCCCACCCCGCGCAGCTTTTCCACGATCCCCTCATACCCGCGATCAATGTGGTACACGCGCTCGATGGTCGTTTCGCCGCCCGCCACCAGCCCCGCCAGCACCAGTCCCGCGCTGGCCCGCAAATCCGAGGCCTGCACCGTGGTGCCTGACAACTGCGTCGGCCCATGCACCACTGCTCTCCGCCCCTCAACGGAAATATTCCCCCCCATGCGAATCATTTCGCTGGCATGCAAATAGCGGTTCTCAAAAATCGTCTCGGTAATTGCCGACGTGCCCTCCGCCTGCGTCGCCAGCGCCATGAACTGCGCCTGCATGTCCGTCGCGAAGCCGGGGTACTCCTCCGTCGTCATATCCGATCCCACCAGCTTCTTAGCGCCCCGCACTCGCAGCGTGGTCTTGTTCACCATTTCAATCGGCACTCCCGCCTGGCCCAATTTCGCGATCACCGCTCCCAGATGCTCCGGCTCGCAATGCGTAATCGTCAGGTCGCCGCCGGTAATCGCTCCAGCTATGAGAAACGTGCCCGCCTCGATCCGGTCTGGAATCACGGTATGCTCCGTCCCCCTCAGTTTCTGCACGCCGCGAATCCGCAGCGTCGAACTCCCGTCCCCGGAAATCTGCGCTCCCATCTTCCGCAGCATCACAATGAGGTCCGTCACTTCCGGCTCCCGCGCAGCTTGTTCCAGCACGGTCTCGCCCTCCGCGAGCGCCGCCGCCATCAAAATATTTTCCGTCCCGGTCACCGTAATCTTCTCAAATACGATGTGCGCGCCCTTCAGCCGCCCGCCTTTTGGCGCGCGCGCCTCGATGTACCCGTGCGAAGTGATAATCTCCGCGCCCATCTGCTCCAGCGCCTTCAAGTGCAAATCCACCGGCCGCGCCCCGATCGCACATCCCCCCGGCAGCGAGACTCGCGCCGCTCCCACCCGCCCCATCAGCGGTCCCAGCGTCAGAATCGACGCGCGCATTGTCTTCACCAGCTCGTACGGCGCCTCCGCGTGGTTCAAGCTCGGCGCTTCGATCACATAGTCGCTCGCCGGCACCTCCGTCACGGAAACCTTCGCGTCCATGAACGCCAGCAGCTTGCTCATGGTGATCAGATCGCGCACTTTCGGGATGTTGTGCAGGGTCACCGGTTCCGCCGTCAGCAGCGCCGCTGCCATCACCGGCAGCGCCGAGTTCTTCGCTCCGCTGACCGCCACCGTCCCCCGCAGCGTCTTCCCGCCCTTGATCAAAAATTTGTCCATTCGCTCGCTCTGTGCTGCCCTTGTAGGCTCCGGGCTTTAGCCCGGCCTTTCTTACTCTTCTCTGTGTCCTCAGTGTTTCCGTATCTCTGTAACCTCTGTGTTAATTCATTCTTCTCATTCCCCATCGCCTTTCTCAAATCTCCTCTCACTGCCTTCAATTTCTTCCTCGCCTCTGCCACCCCCACCCCCAGCTTCAGCATCACCAGCGCCGCTCTCATATCGTGTCCCGCCGCCCTCAGAGCGTGTTCCGCCGCAGACACCTTTTTCCCGCTCGCCTCCGCCAAAATTCGCAGCGCCCGGTCCGCAAGCTTCTCATTCGTCAGCAGCATGTCGATCATCAAGTTCTCATACACGTGCCCCAGCCGCGCCATCACCGCCGTACTCAGCATGTTCAACACCATCTTTTGCGACGTCCCCGCCTTTAACCGCGTCGACCCCGTCAGCACTTCCGGCCCGACCTCCGGTGCAATCACGATTTTCGCCAGCCGCCCCAACGGCATCCGCAGGTTTGACGTCACTGCCACCGTCGTTGCCCCGCGTCTCCGCGCAAATCGTAGCGCTCCCAGCACATAAGGCGTCGTCCCGCTCGCCGCAATTCCCACCACCACGTCGTTCCGCGTCAATTTCTTTGCCCGCAAATCTCGCTCGCCGTTCCGCGACGAATCCTCCGCCCCTTCCGCCGCCCTCGTAATCGCCCGCCTTCCTCCTGCAATCAGCGCTTGCACCAGCTTCGGCGAAGTCCCGAACGTCGGCGGGCACTCCGCCGCATCCAGCACTCCCATCCGCCCGCTCGAACCCGCTCCCACATAAATCAACCGCCCGCCCTTTCGAATCCCGCTCACAATCGCATCCACCGCCCGCGCGATCGCCGGCAATTCTTTTCCAACCGCCACCGCCACCTTGCGATCCTCGCGGTTCATCAACCGCACAATCTCCCGCGCCGTCATGCGGTCGAGATTCCTCGAGGCCGCATTCCTCTGCTCCGTCAATCGCTGTTCTGTGAGCTGGCGCTCCTGTACGTGCTTTTTGGCTGGGGATGACATTGCCGCATTATATCTGTGCGCGGGAGCATGCAGCGAACCCGCCGCGCTGTGGGCACATCCTTAGTTAACGCGAAGGACAGCAACTCGCCATCAACCAAGTCTCTTCCACGGGAATCAGCTATGCTAAAAATAGTTAGTCCCGGCAATTCATCGGCGCGGAATGGCGGAATTCAATCGAATGGACGTTCTCAAAAAGCTTTTCGAGCAGCATTTCCATGCGCCGCCTGATCACCTCGTGGCGCTCCAGGGCGATCTCGGCGGTTCCGGCCGAAAAATCATCCGGCTATCCAACGAAAAAACCAGTGCCATCGGCATCCTCTACGGCGTGCGCGAGGAAAACGCTGCTTTCCTGGAATTCTCCAGACATTTTCGACGCCACGGCCTTCCGGTTCCGGAAATTTACGCCGAAGCTCTGAACCAGGGCGCCTATCTCGAAGAAGACCTCGGCGATACCACCCTTTTCGAGTTCCTTTCCAAAAACCGCGCCGGCGAGAACATTGCTCCTCCAGTCGTCGAAGCCTATAGCAAAGTGGTCGCCGTGCTCCCACGCTTTCAAGTCGAAGCCGGCCGCGATTTGAACTACGATGTCTGCTATCCCATCGCCAGCTTCGATCGCCAGTCCATCGCCTGGGATCTGAATTACTTCAAATATTATTTCCTCCGCCTCGCCGGCATCCCCTTCAACGAACAAGCCCTCGAAGACGATTTTGGCCGCTTGACGGAATTTCTGCTGAGCGCTCCGCGCGATTATTTTCTCTACCGCGACTTTCAATCCCGCAACATCTTGTTGCGGAACGGCGATCCCTATTTTGTCGACTATCAAGGGGGCCGCAAAGGCGCCCTGCAATACGACATCGCCTCTCTCTTGTACGACGCCAAGGCCGACCTGCCCCCCGAACTCCGTCAGCAACTTCTCGATCACTATCTCGACCGGCTTTCCAGCTTCGTCCGGCTAGACCGCGAAGTCTTCCTGCGCCACTACTACGCCTATGTTTACGTCCGCATCCTGCAGGCATTGGGCGCTTACGGCTTTCGCGGCTTCTACGAACGCAAAGCCCATTTCCTCCAAAGCGTGCCGTACGCGCTGAAGAATCTCCGCTGGCTCCTCCATCACGTCAGGCTCCCCGTCCCCCTTCCGGCGCTGATGGACGCCTTCAAGGGCATGTTGGCCTCGGAGAAATTGCAGGGCCTCGCTTCCGAAGCCGAAAACCTGGTCGTTCGGATTTTCAGTTTTTCCTTTCACCAGGACTTCCCGAAAGATGAGTCTGGAAATGGCGGCGGGTTCGTTTTCGATGGCCGCAGCCTCCCGAATCCGGGACGCGAAGAGCGCTTCAAGACTCTCACCGGCAAAGACGCCCCGGTGATCGACTATCTCAATCAACAGGAAAGCGTGCATCAATTTCTCGCCGGCGTCCTGTCGCTGGTGGATTCGAGCATCCACAGCTATCAGCAGCGCGGCTTCAAAAATTTGATGGTTTCATTCGGCTGCACCGGCGGCCAGCATCGCTCCGTTTTCCTAGCCGAGCAATTAGCGAAACGTTTGCGTGCCAGGAACGGGTTGGAGGTCACGGTGCGACATCTTGAACTGGAAAAACTCGGCAAGCGCCGAGCTCTTCAATGAACCCACCACCCAAGCCCATCACGCAACCGTCATTCCGAACGGAGCAAGCCGACGCTTTTTCTTCCCGGCTCGCTCCTGCGAACCGGTCGGCCTGCGCAGAGAGGAATCTCTCTTCGGTTTCAGGTTTTGCAATGAAAGCCTCCGCATGAAAGCCATGATCTTGGCCGCCGGCCTCGGCACGCGCCTTCGCCCGCTCACCGACACACGCCCCAAAGCCCTCGTCGAAATCGCCGGCCGCACCCTGCTCGAAATCACCCTCACCCGCCTGCGCGCCTTCGGCATCACCGAAGTCATCATCAATGTCCACCACTTCGCCGACCTGGTCATCGACTACCTGAAATCCAATAAAAACTTCGGGATGCGCATCGAAATCTCCCGCGAAGAAGTTTTGCTCGACACCGGCGGCGGCCTCAAAAAAGTCGCCTGGTTCTTCCTCGAGAATTCCACCCCCGCCATTCCCAGCCGCCCCGATGCCACTCAAATGGACGAGCCCTTCCTCCTCCACAATGTCGACGTCCTCAGCACCATCGACTTTGCCCGCATGCTCCAATTCCACAAAGAACGCGGTGCCCTTGCCACCCTCGCCGTTCAATCCCGCGAAACTTCCCGCCCCCTCCTCTTCGACAACCACCTCCAACTCTGCGGCCGCCGCGTCGCCCCAAACCAGGACCCTGAATTGGTTAGGAGTAATCCTGCAGGCGCTCCTCGTCAGGGCACGGCTTCAGCCGCGCCGGAAAGTTCGGAAAATTCAGGGTTGCGTCAGGGCACGACTTCAGTCGTGCCGAAAAACGAGAAAAATTCGGGGGCTTCAGCCCCTGAGGTTCCTCTGCACCCCCTCGCCTTTTCCGGCATCCACATCATCTCTCCCCGCCTCCTCCCCATGCTCACCGAAGAAGGCATCTTCTCTATCATCCCCGCCTACCTCCGCCTCGCCTCCCAAGGCCAACCCATCCTCGCCTTCCGCGCCGACCAATACTATTGGCGCGACCTAGGCCGCCCCGCCGACCTCACCCAAGCCGCCCACGATTTTCAGCAAAACGCGTAAGAAAAGCACAACTCAGCCTTACCTTTGACGTGACACGTACTATCATTAGGAGAGCAACTATGGCCGTCACTGCCATTCATCCGGGTGAACATCTAGCCGAAGAACTCGAAGCACTTGATATGAGCGCGGCGGAACTCGCGCGAAACATGGGCGTGCCGACTAATCGCGTCACGCAAATCTTGCATGGGACGCGCTCTGTTACCGGCGACACCGCTCTGCGCCTCGCTCACTTCTTTGGTACCAGCGCCCAGTTTTGGCTCAATCTGCAAAATCTCTATGACTTGCGGCTGGCCCAGAAGAAGGCCGGGAAATCCGTCAAAGCCCTGCCCAGGCTGAAACGCCGCGAACTCGTCCACGCATAGCGGCCGGCGGCCGCATCCTTCATAAGTCCGCAACCCCGGAAACGCCCCGAGCCTAGGTGCCGACGGCAGGTGCCGGCTGCATGGATCGCTTTGCTGGCGCGAGCGCGATCAGGGTGACACCAATCACCACAAATAAACCCACGCCCACCAGTTCTGTGCGTGGGATGAAATTACGCAATGCCTGCACCCCCATCAGGCCGGCATGGGCAAAGCTCGACCATGCCGTGAATGCGATCAGGCTGCGATTCGCAGACGGGTTACGGGATGCCAGCAGCAAGAAAATGCCGAGTGTCACATAAAGGCTAAGCATCATCGCCAACGCTGGCTCTTGCCTGACAAACATCAGCAAGGGATAAACAGCAGCCACAAAGAGCAATCCCACCACGACCAATACCACCTTCAGCGCCCGTTCTCTACGCATGCTGCCCTCCTGAAAATTTGCCCTCGGATGGAAGGAACCTTTGGGCAGTACCGGGCAGCGAGTGAGTTCCCGGCCCAAACCCGTCCGCGAGAACACTAGCGGCACACCGCCACAGCGCGCATCCTAACACGGTGGCTGAAGAAGCAAGGGACTTTCCTCTTCCCGGTCGAGCCCCTCACCCCTTGGGGACCCACTCCGAACCTTGCGTCGCAGGTGTTGGACGGCGGATTTGACCTCCAATGACAATGCCACCGGGACGATATGACAAAAGAACCGCGGTGGCCGTGGCCGTGATGCTGACCAGTCCGGAGAGCGCGTTCACCACCGAGCTGGCCTTGACGGAAAACATCAGCGAGCGAGGGGCGCGCGTGCTGACCAGGAAGGTTTGGTTGGCCAACGAGTGCGTGGTGATTAAGTCCCTTGAGGGAGACCTGCAGTCCGAAGCGCGAGTCGTCTACCGCGAGCCCGTACGCGAAAATGTCTACGCCATCGGCTTGGAGCTGCTCGGGCCAAAAGGCAACTGGCGAGGGAAACCTGGCTAAGTTTCATACTGACAGAGGACCCGTTTGCCAGGTGCCAGACACGAGCGGCCTTTGCTCCTGTCGTTACTTTTTGACGGTCTCCGCCGTATCTCAGGCTAAACTCCCACAACCGAGGACCACATGCCTTCCACCAAGAACCCAGGCAGATTCGCAGGCCTGCTCTACATCCTCATGTCCATACCTGGCGTCTTCGCCATGATGTATGTCCCCAGCAAGCTCATCGTCCACGGAAACGCAGTGGCCACCGCCAACAACATCGCGGCCTCCGAGACGCTCTTTCGCCTCGGCATCGCTGCCCAACTCATCAGCCAGACCGGTTTTATCTTTGTGGCCCTCGCTTTGTACCACCTGCTCAAGGGCATCAACCGGCGGCACGCCTCGCTCATGGTGACATTGGTTGTCGTCCAGATCCCCATAGCGTTTCTGAACGAGCTGAACTCCATCGCTGCCCTCCTCCTCGTCCGCGGGGCGGACTTCCTATCCATATTCGAGAAGCCTCAGCGCGATGCTCTGGCGATGCTGTTCCTCAATCTGCATTTTCAAGGACTTGTTATCGACGAAATATTTTGGGGTCTCTGGCTTTTGCCGCTCGCGCTGCTGGTGTACCGGTCGCGATTCCTGCCGCGGTTCCTGGGCGTCTGGCTCGCCCTCAGCGGCTTCGCCTGGGTGCTCCTGAGCCTTACGGGCGTGCTGTCCCCGCAATATTACGACAAGGTGTTTACCTACTCTCAGCCCGCCGCCTTCGGCGAGGTGGCCTTCATGCTGTGGCTCGTAATCAAGGGCGCCAAGCCGCCAGCGCTGGAGGCCACAGCCTCCTCCTCGGCGGCTGGTTAGATGTTTAGCGCGCCCGGGTGAACGATTTTTGAACTTTCTTTCTGAACTAGTGCGCAGTTGCCGAGGCATTGACTTCTCTGCGTTCCCTGGGTGCGGCGGCGTACGTCCTTCCATGAGAAGGCCGGTCGATGTCAAGGCACACCTTCGCTTTCTTCTTTCCGTGGGTCTGTTCCATTCAGCTAAGCCGCCTCTGTCGCCATCCTTCCATCCGCACTCTTTGTGAGCGATATTC
>JBARRT010000216.1:0-19751 GCA_049644365.1 Candidatus Acidiferrum sp. | reverse complement strand
ACCTACCAGGATTTAATGCACCGGACCAACAACTGTGCTAGCCTTTTCGCCCTTCACTGGCTGACGCGACCGAACTACCGAAAGCCGTGGCTCGAAGATCGATCTCCCGGCCGACCCGAGCCGCCATATACGTAGCGTGATCCGCGGCGGAATGGTGAAAGCCCAACGGTCATCCCACACAACGAAGGAGGCAGCCGTGAGCACCAAGGCAGTCCGTACGAATGAACCGGCCAGCGACGCGGGCGTCGCGAGAGTTGACATGAAGTTCGAAATAGTCGTCATCCCCGTCTCGGATGTCGACCGCGCGAAGGAGTTTTACGGAAGGCTCGGGTGGCGGCTTGACGCCGACTACGACAGCGGTAAAGATTTCCGCGTGATCCAGTTCACGCCGCCGGGCTCGGGGTGCTCGATCATCTTCGGCAAGAACGTCACCCCGGCGGCACCCGGCTCCGCCCAGGGCCTGTACCTGATCGTCTCCGACATCCAGGCCGCCCGCAAAGCGCTGCTCGATCGCGGCGTCGAGATCAGCGAAGTGTTCCACGACTCCGCCGGCGTATACACGGGCACGGACGAGCCCTACCTGTTTGGACGGGTCCGCGTCGGCGGTCCGGATGCCGAGCATCGCAGCTACCGCTCGTTCGCCTCGTTCCGTGATCCGGACGGCAACGGCTGGCTGTTCCAGGAAATCACGGCGCGGCTGCCCGGTCGCATTGACTCCGCGGCGACAACCTTCGCGTCGGCGACCGACTTGGCGAGCGCACTTCGGCGTGCGGGGGCCGCACACGGCAAGCACGAAGAGCGCACCGGCGGCCAACGCGACGAAAACTGGCCCGACTGGTACGCCGCGTACATGGTGGCGGAGCAGTCCGGCACAGAGCTGCCGAAATAAACGTTGTCCAATCATCCCGAAGATTCGGGTGAATGTGGATGGACCCTTGGGCCAAGTGCCATGAAAACGATGCGTCTGTCCCGCTTGTTTGTTACCTTGTATCTGCTGCCAAGACAGGCAGCTTGACATGGTAATGAGGAGGACGTTTCCCATGTGGACTGCGCGGGCGGTCGTTTTGGTTATTGCACTTCAAGCGGTTTCCGCTGTTGCGCAGACGCCGTCGCCAGCGCTGCTGGTGCTCAACAAAGACGCGAACGAAATGGCCATTGTTGATCCGTCGGCGATGAAAGTCGTGGGCCACGTCCTCGTGGGTGAAGGCCCGCACGAGGTCGCCACCGACGGCAAGCTGGCCTTCGTTGCCAATTATGGCTCGCATACGCCGGGCAACACCATTTCAGTGATTGATCTGGCGACATGGAAAGAAATCAAGCGCGTGGACCTGAGCCCGATGCAGCGTCCTCACGGTATCGTGGCCAGCGGTGGCAAGGTGTATTTCACCGTCGAAAATACAACAGCACGATGGACAAATCCCTCCGCGACCCGACCACCTGAACTACGCCCACCTAACGGAGATGTTAGCAGTTATGACCCTTCCGGCCAGGGAGGTTTTAGCTGGAGCACCGGTGAGTATGGGACCCACATGTTAGTGATTAGCGACGACGGGAAGAAAATCTTCACTACAAACATCCAGTCGAACAGTGTCAGCGTCTTGGAGCGTGAGGGGCCGCCCGGCGCTCAGGGAACCACGATTCCCGTGGGTAAAGGGCCAGAGGGCATCGACATGTCGGCCGACGGGCGCGAAGTCTGGGTTGCGCATTCGCAGGACGGCGGCATCTCCATCATTGACGTGGGTGCCAAGAAGGTGGTGCAGACGTTTTCCATATCGACCAAGCGTTCCAACCGGCTCAAGTTCACGCCTGATGGCAAACGCGTGCTGGTTTCGGACATGGATGGAGACGAGGTGGTGGTGCTGGACGCGCAGACACGCCAACAGATCAAGCGTATCAAGACTGGCGGCCATCCTGAAGGAATCCAGATGACACCCGACGGCTCGCGCGCGTTTGTCGCGCTGGCGCGGGAGGGAGCGGTGGTGGCAATTGATCTGAAGACGCTTACGGTCAGCAGCAAATTGCAAACCGGGCCAGGCGCAGACGGGATGGCGTGGGTGAAGTAGGAGTGAAGCGGAAAGTGGAATCCTGTATTCGTGACCTGTGGAACCTGGCTCGGGCCTAAAGGAGTTGGGATGCTGAGATCAATGTTCTTGTGGGTCGGTCTTCTGCAGCTCGCTTCGAGTCTTTCCGCGCAGAGGTCGCCCCTGCCAACAGAAGCTGGACTGTTGGAGATTACCGAGCGAGGGCGGATGCTATCGGAGTACGATGCGGCTGCCTGGCACTCCACGGACGCAGTTAAGGCGTTAAAGCCCGAAGAGGTAAAGGGCGGACGCTATGTTGCTCGGAAGGTGGATGCCAAATGGACAGTAGCCCATGGGCGGCTGAACGAGACCCGAGACAAATTCTTAATCACCTATGAAGCTACCGCGACGGATACTCCTGAACAATTCACGGTGAAGAAATACGAACCGCCGCAGGAAGACACTGCGTTTTATTTGTCCGCGGCAAGAGCCATTGAGACGGCCCTGGCGGCCTTCTCAGGTGAAAAACGCCCCTACAACGCCGCCGTATTGCCGGCCAAGTCCGGGCAGCTTTACGTCTACATTTATCCGGCACGAACAGAAGCCGATGTCTACCTGATAGGGGGTGACGTGCGTTACCTGGTCTCTCCGGACGGCTCAACCCTTCAGGAAACCCGGCAACTCCATAAGTCGATTATCGAATACAAGGATTTCACGAAATCCAAAAAGGCGAAGGAGGGCTGGACGGCGGAAAGAGGCTATCACAACCACATTCTCGATGATGTCCCGGAAGATACGGACGTGTTTTTTGCCATGACAAGAAAGCCTTTGGTCTGTGAAAGGATCATCACTTGGGAATATACATACATGGTCTGCCCGGATGGAACCATCAAATACGAAGGTGAGAGTGCCGAGCTGTTTGGCAAGAAGAAAAACAAGTAGACGTGGATTGTAACCAGCAAGATGCAGCAAATAGCAGTGCGATTTGAGCCGTTACGCGATAACTCCCGGTTAACGCGCTCTCCCGAAACTGACCCGCTTCCGGGAACCGGGTCGCCTAGCGGACGCTGAAGTCTAGACTCGCGATGGTCCGCGCGATGACATTTTCCTGAATCTGAATGAGGTCCGAGTCGGCATACGTCATTCCCAGCACCGTGAGGATCTCGTCGCCGCGCGCGACGACCACCAGTTTTCCCGACCAGTCATGGTCGTCCGCTTTTCCCCGGTATTGATACTCGACTGCCGGCAAGCCGCCGACCACCGTCTTACGTTGCGAAACTCGCTGGTAACCATCGTAAACATCATGCAGCCGCTTTTCCACGCCCGCCGCCGCCGTTTCCAGCGGTTCCTTGGATTTTTCCTCACCCACCACCATCAGCGTGGATTCGTTCGATGTCCCCATTGCCACGATGGCGTTGGGCAGCGCGTTGCGCGCTTCTTCGATCAAGTTCCAGCTCGGCGCTTTGTACATGCGAAAACCGTGCGTGTAATTCGTATAGAGGCTGCCCTGAATCTGTTCACGGTTTGTCGGTACTTCAGGCTCTTTTGGCGGAGCCGGCGTCGCGGAACCGGATGCCATAGCATTCGCCGGCGCCGCACTCGATCCCTTTATCGCGGGCGCTGCTACACTCCCCGCCGGCCCACCCGCCGGCAATTCGGGCTTCACCGCAACGCTCGTCACTTTCGCGGAAGACTTGTCGGCTTTTCCCGGTGTGCTCGCAGTTGCCAATTTAGCGCTGGCATTCGTTGATGCGGGCGACGCTTCGGTAGCCGATGCCACGGCCGGCTCAGCCTGTGGCTGCGAATCGGCAGCTGGCTTCGGTGAACGCTGCCCCGCATCCTTTTTCGCTGTGGGTTGCGGCGCTGATTTTCCCGCCGGCGTCGACGGAATGATCTTCAAGATCTTGTCTTTCTCCACGAGCACAAAGCCAAAGTCCGTCTTGACCTTGAACATGTTGTCTTCGTACGCCACGATCACGCCGTACAATTTCTTGCCGTCTTTGAGTTGAATCTCATCCGCCCAGGCGCATGGCGCCATCGCGGAAAACACCACTGCGAATGCCGCAACCAGGAGGGGGCCGCGCTTATTGGAGACAGCCATACACAAAGTATCCCGCCGCCGGGCACCGGCTGCAACGTTCACTCGCCGCGTGGTGTCCGCCGTGCTACCTCCGCCAGCAGCGCCCGGATCCGTGCCACGTGCCGCTCCAATTCTTCCACCGCCGCGCTGAGCCGCGCGCGCAGCGGTTCCGGCAATCGCGCGTGCGTTTGCTGCAGCGCCAGCGCCTGGGCGATCACATGAATTTGTTTGCGGCTCCGCGGGTTCAACCGTTCCCACAGCCGCCGCTTGCTGCTCCGGTTTCGCCCCAGCCACTCCTCTCCGGTCCCCGCTGGGCGGCCTGTCTCAGGTTCCGTAACTCGATCTTCGTTTTGTTTCTTGGCTTGAATCATATTCCACGCATCGCAGCGGCCGCCGCTCCTAGAATGGTTCTTCCACAAGTCATAAGTCACGAGTCACCAGTCACCAGTCACAAGTCACGAGTCACTTCTTCAACGCCTCCAGCTTCTCCCCATTAATCTGTCCATCCGGCTCGACACGCCCGGTCACACGCATCGTGCGCGTTTCATACACCAGGCCGCCATACTTGTCGTAAGCATTGGGGAAAAGCACCACCTCATACACGCCGCGCTGATCCTCGAGGGTGACGAACATCATGTTGCGGTAATTTTTTGTTCCGACGTGGCGGTGAGTCACCACCCAGCCGCAAAGCGTCACGCGCTTTCCGCGCAAACTCGGCAGTTCGTCGCTCCAGGCTTCGCCGTTGCGCGGCAGAAAATCCAGCGGGTGCCCGCTCACGCAAACTTCCAGAATTTCCCGCTCGTACCGCAGCTTCTGCTCTTGGGTATATTCCGGCGTTTGCATTTCCGCCAGCATCGCGCCGATATCATCCCGAGCGTTTGCTTCGGCAAATAAAATGTCTGTTCTCTGCGGCAATGCAGCACTTTGTGAACGTATGCCTTTCCCTCCCGCTTGCAGTAGATTCCACTGCCAGAGCATTTCCGGCCGCGTCATTCTGCGCGCTTCATCGCCCATTTCATCCAACGCCCCGCATTTGATCAGCGACTCGATCTCATCGCACTCGACCGGAACGCGCCGCAGAAAATCTTCGAGTGACAAAAATGCTCCGCCTTCTTCCCGCGCCCGCGGAATCGCTGTGATCGTTCCCATCCGCAGGCCTTTCACCTGCATCAACCCAACGCGCAGCGCGCGTTTTCCGTCCTCGCCATCTTCCGCCGTGTATTCCATCCGCGAATGATTCACCGACGGCAGCCGTACCGCGATGCCCCAGCGCTTCGCTTCTTCCACGTACGCCGACACGTGATAGAACCCCGCGCCCGCGCTGCACATCGCCGCAAGAAATTCCGCCGTGTGATGCGTTTTTAAATAGGCCATGCGGTAGGAAATGTCTGCATACGTCGCCGCGTGCGCTTTGCAAAATCCGAAGCCCGCGAATTTCTCCACCATCATCCACGTTTCTTCGCGTTGTGCTTCGGTCAGTCCCATCATTCCCGCCGCCAGCAGAAATTTCCCGCGCAACCGTGCGTGGTCGCTGCGTCCGGAATATTTTACGGAGGACCGCCGAACAAGATCGGCTTCGGCCAACGACATATCCCCAAGCGCCTGGGAAATTTGCATCACCTGTTCTTGGAATATGCATACACCGCGTGAGTCGCTGAGAATGCTTTCGAGTGCCGGGTGCGCATATTTGACTTCTTCTTCTCCGCGCAGCCGCTTCACAAACAATTCTTTTGATCCGTACTCCGCGGCCCCTGGCCGGATCAGCGCCAGCGCCTGCGCAATTTCTTCCAGCGTTCGCGCTTTCATCATGCGCAGCAGCCCGCGCATCGCCGGCGACTCGATCTGAAACACGCCCATTGTTCGCCCCGTTGCGATGACCTCGCACGTCTCCGGATCGTTTTCCGGTATTGCATCGAAATCAATCTCTCGCGCTTTCGGTCTTGGCGTCACTCCATCCGGTGCAACATTGCTTTTCTCCTCTGCCTCCTTTATTTCCTTTATCTCCTTAACTTCGTTTTTCTCGATGTTGTCCAGCGCCAGCGACATCGTCGTGAATCCGCGCTGCCCCAGCAAATCCATCTTGATCAGTCCCAGCGCCTCGATCGCGTTCATGTCGTATTGCGTCACGACAATTCCTTTCGTCGCGCGCTCCAGCGGCGTCAGCCGCGTCAACGGCCGCGCGGAAATCACCGTGCCGCAGGGATGAATTCCCAGATGCCGCGGCGCGTCATCAAGACGCAACGCCACTTGCAGAATTGTTTTCCACGGTTCGTCGTCTACGGGAAGATCGCGGCATTCCGGCAGGTCGCGAATCGCCGTCAAAATCTCCCGTACCGGCCGGTGCGGCAGCCGCTTCGTGAATCGATCCACCTCGCCCGGCGGCACGCCAAACACTTTTGCCACTTCCCGTACCGCCAGCCGCGCGTGCATGGTGATGAAACTCCCAATCATTGCCACGTGGGGCTCTTGCCGAGCCCCCGCGACGTGCTCCGTGTCCCAGTGCTCGTAAACGTAATCGAGCAGCTCGTCGCGCCGCGCGCCGCAAATATCAATATCAATGTCCGGGCAATCGCCGCGCTGCTCGTTCAAAAATCTTTCAAAGTACAGCCCCCACCGCAGCGGGCACACCCGCGAAATCCCCAGGCAGTACGTCACCATCGAACTGGCCGCCGACCCGCGCGCCACCGCCGGAATCCCGCGCCGCCGCGCTTCCTCCACGATGTCCCAGACCAGCAGAAAATAGGGCGCCAGGTGCAGTTTTTCGATCACTTCGAGTTCATGCGTGAGCCGCGAGAGCACTGCCGGCCGCAAGGGTTTGTAACGTTTCCGCGCGCCTTCAAAACTCAGCTTCCACAAATACGAGAACGCCGATTCGCCTTCCGGCACATTGAATTCCGGGAAAATAGTTTTTCCCAGCTCCAGCTGCAAATTGCAGCGATCCGCGATCTCCGTCGTCGCGTGCAGCAATTCCGGATGATCCGGAAATACCCGCTGCATCTCCGCAAAAGATTTGAACCACGCCTCGCCCGTGGTGATTTCAGGCGCTGTTACCGTTGTCAGCAATCCGCCAGTGCGGATCGCATTCACCGCGCGATGATGCAGATGCTCTTCCGGCCGCAGAAAGTGCACGTTGTTCGTCGCCACCAACGGGACACCCAGCTCCCGGCCAAGGTGTTCGGCCTCGCGCAGCGTTCGCCGGTCCCCCGGCGACAAAATCTGCACCTCGATGTAGAGACGGTCGCCGAAAATCTCTTTCAGCTCCGCGACGTGACTGTTGACTGGTGATTCGTGACTGGTGACTGGTGACTTGTGACTCGTGCCAGCGATCGGACACAGCGCGATCACGCCGCGGCTGTGCTCCACCAATTCCTGCAACGTCACCGGCCGGCCATCCTCTTTGCCAGCGGCATTCTGCGTGAGCTTTGTCGTGCCCAAATGCCGCAGCGTCACGAGCTGGCACAAATTGCTGTACCCCTCCATGTCCGCTGCCAGCAGCACCAGCGGCATGCTCGGGAAGTTTCGCGTTTTGTGGAAAGAAGTGGCGAGTGGCGAGTGACGAGTGACGAGTTCCGGCAAGTGAGAAACGTCCAACACCACGCCGACGATCGGCTTGAAGCGTGCTTCCTGGGCCGCCTTATAAAATGGCACCGCTGCGTACAAACCATTGGTATCCGTCAGCGCCACGGCGGGCATTTTCTGCTCCACCGCCGCCGCAACGATCTCCTCCGGCGACGCCACGCCGCGCAGGAACGAATAGTGACTATGACAATGCAAATGTGCGAACACAGAAGCCCCGGTCCGGAAAGGGAAGAAGGCATGCCCGCTTTTCAGCAGGCATGCTTTTTGATTCGAATCAGGTAGAGGACAGGAAAGAAAACTTCAGCAAATTATCGCGACAAACAGGGCGTAGAGAGCACCAGGCCATTTGGCTTTGTCGCGTAATGCTCGCGCAGCTCGAGGCCGTTGCCGTAAAAGACGGCGTTCCAGCCGTAGCGCCCGCGGACGGAATCGAGACCGCGGTTCAAATACCAGCGGCGGTTCGCATTGGTATCGAATAGCTCGTTCTGCCGCCGGTCGGTTTCGAGGTTCGTCACGTTCACGCCGACCAGCCGCACCGCCACGCGCCGCGTGAACAATTTATCGAACAGATCTTTCGCCGCCGCGAGCAATTCGCGCTCGTCGTTCGTCGGTTTGCTGATCCGCACCGCCTGATGCGCCGAAAAATGATCGACATAGCGGATTCGCAAACCGATGGTGCGCGCCTGCTTGCCGTACTCGCGCAGCGTCGAGCCGATACGCTCGCTCAAATATTCGATCAGCCCGCCAAGAAACTCCGTATCAATCGTTCCGCCTTCAATGGTCGTCTCGCGCGAAACCGATTTCGGCGTCGAGGGCAGCAGCACTTCGCGCCCGTCCAGCCCGCGCGCCCGCTCCCAGACCTGCTGACCAATGACCTCGCCGAAAGCCGCCTGCAGCGCCAGTTTCGGCACTTCGCGCAGTTGCCCGATCGTCGTAACGCCACGCTCGGCCAGCATCCCGGCATGCACGTGGCCAATGCCATACAATTTCTCCACCGGCAGCGGCGTCAGGAAGGCTTCCTCTTCGCCGGGGGCCACAATGCGAAACCCGCGCGGGCGCTCCAGCCGCGACGCGATGGATGCCACCACTTTCGTGCGCGCCGCTCCCACCGAAACGCTCAAGCCCGTGCGCTTCAAAATCTCCATCTGCAGCCGCCGCAGCGTTCCGGGAAAATCCGGATACAGCCGCTCCGTCCCTGCGAAGTCCAGGTAAAAATCATCCAGCGCCGCGGTTTCCACCGCGGGCGTATACGTTTCCAGAATCCGCCGCACGCGCTCGGCAAAATCCGCGTAGTGCTCGTACTGCCCCGGCACAACGATGGCTTTCGGGCAAACGCGCAGCGCCTCGCGAAAACTCATCGCCGTGCGCACGCCGACAAATTTTGCTTCGTAGCTCGCCGAAGCCACGCAGCCGCGCCCCACCAGCACGGGCTTCCCGCGCAGCCAGGGATTCAGCACCTGCTCGACCGACGCGAAAAACGCGTCCACATCCACGTGCACGATATTGGAAGTTTTGGGATTCGAATTTTTGCACAACCCCAGCCACGCCCAGGCGGACCAAGGATTTTTTTCCGTTGCGGTTTCCGTTTGCGTCGCGTCTGGCTTCGGAGACGGGTCTAAAGACCCGCCACTACAACTGCCGCTCGTCCCACTCGATTCGGAGGAATCCGCATGCGGCCCACGATGCGGGTCGGAGGAAGCTCCGCAGTCTTTTTCCATCGCGGATGCCGGACTCGCCACTTCGTTGGCGTGCATGGCCTCGAGGGCTGGAGTAGGGAATACGCTTTCGACACAGTTGACCGCTTCGCGGTCACACGTGATAACGTCCATGGCGGCTCCTGGTTAACTGTGACCGCACAGCGGTCAACAAAGGGAAGCGGGATGCCTACACTGTTTTCCGAGGGAAGGCCGATGGCTCTCATCGGCTCGGAGTCGAGGGATCGTCTTGCAGCCGACCCCTCACCCCGCTTACGGCTCGGAACTTTCAACGGGCGGCGGCCGTCCTGCTTGCCGCAGGCAGGCTCGTGAGAGCCTGATCGGCAATGGAGTCGGCGCGCCACCCGTTTCCCGTTTCCTCTACCGCCCCGCACTATAGGCGAACAAAAAGCGAAAGTCAAGAGTTTTCACCGCACTTCACTGAGACTTAGTTCGTACCGTGCCGTAATACAATTCACAACATGCCATCAGCTCCAAATCGCCGTTTTCCTCCTCTCCGTATATGGCTGTGGGCGATTGCATGGAGCACGCTATTTACAGGGCTTTTCCTGGCCATGCTCAGCTCTGATAGCTGTTTTTTATTGATCAACAGTCGGGAATACGTCTGGACGATTACGGGTCTTGCGTGGATTTGGCTGTATCTATTTTTCCTGTTCGGCAATCGTGGTCGCTTAGGTTTGATAGCCTGCTCAGCACTGCTCGTTTTTCCGATATGGCAAGCAGATCGCTTCCCGGCAGCAGCTGCGGAAGCCAGAGCGGTCGTTGAATTGCGCTCCATGGCACAGGCAGTAGAAACCTACAGAACTGAACATCCGCAACAAGGGTATCCAGCCGTTTTGCTAAAGAAGCCATCCAACTCTCTTAAAAAACTCTATGAAATTGAATATCAGACATCGCGAACGAAAGTAGATGGCCCAATCGACGTCTTTCTAATTCAAGTCACACCAACTTGGAGCGAATGTGTCGTCAGAAGTTTTGCCACAGCGGAGGACGGTCAGATCCATTTCGTAATTAACCGACGTCCAGCCACGAAGGCCGATCCCGTACTTTAATCTAATACGATAGAAAGGATCCGACGATGACCGAGACGAAGACTTACCCTCTGCGCTTGCCTCGTTCGCTAAAAAAAGCAGTGGAACAGCAGAGCCGAGAAGATGGGACGAGCATCAACCAGTTCGTGGCCACGGCAGTGGCGGAAAAGCTCTCGGCCATGCAAACGGCGGAGTTCTTCGCCAGCCGCAAAGCCCGTGCCGACTTCAAGGCTTTTGACAAGCTCATGGGACGCCGCGGAGGCAAGCGAGCCCGTGCCGGTGATGAACTGCCGCCCCGTACTGGAGACGAATAAAAAGCGAGCATCAAGGTTCTAAAACACACGCCCCAGCTGGAAAAACCACTTCCGGTGCCCGGAATCGCCTACGCTGCCGCCCACAAAAAATGGCCCAAGCGCCGTTTCTGCCAAAAATCCGGCGGCGACATCATTCGGAAATTTGCTCGTGCTTGTCGTGCCGTACATTTTGCCAAACTCGTACGCCCCGATGACGTAAACCTTCTTGCCCACAAACGGCGGCAGCGTCAGCAAGTCGTGCAGGTACCCCGTGCGGAACAAATAATACTGGTTGCCCTGAAACTCATTCTGGCCGTACGCGCCCAGCCGTACCGGTCCGCCCAGAAAGAATTGCGGAATGCCCGTGCTGGTCGTGCCAAATGTGGTTCCGCCTTCTCCTTCCACAAAGATTGAGGCCGGCCGCGCAATGGGCTGAAAATATCCCAGTTTCAAATCCATCGAAGGGAAGCTGCCGCTCGCTCCGGGGCTCGCGTCAAACCAGCGGAAATTCGATTCCGCCTTGAATCCCCCGCGAGGGATCACGGGATCGTCGGTATGATCCAGGAGGTAGCGCAGCCGCGTCTGTCCCACGCGCCCCTGCACCGAAGGGATTACCGGTGTTCCCAGCCGCAGCTTGGTATTCAGCGAGCCAACTTGGTAGCCGACCCGCAATTCACTGAAGCGCCCGAAGCTGTATCCCACATCCCCGCCGATATTGAGGCGATAAATGCGGTAATCCGCCAATGGATCATTCTTTGCGTAAATCGGAAACGCCGAATAGCTCGCATCCGCGTGCGGCGAAAAAAACCATGGGCTTTCCGCGCGAAACGGCCGGTAGAGTTCCGTCTGAAGTCCGTAGGTATTTCCGATCAGCAGGTCCGTGCGCCATTCCGAACGGAATCCCGCCACGTCCATGAACGTGAAGCGCGTCGCCATCGTAAAATCCACGTTGCCGCTCTGCGAGCCGTCCACTTCGAATCCTGTTTGCACCATTGGTGGCGCATAGTTTTTTTCCACGACTTGGACAAGCAACCCCGTCTTTCCGTTTTGCCGCGTCAAACGATAGCCAGCCGAATCGTAGCGGCCCACTCCCGTGAGCCGCGTCAGCACTTCATCGAGTTTCTGCGGATCAAGCGGCTTGCCTTCGAATGATTTCAAGTAACGCGCAACGTCCACCGCTCCATGCGCATTGGTTCCCTCCACTTGGATGAACTGCGGCACCGGGGCTTCGCGCCGCTTTCGTGCCTCGCGCGCTCGCATGTGTTCTTCCCATCCCGCATTGTCCAGGGCGAAGGCCTCAAGCAATCGCGCGCGTTCATTCGCCGCTTCATGCCCGCGCTGCATAATCAGTTCGCTCTTGGTGTAATCGATTGTAGAGAACTCCGCCAGATGCACCGAAACAACGGCATCCGCCTGCTCCATGCCCCGCAGTTCATTGGTTTCCAGGACCACGCGCACGGACTGTTCCAGCACGGGGAAAATGGATTGAATATCCTTGCCTTCAACGGGCGCCGTTTCCAGATGCACCGCAATCACGATTTCCGCACCCATTTGCCGAACCACATCCGTCGGCAAGTTGTTCAACAATCCGCCGTCCACGTAAACGGCTTGTCCCTCATGAACGGGCGAGAAGGCGCCCGGGATGGACATCGTTGCGCGCATCGCCCCTGCCAGCGATCCGTCTTTGAACACATGCGACTTCCGGCTGACCAAATCCGTCGCCACGCAGCGAAACGGCACCGCCAGCGCATCGAACGACGTCACATCGCCATACGGAAGAGTTACGCGATCGATCAACAATCCGATCTGGTGCCCGGGGATGAGTCCCGGCGGAGCCGACAACCCATGGCGCAACCCAAAAATGAGCGAGTTTGGATACGCCCGCTGATCTTCCTTCCTGCGAAACGAAAGATCTTCATAAGGCGTACGGTCCCTGAAAATCTTGCGCCAGTCCAAGCCGTCGATGAGTACTCTCATCTCTTCCGGGCTCATCCCGGTGGCGTAGAATCCGGCGACTAATCCGCCCATGCTCGTCCCGGCAATGTAGTCCACCGGGATGTGGTGTTCTTCAAACCATTTCAACACGCCGATGTGCGCCAGCCCCATCGCTCCGCCGCCTTCCAATGCCACTCCGATCTTCGGCCGTGGCCGCGGCGTGGGATTCTGCTGCGCTCCCAGTCGAAGAGGCACCCAAATCAGCAATACAACGAAAATGAAACGACGCATGCGGAGCCTCCCCGGCGGCGAATGAGAATTGCAGAATTGGCAAATGACTTATGAGTTTGGCCCAGCGTCTGGATTCCGGCAAGCAGTGAGCAGCCGTTTCAGGAACCTTTGTTTTCCTGCAGGATATTGCCGCCATCTACCACCAACACTTGCCCGGTGATGTATGAAGCCTCCGGAGAAGCCAAAAAGCAAACCGCCGCGGCAACTTCATCCGGCGTGCCCGCACGCCCAAGCGGTGTGTGCAGAGCCGCAATCTTCTCAGACTCCGTCGAAGACCCCGTCGTAATCCACCCGGGAGCTACACCGTTGATTGTAATTCCGTCGTGCGCCGTCTCAATCGCCACGGCCCGCATCATTCCATCCATCGCCGCCTTGGCTGCACCATAGGCCGCTGAGCCCACGTTGCTCACCAGCGGCCCCGTTACCGAAGTCACATTCACAATCCGCCCGTACTTTTGTTCCGTCATCCCCGGCAAGACCGCGCGCGTCATTCGAAACGCCGTGTGCAGCGTAATCGAGATCTGGTTCTGCCATTCCGCGAACGAAGTCTGAATCAGTGGCTTGCTCTCAGTGCTCCGCCCAGTCTGCGCCATTCCCGCATTGTTCACTAGGATGTGGATCCGTCCCGCGCGCGAAAGCACGGAATCGACGAACCGCTGGACCTCGGTTTCTACGGTGAGATCGGCGATAAAGGACAGGACCGCCTCGCCGCCCGCATCCAGTTCGCGCGCGCGAAGATGAATCCGCTCCGTCGTCGAAGTAATCACTACGTGCACACCCGCGGCATGCAGTCTTCGCGCAATCGCGAAACCGATTCCCTCCGCGCTGCCCGCGCCGGTAATCACGGCCGTTTGACCGCGTAGCGTGCCCGTCATTCAGGATTCTCCGCGCCGCATCATACATCGGCCAGCGCCGCGGCGAATCTCTCAACCTATTTTTTGTTTTCCAAGTGAACGGTAGGCTTGATCGTTCCTTTTTCTCTAGCCACTTTCAGCAGCTCGGGATAAAACTGCACAAAGGAATGCTCCACCGCGGCATTCTGGTCGTGGCACTGCCAGCAATCATTCTTACTCGGCGAATTCGGACTTGCGGCTTTTTCATTCGAATTGAATCCGTAGTATGCCCACTTGTCCGCAAACCGTTTTTCATCCTTCACTTCCACGTCCAGCCCCATGAATCCCGTCTGATAGTTGCCATGTTTGTTGATCGAACCCTGCGAGGTCGAGCCATACAGCTCCAGAACAAAAATCGTCTTATCAGGCCACGTCCCATGCGCCAGAAAATAATCGTACGAGCTCGGATTCACAAAAACATTCGTAAACATCTGCATGCTGTCGCTGGCCTTTTGGGAGTAGCTCATCCCCAGTCCGGAAGACACAAACACCCACCGCCGGTAGCCCTCCGGCCGAACCAGGTTTCCATCCGCCGTGAATTGTGGCCCCGCAACACTCGCGGCCGGCGTCTGGCTGTGGCTCACGCGTATCGTCAGCGCCGCAATCAACAGCCCGCCGAGCGCAACTGCAAAAACTCTCCTCATGAAGCTTCCTCCTCCAGATTCCAAAGCGTTTCGTCTCTCAAACAGGCGCAAATCGCACTATGTCGCGTTACGCCATAGAGTATAAACGGTTCTTCCAGGGATTTGTTTCGAATTATTCGTGCTCGCCCGCTTCGCACAGCGTGGCATTCGCTTCTTCCGACGGATGCTTCCGCCGGCTGGCCAGTCCCACTCCCGCCAGCACCAGCGCTCCGCCCAGGATCTGCGCTCCCGTCATCGGCTCGTGCAGCAACAGCGCGGCGAGCAGCGCCGTCAGCGGTACTTGCGAAAGCAGACTCACCGATGTGACCGTCGCCGGCAGATGCCCCATCGCATAGGTCAACGCCAGGTAGCCTCCCAACTGCGAGATCAGTCCCAGGCCGAGCAGAGCCGCCCACGAACGCCCGCTCGGAACCGCCAGCGAAGTTTCCATCGCCAAATTGATCGCCAGCAGAAACACCGTGCTCGAAAGAATTGCCAGCCGTAGAAATCCGATTGTGCTTGCCGTCTTTCGAACGCGCTCCGTCGCCAGCAGGTACACCCCGAAGCATGCGGAAGCTGCCAGCGCCATGGCGTCGCCCGAACCAAACTTGACGTGGCGCAGCAAGTCGCCTCGCACAATCACCAGTGAACCCGTCATCGCCAACGCCAGCCCCAGCCAATACATCACGCTCGGAGGCCGCCGAAGCACCAGCCAGGTCAGCAGCCCGACAAAGATCGGCGTGTTGTTTCCAAGAATCGTTGCATTCGCCGCCGAAGTCAGAAGGATCGAAGTGTTGTAAAACGCCAGGTCCAGCGCGAAGAAAAGCCCGCCGATGGCGATGATGGCCAGCGACTTGACGTCCATGGGCGTCTTGTCCCGTTCGAAGAACCACGTGGGCACCAGTACAATCGCCGGGATCAGCAAGCGGTAAAACGCCGACGCCGGCCCGGGCATGTCCGTCCATCGCACAAAAATAGCCGACCATGCGATGCACAAAATCCCCGCCAGCATCGCCAGCGAACACCACGCAAGATTTGCCCCGCGAGTTTCCTTCATTCGTTAAACCAGTGCCGTCCTGTACCGATTGCGCCAAGCAAAGAACCGCAAGAGTATCCCATGGTACGGCCACGAGGGCAGGTGCCGAATTGGCCTCTACGCGCTGCGGTACTCTTGCCGCTGGTCCTTTGGAGGGCTACGGTTGGCTTAGAGAACTCCTCGAGGAGGGAGGCATGCCGAGCTCGGCTCCCCTAGTAGCCCAGAACCAATTCGCCCCTCCAAACTCAAAGAAGTCGAGTCCCTGGCGGCTCATCTTTCGAATCATCCGTTGGTCTACTTACGCCTCCGTCCTGATCACGCTGGTCCTGGTGCTTCACAAAGTTCCGCCACCGCTTGTCGAGACCAGTCCGCAGGCCGCCGCGCGCGTCGAGGAAAAATTTGAAGCCGTCGAAAAAGCCGTCACCAGCGGCCAAGCCGCCACCCTCCGCCTGGACGAAGCCGAACTGAACTCTTACCTCTCCACCCACTTGGATTTCGCAGGCAACGCTACGCCGCCGGGCCCCGGTCCTGCTGGGGGCGCGCAACCCGCCCCGAATGGGCCTGCGCCGTCACCTCAAGAAGTTGAGCAAATGCGTTCGAACGTGCGCGACGTCAAAGTTCAACTCATTGAAGATCGCGTGAAGGCCTACGTCGTATTCGATGTCCACGGAAAAGACATGACCCTGCAGCTCGAAGGACGCCTCGGCATGCAAAATGGCTACTTGAAATTCGAGCCTGTCAGCGGGCAGATCGGCTCGCTGCCCATTCCGCAATCTTCGCTCGAGTCTGCTGTCCGGCGCCTGATGGAATCCCCCGAGAACCGCGAAAAGCTGAAACTGCCTCCCGATATCTCCGATCTGCGTATCCAGAACGGCGAAATCGTCGCCAGTTACAAATAAAACATACCGGCAGTTTCAGCCAATATTCTCGAGAGCGCTGAAGTTAAGGCTGCTCAAAAACTGTAAGGAGAAACTCAGGCAGGCTATAATCTGCCGCGGCACAATCAAATAGAGAGCCGCAGATGACCCAAGGGATAAAAGACAAAGAGCTGGGAATGGGCCGTGAGATCACCCGGCGCGATTTTCTGAACGGCGTGGCCATCGGTGTCGGAGGAACGCTCGTCGCCGGCGAGATCAATTCGGAAACACTGCTCCAGGCCGGCGTGCTCGATGAATTTGCGCCGGAGAAATCTCCGGACTACTACCCTCCCGCGAGGCTGGGCATGCGCGGGAATCACGATGGCACTTTCACCTTCTCCCACCGTCTGCGTGACGGCGAAAGCCCGGACTCTTTCGGCGATCCTGCCGCCACCGGCGAGAACTATGACCTCGTCGTTGTCGGCGGCGGCATCAGCGGCCTCGCGACCGCCTATTTCTATCGCAAAGGGGCAGGGAAAAGCGCTCGCATTCTAATCCTGGACAATCACGACGATTTTGGCGGCCACGCCAAGCGCAATGAATTTCGCGCCGGCGGGCGGATGTTGTTGAGTTACGGCGGAACACAGTCCATCGAAAGTCCTGGCCAATACAGTGATGTCGCCAAAGCCCTGCTTCGCGAGATCGGCATCAAGACGGAAGCGTTCTACAAAGCCTACGACCAGAAGCTTTATTCGAAATTGGGCACCGCCGCGTTTTTTGACAAGGAAACGTTTGGCGAGGATCGTCTCGTCACCGGAATGAACACCACCCCGTGGCCGCAATTTCTCGCAAAAGCCCCGCTTTCCGATGCCGTCCGCAAAGACATAGCCCGCGTCTACACGGAGAAAAAAGATTATTTGCCGGGGCTCTCCACGGAACAAAAAATCTCGAAATTAACAAAAATCAGCTACGCGGAATACCTGACGAACCACTGCAAACTGCTTCCCGAAGCGCTGCCTTTTTTCCAGACCTTTACCCACGATCTCTTTTGCATCGGCATCGAAGCCGTCCCTGCGCTCGCCTGCTACGAGGCCGGCGACGATTACGGCTCCTTTACCTACGCTGGCTTTCAAGGCCTCGGCCTGCCCGAAGGCCCCGAGGAAGAGCCCTACATTTTTCATTTCCCCGATGGCAACGCCTCCATCGCGCGCCTGCTCGTCCGGTCTCTGATTCCTGGCGCTCTTCCGGGCGCGACGATGGAAGACGTAGTCACCGCAAAAGCGGATTACTCCAAGCTCGACGTGGACTCGGCTCCCGTGCGCTTTCGCCTGAACAGTACCGCAGTCCATGTGCGGCATTCGAACGCCTCC
Organism: Candidatus Acidiferrum sp.; assembly: GCA_049644365.1. GTDB lineage: Bacteria > Acidobacteriota > Terriglobia > Acidiferrales > UBA7541 > Acidiferrum. The sequence goes on along the minus strand of JBARRT010000216.1, from coordinate 2,027 downwards.
GGCAGCCCAAAAGAAGTGCAAATCGATTACATGCGCGGCGGCAAATTGCAATCGGTCGTCGCACAAAATTGCGTCCTTGCCTGCTACAACGGCATGATTCCCTACATCTGCCCCGAACTCCCCGAGAAGCAAAAAGAAGCGCTCTCGTATCTTGTCAAAGCCCCGCTCGTTTACACTCACGTGGCGCTCCGCAACTGGACCTCATTCGCGAAACTGAATGTCCACCAGATCGTCGCGCCAGGCGGTTATCACACCTACAACGCACTGGATTTTCCCGTCAGCCTCGGCCAATACCAATTCCCTCGCAATCCCGAGGACCCGATGGTTCTGTTCATGCTCCGCACTCCCTGCAAGCCGGGCCTACCCCAGCGGGATCAAAATCGCGCCGGTCGCGCGGAGCTGATGCAGACTCCCTTTTCGAAATTCGAAAGAAACATCCGCGATCAGTTGAGCCGCATGCTCGGCGGCGCCGGTTTCGACGCCGCAAAAGAGATCCAGAGCATTACCGTAAACCGCTGGGCCCACGGCTACGCCTTCACGCCCAACGCTCTTTTCGATCCCGATTGGAAGGAGGAAGAAAAGCCCTGGGTCCTCGGCCGCCAGCCTTTCGGCAGAATTGCCATCGCCAATTCCGACGCCGGAGCCAGCGCCTATTCAAACGTCGCCATCGATCAGGCCCACCGCGCCGTCGGAGAAATCCTGCGCGGCTAAGTCCTCCAGAAGGAGCTTAGCTCGCGGCGCCGCCTCAGCCCCAGGGCCGGCTCAAAATGAGCGTGCGGCGCTTCTCAGCGAAATGTGTTAATGTCAGTAGGTAGACTTCTGAAGCAAGATTGCCTGGGACTTTGCAGGGAGCGCTGCACGGGGCTTCCTGCACGGACTTCAGGCAATTTAGGTCAACGTCTCGTAGTGTCCGGGAAGCGGCAGTTGCCGGGATCCTGCACTCGTGGTGCTTCGAAGAGTACAGGGAGAATCAAGATGAAGAGCTTGTTTGTCGGCAACATGAATTTCCAGACGACGGAAAGCGATCTGCGAGAGCTCTTCGCGCCGTTTGGCCAGGTGACGCGCGTCCACATGGCTATGGACCGCGAGACGGGTCGCGCGCGCGGCTTTGCGTTCGTGGAAATGCCCAACGACGCGGAAGCGACGCAGGCCATGACCGCACTGGACGGCAAAGAAGTTGGCGGGCGCAATTTGAAAGTGAATGAAGCGCGGCCGAAGGGCGAAGGCGGCCCGCCGCGCGGACCGAGAAATTTCAGCGGCCCGAGCGGGGGACGCGGCCCAAGCGGTGGGGGCGGCGGACGGGGCAAGGGCGGCGGCGGCGGACGCGACCGCTTCTCGAATGAAGATTATCGCGATTCCGCGCGGCAGCCGCGCGAGCCGCGCTGGTAGTTCCCCTTTCTTAGTGAACGGTTTGACGGTCCCGGCGTTGCCGGGACAGCACTTTGGTGTGAAGGAGAGCGTATGCCGACCACATTCCAAAAACGGCAAAAAGAAATGAAGCGCATCGAGAAGCGCAAGATGAAGGAAGAGAAGCGCGCGCAAAGGAAAATCGACAAGGACGCCCCAAAGGATGCTCCTTACGATCCGGCGTCCGATCCCACGATTGATTGGAATCATTCCAACGAAATCAACTCCGGGGAATAGCCGCGGTAATTTCCGCGCGCGAGTTCACTGCATCGATCTACAACCAGCGTCTGCATTCACAAGAAATTCTATTTTGACCATTTGTGTCCAATTACCGATTTCGCTAGTACAACGGTTGCTTGACAAAGACGTAGTGGCGAAAGAAACTACGCGCATGCGGGAACTCCTGGAGCGATTGTTTCAAGTTGATTTTTTGAAGGGCCTGGCGGTCACCTTTCGGGCGCAAAATCCCAAGAACATTGTGACGGAGCAGTATCCGCTGGAGCGGCCGATGGTGGCGGAGCGGTACCGGGGCGCGCCGCGGCTGAACAATAATCCGGAGACCGGCGAGACGCTGTGTATCGGGTGCAATTTGTGCGCGCTGGCGTGCCCGGAGAACCTGA
>JBARRT010000215.1:0-43447 GCA_049644365.1 Candidatus Acidiferrum sp. | reverse complement strand
TGGTGAAGCGGCGAAAAACGGAAGACGCGCGGCGAGTGCGTCTGGACGCTAGCGCGAAAGGCACGAAGATCCTGCAAGAAGGGCGCAAACGGCGAGTCGAATCCCTGGCGAAAGCGCTCTATTTGCTTTCCGAGAGACAACAGAAGCAGTTGGCTGAGCTCGTCGAGCTGCTGCAACGGGTCATACGAAATCTATAGGCGTTTGGAGGATGGTCCGCGATGGCCCAGAATTCAGAATCGCGCGGTGAGAATCAGAAGGAGTGAACCAGGAAAGAGGGTCGGGTACTTCGGTACTACAGAGCGGCTGGGATTGGGGAGGAAGGTACTGGCAGGAATGAACCCGGCGAGCTATCGACGTCAGAGGCCATGGAGCACAAACTGGGTAAGTAGTCGGAAGCTGGCTGGGCTTTCTGGAGTAATACGACGGTTATAACCTGTTTGCTCCTGTGTGTGTCGTCCTGCTGCTCGCGAGCGCAGTGGAACGGCCGGAACGCCCGAACTGACTTCTGATTGCAGTACCCTCCATCCCCACGCCCGAGCGGCCGCTCCCCCCAGCGGCCGCTCATTTTTTTGATAAGCGATGGACCCTGGAAAGAATCGAGAAGCAACGATTTGCTCGGGCGGGAACTCCCCGTGGATTCTCGGGGAACCACTGGCGGGACGGGAAGGATGGCTTTGAAAACAGAAAAGGGGGCTGGTGCAAGCCCCCTTTCGTAATTGACGCCCCAAAAACCGGTAACCGAGTCGAGGATCGGTTCCGGCCACCCCGGGAAGCCAATCTTGTAAGTTGCCGATTAGAGAGCAAACCGGATGCCAGGTAATCAGAATCCATTAGACCTGACGAAGTCGACTGAAACAAAAGTGGTTAGCCGCGTTGGTCATTCGAGAACACAATGTTACATCTCGAAAATCTACAAAATCCCACAGAATTGCAGGCAGTACTCTCCATTCTTTGGGAGCATTTTGATGGAGGTTGATACCGGAAACTGGACGGGGCATGACACTGCTTTGCGAGATGCTTCCAGCGCTCCCTCTGCTGGAATTTGGAATATCGTTATTTCAAATTTCCTTTCCGAACGATCGCCCTTGATTGCGCATCAAGGGCTTAGACCCACTGTTCCGCGGCGTTTCCACAAGTGAATTGGCAAGCGCAGGCCGTGCGTCTTGCATGGCATGCCGCCTTGGTGCCTCACTCAGTGTAATGTCGCGAGCCAGCGAAAAGTTCCCAAGTGGAGTTGATTCTCTCAGCTGGGCCCCCAGTGGATGTGTCACGAATTCTTGGGGGCCTCGGCTTCTCGGAAGGCCCATTGGGAGCGGCGACGCCAGAAGAAGCGCGCGGGGAAATAGATTATCGCGCCCCACAGGGCGAGCAGGGGGCCGCGGCCGGCCAGAAAAAGAAGGATTGTGGAGATACTTTCAAACGCATCAGACAAACCGCTGATGGCGGTGCTTCGAAGCTTCGCTCCGATGGTTTCGGCGACCGGGGTGCGTTCTTCACGCAGGGAGAAAGAGACGTTTGCGAAGGAGACGCGGCTGCCGGAAGCAAGACGCTCCGATTCGATCCGCTCGATTTCAGTGCGCAGCAGGGCAACCTGGCGTTCAAGTGACCCGTAGTCGTAGACCTTCTCTGTTCGATTCTGGAGCAGCCGCTGAATTCGTTGCTCTTCGTTCTGCGCGTTGACCAGGCGGGCCTCGAGTTCGCCGTGCTGCTGAGTGATTTCGTCGGCGGCCTCCTGTTCATGCTCAACGAAGCCAACCGCTTTTAACTCCGTGAGTGCGGAGCGATATTCCGACGAAGGCACGCGCAGTGTCGCGGAGAGGATGCTCCCCGACGGCTGTCCCACCATGCGGAGCTTCGCCACGTAACCGCGATGGCGTTCAAGTATTTCTTCCAAGCTAGAGCGCGAATGGGCAAACTCCTTTGTTGTAAGAGAAAGCTCCGCGGAATAGGCAATCCGCGGCTCCAAGAACACGGCCGTCGCAGAGTCGCCCGGGCCTGACCTATAGAGTTCGGCTTGCAGGTGAGACGACTTCAGCGCATTCGCCTCTTTTGGGTCGCCGCCCATCGGTCCAACGCTTGCTGAGGGAACAGTCTGGTGCCGCGCAGGTCCTGCGTCCCTGTTCGACGCGAACAAGAATAGGACTCCAGCCACGAGGCAACCCACTAACACAAGGCGGCGCCGGGCAGGGAAAAGTTCACGAAAACGAACAACCAGGGACCGAAGAGGATCTTTCATCGGAATGCCTCCATTTACTTCACGGTTAGAACGGGGAGGGCGGCAATTCTTGCAGGGCCTATCTCAAAGGAAACGAGAGAAAGGATAACGCTGAGACGCCGGGAACCCAGAACTTCACAGATACCAGATAGGAGGAAATTAGGCGCCGATGGAGGAGCGGAGGGCGTTGGCGAGGGACTGGCTGAAGCGCTGGACGTCGGCGTCATGCTCGGCTTCGACCATGACGCGGGCGAGCTGCTCAGTGCCGGAGTAGCGGAGCACGATGCGACCGTTTTCGCCGAGCGCAGACTGGGCTTCGGCGAGGGCGCGGGAGACTTCCGGCAGCGTCTCCAACGGCGGTTTCGAACGAACCTTTACGTTAACAATGAGCTGCGGGTAGTCCTTGAGGCCTTCAACGAGAGATTCGATCTTACCGTGCATGGAAACAAGCGAGGCGATCTTGACGGCAGTGAGCAGGCCGTCGCCGGCGGGACTGTCGTCCAGGAAAATAATGTGGCCGGATTGCTCGCCGCCGAGAACGCTGCCACTGCGCAGCATCTCTTCCAAGACGTAACGGTCGCCGACGTTCGCGCGGGCAAGCGCAATGCTTTCGCGCGCAAGGACGCGTTCCAGGCCAAGATTGGACATGGAGGTGGCCACAACACGGTTTCCCTTGAGTTTGTTCTGCGCCTTGAGGAAACGAGCAGCGGCGAGGAGAACGCCGTCGCCGTTCACGACTTTTCCGGTTTCGCAAACGAAGAGCGCGCGGTCCGCGTCGCCATCGAAGGCCACGCCGAGCCGGGCTCCCGCTTCCACGACGCGCCGTTGCAATCCTTCCAGGTGCAGCGAGCCGCAACCAGCATTAATATTGCGGCCATCGGGCGAAACGCCCATGGCAATAACGTCGGCGCCAAGCGAGCGAAAAAGTTCCGGGCCCAGTTTGTAAGCGGCGCCATTGGCGCAGTCCAGAACCATCCGGAAGCCGGAAAACTTCGCGCCCGGAAGCAGCCGAGAGCGGAGAAATGCTAGGTACTCAGCATCCAGGGAATCGTCGGAAGCAGGTGAGGGAGGATTCTTCGGCGCACCTTCGCCTCGATGCTTGAATATATCGGCCTCAAGCTCTTCTTCTACGACATCAGGAAACTTCATGCCCGCATGGGAGAAAAGTTTCACCCCATTGTCTTGAAATGGGTTATGCGATGCAGAGATGACCACACCGGCCTGAAAATCATTCTGGCGCACGAGGCAGGCCACGCCCGGAGTGGTAATCACACCGGCGAATGCGGCCGTGGCGCCGGCCTGAACCAGACCGGCAGCGAGAAGACTGGCAATGTGCGGGCCGGACTCGCGCGTGTCCATGCCGATCAGGACATGAGCTTTGCCGTGCTCGCGATTCAGATAGGCGCCCAAAGAGCGGCCGGTAGCAAAGAGCGTGGCGTCGTCCAGCGGAGGCGTACCCGGGACGCCGCGAATACCATCGGTTCCGAAGAGTTCTTTGGCCATGGAGAAGAGCCGGCGTATCTCCCGTGCGCGTTGGGGCGGCCGATTTTCCTGGACGACCCGGAAAAAGCTTAACACACGGGAACTCCGCAACTTTCCGGTGCAACGGCAAAGATGTCCTTTGCAGCAACGAAAACGGGGAAAAAAGCCCCTGAACGGATCCTTCGGTCTCCGGCCTCGAAACAAAAACGCAGGACGCCTTCGACAGTCTATGCGGATGTGTTAACTTGTTGAAACGGAGTTGCTCGTGTCCGCCACGCAAACACCACCATCCGTCGTCCGCTTTACCAGTTCAAACTTCAGCATGCGCGTTCTAGCCGCCGCAATCATCCTGTTGTTCTTCTATTACGCGGCCGGTGTGGTGATCACGCTGTTGCTCTCGATCCTGCTGGCCTACTTCCTGGACCCTGCGGTGGAATTTCTGGAGAAATGGCGGGTGCCCAGGACGGTCGGCGCCATGATCATGGTGCTCATCCTGATTGCCGTGCTGGTTGCGGCGGGCTATGGATTGTGGACCCGCACCGAGGACTTCGCTTCGAACTGGCCGAGGTACAGCAGTGTATTGCGGCAAGCTGCGGTGGCGGTGGAGGGCAAGATCAAAGGTATCGAAGTGCAGGTTTCTCAGGTAACGCCAGGGCAAGGCGCCTCTTCTCCTCCAGTGGCACGCGCGGATAGTGGAATCGTGCGCACGTTGATCATGCGTGGCATTGGATCCCTGTACGCCCTGCTTTTGGAAGTTACTTTCATGCCCTTCCTGGTTTTTTTTATGCTGGCGGGAAAGCGCGAAGTGTGGCATGGAACGCTGCAGCTATTTCCGGTGTCGCGGCGCACGCAGGTCAAGGAGACGCTCGAAGACTTGCGCGACGTTTTGCGCGACTACCTGATCGGTATGACGCTGGTTGCCCTGATGGTGATCGCCGCGAGCAGCTTGTTCTTCTGGATCCAGGATCTCGATTACCCGATCCTGACGGGCATCGTTTCGGGATTATTGAACATGGTGCCCTACATTGGCGCGGTCATGGCGTGGCTCCCGGCTTTCATGATCGGACTCGCAAAATGGAATACCGTGGGTCATTTCGTAGGGCTCGCGGTGGTCTTGACGGCGATCCACATCGTGGCGTTGAATTTTGTTGCGCCGCAGTTGGTGGGCCGCCGAGTCCGATTGAATGCCGTGGCCATCACCATCGCACTGCTGTTCTGGGGCTGGGTTTGGGGCGGCATGGGACTGGTACTGGCGATTCCCATCACGGCCGCGCTGCGAGTGATCTGCGATCACACGGAATCGTGGAAGCCCATCGGGCGCTGGCTGAGCGCCTGAAACCTCTGCATACCTGTTGGACGTCTATCTTTTTCGGGGGCGACTCCCGCAGTTCATGGGAGCCTGATTCCTGAGGGGACTCGAATGAATCGCAGAACTCTTTTGTTGATAGGCGCATTGTCCCTGCTGACAGTGTCGGCTCCTTCCGGTCATGCCTGGGGCTGCAAGGGTCACCAGACGGTAGCTTTGATCGCGGAAAAACGCCTCACTGCGGAAGCGCGGGAGATGGTGCAGAAAATCCTCGCCGATAATCCCGTCGACTCGAAGCTCAAGCGCTGGTGCGGCAACGCGACGATGGATTTGATGGTGGAAGCGTCCACATGGCCGGATGATGTGCGCAATGAACGCAACAACGGTCCATGGCATTACATTGATATTCCACTGGGGAAGCATCAGGGCTCGCTGAACGAGTACTGCGGCAGCGATGGCTGTGTGACGCGCGCGATCGAGCAACAACGCGCCATCTTGAAGGATAAGTCTGCCGACCCGCTGAAGCGCGCCGAGGCGATACGGTACTTGATCCACTTCGTCGGCGACATGCATCAGCCGCTACACGCAGCAAACAATGCCGACAACGGGGGAAACTGCGTCCCGGTGACATACTTTCACCATAATCCACTGCGCAATCCCGTTCATCCGGAACGGGATGAGTATTCCCCTAATCTTCATCAAGTCTGGGACACGGAAATCGTGGAACGTGACATGGAAATCTCCAACCCCCGGCGTTACGCCGACGAGCTGGACGAAAAATTTCGCAAGAAGAGTGCCGACTGGGAGGCAGCGGACATCCAGGTAGAGCGCTGGGCATGGGAGAGCCACGAGCGGGCGGAGGCGGGGGTCTACGGCGCTTTCCCGGAAAAAATCGGGATCGAACCGGACTTGAAACTGAAGAGCTGCGCTGAGAACAACCGCATGGCAAAACGCATGTTCGAGAAACACCTTGCCATCGGCGAGGCTTATCAAAACAGGGCGGGAGAAATAGTGGAAATCAGTCTGGCGCAAGCCGGAGTTCGGCTGGCAATGATTCTGAACGACGCGGCAAAGACGAACCCTTAACTGCGGGTTACTGAAACTTCTAAAGTGCGTTGACACACACGTTTGAGAACGCGATTCTTTCCGAAGATTGCGTTAATTCCAATTTCGTTGCAGAGGTGGCCGCGTTGAATTCCAAGCAGCTCCTGCTCGCACTCCTGGATGAAGCGTACGAAAAGAAGACCTGGCATGGCCCAAATCTCAGACAATCCCTAAAGGGTGTGACGGCGCGGCAGGCAGCCTGGCGCCCTGGTTCGGGCCGCCACAATATCTGGGAAGTGATGCTGCATGCCGCGTACTGGAAATACGCGCTGCGACGGAGGATCGAAGGCGGCAAACGCGGCTCGTTTCCGCTGAAAGGGAGCAATTTTTTCTTGCGTCCCGAAAAGGGCAAGCTCCACGAGGCGGCATGGGCCGCGGATAAAAAGTTGCTCGAGCGCGAACATCGGGCCTTGCGGGCAGCAGTGGGGCAAGTGCTGCGCACATCACGTGGGACAAAACTCATGCCGCAGTTTTACGGCATGGCGTTCCACGACATCTATCACGCCGGCCAAATCCGCCTGCTCCGGCGGTTAATGGAGCGCTGATCAAACTTTCTGTGTTCGTAATGTTTTGACGAGAGACACGAGGTCTTGGGCGTCCTGGAAAAGGCGGATCGCCGCAATCCCTGAAGCTCCGGCGGATAGGCAGAGAGCCACGTACTCCAGAGTGATCCCACCGATGGCAATCACGGGCAGCGAGACGGCGCGGCAAACATCGGCGAGCCTCGCAAGCCCCTGCGGTGCCCCGAAGGCAGCTTTCGAAGGGGTAGCAAAAACGGGACCGAAAAAGATGTAGTTTGCGCCGCCCCTGGCTGCAGCTCTCGCTGCTTCCACGGAATGACACGAGACACCAATCAGGAAATCTTGCGAACGAATTCGGGAATCCCCGAGCTTCCGAGCCTCCTCAACGGGCAAACTGCTCTCACCAAGATGGACGCCGCCAGCGGCCTGCGAAAGCGCAACTTCCAGCCGATCGTTTACGATAATGCGAGCCCTACCCTGCCTGCTTGTTGATAGTATTGCTGCGCGCTCGATCGCTGCGCTCGTCAGCGCGGCGCACTCCTTACCGGAAAGATCTTTTTCGCGTATCTGAATCCAGTCGATACCCGCAGCCGTGGCCTCCTTGATCTTGTGCAACAGGGCTTCGTGCCCATCTGGTTCATTGGCTCTCGAAAGAGTCTGCCGATCCGTAACGTAGCAGAGAATCGGCACACGATTTGACTTACTGAGGCGGGACACGATGGGGACCAGGCTGCGCGCCAATCCAGCCGAAGGCAATCAGGATATCGAGCACGCCGACTCCGCTCACCACTCCGCGGAAAGACGGATGAAGCACGATGGGCATGAGCGAAGGAAAATGGCTGAGAAAATAGTTCTGCTCCCAATAGCCCGACCACGGCAGATAGAGGAGCAGCGCGCCCATCTCGAACGCAAGCACTACCAGCAATGCGCGATAAATACGGCTCATTTATGAGAGGAGTCCCGTCGGGCCAGGAAGAAATCCGGATTAGCGGGTAGGCTTCTGAAGAGCAGCGATGCGCTCGGCCACGTCGCGGTAGTCGATGTTCATCGCGTAGACCTGGGAAAAACTCTTTAGCGCCGCATCCTGCTCGCCCGCCGTTTCCTGTGCCACGCCTAAATCATACCGCAAGGCGAGCGTGCTTTCCGGATCATTGCCGGGAGTTCTTAAGGCGCGTTCGTACCAGATGGCGGCGATGCCCGGCTGGCCTTTTTCCATAAACGCGAGACCGAGGAGTGTGCAGCATTGCATGACGTAAGGGAAAGCGCGTCCGCGGTCCGTGGCCTTTGCGACTTTTTGGAACTCGCTGATGGCCTCTTCTAACAAGCCCATTTCCCGGAAGGCGATCCCCAGGTTGTAATGGGTCTCGAGATCTTCTTCCTCGGCGCCCATTTCACCGAGCTCCGCGCGAAATTCATCGAATACTTCCTTGAGCGGGCCGGTGGACATCGGAGGAGTAGGAGCGGAATCTCGCGCTGTGGGAGCGTGAGACGGCGTGCCTGGCATTGATCCCGAAAAGGCCGGCGAAAGCTTGTCCAATTCAAGTCCATCAATTTCATTGGCGAGGTCTGCAAGGAATTGATCGGATTCGAATCCACTGCCCGCAGGCGGCGCGGGAGAAGCGTTCTGGGCCACGGGTTCGCGCTGCGGCGGCGCGATTGGAGTCTCGGGAGGCTTCTGGTCGTAGGCAGGAACGAGAGGCTCGGGATCCAGCACGAGCTCGAAATCTTGCTCCAACTCAAATTCCGGCTCGGGCGCCTTTGCGGGCTTTTTCGGACCTTCGGGCGCCGGAGGTTTTTTCGCCTCGTCCGTCGCAGGAAGCTCCGCGGAGATTTCAGCGAAAGGATTTGCCTTCGTTGCGGCAGCGGGGGCTTCTTCTGGCAAAACGAAGGAAGGTTCCTCGCCAATCTGAAACTCTTCGATGGCTCCCGGTTCCGCTGGCGGCGCCGGCGTACGAGACGGCTTCGCCGGTGGCGCGGCCGGCGTTTCAACGGTGGCCTCGCCGCCACGCGACTCCTCGAGCAGGGTCGCCCATTCATCCGACAGATCAACTTCGTGGACCTCTTCCTTTTCTTCTTTCGGTTCGGCTTGCTTAACCCTCGGCTTCTTGACTTCGGGGGCTGTTTTGGCGACGCTTGCCTCAGCCGGCCCGGGCTTCACTTCTTCGACGGGAGCGGCAGGCTTCGGTGCGGGCTCGGCGCTTACTTCCGGAATTGTAGTGTCGTGGGTATCCGAGGTGTGAGCTTCCCTGACGCCAGCCTTTGGCCCAGAAGTGGAAATCGCCAGCTCTTCATCCGTGAGGCCCGCCGCGCGCTGAAAGCGGCGGCGCAATTCCCCGAATCGTTCGGAACTCCGCGGGTCGCCCCCCTCGTGATGGATTTGTTCCAGCTGCGCGGCGAGTTCGGCGGTCCGCCGATCATCGCCCGCGCCAAGCACAAAATCGAGCAGCTTCTCGAGAGTCGGCGTGTGGCGTGGCGCGCGGCGGAGAATCGCTTCGAGCAATCCGATCGCTTTCTGCGTCAGGCCGTAGCTCGCGAAGAGGTCAACGTCCGTGAGCGATTGTGCGATAAATTTTTGCGTCTCTTCGTCAAGCGCGGGCTCGCTGCGTGCTTCTACCTTCCTTACTGGGACTTCCGGAGCGGGCTCTTCCTCCGCGGAGGGTAATTTCGGAGCAGGCGCCTGGGGAATCTCGGCCTGCAGGTTTTCTTCGGGGGCTTCAGGTTCGTCTTCGGCTGAGATCAAGCCCAGCTTGCGCAAGACGTGATTGAGCTTGCGCTTGGCCGAGTCACTCTCCGGTTCGCGATCGACGAGTTGCTCGAATATTTGCTTGGCCCGCTCCAGCTGGCCATCCGTGCTGAGAGCGTCGCCGAGGTGCGCGAGGGCATCGGGCAGCCGGAAAGAATCGCTCGTGCGCCCGTACAGCTCGACGAGCCACTCAAGCGGCTCGATATGACCGGGCAGTCCCGCGGCGAGTTCGTTCAGGAGTTTCCCGATCACCTCATGTTCGCCGGCGTCGATCATGGGAAATCGCGACTTCTCCAGGATGGCCATCGCCTTTTCGCCCTGTCCTGCTCCCAGCAAAGCCTCCACGGTTTTTTGCATCGGCCCGAAATTCTTCTCGTCGGCCTCAAACACGCGGAGCGCGAGGGATGTGGCTTTCCCCCAGTTGGCGCTCTTGACGTAGAGATCGAGGAGGAACTCGGTCTGCTCGCCGCCTTTCTCGAGACCAGGGACTTCTTCAAGGAGTTCCGCAGCCTTGGCTGCATTCCCCTGGGATAAGTACGAACGCGCCTTGACGATGAGAGCGGCAAAATTGTTCGGCTCAAGCTTTAGCGCTTTGTCGGCGAGCTTTTCGCTCTCCGCCTGGTCGCCACGGGCCAGGGCGCGCTGGGACGCAGAGATGTACGAGTCCAGGGCCTCTTTGGTCTGGCCCATGGCCTGATAAAGATCGGCGAGCCGTATCTGAATGCGAAGGTTATCGGGCTCGGCCAGGAGAAGTTTCTTGAGCAGGCTGATGGCTTCCGGCTGTCGGTTGTTCTTAAGGTGAATTTCGGCGAGCTGCAGGAACAAGGGGCGGGCTTCACTCATTACGCCTTGCTGAACATAGAGGTCGGCAAGCTTTTCGAGCGGTCGGATTTCCTCGGGCGCCAGCTTGGCGATCCGTTTGTAAACGGCGATGGCCTTCGTGAGAAAACCATCTCCAACAAAAATCTGCGCAAGTCGTTCGAAATAATCGATAGCCTGAAAGGTTTCGCCCTGGCGGATGTACAGCTCGCCGATGGTCATGAGCGTGACCTGATCGCGCGGCTCGTACTTCAAGATTTGCTGGTATTCGGCGATAGCCTGGGCCACTTTGCCCTGGTTCAGCAGCTTTTGTGCCGCTTCGACGTTTTTGCTCTTGTTAAAGGCCATGCGCGTACAGGGACAATCCTCCCTCGGAGTCTGCCCCAGACGATCTCCTCGAATTGCTGCGGTAATCTGCTGAGCCGCAACGCTACTCCGCTACGCTAACAGGCGGGAAAAAGCCAAGTCAATGAACGCAAAGTCTAGTGTGAGCAGGCAGTTATCCCCATTCCCGCCAGGGCATTCGACCTCGAAGGTCCGTCGAAGCGGGGCAGGAAGTGATTTTCCCATGCGCTCCCTGGTTTTAGACACTCCACAGGCCGGAGCCCTCAGCAGTAGTGATACCATCGGAAAATAGTTTAAATCCGGCCTACAGGAGAATGCCGCATGCCCGAGTCTCCATCTCGTCGTAAGTTTCTTACTAACCTTGGCGGGGCAGCCGCTGTTTCGCTAGCTTCACAGGGGAACCCGCAAGCCTTCCTCTCTCCAGCTCTGAACAGCCGTTTCAAGCTTTCTGTCATCACCGATGAAATCAGTCAGGATCTGGGCCACGCGTTGGAAATTGCCTCGGAAGAGTTTGGTCTGGGATTCGTAGAGATGAGGACACTTTGGAACAAGAACATTATCAGCTTGGATCAGAAAGAAATCGCGGAAACCCAAAAGTTATTGCAGAAATACGGTCTCCGGGTGACGGACATCGCCAGCCCACTCTTCAAAACCGACTGGCCGGGGGCCCCAAAGTCAAAATACAGTCCAGCTGCGCCCCAGTTTGGGGCAGATTATGCGTTCGAAAAACAGGCAGAGGTTCTTGAGCGCGCTGTTGCCATCGGCAAAGCCTTGGGAACGAATCGGATCAGGTGTTTTGATTTCTGGCGGCTTGACGACCCGGCCCCCTATCTCTCGGCAATGAATGACGTGCTTCGGAAGACCGCTGAAGATGCAAACAAGAAAGGCATCATCCTACTGCTCGAAAACGAGTTTGCCTGCAACACGGCCACAGGCGCGGAGGCTGCGCGCACATTGGCCGCCGTCCAGTCACCCAACTTCCTGCTCAACTGGGACCCTGGTAATGCGGCCTATCGAGGTGAGACTGCTTTTCCGGATGGGTTTCAGAAGCTTCCCAAAGAACGCATTGGACACGTGCATTGCAAAGACGCCGTGCGCAAGGAGGACGGAACGTACGAGTGGGCCGCCATGGGCCGCGGAATTATCGACTACATCGGCCAGTTTCGCGCGCTGGCGCAGGCGGGCTACCGCGGAACGATGAGCCTCGAAACGCATTGGAAGGGTGGGGGCACTGCAGAGGAGTCTTCTCGCCAGAGTTTCGCTGGAATGAAGGAGCTATTGGGCAAGGCTGGCGCACTCTGAGTCAACACTCGGCTTTGGTTGCCAATGCAGTTCCTCTGCGAACTCACAGGGACGACTGACTACAAGCTAAATCTCAAGCGGAAGCGGCGCTTGCGTCGCGCCCGCGGCCCAACAACCGGATTCGCGCACCGGCGCGAACGAATAGCGGTGCAATGGCGAGGGACCATGCTGGCGCAACGCTTCGAGATGATCGGGCGTGGCATAGCCTTTGTGGCGCGCGAGACCATATTGCGGGTAGATGATGTCCCACTCTTCCATGCGTGCGTCACGATGCGTTTTTGCGAGGATGGAAGCTGCCGCAATGGAAATGCTTCGTGCGTCACCTTTGATGAGGGACTTCTGCTCGATCAAAACATCCAGTTGCATGGCGTCAATCAGCAAGTAATCGGGCGTGGTGGCGAGTTGCTGAAGCGCTGCGGTCATCGCCTGCCGGCTAGCCTGATAAATATTCCATGCATCGATCCGCTGTGCATCTACCTCGGCGACCGCCCAAGCCAGTGCATGTTCGCGAATCCGTGCGGCCAGTTCGGTGCGGCGCTCCGGGGCCAGTTTTTTCGAATCGTCAAGGCCGACAATCCGCCGCTTCGGATTAAGAATCACCGCGGCGGCAACTACCGGACCAAACAGCGCACCGCGGCCGGCCTCGTCAATGCCGGCAATGCGCATCCAGCCCAGTTTGCGCGCGGCTCGCTCGAAACGGGAAGAGCAGAGTCGGCTCATTGGTGGGGAATTCTAGCACGTGGAAGCGAGCCCAACTCAGGACTTATCGCGGCTGTCCTGTGAAAATCACTGCAATTTAATGGTGTGAAATGTGCCGATCACTCGTAACGCAGTGCAATTATCGGATCAACGCGCATGGCCCGCCGTGCGGGAATCCAGGCGGCAAAGAACGCCACTCCGAGGAGAATCAAGAGAGCGAGGCTGAGAAGATACGGGTCGTGAGCGTGCACTTGGAACAGCAAAGACTCGAGGAGGCGCGCGCAGAGCCACGCTCCCAGGAGACCCAGGGCCGCGCCGCCAATCGTCCAACGGGCGATATTGGAGAGAATCATCTTCAATATGCTCTGCGGAGTGGCGCCCAGCGCCATTCGCACGCCGATCTCGCGCGTCTGCTGCTCCACAAGGAAGCCAACGACCCCATAGATGCCGATCGCCGCGAGCAAGACGCCCATACCCGCGAACAAAGACAAGAGGACCGCATTGAAGCGCGGACGCTGCGTCAGTTTGCCGACGCGCGTATTCATGCCCTCGATTACCACCGGCACCGTCGGATCGACGGCTGCGGCTTCCGAACGAATCCACTTCGCAATCGCCTCTGGATTGATCGCACTCTGAATGATTACGTGAGCGGACCGGAAGTAGCCGTCAATCTCATTTTTCCAGGGAAGGTAGAACTCTGGATCCGCGGGCGCAGCGAGGCCGTTATTCTTTACATCTCCGGCAATGCCGACGATGGTGCGCCAGGTGCCCTGTGATGCAAAACGGAAGGATTTGCCTAGGGGGTCTTCTCCATTTGTAAAAAGCCTCTTCGCGAGGGCCTCGCTGAGAATCACGGGTTTCTCAGCAGGTGACCGGTCTTCCTCGCTAAAGCCGCGACCGCGCAGAATCGGAATACCAAGGGCAGGAAAATAACCAGGAGTGACGTAACGGTAGCCTATCATTCCGCCCGTCCCTTCACTGAATTTCGTGTGGCCAGGGATTCCGATGGAAGACAAAAACGTAGCCTGCATGCCGCCGGAAGGAGGCAGCGTGTCGCACACGGCCAGCCGCGTAATCCCCGGCGCTTGCCTCAACCGCGCCTCCACCTGATTGAAGAAAGCCAACTGCTTCGTGGCGTCGGGATAGCGATATTCGACGAGATCGATTTTCGCCGAGATGACATGTTGCGTGTCCATGCCTAGCGAAACGGTTTCCAGTTTCCAGAGGCTGCGCAAGAGTAACCCCGCCCCGGCAAGCAATATCAATGAGACTGCAATCTGCGCCGTGACGAGTGACTGGCGAAGCAAATCATGCGATGTCGCGCGGTTCTCCTTTCCAGTGAGCAATTCGGGCGTAGGTCGGCGGAGCGCGGGGGCAAGCCCGAAAAGAATGCCTGACACCAGCGATATGGTGAGTGCGAACAGCAAGACGCGAACGTCGATCGTCGCTTGTTCCAGCCGCGGAATGCCTTCCGGCGCGATGGAGATGAAGAGGCGCAACAGGAAATAGGCTAACCAGCATCCCCCAAGGCCCCCCAACAGTCCCAGTAGCAAACTCTCCGTAAGTGCCTGGCGAATCAGGCGTCCGCGCCCCGCCCCCAGAGCCGTGCGAACGGCCAACTCGCGTACCCGGTTGGTGGCTCGAGCGAGGAGCAGGTTCGCGACGTTCGTGCACGCGACGAGCAGTACGGCGAAGACGGACCCCAGAAGAACCCACGACGCGACGCGGGCATCCTGTATCTGCCGGTCGCGGAGCGAGCGCACGCGGAAGGACACCTCGTGGCGAAACTGCGGTGGAACGTAATCAAGCGACTTCTGGAAGAGCGGCTCCATCGCTGCTGCTGCTTGCGTGATGGAGATCCCCGGCTTGAGCCGCGCGAAGGCTCTCAAGATAATCTGCCGGGCCTCCGGGCCGCGATCCGTCGATCCATCGAGAGCCGACGGAAGCAGAATATCGTCGTGGCCGAGGTTCGGCATTTCGAATTGCGTCGGGAGAATGCCAACGACGATGGTGGGCCGCCCATCGAGTGAAATCGCGCGGCCGGGGAGGTTCGGATCGCCGGCGAAGCGCGAACGCCAAAGGCCGTAGGAAATAAGGGCCACACGAGGTGCGTTGGGGCGGTCCTCGTCGGGCGTGAAATTCCGGCCAAGGAGGGGCTTGATGCCGAACGTCGGCAGGAATGTCGATTCGACCAGCGCGCATTTCAGCCGGACGGGATTCTGTTCGGTGAGATCGCAATCCGCCCCGCCGGGAACAAACGATGTCACGGACTCAAAAGGGGTCTGCTCTCTGCGCCAATCGACGTAATCCGGGCCAAGCACGAACTCAATCGCTTCGAACGGCGCCTTATCGCCAAAGCTGACCAAGCGGTTGTCCTGGGGATACGGAAGGCTGCGAAAAAGAAGGCGATCCACCACGCTGAAGACCGCGGAGGTTGCGCCGACTCCAACGGCCAGCGTGAGCACAACAACCAGAGCGAACCCGGGAGATTTTGCGAGCAGGCGCAATGCGAAGCGCAAGTCTTGCAAGAGCGCGTCAAGAAACGGCAGGCCTCGTTGAGCCCGGTAGTGTTCTTTGGTTTGCTCGACGCCGCCAAATTCACGGTGCGCAGCGTAGCGCGCTTCTTCGGGGCTCATGCCCTGGCGAATATTTTCTTCCGTAAGCAGCTCCAAGTGCGCGCGCAGCTCGGCGTCTAATTCTTTTTCCCTGTTTCTTTTCGCAAAGAGCCCTCGAATCCGATTCACCGCGACTCGCCAACCCTCCATCGTGACCTCCGCTGCCAGTTTTGGGTCCAGATTCACTCGTAACGCAGAGCGATCATGGGATCGACCCGCGTCGCCCGCCGCGCGGGCAGCAGACACGCAATCAAACCTGCGGTGGATAGAATCAGGGCGCCTATAACGAAGGTCGGGATATCGGTGGGACGCACGCCGAACAGCAAACTGGAAAGAAAGGGTGTAAGCAGCAACGACAGAACCAGACCGGCCAAAAGGCCCAGCGCGATGGGGAGCATGCTCTGGCGCAAGACCAGCGCGAAAAGTTGCCGCGGGGCGGCGCCCAAAGCGGTTCGAACGCCGATCTCGCGCATGCGCTGCAGCACGGAATACATAGTGACGGCGTAAATCCCTATGCACGCAAGCAACAGGGCGATTCCCCCCATGATGCCGGCAAGCAAGGTCACGAACCGCGTTTGCCTGCGGGCCGATTCCACGTAGTCCATCATGGGCTGAACGTGATAGATGGGCAGGTCCTTGTCCAGTGCAGCGACCTGCTGACGAATGAGGGGCAGCAACGTTTGCGTGTTGGCACTCGACTTCACGGTGACCGCCATGTGCGCGCGAATCGCCTGGGCATAGAGCAGGTAAATTTGTCCGCGCACTTGACTCGTCAGCGTGTGATATTGCAGGTGTTTCACGACGCCGATGACTTGCGCGGTGTCGCGTACAAAATCTCCGTTCTCAATATTGATCAGTTTTCCGACGGCCTCCTGCCCGGGCCAGGCTTCTTGCGCTACGGTGTCGTCAATAACCGCAAGATGAAGATTTTCCGCCACGTCGTGATCCTCGAAATCGCGGCCGGACACAAAAGTGACGCCCATGCTCTTGAAGTAGCCAGGGAGACTCGATCGGAAATCCGCCATCGTCGTATTCTGCTCATGTTTCGAAGCGTCTTCCCGCCAATAGAAGCCGTACCAGTTCGGAAGTGTGTCATCGAACGGCAGATGTGAAATCACGCCGGCCGCTTCGACGCCCGGCAATTGCGAAAGATTTTCTTTGAGCTTGCGGAAGAACTGGATCGCTGCGCCGTCGGTGTGGTACTTCACCGACGCCACGGATACGCGAAACGTAAGCACGTGGGTGGCCTCAAACCCGGGGTTCACCTGCAAAAGTTTCACAAAAGTCCGCAGCATCAAGCCTGCTCCGATCAGGAGGACGAAACCAAGCGCTACCTCGGAAATCACCAGCAGATTGCCCTGGCGGCGTCCGTTCTTCGTTCCCGTCTGTCGTGAGTCCTTTAGCGAGCGGGTGAGATCCAATTTTCGTGTGCCGAATGCGGGCGCGAGTCCAAAAAGCACACCGGCAACAATGGCAACGGAAAAGGTGAACGCAAACACCGGGGGATTCATCTGAATCGCGGAGAATCGCTCCATCTCTTTCGGCTGCATGGCTAGGACCAGTCTTAGCGCAAACCAGCCGAAGCTCAGCGCTGCCACAGCGCCACAACAGGACACCAATACGCTTTCCGTGAGGAGTTGCCGGATCAATCGGCCGCGCCCTGCGCCCAGCGCCGTTCGCAGCGCCATCTCCAGCGTGCGTTCATTCGTGCGCACCAGCAGGAGGTTGGCAACATTCACGCAGGCAATGAGCAGCACGAGACCGGCTCCCCCAAAGAGCGCGAGTAGCGCCGGACGGATGTTTCGAACCACGTCCCCTTGAAGCGGGACAACCTGGAGCGTGAGCGGCGGATCGGTGAAAGTATTGTATTCGGCGCGAATCTGTCCGGCGAGCGTATCCATTTCCTGCTGCGCCTGCACAATGGTCACGCCGTCGCGCAGACGGCCAATCACACGCAAATAACTTTGATCCGCCGGAGCGCTGGCTAGATTGGAGCGAAACGGCATGTACGCATCCATCTCCGGGGGGACGCTCGATCCTTCGGGAAAGATAATCCTGAACCCTGGCGGCATAACTCCAACAATTGTGACGGACTGGCCATTGAGCCGCACCGTCTGTCCAATCCATCGAGGGTCCGCACCAAAACGGCGGCGCCAGAGACCATCGCTGATAATCATCACCCGCGGCGCGCCCGATCCTTGTTCGACCTTCTCAAATAACCGTCCCATTTGCGGGTTCGTGCCAAGAATGCCGAGAAAGTTGGCCGTCACCATCCCAAGTCTCACTTGTTCGGGCTCGCGTTCTCCCGTTAGCGCTCCGCTCTGCGCCCAAATTGCGCCCAGTTCCTCGAACAGGTGGCTTCTTTGACGCAGAGATTCGAGCTCAGGTCCCGATGCAGGAGCACGACCTTCAGTGCCGAGGATCGACCAAACAATTGCAAGCCTATCCGCCTTGGGAAACGGCAAGTTTTGCAGCAGGACTGAATGCACCGCCGTGAAGATCGCCGTGTTGGCACCCATTCCAATCGCAAGTGTGAGCACCGAAGCAAAAGTAAGTCCTGGTCGCTTGCCCAACATGCGGACGGCAAATCGGACATCCTGCAACCAGCCGTCGAGCAGCGGCAGGCCCCGCTGCTCGCGATACTCTTCTTTGGTTTGCTCCACGCCGCCGAATTCGCGCTTTGCGGCATGGCGCGCCGCCTCTGGCGTCATGCCGCGCCGAATATTTTCCGCAATCAGCATGTCAAGATGCGACTGAACTTCGGCATCGAGATCGCGTTCGATTCGTTGTTTGCTGAAAAAGCCGTACAACCGCGAAGTAAATGTACGCAGCCACTTCATCTCACGCCCCTTCCGCGCCGCCGAGCAGCCGCGTCATCAGCGCCGTCATTCGCTCCCAGCTTTCGGTCTCGGCGAGCAATTGTTTTCGGCCTGTCCGCGTCAGGGTGTAGTACTTGGCTTTGCGGTTGTTCTCCGATGAACCCCATTTGGAGGAGATCCATCCCCGCTGTTCCAGGCGCAACAGTGCCGGATAGAGCGTGCCCTGGTTGAGATGGAGCAGATCTTCCGAGACCTGCTGGATGCGCTGCGCAATGCCGTAGCCGTGCAGCGGTCCCAGCACTTCAAGAGTTTTCAGAACAATCAGGTCGAGTGTGCCTTGCAGCACTTCGCCTCGCGGAGGAGCCATCAATTTCTCCTTTAGTTGAACTCCCGGAGCATACGCCCACTCCTGTTGAGCGTCAACAGGAACGCCTCTCCTAGACGTGCGAAGCCTGAAACTGTTTCCAGAGCCGGAAAATCTTCGTAGGTCTCCGCACGCCTCGTTGACCAGCCGCGCAAGAAGACAAGTTGACCGGACTGCTCACCACGCCTAGCATGGCGGGGCACCTGGACGACTTTCTGAATTTTAGGAGATATTCGATGCGATTCCGTTTTTGGACTTTTTTTCTTCGCGCCTGCTTCTCTGCATTTCTCGCGCTGTGGCTGCTCTCGGTTGCTCCGTTCGCTCTCTCACAGGGTCTTGTCAGCAGTGATATTTCACGCTTGCGATCCGTTGGCAGAGCCGAGCTCTCGCCGGACGCCCGTCGCATCGCATACACGATCGTAATGCGCGACCGCCCTGGCCGCCCTTACGGCCAGCTTTGGATCATGGATGTGGGAACACAGAAATCCGCGCGCGTCGGCGGCGAGAAGGACGCCGCGGGCGGCCCGCTGTGGTCGCCCGATGGAAAGTCGCTCGCTTTCGAAGGGAGTATCGCAGACAAGTCCGGTCTTTTTGTCGCACGCGCGGATGGCTCCGACATCATCTTTCTCACATCCACGAACGGAACCAACAGCCCCCTTCCCGGCACCGGCAAGGAATTCACTTGGTCGCCCGACGGCAAGCAGCTCGCGTTTATCTCCTCCACTCCCGGCAAAGAAGCTTCCGAAGCCTCCGGCGATCCCATGGTCATCACGCGTTATCTCTACAAGCCGGACGCCGGCGAAGGCATGACCCGCTTCAACGACAACCAGCGGCTGCATATTTTTGTCGTTGACGTAGCAACGAAGCAAGTACGTCAACTCACACAAGGCGATACCGACGAGCATTCCATCGACTGGTCTCCCGACGGCAAAGAGATCCTCTTCGCTTCGAATCGCGAACCCAATCAGGATGAGTTCTTCAACTACGACCTTTTCACCCTGCGTGTCGCGGACAGCAGCATTCGCCGCCTCACCGCCACGGAATATAACGAGTACGAGCCTCTCTGGTCTCCGGACGGTAAGCACATCGTCTATCGCGGGACGCGGCGCGGCCTCACCGATCGTGAGACGACCATGGAGGACACCCACGTCTGGGTGATGAACGCGGACGGCAGCGATCGACGCGAAATCGGCGCGGTCGTGGACAACCGACAGGGCACGCCACGATGGGCGCCGGACAGCCGCTCCGTCTACTTCACCGTGCAGGAGCGCGGTAGCAACTACTTGATGCGTCTCCCGATTTCCGGCGGCAGGCCGGAATACGCGGCGAAAGAGACCGGGTCTGTTGCCAATTGGTCACTCAGCAAGGATGGCGCGCTGGCCTACGGCTTTGCCTCGCCGCGGGATGCCACTGAGCTCTTTCTCAAATCCGGAGATGGCACAGCGCGTAAGCTCACCGACTTGAATGCTCAACTCCTCGCTGGAAAACAGATTGCCGAAGTCGAATCCTTCACTTTCATCAGCAACGACAACAAGTTTGAAGTTGAGGCATTTCTCACCAAGCCGCTGGGCATGACCGCCACATCGAAGCATCCGCTCATTGTCAACATTCACGGCGGCCCGCATGGTCAAAACGGTCCCGCATTCAACATCAAGAACCAGGTCTATGCAGCGCATGGATATGCCGTCTTGAACGTGAACTATCGCGGCTCCACGGGTTATGGCCAGAAATTCGCCGACGCCGTCTTCGGCGATCAGAACGGCAACGAAGCCCAGGACGTTTTGTACGGTGTAAGCGCGGCCGTTCGCCGCAATCTATGGATTGATCGTGAGCGCTTGGGCATCGAGGGCGTCAGCTACGGCGGCCAGTTGACCGAGTGGCTGATCACGCAGACAAATCAGTTCAAAGCCGCGATACCGACCGCGGGCATCGTCAATCTCGTAAGCTACAACTACATGACCTATTACAACCAGTATGAAGAAATGGAATTCGGCCAGTTCCTGCACCAGGGAACTCTGATGGACATCGCGTGGCATCGCTCCGCGCTGAAGTACGTGGCCGCAGCGCACACGCCCACGTTGATTCTCCACGGCGAGAATGACAATGATGTGCCCATCGCCGAAGCGGAGCAATTCTTCATCGGACTCAAAGACGTTGGAACCGAAACGGTTTTTGTTCGCTATCCCCGCGAGGGTCACGGCCTCAGCGAAGTCAAGCACGTCATCGATTCCATCGACCGCTCCATCGCCTGGTACGAAAAACATTTCCCCAAGCCCGGGGCCGAGGGCATCACGAATGTCCAACCCTAGCCAAACGCTCCTAAAAATGAAAAGAGCCTCGGATGTCCGGGGCTCTTTTTGTGAAAATCGAGGAAATTGTAAATGGGGCTTAAGCCTTCGCTTCGCTACCCGCGGTTGCTACAGCAGCCACTTCTTCGCGATCCGCGCGCTTGATGCGAGCGGCCTTGCCCTTCAAATCGCGCAGGTAATACAGCCGCGCCCGGCGGACTTTGCCCTTCCCGACCACCTCAATCGAGCTGATCGTCGGCGAATGCAGCGGGAAAATGCGCTCGATACCCACGCCAAAGCTCACCCGGCGCACCGTAAAGGTCGCGCTGGAAGCCCGGCCCTTCTTCGAAATCACCACGCCCTCAAAGGCCTGCAGGCGCTCTTTCACCTTTTCGCCCTCGCCTTCCTGGAGCCGTACGTTCACGCGCACCGTATCGCCCGGGCGAAACTCGGGGAGGTCTTTGCGCAGTTGCGCTTCATGTAATTTACGTATTACCGGATTCATGTTCCTGTTTCCTTTTAGACCCACACAGGCAGGGCCAACTCTTCAGAGACAATCTGTAATTATAGACAAATCGCCGCATTTTGCCTAGCGGATTTGCTCTGCGTCCCTGGTCCTTCCCGACCGGGCGGACACCAAGTACGTGCCAACTTTCGTCTAGGCCGGGGCCACCGCGGAAGAAGCGCGTGCGCGAATCACCGTCTGGGCAAATCGCTCCATTTCTTCCAGTTGCGGGCTGAATTGCAGTAGTACCAGGTCAACTCCAGCCGCTTCGAACTGAGCGACCCGTTCGGCCACCTGCTCCGCCGTCCCGACCAAACCGGACCGCAAGCCTCGATTCGAAACCGAATAGTCTTCGAGCGAAACGCGCTGCTCTAGTTGCGTCCCTGCCAGCCATTGCTGGTAGTTCGCGTAGCCCGCAGCAGATTGTTGGACGTCCGTGATTCGCCGGACTTCATCCTGTGCTTCGCGCTCCGTCTCGCGAACCACCGCGTAACCGGCAACTCCAAATTTCAACGCAGGCAACTTATGTTTCGCTCGGCGCTCGCGCAAATCCGCGATTTTCTTCCCGACGTTCTCCGGCGGGTCGCCATGCATCAGGTACGCATCGCACTTCTCGGCGATTAGCTCTTTTGCGGCCGGGGATTCGCCCCCCGCATAAAGTGTCGGCCGCGGTTTCGCAACCGGCTTCGGCTCGAGAACGTTGTCCTCCACACTGTAATACTTCCCCGAATACGAAAAATGGTCCTGCTTCCACACACCGTCCAGAATGTCCAGCCATTCGCTGGTGCGTGCATACCGGTCGTCGTGCTGTTCGAATTCCACGCCATACTTTCGCGCTTCGTCCGCCCACCACGAAGAGACCACGTTCAGCGTCAGCCTCCCGTTGCTGATGTGGTCGATGTTCGCGGCCTGTTTGGCCAGCAACGCCGGCAGATGAAAGGTTGGGCGCACCGCCACCATCAATTCAATTCGCTCCGTCACCGCAGCCAGCGCCGCTGCCGTGGACCACGCATCCAGAGACGGCGCTTCCACGCCCTTGATGTCGTTGAGATTCAACTCCGCAATCAGAGTCAGGTCGAAGCCAATTTGTTCGCTGCGCTGCGCGAGCTTCTTCACGTACGGCCAGCTCGTCTCCATCTTTTCGTTTTCGACGTTGCGCAGCCACCCCCCGAAAACCGGCAGCCAGTACCCGAATCTCATCGCGGCCCTCCGCTTGTCGCCACGCGTTCGCCGCGACTTGCTTCATGCCGTTCCGCCTCCGAAATCAAAAAGTCCGCCAGCCGCGCATATGGATTGAACCCAACTACGCGTACGGGATCCGCCACGAAATTCGAAAGAGCGTTTACGTCGTAATACATCTGCCGACCCGTCCGGTCGTCAATTACGTACTCGATCCCGCCCACTTCCACTCCCGCAAGTTCCACGATCCTTTCGACTTCTTCAATTACTCTTCGCGGCGGATCGTAGCCCTCCACCTTCATTCCGCTCTTCGGCGCGTCCACCGGGCAAGCGATGCGCGTCAGCTCTTCACCGCGCGTATTCTGGCAGATGTCCGCGGGACACAGGTTGTAACTCTCACCGGTGATGTGAATCTGGATCGCATAGAGAAATTTTCCGCCAAGCACCTCGACGCGAGCGATAATCCCTTCGCGCGCCGAGAACGCTTCTTGTACCAGCGCCGTGGAATCAATCCCAAAGTACAAGCGATTCGCTTCCACGGCAGCGCTCAACTCTTCTTTCGAATTGAATCGTTCAATCCCCGCGCCGCTCCCGCCTATATTCGGTTTAATCAACACCGGATAGCCGATCCCCTCTGCCGCCGCAAGCGCCTGCGATGGTTGATTGATGACCCGCGCCTTCGGATAAGGCAGTCCGAGTTTTTCCAGATTCGTGAGCTGCAGCGCTTTTGAAATCTCGTGGCGAAAGCACCGCGAGCCATTCACAACCCGCACACCCTGCGCTTCAAGATGCGCGAGGTAGTTGACCGTATAAAAAATCGCGTGGCCCAGCCCGCGCTGCCACGCCGAAGGGCTCATCCGGTTGAAAAGCAGCGAGTAATCCTGTTGTGCCGAAGCAACCTCATAGTGATGATCCCGCACGTCGACTTTTACCCAGTGCGCGCCCCGTTCATCGAGCTGCTGAAACAGCGGCCGGAACCAGTCCGGATGCTCGTAATAAATAGCGATCGGCTTATGCAGCCCGTAGCCCGTGCCGCTCGACTCGTTGTTCATCCAACCTCGCATTAGCGCTCATTTCCCAGCGCGCGTAAGAGCAATCTCGGTCTCGCCGGTAGTGAGTAACCTTCCTTCGGCAGAAATAGCAACTCCAGGAGCTCCTATTTTATTCCCTTCCGGCCAGATCGGGACGATTGCGCCGCGTTTTCTCGATAGCGGCGGCCTTCCGCCATTTCGCCACTTCCGTGTGGTTTCCGCCAATCAGCACTTCCGGCACGCTCCAGCCACGATACTCTGCCGGTCGCGTGTAATGCGGGAAATCGAGAATCGCTTGCCCCGTGGCTCGCGGCTGATGACTGGTGTCCCCGGACGAATCTTCCGTCGCGCTGAACGATTCATTCTGTGAAGACGCCTCATTTCCCAGCGCGCCGGGAATCAGCCGCGCCACGGCATCAATCACAAGCATTGCAGGTAGTTCGCCACCACTCAGAACGAAGTCTCCAATCGAAATTTCTTCCGTAGACAGATGCTCGGCCACGCGCTCATCAACGCCTTCATACCGTCCGCAAATGAAAATGATTCGCTCAAGCTGCGCGTAGCGTCGCGCGGTCTTCTGATCGAACAATTTTCCCCCCGCGGACATCAGCACGATCGCCGTCTTCGGGTCCCCCGTAATTTTCTGCGCCGCATCTCCGACGCTTTGCCCCAGAAACTTCTCCACCGCTTCAAAAAGCGGTTCGGGCTTCAGCACCATCCCCTCGCCGCCGCCAAACGGCCGGTCATCTACGGTCCGGTGCCGATCCTTGGTGAACTCCCGCAGATCCTGCACGTTCACTTCGACGAGCCCCGTCTCTCTCGCGCGCCGCAGGATTCCGTGATCGAGCGGCCCGGCAAAGAACTCCGGGAATATGGTGATGAG
Source organism: Candidatus Acidiferrum sp. (assembly GCA_049644365.1). GTDB lineage: Bacteria > Acidobacteriota > Terriglobia > Acidiferrales > UBA7541 > Acidiferrum. The sequence goes on along the minus strand of JBARRT010000215.1, from coordinate 19,227 downwards.
GTCAAATCGCATCTATAGCCAGTTTAGCCAATCGCGGGAATAACTGTCATTCGACGTTGCTTCCTGCCTACGAGCGTCGGAATCGTGGCAGCCACCTCGGCACACGCTTGCAATACGCCTCGTACTCCTCCCCGAATTTCCGCCGCAGTGTGGGCTCCTCGTAAAGCAAGACGAACACATTCACGCCCACGGCGAATGTCGCAACCAACTCCACCAGTGCGAACGAGCGAAAGACAGCCGCTTCTCCGAGCATCACCAAGGCAACACTCCAGTACATCGGGTTTCGCACAATCCGGTAGGGCCCCTCCACTACCAGTTTCTTTGGCGGATCCATTGGGAGTGGCGTGCCTTTGCCGCGAAGCGCGAATCCCCAGAAAGCACAGGCGAAGTAAAGCGCAATTCCGGCAGCAACGAGCACTCCGCCAAGTGCTCCCACGCCACGCAGGTCCGGTCGCGTGCCTCGCGGTATTAGCCAGTACGGCATCGCCACGGTCCAAAAGCCTGGGGCGAATATCGTGAAAATTAGTGTCCGTAGGACGGGAGACATCAGAGCAGCCTACACCCATTACGCTACTTGCGGTTGAGGTCGCGAAGATCCTCAGATAGAACGACTTCAATGCGCCGCGCCGGGATGTCAATCTTCCTGCAGATGTCCGCTGCGAGAGGAATCAGAATCTCACCGCTGGAAGTTTCCACTTCCAGTAGCGGCGTCCCAGGGATATCTTCGCCCGGAATCTGCACGTCATTCACGGTGCCAATTAGCGCTGGAGTTTCGCCAATATAACAAAGTGAAGAAGAAGCGACCGGTGGGGAAACGGGGGTCTCGAACACGGAGCATCCAATCAGGTCCGATACAAAATATTGCCCCGCCGGAAGCGTCACCCGCTGCTCGAACGGCAACAACACCTCGAGCCCGCGAAATTTCTCCGCATCCGAGATCGAATTCACTCCCTCGAAATGAAAAACGATCTGCCCGCGATGATTCTGGCTCAGCCAACACGATTTCAGCGCCATTAGGCGCGGCTCAGTCTTTCCTCCCGCTTGGCCGACAAATACTTCCTTCAATTCTGTGAGCCGTTCCGGAAAATCGGTGAGCAGTTCCGCGGCGACTTCGCCCTTGTTGCCCCGGGCGCGAAGAATGCGCGCCATCTGGACCCATCGTGGAGTTTCTGAATGCAATGGTGGGTGAAACGTCAATCCGTCAATCTTCGAGGATTTCCAGGGTGTACCGCTTGCGCGCCTTGATCCCCGCCGCGCCAAGCACCGTTCGAATCGCCTTCGCCGTCCGCCCCTGCCTTCCAATCACTTTGCCCAAGTCTTCCGGATGCACTTGCAGCTCCAGCACCGTGACCTGTGCTCCCTCGCCGGACTTCACCCGCACTTCCTCCGGATGGTCCGCGAGCGCCTTCGCAATGATCTCTACCAGTTCCTTCATGGGCACCTGGGAATGGCAGCCCGGCACAACCGGCCGAGCAATTTTGAGGAAGGTGCTGGGTCTACGCGATCTTTTGAAGCTTGAGGAAACTGCGCACCGTGTCGCTCGGCTGTGCTCCCTGGCCCAGCCAATACTTGACGCGTTCCGCGTCCAGCTTGATCTCCGCCGGCTTCTTCAGCGGATCATACGTTCCTACCGCCTCTTTCACGCGGCCATCCCGCGGCCGGGTCCGCTCAATCACCACCACGCGGTAAAAGGGCTTCTTTTTCTTTCCAATCCTGGACAAACGAATCGTTAGCACTAATCACTCCTCCTGAACCCATCCATTCTAGCCTGCCAGGCCACCCCGCGCCAATCAAACTCTCATCGCGGTCTTGAGTCCTTGCTAGAACATCAATTTCATCGGGGAGCAACGGCCAAACGGAAACTCCCAGCCATTTTCCTGGAGCGCGCTCCTTCGGGCAGCGTACTGTTCAGGTCGTGATCAACCCTGTTCCCAAGATGTTGCGAAATCTCCTTCCCACCAGAAATCATCTGGTGGGAGGCCCTGCTGTCTAATAGATATCTTGCCTTCTTAGCGTGCGGTGTGAAAAGAATTAGTTGTACCGCATGGCGATGTTGCGATATCCGTGTTTGTAGCCGTCTCGGTAGGCACGAACGTCATTGGCGTCGTTGGGTTGCTGGTGATCCGTGCGGCTGCCGCCATACTGACGATCGTACTGGCCGTCCCGCAGACCCCGCTCGAAGTAATTAACGCGTCTGCTTCGATAGTCCTGCTCATTGTTGTATGCAGTGTTCCGGAAGCCGTGCTTGTAGCCGTCTCGGTAGGCACGGGCATCGTTCCCGCTGTTGGGCTGCTGGTGATCCGTGCGGTTGCCTCCATACTGACGATCGTGCTGGCCGTCCCGCAAACCCTGTTCGAAGTAATTAACGCTTCGGCTTCGATAGGTCTGTTGCTCCGGTGAAGTGTTTCGGAAGCCCTGTCTGTAGCCGTCTAGATAGGCACGGGCATCGTTCCCGCTGTTGGGCTGCTGGTGATCCGTACGGTTGCCGCCAAACTGGCGATCGTGCTCGCCGTCCTGCAAGCCCTGCTGAAAGTACCCTCTGTCTCCATTCTGATTGTCGTTGCGGTCCCGGTTCTGGTTGCGATCCTGATCCTGCTGTGCGGGGTACTGTTGTGCAGGAACAGCGGCAGTCAGACTAGTCGTACTGAGCCCTGTGAAAGCGATTCCAAGTGCCAACACCCATATTGTTTGTTTTAGATTTCGATTCATGTACTCTCCGTTCCCGAAATGTCAGGGATGCTAGACAGCGACACGGACTCTTGTAGAAGTCGATGTATTGCCCGCTATGCAGTCATCCTGGCAGATCGCCAGCCTGGAATCTGCCCCCTATAGCACACATGGGCGCGCGCAGCGGCCGAACGCCCACCGGATGATATGCTCCTGCCGCTGATTCGAGGTGCGCATGCTGCACAGAATTCCTTGGATCCCGGCTGCAACATTGTTTCTTACCTTGCTTCACGCCCCGGCGCTTCTGAGCCAGACTCGAGAACCCGTGCAGAGCGTGGAAGAGTCTGTATTCGGCTCGCTCGTCAAGCCGGACCAACCCGGTTTCGCTGTCTTGATTCGATATGGCGGAAGAAATGCTTACAAGCGAGCCGAAGGCGTGCGCGATCTTCGTTCGAAAGCGAAGATAGATGCTCGCACCAATTTCCGCCTGGCTTCGTTCACCAAACAATTCACCGCCATGGCGATCATGTTGCTCGTCCACGACCGAAAACTTCGCTACGACCAAACGCTCTCGCAACTTTTTCCCGATTTTCCCGCCTACGGCAAGTCCATCACCGTTCGAAACCTCTTGAACCATACCTCCGGCCTCCCCGACTACGAAGATTTGATGGATGCCGTTGAAAAACGGAGGGGCCCGCTATGGTCAGCGGAAAAACAAATTCAAGATGACGAAGTCCTGAAATTGTTGAAGCAGGAAGAGCACGGAAAGTTCGCGCCGGGAACGAGTTGGTCCTACAGCAATTCCGGCTATGTTGTCCTGGGAATCATTGTCGCGAAGGCTTCCGGAAAATCGTATGGCGAGTTCCTCCAGCAGCGCATCTTCGCACCGCTGAAAATGAATCACACTGTCGTTTTCCAAAAAGGAAAAAACGAAGTCGCGCATCGCGCCTTCGGCCACCACAAAGAATCCGGCTCACTGAAGGAAATGGACCAGAGTTCCACTTCCGCGACTCTCGGCGATGGCGCCATCTATTCTAATCTCGAAGACCTCGCCAAGTGGGACAAAGCCCTGCGCAATCACTCCTTGCTCAGCGAAAAGGAATTTCAGCCCGCGCTAACGCCGGTCAAACTCAACGACGGCTCCGATCCCCGATGGCCCCTCGAGCCCAACGACGACAATCTCCATCCCGGCAAGCCCGTCTCCTACGGCTTCGGCTGGTTCCTCGATCCATTCGAATCAGTTCCGGGTGCGTCCAACGGCAGGCACGCGCGCATGTGGCACACCGGAAGCACCATGGGTTTCCGCACCGTGATCGAGCGCTTCACCGAAGCCGACGGCCTAACCGTGATCATTCTTTGCAATCGCACCGACCTCGATCCGGAGAAACTCGCACTGCAAATCGCCAGGTATTATCCGCCGCTGAAGTGAATCACTTTCCGCTCACGAAAGCCCGGAGAGCTTCCCGAGGCCTTTCAGCTTGGCGCGCGCGGCCATGCTGCCGTACTGCTTCATCATCGTCCGCATTTGCAGGTACTGCTTGAGGACCGTATTGACGTCCTGCACGGTGGTGCCGCTCCCCTTAGCGATGCGCTTGCGCCGCTTGCCATCAATGACGTTGTGATCGCGCCGCTCCTGGTTGGTCATCGAATTGATAATCGCCTCGACGCGCGTCAGCTGGCCCTCGTCCACCTTCGCATCCTTCGGAAGATTCTGCAGCGGCCCCATCTTCGGCAGCATGTCCACAATTTTTTCGAGCGGTCCCATCTTTCGAATCTGCTTCAGTTGATCCCGGAAATCCTCCAGCGTGAATTCTTCCTTGCGAAGCTTGCGCTCGAGTTCCGCCGCTGCTTTTTTGTCGACCGTCTGTTCCACGCGTTCGATGAGCGACATGAGGTCGCCCATACCCAGCACACGCGAAACAATCCTCTCCGGATAAAATCCCTCCAGCGCGTCATATTTTTCACCGAGCCCCACGAATTTTACCGGTGCGCCCGTAACTTTGCCAATGCTCAGCGCCGCGCCCCCGCGCGCATCGCCGTCCAGCTTCGTCAGAATCACTCCGGTCAGCCCCAGCCGTTTGTGGAATTCGCCCGCCGACCGCACCGCATCCTGCCCGATCATCGAATCCGCGATGAACAACATCTCGCTGGGCTGCAATTCTTTCTTCAGCATGCTCAGCTCGTTCATCAAATCATCGTCGATGTGCAGCCTCCCCGCGGTGTCCACCAGCACCACATCGCTCGCGGAAAGTTTCGCTTCCTTGATCGCGCCTTTCACGATTTCCAGCGGCTTGTCCGTTCCCGTGCCCGGCCACAGCGCCGCCCCCACCGCCTTCGCTACTTGCGCCAGTTGCTCTCGCGCCGCGGGACGATACACGTCCGTCGAAACCACCAGCGGCCGGTGCCCATGTTGCGAAAGCCATTTCGCAAGTTTTCCAGTTGTCGTCGTCTTGCCGGATCCTTGTAGCCCGACGATCATCCACACCGAAGGCGGCCGCGAAGCGAAGATCGGCTTGGCGTGCTTGCCCAGCATCGCCGCCAGCTCGTCGCGAACCACTTTGACAACCTGCTGGTCCGGCGAAAGCTGCAGCATCACTTCGCTGCCGATGGCCTTCGCGCGAATGTTCGCAAGCAGTTCGTCCGCAACGCCAACGTTTACGTCGCCTTCCAGCAACGCTTCGCGAATCTCCGCCAGCGCGGTGTCCAGGTGCTCATCGGTGAGCTTGCCCTGTCCGCGCAAATTCTTGAACGTGCGCTGCAGCTTCTCGGTCAGGTTCTCAAACATCGTTCTTAGCTACTTTCCCGTGATTGCTGGCTTGTGAAAATCCATCTTAGGCCGCCGATTCATGCCCGGTCAAACCGGCGCGCGCTGCCAAGCAAGTCAAGGCCCGTCCAGTGCATCACTTCGGGTGCCTGCAGGCGTAGAATTGGGATTGTTATGGCTGAGCCTCCTCAAGGGATACCACCGGCGCCGATGGACCCGCACGAGCTTCCTCCTCAGGAAGAAGTGCTGGACATCGTTGAAGAAGCCTCCATGGAGTCGTTCCCTGCGAGTGACCCGCCTGCCTGGAATGCAGGCAGCACAAAGTTGCAATTGCTGAAACGCAAAAAGTCGGCTTGATTGGCGCGCGGCACAAGCCCAGCATGCCGTAGGCGCAAATCTCAGAGAAACCTTACCAAAGCCTCCGTCGTCTCCTTCGGATTTTCCTCAAGCACCCAGTGTCCCGTGTTCTTGAGCACGACGACGGTCACATCCGAAGCCACCAGCTTCATCTGCTGTGCCAGTGCTTCTCCCAAGGACTTCTCTCCCCCGATCGCCAGGACCGGCATGTTCAATTTGGTTTGAGACAGTTCCGCGAAATCCTTCGCCGCCTGTTGGAATGAAACAAAATACGCCCAGCCCGCCCTCATCCTTCCCGGTCGCGCGTACGCCTCGGTGTACGCTTTCCGGTCGGCCTCCGGAATCGAGCGTGTTTTGTCGGCCGCGAAGTTGTTCCAGAAGTGCTCGAAGTACGTGCGCTCGCGTCCTTGCACAAGTGCTTCGGGCGTCGCCCCGTTAAACCGGAAGTGCCAGATCGCCGGGTTGTTGTACACCGCCTCCCATCCGCCCACTCCCGGAAGAAACGCATCCATCACCACCAGCTTCTCCACCTCCGCAGGAAACTGCGCGGCGTACGCATAGGCCACCATCAAACCGATGTCGTGACCGACCACTCTGGCTTTCTCCACGCCCAGCGATCGCGCCAGCGCATGAATTCGAATCGCTGCACTCTTCATGTCCAGCCCGTCCGCCGGAATCGCCGAATCCCCGATCCCCGGCAGGTCCGGCGCAATCACCGTAAATTTCTCGCCGAGCAGCGGCAGGATCGGCGTCCACATCCGCGAAGTCTCCGCATAGCCATGCAACAAAATCAGCGGAGTGCCGTGGCCACCCGTCGTGTAATGCAGTTTGACGCCATCGACCTCCGCGGTGCGCGAAACAAAACCCTCGTCCGCCGCGTTTGCGTATGTGGCCCCCGAAACTATAGCCCAGAGAGAAAGTACGCCGCACACAGCCAGGCGTGGAAACATTTGAATCACACGGTTCATGGAAACCTCCTGGAGTTGGTCACCCAGTATACCCGTATAGCAGCAGTGGGCTTCAGAGACGAAACTGCCAGGAGGGTGCGCCCCGCTGCAGGCCATTGTTCTCCAAGGGCAAGAGGGAGATTTTGAAGGACTAGGCCAATCCGTTGCGCCGATCCGCTTGAAAGTGGCGCGCTTAAACCGTTGCTTTATCCCTCAGGCCCACGAATAGATAGCCGGCACCTTTGCAGTTCGGGCATTCCTTGTTGCGGTAATATCCGGTGGCTCGACAGCACGTACATTCGCTCCAATCAAATGTTTTGATGGCAATTGCGTTAATGCCGCTGCAGCGTTCTTCGCCGCTGGTTTTGCAACAACGACCGTTTGCGACCCTCATGTTGTAACCAGCGCCGCCACACTCTGTACAACACGTCACAGGCAGTTCTCGCCTCATTTGCTCATGATACGCCCATGCTGGTGCATTCACCTGTTCCATACGGGACGCCGCCCGGATAATGGTCGCGTCACCGAGTTCCTGCTAACTAACGCCGTTACCGGAGAAGTGGAATCGAGCACAAAATCAATCGGGATGTTCAGTTAATCCGACCTATGCATTCAAACTTATCGTCCACTTGGCCTTCAATTGGGTCCCCTGCACGCAAAGTGAAGATATAATCCTCGTCCATGAGCACCAGACAATGAAACATCGCATTGTCCATTTTCTTCAGAAATATCTGGTCAACCCGCCCATCAAGTTTCTGTTTGCGATCGGCCTAATCCCCCCAGGATACGGGCTCTTGGAAACGACCGGCCGCAAGACCGGAAAGCCGCGCCGTACGCCCGTGGGCAACGGACTCGTGGCTAGGCAGTTTTGGATCGTGGCGGAGCACGGCCAGAAAGCTGGGTACGTCCGCAATATTATGGGTAATCCGCGCGTGCGCCTGAAGCTGCGCGATGGGCTGCGGCCTCGCTGGTACACCGGCACAGCCCACTTGCTTTCCGACGATGATCCACGCGAACGCCAACGATGGCTCGCGAATCAGTTGCCGAGCAGCGCCAGTAATGCTGCCGCAGTCCGCTTCTTCGGTACTCAACTGCTCACGGTTCGGATTGATCTAGACGCCTGACACGTATGGAACCATTGGCCCCAATCGCTTGTATTCAATGGGCGATCAGGACGAGGCTATAGCGGGTCAATCTGATTTTTTCGCAAACCTTTCCCTTTGATTTACGCAATATTCGAATTGTTCCAAATGGAACAGACTCCGCTTTCCTACCCGCATATGGTGAGCGGGAAGGAGAAATAATATGAAAGTGAGAGACGTCATGACGCAACCGGCCCTGTGTTGTACTGCGGACACCAATGTGGGTGCGGCCGTCGAGCTTCTGTGGGTGCGCAACTTCGGAATGTTACCGGTCGTCGGGAATGACCGGAAACTTCTCGGGATAGTGACTGACCGGGATATCTGCATCGCCATGGGAACCAGAAACCGTTTGGCGCGGGAGCTCACCGTCGGAGAGATCGCCACACAAAAGGTATTCACGTGCAAACCAGATGATGAAATTCATGAAGCCCTGCAGACCATGGCGGAAAAACAGGTGCGCCGTCTTCCTGTTGTCAGCAGAGAAGGCGTGCCACAAGGAGTCCTTTCCATGGGTGACATCATCACACATGGCGATCTAAACAAGTCGGAACGCTGCTGCGAACTTCCTTCTGAAGAAATCATCCGTAGCCTGAAAAAAATCTACGGCCAGAAGCTTTCAGTGATTCACACCAAGACGGCAACCGCCTGACTGCGAGAACTGCTCTCCCATTCTCAACGCCGTCCCTGTTGGACGAGTCAATCCCCGGGAGTTGCGCTTCGCGTTCTCTGCCGACGAGAAATCGCCGGACCTTTCGGAATTCCTTCGGCGGAAACTCGTCAACTCCACCGACGTCCAAGCCGTCGTGGATTCCGTCGAACCCCAATTTAGCGGATGACGGCGAACCCGGAAGCAATCCACATGCCTGACAAACGACTAACCAGCCACTTGAACGCGAACAGATTCGTAGAGGCCCGTACTTGATCGGTGGTGTAAACGCCTGTGTGCCATTTTGAACAGATGCGACTAGGGAAGTTTCTTAGCATTGCTCGATCGAGATTTCAGACCGGAAGGTCTCGCGTAAACTGACAACCGCTCGGGATCCAAAATAGAAATTGTGGTCGAGAATATGATTGCTATGTCCACCCATCCGCCCAGCCCATGAGAAGAGACCGAGCCTGGCTGGCGAAAGATAATCGGTCGAAAGGAATCAAACAATGCACACAATTTCCGTTGTTCGCTACTTGTTTCTCGCGCTGTTTCTACTGGCCGTTTCTGCGGCATCGTTCGCACAAATCGGGATAGGCATTTCGATCGGTTTCGCTCCGCCGCCTATTCCCGTTTATGAACAACCCATCTGTCCGGTTGACGGCTTTATCTGGACCCCCGGTTACTGGGCTTGGGATGCCGATGGGGATGACTATTACTGGGTTCCCGGAACCTGGGTCGAAGCCCCCGAAGTTGGCTTCCTCTGGACGCCCGGCTACTGGGGATGGCGCGACGGCGGCTATTTCTTCAATGAAGGTTATTGGGGCCCGCAAGTCGGCTGGTACGGCGGCATCAGTTATGGATTCGGCTATTTCGGCCACGGCTATGAAGGCGGCCGCTGGGAAGGCAGACACTTCTTCTACAACCGCTCCGTGAATAACGTGAACGTAACCGAAATCCACAACGTCTACAACACCACCATCGTCAATCGCAATGAAAACCGCGTAAGCTACAACGGAGGCAATGGCGGCATCAACGAGCGGCCCTCCGCGCAAGAAGAAGCCTATTCTCGCAATCGCCATACCCCTCCCGTCACCACGCAAACGCAGCACGTTCAGGAAGCGCGCGGCAATCACGAATTGCGCGCCTCGGTCAATCACGGCAAGCCCCCCATCGCCGCGACGCAACGCCCCGGATCATTTAGCGGCTCCACTGTTGTTCCCGCAAAGGAAGCGGGCGGACGCTATGAACCTCCAGCCAATCGCGGCGCCAATAACAATGCTGCCCGTCCCGATGGCAATACCAATCGTCCGCCAAACGCGGGAAGGAATGCCAACCGTCCGCCTGTCACTCACGCCAAGGAAATTGCGCCCTACGAGAAGCCCGCTCCTCCCAACACCGGCACTCCCAAGTTGGACCAGAAATACCAGCAACAGCAACAGAAGCTCTATAACAACCAGAACCAGCAGCTCCAGAAGCTCCAGCAAAAACAGGAGCAAGACCACCAGCGCCTCGCCCAGCAAAATGCCAATGAAGCCAAAAAGCAACAGGTCGAGCAGCGCCACCAGCAACAGACGCAGCAGCTCCAGCAGCGCCATGTCCAACAACAGCAGCAGATGCAGCAGAAACAGCAGCGGCAGCCTAAGTCCGAGAGCAAGCCCGGCCGTCCTTAATTCCTTCGAAATAGCGGCTTACTCACGGGCGTATCTGCAACATACCGTTCACGCGATTGAAGTGGCCGATCCTCCAATTGGCCACTTCCCATTTTGGGTCGGTTGTTTTCGGCTTAGTAGACGGGAGAAGGCAGGTTCAACTCTAGGGCTTCCAGCAGGATGCTTTGATATCCTGCAACGACCGTCAAACTTCGGAAGAAGCCACATGTGTTTTGTCTGGCAAAACCACCAACCATTCAGAAAAAATCTCCATGGCAACCCCATAAAGATTCCGACGCTACAAGAAATTCTCAGTGACCAATGCAGCAAAAACCTCAGGTCCGATCCTGGAATTTGCTTTTGGCGCTGTGGCCAACTGCCACCAGGAAAATGGCGCTCTTGCCTTCAGCGTGGGGAGAGAAGAAGCGAGTCACATCGTCGTCGAAGAAAGTGAGCCCCGTGGCGCCCAGCCGCTGGGCGTAGGCCGCCAGGTACAGCTTGCCCCCGAGAATGCCGGCTTCGAGTTGTAAGGCGCGATAGCCGCGATTGCCGAAGCGCTGCAAAACCGGCCGCAAATCCGCAAGAAAAAATATATCCACGGCCGCGTCCGCGGGAAGCTCCTGCTGCAATCCAAGGTAACCGGCGTCGGCGCGAAAATCTCCCTGCTTCAGGCATTCGAGTGCGCCGCGGTTGCGGTGGTAGACGTACGCTCCGGGCGCGAGCTCCTCCACAGAGTGGACGATCAAGTAGAGGTCATTGAGCTGCGCTCCTGGCGGATCGAGAAAATCGGCCGGCACGCCCCGGGTCGCGCGGTCCAGCATCGTGGAAAGCTGCGCCAGCGTGATCGGGCTCCGCGCAAACTTGCGCGTGGAGCCGCGCCGCTGAATGACCTGCTCGATCGGGTCGCGCGGCATTTCCGCATCGGACAGTGGTGTAAGTTGAACAACTGGTCCGGCGGGCGGCGGAAAATCTCTCATCGGAGTGCGTCCGCGCCAAGCCTCCACCTCTTCTTTCGAATCGAGCGAAGACGTCGCGTGCATCTCCCCCATCAGCGGATAGTCCACCTCGCGCTGCGAGAGCGGCACGGTTTCGAGTCGAAGCGGCAACATTTCTGCAGGTGCTTGCGGCGGGAGATCTGTTGCGTGGCCGAGAGCCACCAGCGAAAAAGCTACTTCACGCTGGGTATCCACATCCAGCAGGCGGTTAACGCTCGCGTCTACGAAGCCGCACACCACTCTAGCCGGCAGGCCCAGCGCCGTGGCCACCGCGAGCAGATTGGCGAGCAGCGTGCCATTGTCCCAGCCGAAATGCCGATAAGTGCGCGCCTGATATTTCCACGCATTGCGCCAGTACGTGCAAGTACAAATGATAGTGAGCGGCGCATGCGCGATGGCCGCTTCACCACCCGTAGCTGCAACCAGGGCGCCGCGATAATCCCCGGCGCGCAGCTTGCGTAGGCCAAACTCTGCAGGGCCGAAATGATAAACGCCGGCCTCCAAGCCGCCCAGCTCGCCGCAAACCAGATAAAGCTCAACTTCGTAGAGCGCCCCGGTGCAGGCCGCCGCCCGAAAATAAATTTCGCCCCCGGAATATTTCCTCCTTCGAGTGATGCCCGCGGAAAGGTACAGCAACTGCGCCACCGCCTCGAGATCCGGGCTCGCGTTGGTCTGTGCAGAAACTCTTTCAGCGATTGCCGAAAGCGCCGCGACCCCGCTCTGGCGCACTTCGCCCGGCAGGCGCATCGGCTCCAGCGTCGGATAAATCTTGAACGGCAAGGGCTGGTTGTTCCAGTCCATGAAATGGGCGTTGGTGCGGATGCTGTCGTAGGAATGTTTTGTGGCATTGTGATAGTTCCAGGCGGCTTCGGAATTGCGGTTGTCAGTCATGCCCGTGATGAACCGTCGTCATAGTCCAAAAGAAGCATATCAGCTTGTGGTAGACTACCGCCTTTCGCGCACGTCCTGCCCGCACGGGACCAAGATCGTCATTGCGGAGGCTCTCCCAACATGCTCTCCTACTGCTTGCGCGTTCTTTGTCTAATCCTCCTCGTCTCCGGCACGGTCCACGCCCAAACGGCGATCGAAGGCACAGTGCGCAACTCTGCGGGCCAACCCGTGCCGAATGCATCCGTCTCGCTGCAACATCGGGACGGCGGAACTGCACTCACCACGGTCTCGGACAGCGATGGAAAGTTTCGTTTCTCAGGCGTGGAAGGCGGAGCCTATACACTGCAAGCCGAGGCTGCGAACTACTTCAAAGCCACCTACGAATTCGTTCTGCGACCGCGCCAGCCGATTTCGCTGAACATCGAACTGCAAGCGAAAGAAACACTGCGGCAAAAAGTCGAAGTTCAGTCTAACTACCTGACCATTGATCCTGAAAAAACCGGGAGCTCTTACACGTTTACGCGCCAGGATCTCGAGCGGCTGCCCGAACCTCTGATCGAAAGCACCAACGATTTGGTCAACAATCTGATGCCCGGCGCCAGCGACAGCCACGACAATTTCTTGGCCGTGCGCGGAACCGAATTTTCGCTGCACGAATTTGTCAACGGCGTCTCCTTCCTGGATAACGCTCAACCGCAATTTTCTCCCGGCGTCAGCCCGCAGATTTTCGAAACCGTGGATCTGATGACCGGAGGATTCACTTCCGAATACGGCAACCGTTTCGGCGGCGTGCTGGACATCACCACGCGATCCGGCGCCGATCTTGGCGGACACGGCGACGTGAATTTTCGAGGAGCGACAGTCGAGAATTACGACTTCAATGCGGACTACGGCGGGCAAGCTGGCAGGCTCGGCTATTATCTCTTCGTCGATGGATTTACTTCCGGCCGCTATCTCGACCCGCCTGAACCGAAACAGCTTTTTGATTTTGGCAAAGGCTCCCGCGCCACCGCGCAATTCGACTGGCGCGCCGGAAACAGCGACTCGATCAAACTTTTGCTGATGGGCTCAGGCACGAATTTTCAGCAGCCCAATATTACCGATGATCAGGCCGTCGGCCGCGACGCGCAGCGGCACCTTCGCCAGTACACGGCGATACTCGGCTGGCTGCACACGTTCTCTCCGCAGACTCTGCTTCACACTTCCATCTATCAGCGCACGAGTTCCGATCAGGTTCTTCCAACGAGCGACCCGGACACGCCGCTTTCCTCGGCGTCGCGCTCCGCGTTCACGTTCGGCATCAAGAGCGACCTTTCCCATTCCTGGCGCGGACACTTTTTCAAAGCGGGGATCGACTTCGTCCGCCTGCGCGAAGGCGAAAGTTTTTTCTTTGACAGCCGCGGCGACCCGGATGTTTTTCCGTCGTTCCAGGGTTGGGGCAAAGGCGGCCAGGCCAGCTTCTACGTGCAAGACCATTTTTCGCCCATTCGAAACCTGACCGTCGATCTCGGCCTTCGCTACGATCACTTCGATCTTGTTGACGCGGACCAGCAAGCCAGCCCACGCGTCGGGCTCGCTTATCACCTGACAAAAACAAAATCGGTGATTCACGCAGCTTACAATCGGTTGTTCTCACCGCCGCCGATCGAATATTCCTTGCTCGCCAGTTTTATTGGTAACAACGCAATCGATCCAGGTCAGCGCGTCGGCAATGTGCGGCCGTACACGCAGCACTACTACGAAGTGGGCTGGTCGCAGGAAGTTGCACCGCGCGTGAGCCTGGAGCTGAATGCGTATTTGCACACCGGCCAAAACAGTTTCGAAAACCACGAAATCTCAATCTCGCGGATTTTTGCGCCCATCAATTTCGATGCCGCCCGCTCGAAAGGAATCGAGTTCGTCGCGAACATGCGCCAATTGGAACGCTTCGGAATTTCCGGACGATTTCAGTACGCGCTGGCTAAAACTTATTTTTATGGCCCGATCACCGGAGGCTTCGCCGGCGACGAACCGCTGGTCGCGGGCGAAAAAATTATTCCTGCGTTTGATCAGACGCACACCGGGACGGCGCAGATTTTTTATCACAACCAGTGGCGCGGATTCTGGGCCGGAAGCGCGATGCGCTACGGCAGCGGCACCATCATTGAACACGGCCCGCGGCTGCCGCAGCATTTTACTTCTGACCTCGCGGCCGGACTGACGCTCTGGAAAACCGAGCCGCGCTACCTGGATCTCGAATTCGACATCACCAACGTCGGCAACAGCATTTATCAAATCGCGAAAGAGAGCGAAGAGATTCCCATCCAGTACGCACCGTCACGCACGGTGGGCGGCAGCTTGAAGTTTCATTTCTAGTCGCCCAACAGAGTGGTGGCAAGCATCCGCGCAGCGCGCGCGGAGGCTTGCCAGTTGCGTTCAGCCACTCTTGCCAAGAACCCAGCAAAAAATGGAAGGCCAACACGCGGTTGAATCCTAGGACGCGCCGAGCGCGGCCCAGGTTACAGCGGACCTATTCAAAAATCCTTGGAGGGCACGCCAAACAGCCGGAGTGCCCTACAAGATTGAAAGTTAACGCCTAACTCCTTAGCTCTTCGGGGCCCAGGCGGACGCGACCAGGTCGTGATCGAAGGCCGGGGGCACCTGCTTGAAACAGGCGTACCGATAGAGCGCGGCGTTGAAGACGCCCTGCACCGCGGACATGAACACCGAGAGCAGGAGGAAATAAAGAATCATCAAGACCGTGCCGACGAGCAGGCCCTTGATCCCGCCGAGAACCATCGCGGCAAACCACAGGCCGATCCCCGGCAGCATGAGCACCAGAGAAACCAGGCCGAGGCTGAATCCGCCCATGACTTTCTCGCCCCAGGTGTCGCGGAAGAGCTTCGAGGAGCGCTTCAGGGCTTGGATCGGCGAGAGGTCCTCGAAGGCCAGCACAGGAACAACGAAGTAGCAGGCCAGCGTCCAGACGACGCCGATAATGCGCATGATGATGCGGCCGACGATGCCCATGCGCTCTTCGAGGGTGCGCAGGATGACGCCGACAGTGGCGGCGACGAGCGCCCATTGAAAAATGGTGCCTTTGCGCGCCCAGGCCAGCTCGAGGCCGTCGCGGAACGTCCAGGTGCCGCCCATCAAACGGCTATTGGCGACGCCGACGAGCGCGACGTTGAAGAAAACGATCACGAAGTAGTTGGCGACGTACAGAGAAAACATTCCAAGCAGGAAAACCGGAGACTGATTCGGATTGAAGCGTTCCCCGGCCGCCGCGGCGGAAGTCATCGCCGGCAGCATGAGGACTGCGCCGCCGGTGGCGATGATCGCCGTGACGATCAAACAAGCGATAGCCGACAAAACCGGGAACAGCATCAATTGCTTATCGGAACGGAGAATCGCGAAGCTCTGCTTCACGAGCTCCCAACTGCGAGAAAATTTACCCATCACACCCTCCCAGACAAGTGAAAAGAAGGAATAGTGGACCCGTAGCCAGTTTGCTGGAGGGAGAAGTTGGCTCCAATAGTACGGAGGATGCACGTCCTCGGGACAGGTAACCGGTCGGACAAAGAGGTGACTGGTGATCCGTGACTGGTGACTGGTGGACCCGAGAGCGCCGGGTAGGCCGGACTCGTGAACCCCACACTCTGCGTGTTTTTGGCAATGAGTGCGGAAGAGTATGAAAGGAAATGGGATAGATCTGAGAATCGTCGTCCGAGGGTCTGAACGTTAAGAGAGGATAGGAACCCTCTACACCCCCCATCCGATGCATGAATATCAAAAGAAAGGAGTTGCGAGAATAGCAATTCAAAAGCGCATGAAAATGAAGAAGTTGTTTTCTTGTAACGAAAAGGGGGCAATTTGTAAGTGCATGAAAAGAAAGACCGGCGCTTTTCGTGGATGACGAGGAGGAGGTTCCAGAATGGGAATTGTTGGGATACACCCCGGCTGTTTTCGTATGAGTGGCAAGGAAAGGACTTAAAGTATTTGGTTCTTCAGTGACTTGCGTGCCGCTCCTATGAGTGGCAAATAAAGGGGTTAGAGAGACGCGGCCCAAGGTGAATTGGAGGCGGAGGTTTTGATTGGCACTTCGAGGCTCAGTGTAAAGATACACGAGGCAGGATAGCATGGAAGTATCAACTGGTTAAATATTATGCAGGGAATAGTCGGAATTGAGGGTTGGACGGCAAGCAGAGCGGGATGAGCGGTTCCGGTGGAGGCTAGGCAAAGGGAAGAATGGCCTCAGCTCAGATTGGAGCGCTTGATGACTTTTCACGGAGAAAATAGAGGCCCAGTGTGGTTCCGAGGCCTTCGGTGATGAGCAACAGGTAGGCGGTGACGAGGAAGACGATGCCGGCCGGACCGGGGGGTTGGGCTGAGACATGATCAGCGGCGCGAACGAGAAAATGATGGTAGAGACCAAAGACTGCGGAAGCCGCCATGGAGACGGTCAGCAGGAGTAAGCCCAGGCGTTTTTGAGAGGTCCAAAGCAAAGCAAGAGCAAGCAATGGGCCTAGCAGAATCACAACAATGACAAAGAGCATACCGGCAGGAGGAAGGGTCACGTGGAGTTCCCGGTGAGCGGCGCCGTGAACGATGTTGATGAGCAGGTGTGCGCCAACGAGAACAGTACTGTATTTGTTGGCGCGGTTCACGGTGTTTTGCTGAGGTCCGACTCGCCCGGTGACGGCCGGAGCGCTTCAATCCTCTCACGCTTGCGACTGTAAGACCCGCATGGGGGCGCCCGGCCGTTTGCAGGTGCATTCTAGCGTAGAAAAGCAGCCAGTGGTAAAGCGTTGAACTGCTGAGAGTTGGACAAATTAGGATGGCGGGTCACGAAGCGCTGGCCTGAGCGTAGTGTTGCACTTCGCAGGTGGGGAAGCGCGACGAACACTAAATCCATCGCGCTTCTCGGGGGTTAGAAAGGAGTGCATCTGATACTGGCGAATCCTCCCTGGCGTCAGCTACAAGAGCGCGCCGAAAAGATTCTGGGAGACAAGAAGCACGTGGAAGGCATCCTCTCACAGGGTCAATGCGTCGCGCAATTCAATACAGCACAGAACCGCCTTCCCGAACGGGTAACGGCTAGTTTGGAGAAGGTTCAAAACGAAGGGTGCGGCACGCGGGTCTTGACTTCGGCACCAGAAGCGGCGAGAATCCGCGCCGATTCGCCTCATCGACGGGCAGTTCCCACCAGAGCGTTCGTTAGCGCCTATTCCCTAAGGCGAAAGGATTTGCCGGGGCCGCAATCCGCAAGGAGAGACAGTCATGCGAACCTTGACGCTTCTATTTCTAGCTGCTGTTCTGATCACGCTGCCGGTGATGGCTGCGGAGAGCGATTTCAAGGCCATGTTCGTGAAGCACTGGCAGGTTGCAAAGGAGTTCACCTTGGCGGTGGCCGAAGCCATGCCCGCCGAGAGCTACGATTTCAAACCCAACCCGGAAGAGTTGAGCTTCGGCCAGCTCATGGTCCACATTGCGGCCCAGAACTCGGACAGCTGTGCGACCGCGACCGGAACCCAGGCACCGCCATCCATTCCATCCTCGAGCGCCACGCCACCCGCGACGGATAAGCAGACGGCCATCAAGTTTCTCACCATTTCTTTTGACAAGTGCGCCAAGGAGCTTGATGCCATGCCGCCGGAGCAGTGGAACAAGGAGGTTTACAAATTCCGAGGTCAGCCGGTGCTCGCGAGCGAGGCGCTATGGTATACGTTTACGCATATGGCGCATCATCGCGGACAGGCCGAAGTTTATTTGCGCGCAAAGAATATCAAGCCGCCGGCGTGGCGGTTTTAGCTTTTGCTATTCTCGCCGGTAAGCCAAGCCCCTGCCCCGGGTTAGCCGGGGTGGCAGTCCGTTACTTCGCCGGTATGATATCGAATTCCCCCGACGCTTCGTCATAAAAGAGCGCGCCTTCCGTCTTGTCACCGCCGCTCCAATGCTTGTGGCCGCCCGGGACTCGGAGGAAATCTCCCGGCCCAACACGCTTCTCGCCCGCATCATCTTTATAGAGATAAGCACCTTTGATAACGACTATCCACACATCATTCGTATGTGTGTGCATTCCCGCGTCGTACCCCGGGGCGAACTTCGTGAATGTTCCGTGAGGCCCCTTGTCGGGGTCGCCCCAAAGTACGGCCGTGGAGACCCCCGCCGCCGCCGATTCCTTGAACTTGGCCTTATCTGCGGCCACGTAGATCACGCTCTTCTTCTTCGTGCTCGACGCTTTCGACGCTTTCTGGGCCTGTGCAAGACCCATCGACGCCGCGGCAATGATTAAAGCCGCCACTCCCAACACGATCAGTGATTTCTTCATAGTTTTCCTCCGTATGTGCTTCACCTGGAATTTCTATTTGACCGCCCGGATGGGCACCGTTATACACCCAAGTCCGCCGAGTACGGCAAAGTATTGTTCCCTGAAACCTGATCCCCGACTCATTAGTTGCCGGTCGGAATGATCCCCGCGTTTTCTACCATGAGTACCACGGTGCGTTGAGGAGCCCTGGTGCGGTGCATAACACTTTTGGGAACGACGAAGCCCTGCCTCGGGTCGAGACTTACCAACCGATCTTCGAGATCGATCAAAAGTTGGCCCTCAATTACGTAAAAAAACTCGTCGTCCTCATCGTGTTTGTGCCAATGGTATTCACCACAAAAAACCCCCAACCGCACGACTGAGCCATTCACCCGGCAGAGCGTCTGGTTGTACCACTGAAATTTGCAGTCGTCGGCAAGCAGCTTTTCTTCCACGATTTCCAGAGGCTTATAGTAAATATTCAAACGAGTTTCATAAGGATAAGGCCGTGTATCGCTCATTCCAACCCCCCAAATCTTCGTACGTGGATGATATATCTCAACGAGAATCTCATCCGCATTCCGAGTCCTAACGAGCTCCCTCGGCTTTTAGAGTAAGCGAGAGAAACTTGGGGGGTAGATGCAATATGGACCGTTTAATCATGGACGCTGTTAGCGCGCTGCGGTCGTCTTGGATTCGGCTCGGGAACTTCAATGCGGATGGATTTTTGAAACCAAGCGGGGCGCGGCTCTACAACGTAGCGAAAAACTCCCACATGGCAGGTGCTGTGGCGGCGTCTCCGGGAAGCTTGGTTACGCCGAGACCTTCGAGCGTCAGGCGAAGAACGCTTTGATGTTGATAGAAAGCGATGGATTTG
>JBARRT010000214.1:0-2541 GCA_049644365.1 Candidatus Acidiferrum sp. | reverse complement strand
TGGACTAACAGCTGAGGTCCAGGAACGAACGACTTACTATTTGAACTTTCCGATGAGAGGAACTCCGGGTGATCTGCGGCACCCGAGGCGATCCCGGTACCGTTGCTCCCTTCCGGGCCTGGCGGGGTTCGCGGGACCTCGTTGCACAGAGCCCGAAGTTCCACGCTCCGGCAGCCGCGCAACTCGCGCCACTGCAAAGAAAAGTCTAGCATACTCAGTTGCTGAAGAAATGTGGTGCAAGCTGCTCTTCCGGAAGATAGCGAAGAGCCTGTCTGTATATTCCGAGAACCGTTCCCCGATCTAGCTCTCGGTGATTCGGCACTGTGAGAGTCTGCCGGGTGCCATCCGCTAGAATTCTTCTTACTTTGATGTGGCTCCCTCGCTGAGACGCAACCTCGAATCCAAAGGACGCAAAAATTTTCACTACATCTGCGCCGGAAAGAACCTTAGGCTTTGGCATGAACTTGCGGTTCGGGTTCCATCTCGTAGCTCGCAAGGATTGAGGCATCAGGAGCCAGTCCGAAGTGGGCGGGATCTTCGCCTTCCAATTGAAGAGCGATCGCTTCCTTAACGTTTTTCATCAATTCGTCGAGCGTCAATGCTTGCGTCACGACAGGCAAATCGAAGCACTCCGCTACGAAGTACTTGTCCCCGCGAAAGATACGCACGTGAATGATTCGCTTCATTGTTCAAATGATAGCCAAGTTGCTTATCGCCAGGCAATGACCTTCTGCACTCCTTTATTGTTGGCGGCGCCCCTGCTGCTTCTGGCTAAACTAACGACGCTCGTTGGTTGTCTTCCGTAGATTGGGCGATTTCGATCAAGATTTCGGCTTCGCCGCGGCCGGCGCATCAGGCGGCGGCACCTCGGACGGATTCACCCAATTCACCTTAAACGGGCCGGCGCCGTGAATCTGCACAATGGTTTCGCCCTTGTTCATCGCGAAATGCCGCATATCCTTCGGCATCAGGATGAAGTTCCCAACATTCATTGTCTGAAGCTTGCTCTCGTCGAAGGTTTCCCCCATGGCGACAAGAAATGTTCCTTTCAACACTGTCAAGTTTTCGTCTGCCGGATGCCAGTGCGCCGGGATCTTCGTTCCATCAACGCACCGTACGCGCAACACAAATGGCGCGCCCTCTGCGTTGGGATCACCGGAAACTGCAGCCAAGTCGCACCCCTTTATGATCGGCGTCCATTTCAAATCTCCGTAGTGGACGATCTTATGTGTGTCGCCCGCTTCTTTTTTCTCCTGGCTGTAAACGCCCATCGCAATAACTGCCAGCCCGATGACTCCTGCACATACGAACGAAACTCGATTCCTTTTCATGCGCGGCTCCTCCGAGGAAATTCTTTGGACCACTGACTGTGAAGAAGATACTCCGCCTCGCGTCGGTCCACAAGGCACCTCGCTCTCTCCTTCCGATACGAATACACACCGGCACGCAGGAGCCTTAATTCCGAGGAAACTTCCTCAAAAACTCGCGCAACTTTTTCTCGCATTCGAGTATCTTAGTAGGCGGATGGAGTTCCTCCCCATCCGCCCCGTTTGTTCGCAGCGAACGTCGGGTCCGCCGCGCCAGCGGTACGCACCGAGGCATCGCCCCGGTGCCGCCTCACGTCACGAGGCCAGCCCGCACTCTCCGTGCGTGCAGGAGGATTCCATGAAAATCGCATTGCCATTTCTTTTGGCGGCAGCACTCATTTACTTCGCCGCGCCATCGTCCTATGCCGAACCGCATCAAGTCATGCAGGGCACGCAGGTCCATCTCACACTCTTGAGCGGCATCAACAGCTCCGTCGCTAAGGATGGCGATCCATTCGTCGCTGTCGTTGCCGAGCCGGTCTACCTCGGCAATCAGTTGTTGCTCCCCGTCGGCACTCGCGTCAACGGCGTCATCAACACAGTAGAGAAGGCTCGCCGCTTCTCCATCTTCCGCGGCCAGGCTTACATGAATCTCATATTCCGCTCCATCGAGGTGGATAGCCGCCTCATCCCTGTCCAGATGAGCATCATTGCCATCGAACAGCCCCACGGGCAAGCGGACGGCAAACGACGCAAAGATGTGAAAATCGAAGAAGGTCAAGTGGTGCAGCAGAAACACGACATCAAGGGTGATATCGTCGGCGGGGCCATCGGCACTGGCGGCGGCACTCTTGTTGGCGCCGTATTCAGCCACGCTGCTCGCGGATTCGGACTGGGCTTGGCCGGCGCCGCCGCCTATATCATGGTGCGCAAGGGCAAGGAACTCGAGCTTCCGGCGCAAACGGGCATGCTCATTCGCATGGACAACACCATCACCATCCCCGTTACGACCGCCGTCAACAACAGCTATTCCGGCAATCGCTGAAGCGCGGGCCAAAACACCAACGCGCCGCACGAGGACGCTCATTTGTCTCCCCTCGCGCGGCGCGCTTTGTAGTCTGAAGTCTATTTCTTCGGAAAGTTCGGATCCGCCTTCACTTCGTTGATCTGTTTGGTGTGCCGTTCGCTGTGCGCCGCCACGAGCAGCACAAACTCATACGCGTCCAGCTTGCCC
>JBARRT010000213.1:0-2067 GCA_049644365.1 Candidatus Acidiferrum sp. | reverse complement strand
CGTAGGCGCGCGAGGAAGTGATCCCTTTTCCTTCGGTCAAGGTGACGGTCTGACCAGCGGACACACCGGAGAGCCGATCCACTTGGCCGCTGGGCCAGCGAATTTCAACGGTGTCGGCCTTTTCGCGCTGCGCGAGACCAAAGGTCAAAACAAGTTCGCTCGCCGAAAGATAACTGGAGCCGCTGCGGAGCATCTGGGTTTGCGTTTCTCCGCCAGATATAACGCGCACCGTTGCGCCCAAGCCATCGCGGTTGGATTTCGTGCCAATCAGCTTGATGCGCAAGCTCTTGTTCGATGCTGCAGCGCCTTGTGCATCGTTTCGGAAAAGGTAGACCGGACCGCCGTTAGTGGAGAGGAGTAAATCCAGGCGGCCGTCATTATTGATGTCAGCATAAGCGGCTCCACGCCCAACGCGTGCGGTTGCAAATGCGGGGCCGAGCGACTTGGTGACTTCTTCAAATTTCCCCTTGCCGGTATTCCGGAAGAGATGCGGCGGCATAGCGTATTTCACGTTGGATTGCACGCGCTGAATGTCCGCATCAATATGGCCGTTGGCGACCAAAACATCCGGCCAGCCGTCGAGGTCATAGTCAAAGAAAAAGCACCCGAATCCCAGCGTGAGGAGCGACGCGCGCCCGATATCCGAGCGCGGAGCTTCATCGACGAACAATCCTTTTCCCTCATTGTGATAGAGAGAAATCATCTGGTTTGAAAAATTGGTGATCAGGAGGCTCGGAAAGCCCGAATGATCGTAGTCGGATGCGTCCACGCCCATGCCTGCGCGGGCGACTCCGTCCTCGCTGAATGCAACGCCCGCGACGACGGCTTTCTCCGTGAAGGTGCCATTTCCGTTGTTGCGGTAAAGTTTGTTCGGCTGCGTATCATTCGAGAACAAGAGATCGGGCCAGCCGTCATTGTCGTAATCGAGCACGGCGATGCCGAGAGTCTTCGAGGTCGGATCGCCGAGACCGGCTTTTTGCGTTACGTCTTCAAAAGTTCCGTCGCCGCGATTGTGCCAGAGGCGCACGGACGTCCCTTTGTAGGATTCCGGTGTGCAATACGATTTGCTTTTCCCATCAAGCGAGCAGTAGAGATCCGTCTCCGGCGTCCATTGCACATAATTTCCGACGATGAGGTCGAGGCGGCCATCCCTGTCGTAGTCAACCCACGCCGCGCTGCTGCTGAATTCCTTCGGTCCGAGCAAACCTGCTTTTTGGGTGACATCCGTGAACGTACCGTTGCCATTGTTGTGGAACAGGTGGTTTTGCCCATAGGCGGTGACGAAGAGATCGTCGAAGCCGTCGTTGTCGTAGTCGCCCACGGCCACGCCCATGCCGAAAATTTCAACATCCAGACCGGCTTTATGCGTGACATCCGTGAACGTGCCGTCATGATTGTTGTGGTACAGCTTCGGCGTGGAATGTTTCTGAACGTGGCCCGGCCAGTCCATTCCGTTGACAAGAAAAATGTCCGGCCAGCCGTCGTTGTCGTAATCGATGAAAGCGACGCCCGGCCCCATGGTTTCCGGCAGAAATTTCTTTCCGAAGGCGCCATTGTTATGGACAAAGCGAATGCCGGCTTGCTGCGTAACGTCGCGAAACTGGATCGAGGCCGTTTCCGCGGCTGCTCCGATTCCTGTTTGAGTAATGAGAAGTGCTTCCAGTAAGAAAATAAGAGCAATCGCAAGCAGACGTTTCACCATTCCCCCATGATTCAGTCGCGGCCCACGCCGAGCGCGTCTGCCACTTTATTAATGTAGTTGAACCACGCGGCTATGAGCGTGATCTGAAGAATCCCCTTGTCGTCGAAGCCGGCGGCGCGCAGCTTCGCGTGGTCTTCCGGGCGGCACAAAGTAGCGTCTTTCGTGAGTTTCACGACGTAATCCAGCATCGTGCGTTCTTGTTCGCTGATCGGCGCGGTCCGATAGTCCTTGCGAAGCGCGTCCACCATCTTTTCATCCAGCGTGACCCTACGCAGAAACTCTGCGTGCGATTCGATTCAATAGTGGCACCGGTTCGTTATCGAAACGACCGTGGCGATCATCTCGTGCTGGCGACGCTTCAGCGG
>JBARRT010000212.1:0-23733 GCA_049644365.1 Candidatus Acidiferrum sp. | reverse complement strand
CGCGCACCCGGACGCAGCCTGGCCACCCAGGTCCGCCAAGCGCTCCTGCTCGGTCTGGCCTACAACCTCTACCGCTTGAGGCATCGCCTCGCTCACATCAGGATGTCAACAGAGCCCAACACTTACGAGAGAGTTTACAAGTGTTGATTCTAAGTGACTTACGTACATATTTAGAGAGAGTGAGTTCGTCGTGCGAAAGGGGCGCGGCAGAACCTCTGCTCGGGGACCGCAACGCCACGGACCCAAATGAGACCACGGTGGCAGGCAAGCCACACCCTCTGACATGTCCGCTAAACCCCACGCCAATCGGGAGATTCATCCCGCTAAACCCGCGGGATGGAGAAGAGTTGGCGTTCCCGGCTGAGGACCGGGAAAATAAAAAAGGCGGCAAAGAGGCTGCCGCAACCGGGGGAAATCCGCACTTTTACCCACAAACTAGTGTATCAAATGGGATATAGCGAGTCAAGGAGTTTTTGGGCAGTGGCTTAGTTTCCGATTTCCGCGTCAATCGGGACTTGGGTTTTTGTCGGCATCCTGGTCGAGATTAGTTCCGAGTGGCCGACTAACCGCAAGTTGACTTCCACTACTGACGAGGCGACAGTTTCTTCACCGCCGCTTTTGCTCTTCGGGGAGGAAGTCGGTCATGGATGTTTGGGCCCGCACGGCAGCTGATGGCAGCGACAGAAAGAGCGCTGCCATCAGCTAGGTCTCCCGAACGAGACTGAGTCGGCGGGGTCTCATCTGACCACGCTTCGTCAAAAAGTCGGCGTCTCGGACTAATCGCCGTCTGAGGGTCTAGTTTGCTGCAAGATAACTCGCGACGGATCGCTGAGTTCGGTCACGACCAGGAATCTTCGTGATCCCATGGCTGAATCCGTCGCAGTACCAGCGGAGAGACTCTTTAGCGGACCAACGGTTTGAACGATACCTGCTCCGTCTGGATTGGTCCTCAGGATGGCCAGTGGCTCCAATCTCCCAAAAGGCGCGTGGTCGAGTTCCGCCAAATAGACTTGATACTGCGACGAGGGCGCTAAGCCAACCGCCGCAATCTGGATAAGATCGAGCAAGCCAAGAGAGTTCACCGCTACCGACGCATTCGCCTTCGGCAATGCCGTACCGGCGGCCTGCAAGTGTAAGCGCGCAGTATCCCCTGCTTGAGCTAGTGCCGACAGGTTTCCGCTCGCCGATCCAACGGGAACCGCATTTGGCACATACACCAGCGCCTGAGGCGTCTGCCCAATTGGGATGTTCGCAATGACTTGGTTGGTCAATGTATCGATGGCGGCCACCATGTTGTCGTTTTCTAAGCCGACGTAGACTCTGGAGCCGTCGCCTGAGGGCCATACACCATGTGGGAGGCTACCGACTGGAATTGTTGCTATCAGTTTGGGCACGGCGCCCCGGCGATAAACTTTCACCTGATTCGTACCTCCCACGGTAACGTAAGCGAACTTCCCATTCCGGTTGTTCACGAAGTTCACGTGATTAGTGATCGGTCCAGTCTCCAGCAGCGCCCTCTGCTCAAACGGCGGCTTTGCGCTGTACACCTGTGTTTTGCCGACATCTTTCAAGGTGATCCACACCTCGTCGTTCTCTGGGCTCACTGCAATATTTGGGCAGAATGGGCTTGCCTGTGGCAGCCGTTTCAAGACTTGGTGTGATGCCGTATCAATGACGGTCAGTTCGGGAGTGAAGCTGGAGCACACGAAAGCATAAAGACCGTCAGTACCAAACATGGTCATGCCTGGGCCATTGGCCATCTCAATGCGCCGGAGTTCCTTCATCTCTGCGGGATCGATTACGGACACATAGTTCTCGCCTCGCACGGTAACCCATAATTCACGCCCGTTCGGCGTAAAGAAAGGTTCATGCGGCGAGCGTCCTACGTAAATCGTTCCCTTCACCCTGTTGGTAGCGGTGTCGATCAATGTCACTGAATTGGAACCAATCGAAACGACAGCAAGCGTTTTAGAATCGGGTGAATAGCCGAGCCCATGAACCAAGAGCTGGCCTTTATAAAGCGGGCTCAGCACACCTGGAACGGGATCGCCCAGCTTAATCACGCCAAGCAGCCTGTTGGTTGATGGATCGATCACGGAAACCGTGTTGGACGTCTGGTCGCCCGTATACACGCGATCTCGACTAGAGATTGGAATGTCAGGTCGGCCCCAAGGTGCTTGCTGTGCAAGCGCACTCGAGGCCACACAGAAGAAGATAGATAGGAATTTAATAATTTTCATACTACTGCTCCTTTACCGCTGAAGTAGCGGATTTTGATTTTTGACCGTCGTGCTGCCTAAGCCAAAGCTGCATAAGCTCGATTTCCGATTCCTGGTCGGTAATAATTTCTTGCGCGAGTCTGCGCATCTGAGGGTTTTGCCCATGCATCAACTCCGCCTTCGCCATATCGATCGCGGCTTGATGATGCGGAAGCATCAGCCGGACAAAGTCCTCGTCATTGTTGCCTGTAGACTTAAGCGAGGACAGCGCTTCATGCATCGACTCCATGCTGTGCTGCAACTCAGACCAGGCCGGATCGCCCGATGCTGCTTGAGAATCGCTGTGTGAATGCTGAGCATAGGCCCGCATTCCCATCAGCCCAGCTATGAGAGCCGCAGTGATCAGTGGCAAGGCTGTTCGGCGGCCCAAAGTGGCAATTAGCTCGATAAATTGGCTTCTCATTTGAGTCCTCGTTCGTATGTGATTTCCGCTGCAATGACGATTAATCTGATGCAGAGACAGCAGTGACGTTCAACCAATAATTCTCATGGTCAATTAGCGGAACTTATCGGCCAGAACGGCCTTCCTGGAGCGGCTTTCGTGACAAGTTGGAGAGCAGCGGGGCACGCAGGCGAACGAACGTGCGGAGTGCACCGGCCGGACCGTGCGGTTCCGGACCTGCCGGCGTAATGAGAGCAAAATGGCGCGAGATTTTGACGCCATCAACCTGGGCCACCTTCAACTTACCCAGTTCCAGCTCGTCAGAAATCGCCCAGCGTGATACGAAACCCACGCCAAGGCCTACGTCCACCGCAGACTTGATAGCTTCTGTGGAGTCCAGGTCGACGATTTTCCTGAATGACTTGAGTCTGAAGCCAGCCTTTTCAAGAGCCTTCTCGACGACACGGCGGGAACCTGAGCCATGTTCGCGCATGAGGAGACTCACGCCCAGGAATTCGCTGCGCGATAGATGATCGTATTCGAAATTCCGCGGCGTGATCAGAACTAACTCGTCTTCCATAAACGGTTCCACATGTACGCCCCTCTCGCGCGATGGACCCTCGATCAGACCGATGGGGATCCTTCCGTCCAGCAGATACTGCACGACCTGACTGGTGTTGCCGCTGTGAAGAGAGAATTGGATACCGGGATGCTCCTCCAGGAAGGCTCGCAGTAGTTGTGGAAGAACGTATTGTGCGATGGTCGTGGAAGCTCCGAGCGGCAGTTCTCCTGATACCTGGACGTTGCCCCTTCCCAACTCCCGCTCAGCTTCGGCGACGAGCTTAGCAACTTTGTTGGCATAGCTAAGCAGGACTGAACCTTGAGGCGTGAGTGTGATCCCGCCACGTGCGCGATCAAAGAGCCGCACCCCGAGATCGTTTTCCAATGTTTTGATTTGCAACGAGACGGCAGGCTGCGTAAGGAAGAGATGCTCAGCTGCGTCATGAAAGTTCAGGTGCTCCGCGACAGCACGAAACACCTTTAGGCGAAAGTTCTCCAACTGAGCCATGTAGTTGATTATCCACGGAAATGCCAGTTTGTCAGAGATGAAGGCTCCACCCAACTTTGCTTGGCCGCGGGCGATACCGCAGAAAATTGAGTACCACGTGACTGCATTCCGAGCGGATGACGGGGAACTCGGAGAGCGCCGGGATAAACCGGCATGTTGTAGGGGATGCAAGAGCCCTACAGGAAAGGAAGTAGCGAATCCATCCTGACCTCGAGTCTTGCTGGGGACATCGCGAGGTGTCTCTTGAAGCGTAGACAGAGACATCGGTGGGCGGGGCGATTGAGCTGCGAAAAGCCCGTAGATCAGGATGCCGACTTCATTCCGAGTGAGAGGAAGGCAACACGACAGCCACGCTAAACGCGAGTGGACTGTCGGTCCTGCGTAGTCTGAGAACCCGCGCACGCTGAGAAACAACATGCACGAGAACCGGGAGATCTCTAGCACGCCTTGGTCTGACGATCAAGGCCGGTCCGCGAAGGCCAAAAGCCGTACTGCGGACATGCACGTGCCGGAGAAGTCGGACTGTGTCGTAGTACCTGTGAACCAGCCGAATAAGGAAGGGCAACCTTCCGCGGAGGCTGGGGAGGGAAGGGCACAGACAAAGGAGAACATCGTTCAGTCACACATGCACCCGACACAGAGTGGGAAGCGCATGTCCCAGGGGTTGGACGGTGTGCGGAAGGTAGCAAAGGAAAGAAAGCAGGAACGGTTCACTGCTTTGCTCCACCATCTTAGCGTTGATTTACTCCGAGACAGCTTCTACGCGCTTCAGCGTAAGGCTTCGCCCGGAGTCGACGGCGTAACGTGGCAGGAATATGAAACCGGGCTTGAGGATCGACTCGTCGATCTGCACAGCCGGGTGCACCGTGGAGCGTATCGGGCAAAACCTTCGAGGCGAGTCTTTATTCCGAAAGCCGACGGGCGGCAACGTCCGTTGGGCATCGCAGCGCTGGAGGACAAAATCGTTCAACAGGCTGTGGTGACGATCCTCAACCAAATATATGAGGTCGACTTCAAAGGCTTCTCTTACGGGTTTCGTCCCGGTCGTAGCCCGCATCAGGCGCTGGACGCGCTGACAGTGGGCATCCAACGGAAGCGGGTGAACTGGGTGCTTGATGCCGACATCCGTGGCTTCTTCGATAATCTGAGCCACGAATGGATGATGAAGTTCATCGAGCATCGGGTGGCCGATCGGAGGATACTTCGCCTAATCCAGAAATGGCTGAAGGCGGGAGTGTCGGAAGACGGCCAGTGGTCGGAGACGAAGCTGGGTACACCGCAGGGAGCAGTTGTTTCACCGCTGATCGCCAACGTGTACTTGCATTACCTCTTCGATCTATGGGCTGACGTCTGGCGCAAGAAAGTGGCAAAGGGCGACATAATCGTCGTCCGCTATGCTGACGATCTTGTGGTGGGCTTTCAGCACCGAACGGATGCTGAGCGATTCCTGAGAGAGTTCCGGGAACGACTGGCAAAGTTCGGCTTGGAATTACATCCGGACAAGACACGACTGATCGAGTTCGGGCGGTTCGCCGCTCGAGACCGGAAGCAGCGGGGAGAGGGAAAACCAGAGACCTTCACGTTCCTGGGCTTCACCCACTACTGTGGGCAACGCCACAAGAGCGGGACCTTCACCGTATGGCGGATCACTGCGAAAAAGCGAATGGTTGCGAAACTCAAAGCCATCAAGGCTGAGCTTCAATGCCGGAGGCATGATCGCATGGCCGAAATCGGTGGGTGGCTCCGGAAGGTCGTGCTGGGTTATTACCAATACCACGCTGTTCCCGGGAACACGACGCAGTTGCGCATCTTCAAACTTCGCGTGTGCCGGCTATGGCAGAGTGTTCTGGTCCGCCGCAGTCAGCGCGCACAGATGCGTTGGGAACGTCTCACCCCAGTCTTGAACCGGTGGATTCCTCCACCCCGAGTTCTGCACCCCTATCCTGATGCTCGCTTCTACGCCACTCATCCTTCGTAAGAGCCGTATGCGTAGACGCGCTCGTACGGATCTGTGCGGGGGGCGATCAGCGATGGTCGTCCCTACCGCGACAGTGATTCCTCTTGCTGGATAAGTTGGGTAATCTGGAACCGAGTCACTACTAGTTTTTGGGAGGCTTGCTGGGCCTGCAAACGATTTCTATTACTGCGGGGGAGGAGGCTTCTTCAGAACGGGCTTATCGCCGGAGGCGGGAGCGGCGATGGTTGCGGCGGTTGATGGCTTCGGTTTTACGTCCGTCGCTGGAGCGGTCACAGAAACCCCGCCTTCGGTGTAAGGTTTCTTGAGATAGGCTTCAGCCATCTGTTGCGCGTTGCCCGTATTGTCGTTCGTTTGTTTTGACTTGCTGTATTCGTTGACGGCGCGTTCGCGCTGCCCCAATATGTCAAAAATCATTCCCAGATAAATATGGCTCCAGACTTCCGTCCACTTCTCGGCGGGCTCGGGCACGGTTTGCAGCGCTTCGCGAAAGGCGTTCGCGGATGCCTGGTAGTTCTTCTGATAGAAGAAGGCTTCGCCCATCCGGAAATTCGCGAGCGGCCGGTTCGGTTGAATGGAAAGGGCGCGCTGGTACTGACCGATGGCGTCGTAGAAGCGTCCCTGCTCGGCAAGTTCTTCGCCACGCGCTACTGCCGCGCGCGCGCGCAGCGAAACGCTGCCCTTCAGGATCACGTTGTTGGGGTCGACCTTGATTCCGCCCGGCTTTGGCCGTCCAAAGGTTTCTACCGTGAAGCCTGATTCCGTACCGATCACGTCGATTGTTTTCTGTTCGGGATTTCCTTCGGTATCGATCCGCAGGTCCACCGGCATACGAAAGGTGTCCAGCGGCTGCTTGATCTTGCCAATGACGCGAAAACCCTTGGGCGTGCGGTACACGACGTATTCCAGCGAAAACTCCGGCACGCCCGTCGAATTCAGCCATTGCGCGAAGAAGCTCCGGAGGTTTGGCGCTTCCTGCTGGGACAGCTTCACGGATACCGGGGCGCGGTGTTCGGCGATTTTTTCAAAATCCTCAATGCGCGCGCTTTTTTCCGCGAATTGAAAATAGAAATCGTGCAGCGCCGCTTTGAAGGCCACATCGCCCATCTGCGCGCGTAACATGTGAAACAGCATGGCGCCCTTGTTCATCACCACGGATCGATAATCAGGCGAATACGGAGCGAGCCGCGCCGCTTGGGCCACGGGTGCGGCATCTTCATACATGAGCGCGCCCACGGCGAATTCGTCGACGGCCTTTAGTCCTGCTTCCTTGCCCGCATTCTGCTCGGCGTACAGGGCCTCGGAATACCGCGCCAGCCCGTCCGAAATCCATACGTCTCCCGGCGTTGCCGGCAAGACCTGCACGCCCCACCATTGCGAGGCCACCAGGCGCGCGATGGTGCGATCGCTGGCTTTGGGGTCCCAGCTGCGCTGGCTGAGCAGCAAGACTCCCGGAGCGGCAAAATCGCGAAGGGTCCCGTCCGGCAATTGGATGATCGTCAGAGTCGGGTCAGGAATGGGCCCGAACATATCGGAAAAGATGATTACGGCCCGCGCCGCGCTCGCCGCAAAATCTCCCGCATTGGCCGACGCCGCTCGCGGGGCATAAACCGAGACGTTTATTCCTTCCGCCTGCTTGGGATTGAGTTGGAGATTGCCCACAACGAAGGTTCCATGGGGCGCGAGGCTCTTGCATTCGAAGGTGTACTGGAGGCGCCCGCCCTCGACGGCGTTCCTTGCGGCCATCGGCGTCGGAGCGGTGGACTTGCCAGTCCCCGCGACCGCGAACGTGTCCGGCACATTCAGCCGGAAGGTTGCCGTGTAGCGATTGGAAGGGAAGTTCGTCAGCGGAAACCACCGTGCGGGCAGCAGCAGATACGCGCCGTCTTTATTGATGACCGCCGCGCGGACACCGGGCACAGGGCTGTTCTCTTCGTTGGCCAGCAATCCGGCATAAGTGTAGGTGAGGGTGACGTGGCCGTCGGCGGCCACCGGGGTTGGCAACTGGACGATGACAAAAAGGGGATTCTGATTGTCCCGCAGGAAACTGAGGGGCTTGCCGTCCGCGCCTTTAACTTCCTTTACAACTAGATTCGGATGAAGTTCGACGCGCACGCTGCTGGACGCTTCGGTGGCCTTGAAATCGATTTTCGCGATGGCGGAAATGGACTGACCGATAGAATCCAAGGTCGCGGAAACCTCGTAATGCTGGGCGAGAAAATTTGCAGGGGTGGGAACCTGCGCGCGGAGCGGCGCGCCCAGAGCGAGAACCAGCAGTGCAAAAATGATGTAGGTGCCAAATACTCTTCGACGAAGGGCCATCGGACCCCTTTCCAGTGGGTTCAAGCCAGCTTTCCGGTACCTGTATAGGATACCAAACCCCTCAGTTCGCGTTGCTTTCGCCTGCCTACAAGTAGGCGGCAATCGCATCAGCCGCGCGCTCGACCGCTCCCGGCGGTCCCAGCAGCTCACGCACCTCGGCCAAGCCCTTGCACATCTCTTCGACGCGCTTCTGGCCCTCTTCGGATGGGGAGAGCAGCTTCGCCGCTTCCTCGGCAAGGCGCCGCGGAGTGAAGTCATCCTGGATCAATTCGGGCACTACCGCGCGCCCGGCGATCAGATTCACCATACTGAAATACTCGGTGCTCACCAAGGGCTTCGCCAGTTTGGCCGTTAGGGGAGACAAGCGATAGACGACAATCATCGGCTTTCCGAGCAGCGCCGTTTCCACGGTCGCCGTGCCGCTGGAGACAATCGCCAGGTCCGCGGCGGCCAGAGCGTTATATGTATCTTGCTCCATGAATTTGACTTGCCACTGCGCCGGGAACATGGCTTTTAGTTGTTCCAAGTTCAGTCCGGGGGCTACGGCGAGCACAAGCTCCAGTTGGCCTGCAAACGTGCTTCGAATCTCCTGCAAAGCTTCGATCAGGACCGGCACATGGTGCGCAATTTCTCCCCGGCGGCTGCCCGGCAGGATCGTGACGACAGGACGCCCCTCTATAAGACCGTATTTCTTGCAGAATTCTTCCCGCGTCAGCGTCGATTTCACGTTTCCCACCAGGGGATGACCGATGAATTTCACCGGTACACCGGCATCGGCGTAGAACTTCTCTTCAAATGGGAAGATGCACAGCGCCAGAGCGAACCGCCGCCGGACCAGATTCGCGCGCCAGGGCCGCCAGGCCCAGAATTGCGGACAGACGAAGTAGACGTTGCGAATGCCTCTTGGAAGCAGTTTGCGCGCCAGCCGCAAATGAAAACCTGGGAAGTCCGTGAGTATCGCCAGAGGCGGGCGCCGGCGTTCCGCTTCGTCCACGAGGCGCTTCATCGCGCGGCGCAAGGAGGGAAGCCGCTTCAGCACCTCGGTGATGCCCACGACCGAGACTTCTGAATAATCCGTGATGATCTCAACGCCAGCGGCGCGCATCTGCGGCCCGCCCATGCCGAAAAGCGCCACGTCGAGGCGTTGCTTCAACGCGGTCGCGAGTCGAGCGACGTACATGTCTCCGGAAGCTTCGCCGGCAGAGAGCAGGAGCGGAATGGGTGGCATGAGCGATTTTCGCCGGCTTCAGTCGCTGGCTGGAAGCGGCGACGGCTCGGCAGTCCCGTTAGCTTCCATGGGGAGATGCAACTCTTGCTCTTTGTACTGGAGCTGGTAAAGCCGATAGTAGATGCCGCGCTCGGCGAGGAGCTCCTGATGCGCGCCATGCTCGCGCAACCGGCCCTTGTGAAATACGAGGATGCGATCGGCATGCTGGATGGTGCTCAGCCGGTGAGCAATCACCAGCGCGGTGCGCCCGGACAGCAGGCGGTTCAACGCTTCGCGAATGAGCAGCTCTGTTTTGGTGTCCACGCTCGAGGTGGCCTCGTCGAGAATCAAGAAGCGCGGATTATGCGCCAGCGCGCGGGCAAAATTGATGAGCTGCCGCTGGCCGACGGAGAGTGTTGAGCCACGTTCGTTGACGCTGGAAGCGACTCCCTCCGGAAGCGAGCGGACGAAGTCTCCGAGCCCAATCTCATCGACAGCACGTTCGACGGTGCCGCGGTCAATGCCCGGCGTGCCGAGCCGGATGTTTGTTTCGATCGTGCCAGTGAAAAGGAACGGATCCTGCAGCACGATGCCAAACTGCCGCCGCAAATCCTGCAGGTCGATGGTTCGAATGTCCTTGCCGTCGAGAAGAATCTGGCCGCGCTGAACATCGTAAAAGCGCAGCAGCAGGGAAATCAGCGTGGTCTTGCCGGCGCCGGTGTGTCCCACGATGGCGAAGGTTTGCCCGGGCTCCACGCGAAACGAAACGTCGCGCAAAACCCAATCTTCGTCGGCGGGTTCAGGAGTGTTGCGATAGCTGAACCAAACGTTGCGAAACTCGATCTCGCCGAGCGGATGATCGAGCGGAATGGCGTTGGGGTCCGATTCGACCAGCACGGGCTCATCCAGCAGCTTGAAGATGCGCTCGGAGGCCGCCATCGCGGATTGCAGGATGTTGAATTTCTCGCTGAGGTCCTGGATCGGCCGGAAAAAGCGCTGCGCGAACATCGTGAAGGCAGTAAGAACGCCAAGACTGAGCGTACCGGAGAGAATACGGTTTCCGCCGGACCAATAGATCAAGGCGATGGTGGCGAAGCTGAGAAATTCGACCGCCGGATAGAAGAGAGCGTAGGCGAGAATGGCATCGCGCCAGGCGAGCATATTGTCGCGATTGCGCCGCTCAAATTCCTCCATGGCCTTGCGCTCGCGGTTGAAGAGCTGCACGACGCTCATACCGGAAATGTATTCCTGGAGAAAGGCGTTGATGCGGGCAATGGCCGTGCGGATGCGGCGATTGGCATCGCGGACGAATTTGCGAAAAATCATAGTGACGATCAGGATGCCGGGAAGGACGGCGAGCGTGTCGAGCGCCAGGCGTTTGTCGATGGTGAAGAGCAGGCCGGCCATGACCGCGAGGAGAAAGAAATCGTTGATCATGGTAACGACGCCGGCGGCGAAGAGGTCGTTGAGCGCATCCACGTCCGTGGTGACACGCGTGACCAGACGGCCGACGGGATTACGGTCGAAATAGCTCATGGGCAGGCGCTGCATGTGGGCGAAAATTTCGCGGCGCATGTCGTACATGGTTTGCTGGCCGACGCGCTGCATGATGCGAATCTGGATGTACTGGGCGAGGAAGTCGAAAGCCAGCACGGCAAAAAAGAGCAAGCTAAGCCAGCCGATTCCGGACCATGCCGACGCTTCCGGGATTACGTGATGAAGCGCGGGAACAAAATAGCTGTCGATGGCCTTGCGAAAAATCAGGGGCGGGGCCAGCTCGAGCGGGGTAACGACGGCGACCATGACGAGTGCGAGCGCCACGCGCCAGCGGTACGGCTTCATGTATTGGAGAAGCCGCCGCATCAAGCGCGAATCGTACGCTTTGCCGAGGGCCTCTTCTTCGTGCAGGTTGCTCATGCGCGTTCGAGCTCTTCTTCCAGCAATTGCTTTTGATACAAATCCGCGTAGTAGCCGCCGCGCGCGAGCAACTCGTCGTGTGTTCCGCATTCGGCGATGGCGCCGTCGATCAAAACAACGATCTGGTCGGCGTCGCGGACGGTCGAGGTTCGGTGCGAGATCAGAATCGTGGTGCGGCCTTCCATGATTCCGCGAAGTCCGGTGAGAATGCGCTCCTCGGTCTGGGTGTCCACGGCGGAAAGTGAATCGTCGAGGATCAAGATTCGGGGATCGCGGATGACGGCGCGCGCAATTGCGGCGCGCTGCTTTTGTCCGCCGGAAAGAGTGATGCCGCGCTCGCCGACCATGGTCTCGTAGCCCTTGGCGAAGCCGACCACGTCACCGTCCAGGCTGGCGAGTTCGGCCGCTTCTCGAACGCGCTGTTCTTCATAGTCAGGAAGTCCGAAGGCGATATTGCCGCCGACGGTTTCGCCGAACAAGTAGGTGTCCTGCGGGACGAAGCCGATGGACTGGCGCAAGGTGGTGAGAGGCCATTCGCGGATCGGGCGCCCATCAATCGAAACCGAGTCGTCCGGCGCTTCCCAGAGGCGCGCGATGAGGGCGGCAAGCGTGGTCTTGCCGCTGCCCGTGGGGCCGACGATGGCGAGCGTAGAGCCGGCGGGAATTTTCAGATTGATGTCATGGAGTACCGGATGAGGGCCGCTGCCGTTGGGTTTGGAGGCGCCATTCGAACCGGCTCCGGAAACGACGGTCGGATACGCAAAAGTGAGATGGCAGAATTCGATTTCGCCGCGAGGCTTGGCGCCTTCCGGGACTTTCGCGTCGCGGTCATCAATATTTGGCTGGGCCGTGAGGATGTAGTTGAGCCGGCCCATGGAAGCCGCGCCGCGTTGAAAGATATTTGTGACCCAACCGAGGGCGATCATCGGCCAGACTAGCAAGGTGAGATAGCCATTGAAAGCAATGAGAGCTCCGAGAGAAATCTGGCCGCGGAAGAGCTGGTGGCCGCCTTGCCAAAGCACAATCAGAAAAGTCGTGCCGATGAGCGCGGTGAGCGACGGCATGAACATGCTCCACGTGCGGATGAGGCGGATGTTTCGCGAGACGTATTCGCGGTTGGGTTCGTCGAAGCTGCGAATCTCGGCTTCTTCCTGGGCGTAGGCGCGCACGACGCGCACGCCAGCCAGGTTTTCCTGAACGCGCGCCGTAAGCGTGGCGAGCGCGGCCTGAATTTTCTCGTAGAGTTCGTGAATCGTCTTGCCAAAGAACCAGACGGCGACGGCCACCACCGGAGCGGGGAGCAGAACCCACAAGGTCAGGGAAGGAGAGAGCGCGACCATCACGGCAATGGCCAGCACCATGGTGATGAGAGTCGTCGCGCTGTACATGATGCCGGGGCCGAGGACCATGCGGACGGCGTTCAGATCGTTGGTGGCGCGCGACATGAGCTCGCCGGTGCGATTGCGAACGTAAAATTCAGGTTCGAGGATCAGCAAGCGCTTGAGGAGATCGTTGCGAATGTCGAATTCAATGTCGCGGGATACTCCGATAAGCGTCCAGCGTGCAGTGAAGGAAAGAAGTCCTTTGATCGCAACGCATAGGACGACGATGAGGCAATAGATGCCAAGCGTACGGCGGCTGCTCGGCGCGTAGAACGGAATGGAACGGCTGAGCGCCGAAGCGTTCAGGCCCAGGACGATCGGAGCTCCGGTCTCCGTGGTGTGTTCGAACGGAACTGGGTTGCCGGCGAGCGTGTCCGTCATGACGCCGGTGGCGAGTGGGAGGACGTTGCCGATAACGCCCATCAAGACCACCGTGAGGAGGCCGAAAATGATCCCCCCGGGGTAGCGCCGGAGATACGGCATCAGGCCGCTCAAGTCCTTTTTGGAAGGAGATTTCGTGGCGGCCTTGGGCGCCTGATTTCCGTCGGCACGCGGGGACTTGCTCATCGCAGTCTGGACCTCACGTCGTTCAGCGCGGGGGACTCCAGAAGGAAATGCTCGTAGGTGCGGTCCAGCGATTGGTACCGTTTCGTCGCCGGATTCCAGCGCACACCGATGGGCAGGACGTGCGAATCCGTGGTGCCCTGGAGCGGGGTAAAATAAAGCTGCAGGCCTTTCTCGGCGTTTTGCTCGAACTGCAGCCGCCAGCCAGTCACCGGCGCCAAGGGCGTGAGTCCAAGATACCCCTTCGGGTTTTTCAAATGTTCATCGCAGCGCAGGATTTCCGTCCATTTTCCGTCGTCGCTTTCCGCTACCACGGCGCGCGTCACAATCGTTCCGGGCAGATTATTGGTTGGAGTTTTTGGCACGACGTTGGCTGCAAGAAACTGCTGTTTTCCGTTCTTTGCCAGGTCCCCGAAGGCCAAGACCTGTGATTCGGTGCCCAGCAAGGCTTTTGCTGCCGCCAGAATCTCCTCAGGAATCGCCGGTTCCACGGGTTTCGTCTCTGCCTGCGGCGCTGGCTTCGGCGCATCCGCGCCGCATCCGCCCAGTAAGATAGCCAGGGACAATACACCGAGAGAGAATTTCAGCGGGATTCTCCACGCGCGGGCTGCGCCGGTACTCCGGCCCTCTCCTAAGAAGGACGGAGAGAGTTCGGGCTCGTTAGCATGTGAATAGCCGGATTGTGAAGTTTTCTCCATCAGAGAATTGATTCGGTTCGCCTGTTCTCGGCCACTCGCCCTATCGATCTCACGACGTCCAATTCTAGCTGTTGACCAGCGTTCGTGGAAGGACTGCTGGAATCCCGATTGTCGTAGACTTGAATACGCTACCGCTGCGCCAGAATTGCGTCCAGCCGGGCTTCAAAGTTTTCTTCTCCTTCCGACCATAGTTCACTGCGTTCCACCGGCAACGCCCGCTCTACTGCTTCGACCCAATTGAACAATTGTTGGATGTTCTCACGAGTCTTGGCGTGATATTCCTTCAAGTTTCCGCCAGCCGCCATCCATTGCCGGAACGTGTGCTCGATGGGATGATCCGAAGAATTAAATGGATTCGCCGCTGCGCCGGGTGCGAGGAGCCCGCCATGCCCGGTGAAAAAATGTTCGAAACCCAGGTCCACCATGAAATGCCCTGCACTCGCGGCAAGTCCACCATCATATTCCAAGCCATGGCACGTCAGCACCAGCGGCTCCGGTTTGTGTTGCCAGCGCAGGCTCTCGATGTCGAGCCCCCAGAGATCCCATTTCCCGCTCACGATGTACGCCGTGTCCGGGTTCAAGTACTGCACCGACATCGCCGCAACTTCGGCGGGGCCTGCATGGACCGGCCGCAAGTCCCACTCCGCGACGGGCGTTTCGGCGGCATCCATGGCCTGCACAGCAAGTTCGGTAAATGTATTTTGCGTTGCCGAGAGCGGGGCGGTTGTCAGAAACCGCGCGAACTCAGCGAGCATGGTTTCTACCGAAAAATCGCGCGTCCATACGCGCAGGTAAGCATGGTTGGCCATCTATGTTTGTTCCAATGGGATTATATCGGGACGGAATGGAAGTAGCGAATCAGGGGAAGGACGAACCGTTTCAGCTGCCGGTATTCGCACTTTTTGCTTGCGCTGGAGGCTCCGGCAGTGTAAAGCCGGAGGCAATCTCTTTCAGCCGCTCGCGCAGCGATTCTCCGACCACGGCAAACACTTGCGCGCAAGCTTCGCGAAGACGTTGTTCGGCGGTCGCAGCAATTCCCGAAATCAGGTCGCGGGATTGGTGGTCCAGGGAAGCAACTGTCGCCAGCATCCACTGGTTCGAAACATTTTCGAGCCTGCTCTTGTAATACTCCACGGCCTGCTCGCCGATCTGGCCGTAAGCGCGCCCCATTTCTTTTTGATGTGCGTCC
Organism: Candidatus Acidiferrum sp.; assembly: GCA_049644365.1. Lineage (GTDB taxonomy): Bacteria > Acidobacteriota > Terriglobia > Acidiferrales > UBA7541 > Acidiferrum. The sequence continues at coordinate 8,749 of JBARRT010000212.1, read as the reverse complement.
GTCATGGACTTCCAGGAAGCCAGCAACGGCTCGAATCCCTCCTCTACTTTTTTGCGCGCGTCCGCCACGCCCGCCTCGAGTGCGCCGCCCATCGACGTCTGGAAACGGCGGAGGAATTCCTGTTGCTCGCTGGTCACGCGGTGCGCGAGCTCCTCTCGCGCGGCGTTCATCTCGGACCGCGCCTCTTCCTTTGACCTCTGCAACTCCGCACCGAAGCCGTCCAGCTCCTGACGTCCCGTGCGCTGGACCTCGTCCGTGAAGGCCGCGGCGGTTGTGTCCGCCGCCTCGGCAAAAAGTGCCCGCGCGCGTTCGAATGATTCGCGCACGACTTCTTCCATCTGCGTTTGCGTGTGTCCCACGAAGCTTCGGCTTGAATGATCCAGCTCGCTCGCAAACACGCTGGACACCTCTCCCGCCTTCTCTCGAAGTTGATTTTCAGCCTGCTCAATGGCGCGGTCCGCCTGATTCTGAATTTGCGTCTGAGCCTTTTTTTCGTACCATTCCGCGGACTTGTAAAGCTCCTCGACTACCCGGTGCTTCAAGTCACTGACTTTCCCCTCGAACTCCGTCAAGTTGCGCCCGACGATCGTTTGCGCCGATTCCTGCAGAATTTGTTCCACGCCCCCCAGGTTTTCCCGGAAGCGCCCGAGCGATTCCGCAAACGCCTCATCCGCCGAATTGCGAATGCGATCCTGCTGCAGTGCCAGCGCTGCGTCCAGCAGCGAGCGCCCTCCTGCCAAGCGGTGGATCGCCTCTTCGGTCCGCGAAACGTGCGGTTGCACCATTTCCTCGACCTGGCGGTCGAAAGTCGCCAGTGCTTGCCTGGTGGATTCTTCAAACGTCGTTCGAATGCGTTCGTTGATTTCCTCGATCAGCGATCCCGAACGGCGGTGCAGTTCGTTGCGGTGCAGGTTCAGCACGCCGTCCAATTGCGCTTGAAATCCTGCGAGAGCTTGCTGCTTGGCATCTTCGAGCTGCTCTGCGTGGTTCTCGATCCGCTCACTCGATTCACCGGCCTTTTGAAGTGCGGCTTCCAGGCGTTGGGACTGTTCCTGGAGCGCCTCTCTCAATGCGGCCATACGCTGTTCGACCTCCAACTTTATACCCGACGCAGACTCCCGGATGTCCGTGGCATGGCGCGCCATCTCCTCCTGCAACGTGGCGAACAGGCCGCGTGCTTGCTCGTTCAATCCGCCGGCAGCGCGATCCTGCGCCTCCGCGAGTGTGCCCTCGATTGCGGCGCGCCAGCGCACTTGCGCGGCTTCCACTTCGTTCGCAAGTTGGCCCTGCCAGGACGATTGCGCCTCTGCTATGGCCGATTCCACATGCTGCCGCATCCCAGCGGCCGCGCCACTCAACGCATCGCGCTGGGCCGCCGCGGCTTGCTCCTGTTGACTCAAAGTTTCGCCAATGGAGCGCGTTGCGGCATCTACCCGCTGCTGGATTTCGATTGCGGCGCGGTTCAAAGCTTCCCGCTGCATCGCAGCAGTCTCTTCTCGTTGCCTTGCTGCTTCCTCGATGGCCCGTGCAGCTTCCTCCGCACGTGCAGCAATTTGCGCTTGCGCCTGCTGCGCCTCCGTTTTCAATCTTGACGCAGTCTCTTCTCCCTGGTGACAGAGCGTCCGGAGCGTCTCGGCCATGTGTTCCAGTTGTTGCGCGTGCTCGCTGCGCTGCGCCGTGGCTTCTTTGGACAATCTCGAGGTCAGTTCATGCGTGAGCTGTTCGAGCTGCGGCGCAAGCCATCGCGGTAATTCATTCCGCAGTGCCTCCGCGGCGGCCGCATGGGCCGCGCGAGATTGTTCGTCGGCTTCCTCATGCAGCCGTTCAATCGCACGTGAGGCTTCATTCGCGATTTCGGCCCGCCCAGCCGCAAACTTCTGCTCCCACTGCTCGAACGAAAGCCGCCGTTCTGCGGATACTGCCTGAGAAGCCGCTTCCCGCGTCGCTGCTTGAATCTGCTGTTTCGCGTCCGCCACGAGTCGCGCCACTTGCCGCGCAAGCTGCAAGGAAGCATCGGTCGTGCTCGCCGGGGAAGGAAACACTCTCACGTTGTCCGCGCTCGTCGTTGGAGGCGCGTCGGGTTCTTCCAACGGCATCACAATTTCAGTCTCTGAAGTGGGAACCACCGGCGGTTGTGCCTCCTGTGCCGGATCGGTCTTCGTGCAAGCTTGTGCCACGTCGGAAAACACAAACCAATCCTCTGGCGGAAAGGCGATGCCCCAGACGTTTCCGGGAATCTCCAGTTCCAGCGCTACTTGAAAAAGCTGCCGTACCGTTCGCGGCCTTTGAATCCACGCCACTTTGCCACGAACGGTTCGGGGAGGCTGTCCCGCTTCGGGATGCGGGATTTCCATCGTCACCCACATGTTTTTCAGGACATAGTGTTTCGATTGGTAGCGACAGCCGTGACAGTTGATGATCAGCGAGGAAGTCCGCTCCACGAAGGGCCGCCCGAGAGCGTCCACACCCGTTGCCAAGAGAGGAACCGCCTGCACAATCCGCGTGCTGCGGCGCTTTCTCAATTCCGTGCTCGGGTTGACCGCCCCTTCGGACACCATTTCAGCTGCCTCATCGGCGAAATTGCCGCCTGATTCGTTCATACCTTCCGCCGTCGTCCCTCAGTTGCTCAGAATTTGCGCAAACGCATGGCGCCGGCGCCATGGCTCTCTTAATGCGCGTTTGGAGTACCTTCCGAGGCCGGCTTGCGGTGTGTTCCGGTCAGGAACATCCATGCTTCCTTCGCGACCCAGATCGGTCCAACCAATAAATAGATCGGCCCTTGGAAAAATGCCGGATGATTTCCTTCAATACGGTGGCCGAGAAAAAGGAACACCCATCCGCCAACAAAAAATCCCGTTCCCCAGATCCATTTCATAAAGAGAAGCAGGATGATGCCGGCAAAAATCATGGGGATGCCAACGCCATGCAGGAATTTATTCCAGCCGGATTCATGTTCGTGATCGTACTGCGCCATGTAGTGCGCCAGGCTTGGCATTAGCGCACCTCCTGTCAGCCGAGGTCGACTGCCATTCAGTCGGCGGGGGAACAACCACCGTGGAATTCAAACTTTATACTGAAATCGGGAAATTGGCTAGAGGGTTCCATGAGTACTGAGAGCTACTCGCTCGTTCCATATTTGCAAGTCTTTGCAATTCCTAGCCTTATTTCGGCTGGCCCGCGCCGCTCACTTGAAGGTGGGGACACTTTTCCTACAGCTCTCTTCGGCCTTCCATGGCTTTCAGCATCGTTACTTCGTCCGCATATTCGAGGTCAGCGCCGACCGGAATACCGACCCCAATTCGTGTCACACGCACTCCCAGCGGCTTCAGCAATTTGGAAAGGTATACCGCGGTCGCTTCGCCTTCCGCGGTGGGATTTGTGGCAATGATAATTTCTTCGACGGTCCCACCCTTTAATCGCTCGATGAGAGACTTGATGTGAAGCTGCTCCGGCCCGCGTCCCGAAAGAGGAGATAGCGAGCCGCCAAGGACGTGATACATCCCGCTATACGTCCGGGTTTTTTCAACGGCCATGATGTTGTGGGCTTCTTCGACGACGCAAATGGTCTTCTTGCTCCGCGTGGGTCCCACACAATACAAACATGGATCGGAATCCGTAATGTTGTAACAGGTAGAACACGCGCGGATTTTTTCTTTCGCGTCGCGAATCGCGTCCGCGAGGGCGAGCGCATCTTCGGGCGCAGCTCGCAACAGATGAAACGCCAGCCTTTGCGCGGTCTTTTGTCCAATTCCGGGGAGATGCTTCAGCTCATCAATAAGTCGTTCGACAGGAGCGGCAAAATCAGGCATGCAGCATGTGTAGCACAGCAGCGCGTCTGGGCGCAAACAGCCTAGAGATGGCGATACATGATGTAGGCGTCTACGTAGCCCAGCGTGGGATGAAGAAACGCTTTGGGGAGGCACCCCACGATTTCGAAATCGAAGCTTTGCCACAAACGCACGGCGCGCTCGTTGGTACTCACCACAAAATTAAATTGCATGGCGCGAAACCCGCGCTCTCTCGCGCGTTCCAACGAATGCGTGCACATCGCGCGCGCAACCCCGCGCCCTGTTGCTGAAGCAGCCGTCATGTATCCGCAGTTTGCAACGTGCCCGCCGCCGCCTTTTTGGTTTGCGCGCAGGAAGTACGTGCCGACAATCGTGCCGTTTTCTTCCGCCACGAATACCTTATGTTCGGCGGCGCGCCAGTACGCGAGGGCAGCTTTCTTATCCGCGTCGCGGGGCAGCGTATAGGTTTCACCATCCCGAAGGATCGGGTCCATGATCGCCCAGATCGCGTCGTCATCCGCCGCGGTTGCACGTCGAATCAGCATGCGAGTATTTTGCCACGGCTCCCTTGGGGCCAGGCTCCTCCATTCCCTGCGCGAGCGGGATTCTCAAACTTCAGGTCTCTAGTATGTTTCTAGTATTGCCCCTCCAGCCAGCAGCGACTACAGTCGGCCGCAATTCGGTGGTCCTCCGACGTGAACTCGGAACGTCGCGAGAGAATCACTGTGCCGCAGGGGAGGGTATCCTATGAAAACTCTAAGCGTGACTGCAAAATTTTCTATTCTCTTGGTGCTAATCGCCGGGGGCTTGGCTGGCGTTGCTATTTCCGCGCCCGTCACGGTAAAGGGCTACGTACTGGATTCCGCGTGCGCTTTCACGAAAGGTCTCGACAAGCCCATCAGCAAGGAATGCGCGACATCTTGCGCAAACGCCGGGTCTCAACTCGTGATCCTCGCTGAAGATGGGACCATTTATTGGCCCATCGCCGGCACTACGCCATCCAGCGGCCAGAATCCCAGGCTGCTGCCCTTCGCCGGGCTGAAAGTGATGGCATCGGGAACTCTTTACAAGAGGGGCGGCTCGACGGCAATCGTGATCGACAAGATCGAAGCGCAAGCGGCAGCAAGCAAGTAACTTCTTAGCGCATTTCTGTCGACGCACCCCCAAAACCCGGTGCCGGAGAGTGGGGAACAGTATTGCGTGGCCAGCGATAAACGCGTTTCTTGATCTCAAATGAAATCAGGGCAGCGAAGTAGAACTTCGCTGCCCTGATTTAGTTCAGATCGATGCATGAGGCGGACTACTGCTTCAAGCGCTGCTTAGTTCTCCATCTGAGATTGAAAGACTTCGCCTGGAAGCACGAATCTCTCTGTTCGTTGCACGGAATCCATGCGTGGCAGATGGACTGGCTTGCGTTCCTGTACTTCGGGAAGGGAAACATTCTCGTCCGGACGCATCCGCTCGATCTTGATGCCCAGCGAACGCTCGAGTTGGAAGAGTTCCGATCGCTGCTCCTTCACATAGAGGGTTGAAGCCACGCCGTGGCCGCCATTGCGGCCGGTCCGGCCGACGCGATGGATGAAGTTCTCCGCCACTTCGGGCAAATCGTAGTTGATGACGTGCGCGATGTCCTGCACGTGAATCCCGCGCGAAGCCAGGTCCGTCGCCACCAGCACGCGATAGCGCCCCTGCTGGAATCCCGTCAGTGCCGAAGTGCGTTGCGATTGTGAGCGGTCGCCATGAATCATGGCCGCGGAGAATCCCTTGCGATTCAAGCTTTCGGCAATTCTTTCGGTTCCGCGCTTGGTCCTCGCAAACACCAGGCACTTTCCCGTTTCCTTGGTCAGCAAACGTTGCAGCATCTCCTGCTTGCGGTCCATGGCCACTTCAAACGCTTGCACGCGCACATTTTCCGATGGCTTCGATGTCGAGCCAAAGGAGAGTCGCACGGCGTTGCGCAGGTAGTCCTTCACGATGCGCACCATATCGCCTTCCATCGTCGCGGAAAAGCACATCGTCTGGCGTTCTTTTGGAAGAATCGACACGATGCGCCGGATCGCGGGAAGAAATCCCATGTCCAGCATGCGGTCCGCTTCATCGAGGATGAGGATGCGCAGCGCGTTGAAATGAAAAAGTCGGCGGTCGAGGTAGTCCTCGAGCCGTCCCGGAGTCGCCACAACCAGCCGTGCTCCCTTACGGATGGCTTGGAGCTGCGCACCTTCGGACAATCCGCCAACGACCAGCGCCGCGGGCAGCAACTGCTTGCCGCGAAGCGCATTGAATTGCTCTACGACCTGCATCGCCAATTCGCGCGTTGGGACAAGAACCAGCGCCGCGATTCCCGGCGTCTTATCCTTGAGCAATTTTTCGATCACCGGGATCAGGAACGCCAGCGTCTTGCCCGTCCCCGTCTGCGCCGTTGCCAGCACATCCTTACCCTCCAGTGCTTGCGGGATCGTCGCCGCTTGCACGGGAGTCGGCGTCGTAAACTTCGACGCCGCCAATCTTTCCTTTATGTAAGGAGAAATCAGCATTTCCGAAAATCGCGCCGAAGCGCGTTCCGTCAGAGGCTCCTGAGAGCCCTCTGCGTTCACTTCTGAAACTGTCAACATTCAATATTGCTTTCTTGCTGGCAGAAGCCGTCGCGGCGCACACACGAATTCTCGGGCGGGCCGGCGGCTTGCTTTGCCAGCTACTGTTAGATTACGCGTAAAACGTACGGAGGAAACTGGAGGCGGGAATCTCAGATCAAGCACTGCACCGGAGGGACCGCACAACACAACCGAGGTATTAAGCGCAAAACCATACTAACACACTTGGTTTCGATCACCTAGCCTTATTCGCAGTCCTTGTTTCCAAGATTTTCTAATGCGCATCAGCAAAACAATCCACAAAGGAAGAATGAACAAGGAAATCGTCTGAAGGCGGATTGAAAGAGAATTAGAACAGCCCGGGAATTTTCATCCCGGCCATTCCCGGAATGCCGCCGGCAAGGTTTTTCATCTGGTTGGAGAGCTCTTCATCCACGCGCCGGCACGCCTCGTTCACCGCCGCACGGATCAAATCCTGCAGCATCTCCTGATCCTTGTTCGCGAAAACGTCCGGCTCGATGCGCACGCTTACGATCTGCTTCTGGCCGTTCATCTTTACCGTAACCATCCCGCCGCCGGCCGAAGCTTCGACCGTCACGGAATTCACCTGCCTCTGCAGGTCTTCCTGCAGTTGCCGGAATCGCGAAAGCATCTGTTGGAGAGCGCTGACTTCCATCAGGATTCTCCTTGGCTCCGTTTTACTTCGGAAATCTTTCCTCCGAAGCGCTGCAGCATCGACCGGACCACCGGATCGCGTTCAAACTGCGCACGCAGTTCCTGCGTGCTGCCCGTTGCCGACGCAGCCGCTGCTGCAACTGCTCCCAGTTTAGCACAGACGCGTACCGGCCGGCCCAGCACGTTGCTCGATATGGCACGGACCCTTTCGAGAGAATCTCTTCCTTCGAGCATCTCTGCAAACGGCCGCTTCTCCGGCGCAAAATAGATCCGCAATTCCGCGCCGTCGAGCTCCCATCGGCTGCTCTGGTCCACCAATTCGCCGAGGAATTTCTGCTGCGATTGAATCCCGGCTTTGATCTCCGCCACCTGTTCCGCGGAAATTCCGCTCACCTGCACCGCCGCGCCATTCCTCTTGTTCTGCGTCGTGAATTCTTCAGTGACGGCATCATTCTTCGCAATCGTTGGCGCGGTATTCAGCTTTGCGGGGACAGGAGTGGATGCAGCAACGCTGGGCGCCACACTCCTTATACCTAGTGCGGGTACGGAGGAAATTCCAGGTGCCGCGCCACGGGCCATTCCGGTCGACGTCCCGGCGCCTGTTCCGCCGCTCTTCAATTCCGCCAGCACCTCTTCGAGGGGCGCCAGCCGCGCCGCATTGATCAACCGCAGCAAGCCCATTTCTAAATGAACGCGCGGATCCGGCTTACGCCGCAGGTCATCATCGGTCTGCAGCAAGATTTGAAAAAATCGCGTCAGGTCTTCTTCGCTGAACTGCGCCGCAGCCTTTGCGAGCGCCGGCCGCTGATCCGGAGTCGCCGCAATCAAATCCGAATCTGCGCCGCAGACTCTCGCGATCAGTAGGTTCCGCATGTGGCGGATCGCTTCACGGCAAAAATGCTGCAGGTTGCGCCCCTCTTTTTGAAAAGTGTGGACCAGCCCGAGCGCCCGGTCCGCCGAACCCGATGAAATTGCTCCGACCAGTTCCTCCAGCGCGTCGTCCGGCACCACGCCTAGCAGCTCGCGAACGTCTTTGTCCGGAATCGTATCGCCGCAATACGCGCGCGCTTGCTCCAGCAGCGATAGCGCGTCGCGCAGACTGCCTTCCGCCATTCGCGCAATCACGGCCATCGCGCCGGGATCAATCTTCAAATTCTCTTTTTTCGCGATCTCTTCGAGCCGCCCGGCAATCTCCGCAAACGTTAGGGCCCGAAAATGAAAATGTTGCGAACGCGAGCGGATGGTATCCGCCAGATTTTCTGGTTCAGTCGTCGCCATCACAAAAATCACGCGATCGGGCGGCTCTTCCAAGGTTTTCAGCAGCGCGTTGGACGCTTCGCCCGTCAGCATGTGCGCTTCGTCAAGGATCACGACCTTGCTCCGCGACGCCGCCGGCGCATACCGCACCATTTCACGCAGTTCACGAATCTGATCAATGCCGCGGTTCGACGCTGCGTCGATCTCAATCACGTCCAGCGAAGTCCCCGCGGCAATTTCCTTGCACGAATCGCATTCGCCGCAAGGCTCCGGCGTTGGCCCTTTCACGCAATTCATGGCCTTCGCGAGGATCCTCGCCGCCGTCGTTTTTCCTACGCCGCGAGCCCCAGAGAAAATATACGCGTGCGCAACGCGGTCGTTCCTTATTGCATTCGCGAGCGTTTCCGTGACGTGCTGCTGTCCCACGAGATCCTTGAA
>JBARRT010000211.1:0-4369 GCA_049644365.1 Candidatus Acidiferrum sp. | reverse complement strand
ATCGGCAGCCGGCGCGGCGAGATGCTCAAAATGAGCAATCACGGCTCGGGGCGCGTGCGATTGGACTTCAAGATCCCCTCGCGCGGACTGATCGGGCTGCGCAGCCAGTTGCTGACGGACACGCGCGGCACGGCGCTGATTCATTCGATTTTCGAAGGCTGGATGGAATACGGCGGGGAAATGGCGCTTCGCCCAACCGGCGCCTTGGTGGCGGATCGCAGCGGGCCATCGACGGCATTTGCGCTGTGGAACATCCAGGAGCGCGGAGAACTGTTCATCGGGCCGATGATCGAAGTCTACGAAGGCATGATCGTGGGCGAAAATTCGCGCGAGCAGGACATGGACGTCAACGTCACCAAGGAAAAGAAGCAGACCAACATGCGCTCGTCCAGCGCGGATGAAGCGATTCGCCTGGTTCCGCACCGCGAGCTGAGCCTGGAGCAGGCTATCGAGTTCATTGCGGACGACGAATTCGTGGAGATCACACCGAAATCGATCCGCCTGCGCAAGAAAGTCTTGCAAGCCAACAAGCGCCCGCGCCGCTGGCAGGAAATTCGCGCCAGCCAGGCGACCACCTAGCTCACGCGCCTCGAACCGCTTAGTGCGCTGATTTTTCGAGCAGTTCCGCCAGGTACTGCTTCCACACGACGGCCTTTGTATGCGTGCCGTGACCGCGTGTCTCGTCACTAATGGGTATGAGCACGAAACGCCCGTTTTTCACTCTTTTGATTTCGCGAGCGGCGATACCGAGTTCCGGCGGGTTGATGAAGTCGTCCGCGGAATTGATGTACATGACGTGCGCGGTGATTTTTTCGAGCTGCGGCAGCGGATCGTAATTGCGCGAAGCGTTCACCTGGTACAAGAAGTCATTGGCGTCCAGCCCGGCAAGGCGCGTCGTGAAATAATCATCCAAGTATTTGTCCGCGGCGTCCCGCGTGGGCAGCGTTTTCTGCATATAGACCGGCGCGCTTCCTGCAATCAGAAGAAAATCCAGCACGGTGCGCAGTGCTTGCTGCGGTTCGGTGGAGTATTCTCCTCCCTTCCATGCGGGATCGCTGCGAATCGCATCCATCACCATTTTGCGCCAGATGCGATTGCGGCCGGCAATCTGCACCGGCTGGCAAGCCAGCGGCATCAACGCATCCATGAAATCGGGATACGTTTCTCCCCACACAAAGGAATGCATGCAACCCATCGATGTGCCGAGAATGAGGCGCAAGTGGTTCACGCCGAGGCCTTCGCTGAGAAGCCTGTAGTGCGCGGCGACCATGTCGTCGTAGTCGTACTGGGGAAAATGCGCGTGCAGTCCGTCACTGGGCTTCGAGGATTTCCCGTGGCCGATGCCATCGGGAAGCACGATGAAGTAGCGTGTGGCATCGAGGAGTTGCCCAGGCCCAAACAACTCGCCCGCGAATTGCGGCTGGAGGAATTGCTGCCCGGAGCCGCCGGTTCCGTGAAGTATCAAGACGGCATTCGTGACGCGTCCCTCCGTGTTGCGACTCGGTTTACCGAGCGTCGTATAGTGCAGCCGCAATTCCGGAAGCGTCTCTCCCGAACGAAACTTGAAATTCTTGACTAAGAAGTCGCCTTCAGCGCTCTTAGGCGGCGTGGGTGCTTGGGCAAAACAATTCAGGCCGGAGAATATCATGACAAGGACAGGGGTCACGAAGAGACGCAGCTTTTTGGCCATAGGAACCTCGCAAGGCTTCGAATTTACCACAGTCGTTGCGTGACTCTCCGCACCTTGCGCCAGGCCGAGTCCAGTGTTAGTTTTCGCGCGTACTTGATGGACTTTGTTGGAGGTGGACGGTGAGGCAGTTCCGTTTACTCGTTTTGGCAGTTTCTTGCGCGGTTGGCTTTGCCCATGCGCAGGAACCCAGCGCACTGGCACCGGAGGTGCGCGCATTCGTGAAGGAAGACGCGCCGGTGCTCGCGTTGACGCATGTGCGCGTGATCGACGGCACTGGAGCAGCGGCGCGCGCGGACCAGACCTTGGTGATTCGCGCCGGAAAAATAAGCACCATCGATAGCGCCGCGACCGCAAAAATTCCCGAAGGCGCGAAGGTGCTCGACCTAACAGGCTATTCGGTCATTCCCGGCCTCATTGGGATGCATGACCACATGTATTACCCCGCGCCTCTAGGCTCGCTGCCGATGTATCCGGAGCACGCGTCGAGCTTTCCGGCACTGTATCTGGCGGGCGGCGTCACCAGCATCCGCACAACCGGAAGCGTTGAAACATATACCGACCTCGAGTTGAAGCGCCTGATCGATGCTGGAAAGCTGGCCGGACCCAAAATGAATGTTACGGGGCCTTATCTCGAAGGCCTGGGCTCTTTCACTCCGCAGATGCACGAATTGAAAGATGCGGAAGATGCGCGGCGCACGGTGGAGTTCTGGATCGCGCAGGGAGTGACCTCTTTCAAGGCGTACATGCACATTACGCCCGATGAGCTGGCCGCCGCAGTGAAGGCAGCTCACGCCCACGGGATCAAAGTGACTGGGCATTTGTGTTCCATTGGATTCCGGGAAGCGGCCGCGACCGGTATCGACGATCTGGAACACGGGCTAGTGGTGGATACCGAATTTTTCCCCGGGAAAAAGTCAGCCGAATGTCCCGAGCAGAACGATTCGCTGGAAAAACTGGATGTGAATGGCGCGGCCGTGCAGGAAATGATTCGCGATCTGGTGGCTCATCACGTTGCCGTTACCTCGACTCTGCCGGTGTTCGAAACCCTTGTTCCCAATCGCGCGCCGCTCTCGAAGCGTGTCCTGGACGCGATGACGCCCGAAGCGCGCATCGCCTACCTCACGCGCCGCGCAAAAATCTCCGATGGGGCAGCAACTTCCCGTTGGCCCATCGTGTTTAAGAAAGAGATGGAGTTCGAACGCTCCTTTGTTAAGGCGGGCGGGCTGCTGCTCGCGGGACTCGACCCAACCGGCTACGGTGGAGTCATCGCCGGATTCGGCGACCAGCGCGAAGTGGAGTTGCTTGTGGAAGCAGGTTTCACGCCTCTCGAGGCCATCCACATCGCCACGTCGAATGGTGCGGAATTTCTCGGCCAGCTCGACAAGGTGGGAACGCTTGCGCCTGGGAAAATCGCAGACTTGGTTGTGATTCACGGCGACCCTTCGGCCAATATCAACAACATCGAAAAAGTGGAGATCGTTTTCAAGGACGGTGTCGGCTACGATTCGGCGAAACTGATCGAGTCCGTACGCGGTTTCGTTGGATTGCGTTAGGGAAGCAGTTTTTTCCATTCGCCGAAGCCACGGCAATACCGCAGGAGCTTGCCGCCAACCTCACAAAGACATGAGAGCAGCAAAATTCTGTGAAGAAGGCCGGAGTATAAAAGCGTACAGCACAACCGCAAACTAGTGCACACCCTGCAAAGAATGATGTAAAGTCATTGACTCGAACGCAGGGGCGCCGGAAACGCTGCATCCAAAAGGTTTACAGGGCGGTGAAACCGCCGCTGCCCGCGTTATTCTCCAAGGAGACTGATGGATTCCGCGAGTAATCGATCCGCAGAGACTGCCGTAGATTCGTACCCCACCATCGCCGCCACGGCGACGGCGCTGCCTCCTCATACGATCACGCGCGACGACGTGAAGTACTACATGGGGCGCGTGTTCGACATCCCCGAGCGGAAGCTCGAAGCGATGATGAGCATCGTGGACAATGCTCAGGTTCACAAACGCCACGCAATTTTCCCGATTGATTACACCGTGGAGCCGCGGCCGCTTTCAAAAACCAACGACGAATACATCGAACATGCGGTGAAACTCGGGCGAGAAGCCGCGGAAAAGTGCTTGGAGCGCGCCAACCTGAAGCCGGAAGACATCGATTTGATCATCACCGTGTCCTGCACGGGCTTCATGATTCCGTCGCTGGATGCGCACCTGATCAATCTGATGGGTTTTCGTTCGAACGTGAGGCGCATGCCGTTCACGGAGCTGGGCTGCGCTGCGGGCGCGATGGCGCTGGGACGCGCGGCTGAGTTCCTGAAGGCGAGACCTGGCGGAAACGTGCTGATCATCGCCGTGGAGCTGCCCTCTCTGACGTTTCAGCGAAAGGATATTTCGCAGGCAAACCTGATTTCGTCGATTCTGTTTGGAGACGGCGCGGCGGCAGTGGTGGTCAGCGGAAACGGGGCGCGCGGGCCAAAGATTCTGGTCTCGGAGACCTACACGTTCCCGGATTCTCTGGGCGCCATGGGATTCGATCTCAAAGATTCCGGTTTCCACATTATGCTGGCCAAGGACGTCCCGGAAATGATCGGTGCGAAGATCGGCGGACTGGTCTCCGGCTTCCTGGAGCGCAACGGCCGGAAGCGGGAAGAGATCAAAGGATGGATCCTGCATCCCG
>JBARRT010000210.1:0-144240 GCA_049644365.1 Candidatus Acidiferrum sp. | reverse complement strand
ATTCTCACCAGAATCTCCGTGCCTTCGGGCGAGGGATTCAGCATGTCGAGGAAGCATCCGCCGGCGCTCAAATCGCTGGTCTTGGCGGTCAGTTCTGTATCGGAAGCGATTTCGGTTACTTCAGCGTCCGCGATAATGGGATAGCGTGGAGTACGACGGCGCTCGGAATCCATTCCTTACCCGCCTTCTTTGGTGGCTAAAACTGAGGATGGCCCTGCAATGCGAATCTTAGCCCAAGCCTCCGGGTATTCCAATCGGCCAGGCGCCATGCCCTGCGGTTTCAGCGTGCGGTTTTTGCATCTGCGAATCGGCAAGCCACTTCCTTTCAACACCTTCCACACTCATTCGAATATACAGCTAAATAAACATTGACAACCAGTACCTTTTGCGTTATACTCCCCTTGTCCTTCAACGCCGCGGAGAAAGGAGCGCCTTCCTTTGTCCGCTACTTCTCCGCCTCCTCGCCTCTCCGCCTGTGCTCCTCTGGCATTATCACTCCCCTGCCATTTTCCATCTTCAGCCTTCCAATTTCTGCTTTCCCTAAGCCCCTTAGAATCAACACTTATGAAATCTCCCGTAAGTGTTGCGAACAAAGAACTTACAGGATTGCTAAGTCCTTTAGAAGCAACACTTATGAAAAACATGGGGGTGGTGAGGTGTTATGGTTAACCAGCTCCCCTTCCCACGCCCTAGCCGCTCTTCTCCGCGCCCCTCTGCGCACTCAGCGTCTGGCGCTATCCTTTCCACCTCTTCTGCTATCCTCAAAGAGGCGATCATCGGTCGAAACGAGTCCCTCTCTCATCCACCATCCCAAGGAGCGCCATGCAGTCGTTGCGACTCAATCCCATCCTCAACACGGACTCCTACAAGCTCACCCACTGGTGGCAGTATCCGCCGGGCACGCGCCACATCTATTCCTACGTCGAGTCCCGCGGCGGCATGTTCGACGAAACCATGCTCGCCATGCTCCAGTACATCATCAAATCCAATTTCGCCGGCCAGGTCTTCACCCTCGACGACGTCGAAGAGGCCCGCCACATTGCTCACGCCCATTTCGGCGGCCACCCCAAATCCTTCAACTACGAAGGCTTCAAGTCCCTCTACGCCAAGCATGGCGGCCGCCTGCCCCTCCGCATCCGCGCCATCAAGGAAGGCACCGTCGTCAAAAGTCAGAACGCCCTCATCACCATCGAAAACACCGACCCGGAATTTTATTGGCTCACCAACTGGGCGGAAACCGTTCTCCTGCAAGTCTGGTATCCCATCACCGTCGCCACGCTTTCCCGCGCCATCAAGCAGGTCATCGGCAAAGCCCTCGTGCGTACCGGCGATCCGTCCCTGCTTCCTTTCAAGCTGCACGACTTCGGATTCCGCGGCGTCTCCTCCAAAGAATCCGCAGCCATCGGCGGCGCCGCGCATTTGCTCAATTTTCTCGGCACGGACACACTCGCCGCGATCCAGCTTCTCAATCAATTTTATTTGGCCGATCTCACCGCAAAGAACCCTCTCGACTGCGCGGCGTACAGCATTCCGGCTTCCGAGCATTCCACCATCACCGCGTGGGGCGAAGCCCATGAAGTCGACGCCTACGCCAACATTCTCGAAAATTGCCCCGAAGGCCTCGTCGCCTGCGTCAGCGATTCCTACGACGTCTACCATGCCGTGCGAAACCTTTGGGGCGGCGCGCTGCGCGACAAGGTTCTCCAGCGCAACGGCACTCTCGTCATCCGCCCCGATTCGGGCGATGCCGTCGCCGTCCTCGAAGAACTTTTCAAAATTGCCAGCGACGTTTTCGGCTACGAAGTCAATCGCAAAGGCTGGAAGACCACCGTTCCCTGTGTGCGTTTCATCCAGGGCGATGGCGTCAACTTTTACACCATCCAGAACATCACCGCGCAGCTCACGCGCAAAGGGTGGTCGCAAGATATCTGGAGCTACGGCATGGGCGGCGCACTTTTGCAACAGGTCAATCGTGACACGCTGAAGTTCGCGCTGAAATGTTCCGCGATCGACCGCAACGGCAAATGGCACAACGTCTACAAAAATCCGAAAACCGATCCGTCCAAAGCCAGCAAGGGCGGCCGCTTCAATCTCATCCAAAATGGCAAAGAGTTCGCCACCGTCGAGGTCCTCGATGGTGAACCTGTTCCAGCCGGCAACGCCCTCGAAACCGTCCTCGAAGACGGAAAACTTCTGCGCGAGCAAACTCTCGCCGAAGTCCGCGTCATTGCCGCTTCGTACGACACCTACCTCGATCCCGCCTGAAAACCAAAATGTGCGAGCAACCTCTGCTGAAGAATCCCCTAGGTGGATTTTTTCTCGCGCAGCAGGAATCGTTGGATTTTTCCCGTCACCGTTTTCGGGAGCTCGCTGCAGAATCGCACTTCGCGCGGCACTTTGTAGGACACCAATCGCGCCTTCACGTGCTCGCAAATCTCCGCCGCCAAATTCTCCGACCGGTCAATCCCCTCGCGCAACAGCACATGCGCCACGGAATACGTCAGGCCTTGCGCATCCGTTGCGCCCACCACGGCGGCTTCCGCCACGTGCGGGTGTCCGAGCAGCGCGTTCTCCACTTCCACCGGCGAGACCCACATCCCCGCCACTTTCAACATGTCGTCGGCGCGGCCGCAATAGTGGTAGTAGCCATCAGGTTCATGCACGAATTTATCGCCGGTCACCACCCATTCGCCGCGCTTGGTGCGCGCGGTCAATTCCGGAATACGCCAGTATTCCGCGAACGCGCTTCCGCCGCGCACCCAGAGATTTCCGATCTCGCGGTCGGGCACCGGTTCGCCCGCGTCATCCACAATTTTCGCGTCGTACCCCGGCACCGGAAAACCGCAGCTCCCCGGCTTGCATTTTCCCGGACGGCTGGAAATGAACATGTGCAGCATTTCCGTCGAACCGATTCCATCCAGGATTTCGCGTCCGAATCTTTTTTTCCAGCGCTCAAAAATTTCCGCCGGCAGGGCTTCCCCCGCGGAAACGCACTGCCGCACGGAAGAAAAATCCACGTGATCCCGTTCCGCTTCCGCTGCGCGCAGCACCGCTGCGTAAAACGTCGGCACGGCAAAGAAAACCGTTGGCCGGTAACGCGTGACCATTTCGATCACGCGATCCACTTTCGTTCGTTCTGGATCTAGAACCGTGCGTGCGCCGACGGACAGCGGAAAATACATCCCGTTTCCCAGGCCATACGCAAAAAACAATTTCGAAACGGAGAAAGTCACGTCTTCTTCGTGAAGATCGAGCACGCCGCGCGCGAAACCCTGGCTCGTCACCAGCATGTCGGCATGGTGGTGCACCGCCGCTTTCGGTGTGCCTCCGCTTCCCGATGTGTAGAGCATGAACGCAGGATCGTGCGGCGAAGTCTCCGCCGGCGCGAGCCGCTCGCTCGACGCGCCAGTCCACGCCTTCCACTTCGTGCAAGTCACGCCGCCTGTTTCGATCTCTTCGGCACCAACCAGGACGATTGGCATTTGGGCTCGCTCGCTCGAGGCTGGCAAGAATTCCGCCAGCGCCTCGGAATGGACAATTGCCGCTCGCGGCGCGCTGTTCTCGATGTAATGAATGTAATCCGCAGCCCGCGCGAATGGATTTACGGGCACGGCGATGGCGCCAATCTTTGCGGCGCCGAAGAATGCCGTGATGAATTCCGGCGAATCCGGAAGCAGGATCAGAACGCGGTCGCCTCGCGCGACGCCTTGCGCGAGCAGCGCATTCCCCACGCGATTGGAAAGCGCCGCGAGTCCTGCGTACGTGACCTCGCGCGGCTCGCCGGCAATTGCGACTCGTTCTGGATGCCGCCCCGCCGGCTCATCCAGAAAATGCTCTGCTACATTCAATCGCGCGGAAATTGTTTCACCTCGGTCACGGAACTATTTCGCTGAGCCTGCAAGGGGAAACATCCAGCTCAAGAGAAGATGCGTCGGCCAGTACAGCAGCCCGATCGCGCCAACAAAAATCACGGCAAGATGCACAGGAGCAGGGCCCCACGCGCGGTGGAAAACCGGGTCGCGATACGCGTAGTTCAAATTCAATTCCGGCGGCAGGAATCGCGCAATGACGAAGAGCGCCGCGGCAATGGCCGCCTGCAAAGCGAGCGCGCGCCGGTCGTAGCCCATCTTCCGCATCGCCCAGAGCATGGCCACGGGCAGGCCGATGTGAAAGCTGGAGAGTAGCCGCACCCAGAGCGGGTAGCGCGTGTCCCACATGTAGTCCGTTCCGCCAATCAGAAATCGTCCGGTCAGCAGGTGCCAGCCCACGTCGACGGACCAGAAGACACCCGCCGCGAGCGAAGCTACTGCCTGGCTGGAGATGAGCAACGAGCTGCCCCACCACAATCCGGCGCATCCGAGAAGGACCGCGACATCGCAGAGATGCAGCAGATTTGGCCAGCCCCACACGCGCACGTAAGCCGGCAACCAGACCGCAACCCACAACAAGCTAACCCACCGCAAAACGGGAAAAGCGAGTGTACTCGCGCTCATTCGAATGCTCCGCCTGGGGCTGAGCTTCCGGCACAGCCTACCACACGAGCCTGCTTCTCCGGCCGCAGGCACCAATATGGAGCTTGGCGTAGCGATGCCGAATTTCTAGCATGATGAAATGAGCCAGGAGCCAGACATCGAAACGGGGCAGGCGGGCGCCATCATCGCTTGGCTGCGGCAGCGCGAAGGCGAGATGGCAGCTCTGCTCGCGGAACTTGTGGCCATTCCCACAGAGAATCCGCCGGGGAAAAATTATCGTGCGTGCACAGAGCTGCTCGAAATTCGAATGAGGGAATTCGGACTGGACTGCGAGCGCCTGGCGCCGGAGGATTCGAAAAAGGATCCTGACGACGCGCCCATTTGTCTCCTGGCGAGTTACGGACGCGGAGAGAGAGCGCTCTATTTTCACGGGCATTATGATGTGGTTCCCGCGCAATCCGCCGAGCAGTTTCGACCCGTCCGCAAGGAGCATTTTTTGTTTGGACGCGGCTCCTGCGATATGAAGGGCGGCATCGTCGCGATGCTTTATGCGATTCTTGCGCTGAAGGAAACGGGCGCGGAATTGAACGGCAGAATTAGATTGACGCTGGTTCCCAACGAAGAAACTGGAGGGGAGGGCGGGTCGGCGTGGCTGGCGCGTGAAGGATTGCTGGGCCGCGGCGGCGTGGGGATGCTGCTGGCGGAGCCTACGAGCGGGGTGATTTGGAATGCGAACCGCGGAGCGATTTCGCTGCGCGTGCAGGTATTCGGGAAGTCCGCTCACGTCGGTTTGCAGCACCAGGGTGTGAACGCGTTCGAACGCATCCATCGCGTCGTCGCGCGTCTCCAGACGCTGAAGCACGAAGTGGAGCAGCGCACCACTCGTTCGAGAATAGGAGCGGAGCAAGCGCGCAATTCGATCTTGATGCTCGGCGGACAGAGCGGCGGCGGGTCCAATTTCAATGTGGTGCCAGAAAATTGCTGGTTCACGATCGACCGGCGCATCAATCCCGAAGAAGACCTCACCACTGAAAAAGCGAAGTTGCTGGACGTTTTGGAAAGCTGTAAGCGCGAGGGGATTCCTCTGGAGTGGGAGATTCTGCAGCAGGGCAATTCGGCTTCCTGCGACGAAGGCAGTGCACTCGGTCAAGCCTTGGCCTGCAGCATCGGCACGGTGACCGGACACGCTCCGCGTTTCGAACTTTGCCCAGGGCTGCTAGAAATTCGCTTCTACGCCGCGCAGGGAATCCCGGCTTTCGCCTATGGCCCGGGCCTGCTCTCCGTTGCGCACGGCCCGAACGAATACGTAGACCTCAGAAAGATGATCGAGACCGTAGCCATCTATGCCTTAACGGCGATTGAGGCGCTCCACCCTTAGAATTTCCCAATGCACCGCAAGCCCCAGGAGCCGGTGGACTTAGAAGTGTCGCGGTGATTTCCCTGCCCCATTTCACCATTGCCCACCCGTCCAGGTGGGCACTTGCCCTGAAGTACTATTTAACTGTCCCTATTTTTTGGCGATGATTCGTAAATATGCCGAATCTTTACTTTTGCCAGCCCCACGCAAAAAACCAGGGCATGCTCCGAGCGGTACTTTCCATCAACGAGTGTGAGCGCGTTGTTAAAGAACATCCGGCCACGTACATTGGCGAACAATTCCCTGCTCTGGGCAACGGCAATGGCTCGGCAAATGACTTCGCCGTCATCAGCTTCCGCGCAGAAGAGACTACCAAGGCGTGGCGTCCCGGCTACTATCGCCTGGACTCAGACCTGACCAAGATTAACGAAGCAATCCTCGCGCTTTCCCGCTGACGCCCAGCCGAACCCCATCTCTGAGACTTTACCTTGCAATGGCCGTTCGCGCGCTCGAAACGCTAGTTCCACTTTCCCGTGGCGGCCAGAAGCCGCAGGCCAATGGCGAACGAGTTCACTCCCAACGGCTCGCAATAGGCCACACGCGCGCGGGCGCGGAAGTGTCCCTGCACAGAATGCAGGTTGAGCCGTTCGTTTCTCTTCCACGGTTTGCTGGAAACGACACGCGCGCCATGCGTGCTGATGTTTTCTGTAACGCATTCCTGGGCGCGCTGGCGGACGTCCAGGCTCCAAAGATCCACTCTTACTGCAACGGGCAACCGAGTTTCCAAGCGTTGGGCCACAGCTTCCATGGGACACCTCAAGCGTACCGGGCAGGGTGGGAGGCTGAATATCGGGGTGGGAACGACCACACCATCATACACCTGAAGGGCTCGTTCCGGCCAAGGATTTTCAAAGAGCGCGGACCACTTTGGTCAGGGCGAATGGCCTAGACCGTGGCGGGAAGCCAGGCCTGCAGCACGTTTAGAGAATTGGGTAGTACTTCGCGGAAAGCCAGTCCCATGCCAAGGTGGGTATGGGAATAGATGACCCGCGCAGGGGCTTCAAAAATTTGCGTCTCCGTGATGATTTTCACCTGGACGAGCGTCCCGTCGGGCAAAGGATTGATGGTATCCACGTAGCACCCAGAGACACTGAGGTCGCTGATGCGCGCGCTCATGCGCGAGCCGTTATTTTCCGCAAGGACTTCTGCTGCAGCGATGAAAGGAAATCGGGGCGCACCGCGCTGCTCTTGTTCCATGGTCTTGCCTTCCCGGGACTCACCGAGGATTTTATACCGAGTCCAGCCCGGCGGGGGCAAGACTGGCGCCGCTGTTCGCTTCTCCTTCGCTTCGCAGTGTTTCTCTACAAAGTCAGTGACGAATACGGAGAATTCCAAGTACCATTTGCCCGTCTTTCCTCTCGCAACGGGTGCGCAAGATGTCCTCCGAAAGACTGCGTCGAAGCAGCCGTATTCCAAAGGAAATCCCAATCCTGCTGGTCGGAAGCGACATGGAGGGCAAGGTGTTTTCGGAACAAGCGAAGACCGTCCTCCTCAGCCGGCATGGCGCGGGCATCGTTTCGGAATACAAGCTATCGCCGGAACAGGAGCTGATCCTTCGTTCCCTGGAGACGAATAGAGAGACCGAGGTGCGCGTGGTGGGCCAGCTTGGGTCCGTCGGCGGGAGCTATACCTACGGCGTGGCGTTTCTGGATCAGAGCATCGACTTCTGGGGCATCGAGTTCCCGCTCGTTTCGCAATCCGAGAGAGAAGCGAACCGCGTGTTTCTGCAGTGCGCCAGTTGCAAAGCTCGCGAGATGGTCCAACAGAGCGACCTGGAATCTGACGTCTATATGGTCAACAAAGGGATCGTGCGGTTTTGCAAGAATTGCGGTTCTTCCACGTTTTGGAAGCGGGCGGACGATGCCGGAGGCGAAGCCGCCCCGCCGCAAATCGAAGAGGAGCCAGACCTCCCCGAACCGGAGGCGCCAGGGTCTTCTATTGATTCGCCGGCCGACCTCCAACCCACCTTGCAACCGGCAAACAGACGAAAGTACCTTCGGACGAGGGTGAATTTTAGGGCCTGCATACGGACGTTCGCCTTTGGTGACGACATCGTCAACTGCGAGGACATCTCACGAGGCGGTCTTCGGTTCAAATCCCGCAAGCAGTACTCCGTTAAGGCCGATGTTGAAGTAGCCTCTCCTTATTCGCCGGGTTCCCTGAACATCTTTGTGAGGGGGCAGATCGTCCACGTCGAGGAAGTGCCCGGCGAGAAATCCTTCCGCTGCGGCGTCGCCTACGCCAAAACCTGATGGCCCTGATTTGTTAGACTGTGCAGACCATGAGCGTCATTGATGAAGTTCTGCAAGCAAACGAAATCTACTCGCACACCCATGAATTGCGCAGACTCACGCCGCGCCCGGAGCGCAAGCTGGCCGTGCTGACCTGCATGGATACGCGGCTTTCGATTCGAACGCTGGGGCTGAAAACGGGAGACGCGCACATCATCCGCAATGCGGGCGGGATCGTGACGGAAGATAGCCTGCGCTCCCTGGTGGTGTCGCACTATCTGCTGGGCACGGAGGAATTCATGGTCATCAACCATACCGACTGCGGGTTGATGCATACGACCGAACAGGACCTGCGCACGCAAATACAGAACCGATCAGGAACTGCCGCTGTCGCTCCGGCCTTTTTTTATGCCTTCCAAAACATCGAAGAAAATGTGCGCCATCAACTGGAGAAGCTGCGCACGCATCCGTGGATCCCCAAGGAAGTTGTCGTGCGCGGATTTGTTTACGACGTGACCAGCGGAAAGCTGCGCGAAATTCGCGGGGACTGAATCGTACGGAGCACCCCCTCGAAAGTGCTGGAACGAGAGTACTGTTTGCCCGGACCTTAAATTGGTACCGTCAAGCTATTCATTCCTAAGAGCTTGGGCCGCAACATCACTCCAACGTGGAGAGGAGCCTCACAAGCCAGTGCACTCCTCTCCTGCGCAACGGCAGGAAAAGAAAGGCCCAGCGCGTAATGCCAACCCTTCACTTTCGCCGCGTTGAACGGCGCCGTACCTCCCGAGTTGCAGTTTTTGCGAATTTGATCATCCAAGGCTATGACGAAGACAATGAGAAGTTCAGAATCCAGGCGCGTTCGCATTCAGTGAGCGGCCATGGCGGGATGACGATTCTGGACACACCCGTCGTTCTTGGACAGACCCTGCTAGTGACCAATGAAAGCAGCGGGCAGAAAACCGAGTGTAGAGTGGTTTCCGTACGGACTGCAACTGACGGCAAGCACGTCGTGGCGTTCGAATTCATGGCCCCCAATGCGAATTTCTGGAACATGACGTTCCCCGTCAAAGGAGCGAAACCGCTGCGGCGCATGGCGCCCGCAAGGGTCGCACTGTAACGATTCTGTTTCTGCAAACCAGGCGTGCGAGACTCGGTCGTTCTGCCCGCTCGTTGTCCGGCTACTTCAGCGAAGCTTCAATTTTGTTCTTGTATTCGCGGGCTTTCGCGATCACTGCGGCCTCATCCACGGTCAGCACTTTCTTGTCGCGCATCACCACACGGCCGCCGATGACCACGGTTTCCACATCGCTCCCCTTCAGCGCGTAAGCCAGCTGCGCGTAGACGTCATACATCGGGACGGCATTCGGCGCGTCCAGACCGATCAAAATAAGGTCCGCCTTCTTCCCTGCTTCGAGCGAGCCGATCTCTTTCTCCATGTGCAGCGCTCGCGCGCCGTCGATGGTTGCCATTTCCACGACGGCCTTGGCGCCGAGAGCCAAGGGATCGGACTTCGTGATTTTTGCCAGCTTGGCGGCCAGGTCCATTTCTTCCATCAAGTTCAAATCGTTGTTGCTGCCCGCCGGGCCGTCCGTCCCTAGGCCGACGGCCACGCCCGCGGCGCGCATTTCCGGCACGGGCGAAACGCCGCTCGCCAGCATCATGTTGCTGGAGGGATTGTGGACGCATCCGACCTTGCGCTGCGCCAGAATCTTGCGGTCGGTCTCATCCACAAAAATACAGTGCGCGGCGACCACGTCCGGCCCGAGGACGCCGATTCTGTCGAGATACTGCACCGGCGTCGTGCCGTTCTGCGCGCGGCTGTCGTCCAATTCCTTCTTCATCTCCGCCACGTGGATCAAGATTGGCGCGTTGTACTTTCTCGCCAGGGCCGCGGCATCCTGGAGCGTTTTTTGCGAGCAGGTGTAGATCGAGTGCGGCGCAGGAGCGGCGTGAATGAGCGGATCGGTCTGCCAGCGCTTCAGAAATTTTTCCGTGTATTCGAGCATCGCGGCATTGTTCTTGTTGTCCGGCGCAGGAAAATCGATGAACGTTTCGCCTAGCACACCGCGCATTCCCGCGGCCTTGGTTTCTTCGGCGACAGCATCTTCGAAGTAGTACATATCGGCGAAGGTGGTCACGCCCGCGCGAATCTGCTCCGCGGCGGCGAGCCGCGTGCCCCAGCGCACAAATTCTTCGGTGACGTTTTTCGCTTCCGCCGGGAAAATGTATTTTCGCAACCATTCATCCAGCGTCACGTCATCGTGGAGCCCGCGAAAGAGAGTCATCGGAACATGTGTGTGCCCATTGATGAATCCGGGCACCACCAATTTCCCCTTGGCGTTGATGGTTTGCGGCGCGGAGTACTTGCTCTCGATCTCCGTACGCGGCCCCAGTGCAAGAATCGCATCGCCCTTCACGGCGATGGCGCCGTCTTCCAGGATGCGGCGTTGCCCGTCCATCGTGACGATGGTTCCGCCACTGACGAGCAGATCCACTTTTTCCTTCTTCGCCGTTTGCGCGTGGAGGACAGCGGAAAATAGAAAATGGAAAGCGGAAACTAGAGCAACAGCCTGCCACGAATGGGACTTGCGCATCCAATCTTGATTTTCCATTTTCACTTTTCCTTTTTCTTACAGATTGGAGGAATCAAATGGTTTCGGAAACAATTCGCGCATGGGGATGACCTCGGTTTTGCCCTTTAAATTCGCGAGGATCACCGGCACGTCCCCGCAAAATTCCCAAATCAACTGGCGGCAGGCACCGCAGGGCGGCGTAAGAGTATCGGTGTCCGTCACCACGGCGATAGCGTCAAAGCCGCGCTCTCCTTCGCTGATCGCTTTGAAAATGGCGATGCGTTCAGCGCAAACGGTGAGGCCATACGTGGCGTTTTCGACGTTGCAGCCTCCGAAAATCCTGCCCGAAGCGGCGCGAAGGGCGGCACCAACCCGAAAATTGGAGTACGGCGCATGCGCGTTCTCGCGCGCCTGTTTTGCCGCCGAAATCAAAATGTCATTCTCGCCCACGTTTCCGCCTCCCAGCGCGCATCAAAGAAAATCATTCGATGGCTTCGGCAATCCTCGGAATCAGCGCCTTGAGTAATCCGATGAACTGCCCTTTCACGCGCTCCGCCGTCTCAAGCACTTCTTTGTGATCTAGCGGCTGATCCAGGATTCCTGCGGCGGCATTCGTCACGCAGGAAATGCCGAGCACGCGAATTCCGGTGTGCCGCGCCGCAATGACTTCCGGCACCGTGGACATTCCCACAAGATCCGCGCCAATCGTTCGAAGATACCGTATCTCCGCCGGCGTTTCGTAGCTCGGACCCGGCAGCGCAGCGTACACCCCTTCGTACATTCCGATGCCTATGCGGTTTCCTTCCCCGACAGCCATCTCGCGAAATCGGCGGTCGTAAGCGCTGCTCATATCCGGAAATCGCGGGCCAAATCGGTCGTCATTGGGACCTGACAGCGGGTTAGCGCTCTGCAAATTAATGTGATCCTTGATCACCACCAGCTTGCCTTGCACGAATTCGCGTTTGATGCCGCCCGCCGCATTAGTAAGAACGACGGCTTTCACGCCCATGCGGGCAAACACACGAACGGGAAACGCCACGTCCTTCACGGAATAGCCCTCATAGAGATGGACGCGCCCCTGCATTCCACAAACGGGAATTTTTCCAACTTTGCCGACGACCAGAGTGCCGGCGTGGCCGACGGCCGTGGATAGAGGAAAATAAGGAATCTCTGCGTAAGGAATTTTCGTTGCACCGGAAAATTCATCCGCGAAAGCGCCGAGGCCCGAGCCAAGGACCAGGGCAATTTCAGGCTTCAGTGAGGTTTGAGAGAAAATGAAATCGGCCGCGAGCCCGGCGCGTTCGAATTCGCTGAGAGACTCACCGGCTGCAAATCCAGGAAGCGCAAACTCGGGAGGTTCAGGCGCCTGTCTTTCTGTTTGCTTGTTTGTCTTCTTCGCACTCATGTAAGAATTCCGACGATTGCCGCGGACATCAAGTTGGCCATGGTGCCGGCCAGCATGGCGCGAATGCCGAATTTGGCGAGCTGCCCGCGCTGTTCCGGCGCGAGCGCACCGATGCCGCCGATCTGAATGCCGATGGAGCTGAAATTCGCGAAACCGCACAGCGCGAACGTTGCGATCGTGAACGAACGAGGATTGAGCGTGCCCTTCATGGGGCCTAACTGCGAAAACGCATAGAGTTCGTTCACGACCATGCGCGATCCCAGCAGGTTCCCGACGGTGGAAGCGTCATGCCAGGAAACGCCGATGAGCCAAGCTACCGGCGCGAAAACCCATCCAAAGACTTGCTGGAGGCTTGAGGGGAACCACCCGATGCCGTGCGCAGCAAGCACGTTGTGCG
Source organism: Candidatus Acidiferrum sp. (assembly GCA_049644365.1). Classification (GTDB taxonomy): domain Bacteria; phylum Acidobacteriota; class Terriglobia; order Acidiferrales; family UBA7541; genus Acidiferrum. The sequence continues at coordinate 131,745 of JBARRT010000210.1, read as the reverse complement.
CGCCAGAGAAGAGATAGTTCACGAGAGCGACGATGGCGACAAAGGAGATGAGCATCGCGCCGACGTTGATGGCCAGGTGCAGGCCGTCCGACGTGCCTCGGGAAATCGCGCCCAGAAAATTCGCTTCTTTTTCCATTTCGGGCATCTGGACGCGCCCGGCGGTGAGCGGCTCTTCCGTTTCGGGTACCAGCATCTTGGCCATCAGCAAAGTTCCCGGGGCGGTCATGATGACGGCCGTAAGCAGATGCTTGGCCTCCACGCCGTACGCAATGTAGGCGGCCATGATGCCGCCCGAAACGTGCGCCATCCCGCAGGTCATCACGCACATCAGCTCCGACTTCGTAAGCCGGTTGAGGAACGGACGGATGGTGAGCGGCGCTTCCGTCTGGCCCATGAAAATGCTGGCCGCGATGTTCAGCGATTCCGCTCCGCTTGCGCCCATCACCTTAGTCATGATCCAGGCGAAGGCACGAATAATCAGCTGCATCACGCCGATGTGATAGAGAAACGCAAAGACCGCGGCGATAAAGATGATCGTGGGAAGCACCTGGAAGGCAAAGATAAAACCCAGCGAAGATTTCTGCTTGCCCAGCTCGCCAAACACAAACTCCGAGCCAAAGAAAGCGAAACTCAGAAGTTTATTCGCTCCCTTTCCGGCGTACTCGAAGATTGTGCGGCCAATCGCAAAGCGCAGGACAAAGAATGCAAACGCAAGTTGCAGGCCCAGACCCCAGAGAACCGTCTTCAGGCGTATGGCCTTGCGATTTGCGGAAAATAGATACGCAAGACCAAGCATTGTGGCCAGGCCCAGCAATCCAGTAAACCGTCCCATGCGTTGACCTCTTCCTGTGCGCTCTCCCGGCGTTCAAGGGCAGTCCAATGAGCTACGCGCCCAAAATGTGACGGACCAGCGGCCGCTTTTCCCGTGGTGCGTGCTCTCCGATATGATAGCTGCCGGAAATCAAGCTCTTCGCTTCCGCCAGTTTGGCGTCGCTATTGTAATGAATTGTCGCGAGCGGCTCGCCTTTTTTCACGGGGTCGCCAATGCGCTTGTGAAATTCGAGTCCTACGCCGTGATCGATCTTGTCTTCCTTCTTTTCGCGGCCGCCGCCGAGCATGGCGAGCGCAATGCCGAATCCCTCGCAGTCAGTGCTGGTGATGAAGCCGCTCGCCGAACTCGCGACATCGAGACGAGAACGCGCCTTCGGCAGACGCTGCGGTTCGTCAATCACGCGCTCATCTCCGCCTTGCAAACGAATTCCCTGCCTGAATTTCTCTTTGGCCTTGCCGCTGGCGATCATTCTCTCGGCAAGTTTCCGCCCCTCATCGACGCTCTTTGTTTTTTCGCCGAGATAGAACATCCACGCGGAAAGCTCGAGGCTTAGTTCGCGGAGATCCGCCGGGCCGCCGCCGTTGAGAACTTTGATGCACTCGATGACTTCATTCGAATGCCCGGCCATGCGCCCAAGCGGCTGATCCATGTCCGTGATTAGGGCGACCACTTTTTTGCCCATGCGCTTCCCCGTCTCCACCATGACTTCCGCGAGTCGGACGGAGTCTTCTTCCTTTTTCATGAACGCACCGGAACCCGTTTTTACATCCAGGACCAGCGCGTCAATGCCCTCGGCGAGTTTCTTGCTCATGATCGAAGCGCAGATGAGGCCGATATTTTCAACCGTCGAAGTGACATCGCGCAGCGCATAGATTTTCTTGTCCGCAGGCGCGATCTCCGCGGTCTGCCCGATCAAGCCCATGCCGCATTCGCGCAGCACGCGGCGGAATTCTTCGAGCGAGAGATTGACGTTGAATCCGGGAATGGCTTCCAGTTTGTCGAGCGTTCCGCCGGTGTGGCCAAGCCCGCGCCCGCTGATCATCGGCACGGTCAGGCCGCCCGCCGCGACAATGGGAGCGAGGATGAGTGAAGTTTTGTCGCCAATGCCCCCGGTCGAGTGCTTGTCCACTTTCTTGCCGGGAATTTCCGAGTGATCGAGGACTTCGCCGGAGTACAGCATCACTTCCGTGAGGGCGGCGATTTCCGCGCGGTTAAGGCCTCGAATCCAAACGGCCATGAGCCACGCCGCCATCTGGTAGTCGGGAATATCCCCACGCGTATAACCGGAAACGAGAAAGCTGAGTTCCTCGCGGGAGAGTTCCCCGGAATCACGTTTCTTGCGGATCAGGTCAACGGCGCGCATTCGGATGGAAGGCGAACGCGAGCGTAACATTCGCAGTACGAGGCGTCAACGCACGGCGCGGGCCATCGTTTGGCAGCAGACCCATCGTATTTGTGGAGGAACTGCACGGTATATACTGGGCGTTCGAATCGCGGCTGATGCAGTCTCAGCCCGCCCACAAAGTGAGGACCCCGTGCCGGCCGACACGCAAAAGTTCAAAGTTGCAGTGGTGCAAGCAGCCTCAGTGGCGTTCGAACGCGAGCGCACGCTGGAGAAAGTTCGCGGCCTCGCCGGTGGCGCCGCCGGCCAGGGCGCTCGGCTGGTTTTGTTTCCTGAAGCGTTCGTTTCCGCCTACCCGAGAGGGCTGGATTTTGGTGCTGTCGTCGGCTCGAGAACGGAAAAAGGGCGCGAGGATTTTCGCCGTTACTGGGAGAGCAGCGTGGATGTCCCCGGTCCGGCGGTCGATTTTCTCGGCCAGGTCGCTTTGGAAAATCGCATCTATCTCGTCATTGGAGTCGTGGAACGGCAGGGTGGCACGCTTTACTGCACGGTGCTGTTTTTTGCTCCGGATGGAAGTTTCCTGGGCAAGCACAGAAAGGTGATGCCCACGGCTTCCGAAAGATTGGTCTGGGGCTTCGGCGATGGTTCCACGATGCCGGTGTTTGATACGCCGCTCGGAAAAGTCGGCGCCGTCATCTGCTGGGAAAATTACTTGCCGTTGATGCGCGCGGCCATGTATTCGAAGGGGATTGAAATTTATTGCGCGCCCACTGCGGACGCGCGGGATTCCTGGGTGGCTTCAATGCGCCACATTGCCATCGAAGGACGCTGCTTTGTGTTGTCGTGCAATCAATTCAACCGGCGGCGGGATTTTCCCGCCGATTATTCCTCGGCGTTCGGGGAAAATCCGGATCAAGTTGTGACGCCCGGCGGAAGCTGCATCGTCGATCCATTCGGAAATTTCCTGGCCGGGCCGAATATGGAGAGCGAGTCAATTCTGATCGCCGAAATCGATCGCGCCCAAATTGTCCGCGGAAAATACGACCTGGACGTCGTAGGCCACTACGCGCGGCCGGACATTTTCCAGCTCCACGTCGACGAGAGTCCCAAGCAGCCCGTAACCATCCAGTCTGCCGAATCAACCAAGAAAGAAGAACGGCAGGGTCAACCGGCCCGCCGCCTGGCTGCCGGCTCCAAAGAATAGCTGCAGCTGATCTGCGGAAACGCCTTCCGCGACCCACTCCATTGTTGCGCCGTTGAGAATTACAATTCTCTACAACGGCTGCTGCACACCGGGCGGCAGGTTGGTCGCCTGTCCGGAAACCACGTGCCAGCCCCGGGGCGTGTTGATGTACACATGAATGGCGCGAAACTGGGTGCTGTAACGTTGGCCGTTGATGGTGAATTGCGAGGACCAGAGGCACGTCGCGATCGCCATATCCTGATAGATGCGGACCTTGATATCGGAAGCGTTGAACGATTCGCGCTTGACCGATGGAGACTCCACAGCGTCAATCCACTGGGCCCTGTTCACTTGCTGGCCGTGCGAGAGTGTACCTGCGTAGTCCTCGCCATAAACGCGGCGGAAGAAAGTGCCGCTGTTCTGCTGGATGGCGCGCGCGGCTTCTCTTTCAAGGCTGACGATTTCCTGCCTTTGCACCTCCGGGTCCGCCCACGTGGGCGATATGATGCAGCGTTTTATGCACTCGTTTCGCACGTCTTCCCGCCCTTGCCAGGAGGGACTGAGTGCCAGTCCGATAGCGAGTGCGGCTGCAAATTTGAACATGGTGTGAACTCTCCTGAACGCCTTGCCGGGTTGACCGGAGTGCTATCGCGAAGGGGTTGCGACGCTTCTCCTGAATCTTACGGGAAGTGCTTCGGTCGCGGCAATCTGAAGTTGAGTCAATGGTTAACGCACACGCGTTTTAGAGCCCGGCGAAAACGAACTGAACGTGAAGTGCGGGATGCGGTCCGCGTTTCTAGGATGAGAGATGAAGATGAAAGAGAGGCGGAAATCTTGTGTGAGACTGCTAGAATAGCTGCTCGCCAGCGACGATTATGCAGTTCTGGTGGTCCCGGGATTGGAGGAAAAATGATCGACCTTTCGAAAGGGTTTTCACGGCGCAAATTTATCGCCAACACGTCCTGTTTTGGAGCGTTCTATGCCGCGGCCAGGCTGATTCCTTTGCCGGCACTCGCGGCGGAAACTGCCGGCGATTCGCGCGTCGCGCAAACGCCCCTTGTAGATAAAGGCTTCGCCTCGGTCCGGAAAATTGGAAATGGGCTGTACGCAACGATCTCTGATCCATCGAAAGGCTTCACAACGATATCCAATGGCGGTTTCCTGACGGGAAAGGAGGCGGCGCTGCTGATTGAAGGGTTCGGATCGCCGGCGGGAGCGGCGTTCCAATTGGATGCGCTTCGCATGGTCAGCCAGGTGCCGGTAAAGGGCGCACTGGACACCCACTATCATTTCGATCATTCGATGGGAAATGCATTTTATGGCGCGAACGGCGTGCCCATTTGGGCGCATGCGACGACGGCGAAACGGATTGTCGAGAGTTACGCGCCGATGCAGGGAGCGGACAAAGAGGCGGTGTTGGGATCCCTTGAAAAGCGGGTCAAAGACGCGAAGTCGGATTTAGAACGAGCACACGCGCAAAGCGACTTGAATGCCGTCACAGGCGTTTTTCAAATCGCGAATGCTAGCGTCCTTGCGCTGCCCAATCATCCGATCGATGCGGCAAAGCTTCCGATGACGATGGATTTGGGCGGGCTGACCGCGGTGGTGGAGTCGTACCCGGGGCATTCAGGGACGGACATGATTGTGAAAGTGCCCGAGCAAAACGTGGTGTATACCGGCGACCTGTTGTTCAGCGGGTGGTATCCCGTGTGCTTCGACGAGAAGGCCACAGTATCGGGCTGGCGCGATACGTTGAAGAAATTTGCGGCGCTCGATAAAGACACACTGTTTGTGCCCGGACACGGACAGATTTGCGGCCAGGAAGGGATTGCCACGATCCGCGAAGTGTTCGATGACATCGCGGGACAGGCACAGAAAATGTACAAGGCGGGAGTTCCCGTCGAAGAGGCGCAGCATCGTTACGTCGTGCCCGAAAAATTCAAGAATTTCCCGATCTACGCGTGGGGATTCACGATCGGGCCGGCGATTACCAAACTATATGCGGAATGGAAAGGAATGTAGAAACAATCGTGCTCGGAAAAAAAATAGAAGAAAGGGCGCGAATGGAGTTCGCGCCCTTTTCTATCTCATTTTCGCGCACTAGAATTTGACGAGGATGGCCATGTTCAGCCGGTTCTCGGTCTTGCGAAGATCTGGCAGCCAGGTATTTGCTGGCGAGCCGTCGCAAGTGGTGAAGCCGCTGAGGCAAACCAGTGAGGAAGGCTTGCCAGTATTGCCTCCGGGAGGCGTGACTCCGCCGGATCCCGAAAAGTAGGGCACGTTCGCGGCACGATGGTTATATTCCCAGCGAAAAGTAATGTACTGGCTCGGCATCCAGTCGAAAGTTCCCGACGCATCCCAGGCCTTGTACGGATCGCCCGGATTCGCCGTGAAGTACGGTGTTCCCGAAGCAGCGGTCGCCCCGTTGATCGGCGGGATCAACACAAGATAGCGTCCGGGGTTGTTGATTTTTCCGCCGCCAATCGTCAAAGCGTATTTGTCCCGATCGAACCAAAGACGATTGTAAATCATATAACCAAGGAAACTCTGCTTGGGGCCTTTCGCGGAATTGCCGGCGCAACTGACACCGCCGCCATGTTCGCACCCCATATCTCCGGTTAGCGAGAATGCGGCTTTGCTGAGAAAATTTTCCGGATGGTCATAGTATTTGATCTGAATGCTATCGTCCGTGTGATAGCGAATGCGGCCCGGCGTGTTCAGCGTGTCCGCGCCCAGGGCGTATTGATTCCCGAGGACCGATAGCCAGCCATTCGGCCGCCACAGAATCTGCAACCCTACACCAGGGCGGTTGTTGAAACGTCCGTAGGACTGCCAGCCGTTGACAAACCATGGCTCGATTTTCAGGTGTTCAGTGGGGAAAATTTGAACACGCACACCGTTGAAGAACCACGGCGTGTTCGATGAAACATACGACGGTTGATACGTCCAGTTGTCGAATTGGTAGTAGCTGAAGAGGCCGACATAGGACATAAAGATTCCGGCGTCGACATTAATCCCATGCAGGGCGTTGAAGTGGTAGCCGCCGTACGCTTCCGATATGTACCGGTAAGCATTATCCAGATTCCATTGGCCACGCGAGGGGCTGGCGTCATTGCGCGGCGTCGTCTGCGAATACAAACCAAACTGCGTCATCAAACGCGCTCGAACATTGTCGTAGTGAAAGTCGCCGCCGACGCCCAGCTGCGTTACCTGAACTTCATTGGCCCTGAATACCTCGCTCGAGCCGCCGATGGTGTTGTCTTTGGGATGATTGAAGTCGTAGATGTAATCGACGTCGGCCCGGATTTCCGGCGTAAGGAATTTTGTATCCAACGGCGATTCTTTGGTTCGCGCGTTGCCAGTCAACCACGTGAAGTCGGCGAAGGCAAAGGGTTCTGCTTTCGCAGTCTTGGCAGCACCGGACTTGCCCTTTTCAGTAGCTTGCGCGGTACCGAGTGCGACAGTTTTGTCTGTCGGAATAACATTTGTGCTGGCCACTGCGGCAGGTGCTGCTGATGTGGCGCCTGTGGGCAAAGATGACGTAGACAGGTTTGGCGAAATAGGCTGCGGCGGGGAAACTTCCGTCGCCGGTGTAACGGGCGAATTGCCCTTGGATTCGAGTTCGGCGACGCGCTTTTCGAGCTGCTCCATGCGGTCCAGCATCCAGCGCTCACGTGCGGTGAGCGGAGCCGGCGAATCGGGCTTTGCCGACACAGATTTTGGGGGTGGATTGCTGATTTCCTTGTCATCTGCAAGCGAGCGAAATGGAATAGCGGCGATGCAAAGCATTGCCGCCAAAAGCAGGCGAAACTTTCTTCTGTTACGTTTGAACGTGCGCAACTTTCTCTCCTAAAAATATTGATGCTTGGCAACGGGTTGTTGATGGATCAAAAATGCGTCTTTGGCTGGCGCAGGGTGCTGGTTCGTTGCCTCGGAATACTAGCGTTCGGGACGTAAGAAAACTGTAAGTTCGGCATAAGGACGGGATTAGTGCGCAAGGCAAAATCGACAAACATTTTGCGGGTCAATGGCGAACTGGCGTTGGAGGGCGGCGGGAAATTTCCAGAGCGACGGCGCGTATTTCTTCGTGGATGAGGCCGTTGGTGGCGAGAATGATGGGGCCGCCGAGTTGATAGGGATCGCCAGCAAAATCGCTGACTCGGCCACCGGCTTCTTCGATGAGAAGGACGCCGGCGGCGGTGTCCCATTTCTGTAGACCAAATTCCCAAAAACCATCGAAGCGGCCGGCGGCAACGCTGGCGAGATCGAGCGCGGCGGAGCCGTCGCGGCGAACGCCGTGCGAGCGCTGCGTGAAGTCGCCGTAATACTGAAGATTGGGGCTGGCTTTGCGATTGCGCGTGGGAAATCCGGTGCAGAGCAGGCTGGTGGAAAGTGCGACGACTTTGGAAACGCTGATTTTCTTGCCGTTGAGGGTGGCGCCTTCGCCGCGGGCGGCGGCGAAGAGTTCGTTGTGGACGGGATTGAAGACGACGGCGGCGAGCAACATGTCGCGCTGGGCAAGCGCGATGGAAACGCAGAAGCACGGGTAGCCGTGGGCGAAGTTGGTGGTGCCGTCGAGGGGATCAACGTGCCAGCGGAATTCAGAGGCGCTTTCCTTGCCGGTGCCTTCTTCGGCGGCGACGGAGTGGTCCGGGAAATATTTGTTGAGGCGCGCGACGATGGCCTGCTCGGAGCGATTGTCAGCTTGCGTGACGATGTCCACTTCGTCGCCTTTGTAGCGGATGTCCGGCGGGCGTGACATTTCCTCGATAAGGATTTTGCCGGCTTCCTGGGCGATTTCGATGGCGGCTTCGATATAGTTCTTGGTCATTGGAAAATGGCTTGGTCGCTTTGGATTCCCAGTCGGCGCGCTGTGTGCAGGCTCGTTCCACTCTACCATTGGCGGCAAGCTGCTTGCGCAAGTAGCGCCAGGGTGAAGATGAAATATAAGCGTCGCCGGGGATGCCGGCGCTACGCGCGGAGACAAAACAGGCCGGGCGGATGGATATCAATGGGAATCGGGTAGGGTGTAGGCAAAGTCGTACGAGTGCTTGCCGTCGGCGATCTGGATGTCCATTTTGCCGGTGAGGCCGGTGAGCTGGCCCGTGCCGGAGTCGGGGACAACGGTGATCCTGAGTTGCAGCGCACCGCGGTTCATGGTGCCGGTGTGCTGCAGGATGAAGGTGCCGGTGCGGCCGTGGAGCGTGCCGCTAATGCGCTCGATGGCGACGTAGCCGGCGGAGCCTTTGACGGGTGTACCGGCGGTGAGCATTTGGCCCTTGCTGGTGGCTTCGAGGTCGCCGTGGATTTGCTTGTCGATGGTCATGCGGCCGAAGGTAGCGTCGTCGGTTTTATCCTCGGAAGGTTGAGGGGTCACCTTTACTTCAAACGTCCCGGTGGCATGAGTGGTCACGACGGCGCCTTTCTGGGTTGGAGCGGGATCTTGCGTGTGGGTCCGAGGGAGCGCAGTGGAGACAAAACCGAGAGACAGGCACAGGCACGCGACGATTATAGGTCCGGCGACAGTTTGGTTTTTCATTTTTGCTCCGTTGCGATCACTCTGAGTTTACACGGTCTGCCTTCACACGGGGACAAGTGAAGAGGCCCGTATCGTGCCCCTTACGCGGGGGGGAAGGTCTGAAGATTATTGCGGGCCGGTGAGGTAGGACTTGCGGTGGCGAACTTTGTAGGTGCTGGGCGTGACGGTGACGATGATGGAGCGATAGGTGTTGGCGGGGCCTCGAGGATTGGGGTAGTAGGCGAGGCGGTATTGGGTGCGGAGCTCGCGGTCGATACGATCGAAGATGGCGCCGAGTTCCTGGGCTGAGTCGGGGTAGAACATCGCGCCGCCGGTGGTGTCGGTCATGGTTTCCAGGGCGTGTTCGCCGGCGGTGTTACGGCCGCTTTCATTTTTCACCGGTCGGATGACGATAGTGTAGAGGAGCGCGTTGGAGAGGACGGCCTCCTTGCGGGCAGCGTCGAAGTCGGCGCGGCTGGTGGTTTCGCCCGCGTCAGTAACGAGGATAATGACCCGGCGGCGATCGTCGCCGCGGCGCTCGAGCGCGCGGGAGCCGAGGAGCACGGCATCATAGATGGAAGTACCTGCGCCGGCGGGAATTCTGCGGACGGCGGCCTGCAAATCGGCGACGTTATCGGAAAACGGGGCGACCTGGGTGACGTTCTCGTCAAAGCAGAAGACAGAGAGGCGGTCGCCGGGACGCAACACCTGGCGGATAAAGTGGGCTGCGGCTTCCTGTTCGAAGGTGATTTCCTTGTGGGCGCTGAGGCTCGCGTCAATCATGATAGCGAGGTCCAGCGGCTGAAGCGTTTCGGATTCGAACTTATCGATTTTCTGCTGGACGCCTTCTTCGAAGAGTTGGAAGGCTTCGAGGGGAAGATCGGGCGCGGGGCGATTGTGCTCGTCGAGGACGCTGACGAGCACGTTGACGAGGTTGACGGTGACGCGAATGCGGCCGCGCTGGGCGGCAGGATCCTGCGAATCGGCGGCGGATGATGCGGGGGCAGGAGCGGATGCCGGCGTGGGCTGGATGATTTTTCCTGGTTCGCCGGCAGGAGATGAGGCAGAAGCCGGATTGGACTTCGAGGCGGACTTTGATTTCTGCGCCCAGGGCGGGCGGTCGGGTTTGTCCTGCGCGGTGACGGTTCCAATGAAAAGAAAAGTGAGAACGGTCAAGGGCACCGTGGCGCGAGAGCAGAGGGGCGTCATCAGCATTGAAAATTAAGATGCAGGTTTTGCATAAGATGTCGCCGCAGGTGCAGGCGGGAGCTCACCATCGGCCCAGACGGCGCCGTCTTCGAAGTACTCCTTTTTCCAGATGGGGACGGTGCGCTTCAGGGTGTCAATGGCGAAGCGGCAGGCGTCAAAGGCGGCGGCGCGATGAGCGGAACTTACGGCGATGAAGACGCTGGTTTCGCCGATTTCGAGACGGCCGAGGCGATGAACGATGGCCACGCTGTGAATGGCGAATTTTTCGTGCAGCCGGGCCGCAATTTCGTGCATTTTAGCGAGAGCCATGGATTCGTAAGCTTCGTAGTCGAGATAGAGCGTGGGGCGATTGTGGGATTGATTGCGGACGAAACCGTCGAAGGTAACGATGGCGCCGTCTTCAGGGGCGCGGACTTGGCGGACAAGGCCGGGCATGTCGATGGGATCGCGGACCAACTGGCAGATATCGTTGTGAGAGGACGTGGTCATGGCGGAATGAGTTAGCCGCCGCTCACGGGAGGAAGGAAGGCGACTTCGTCGCCGGGATGAAGGGGCGTATCCCATGCAGCGAATTCCTGATTGCGGGAGGCGACGAGCGAAGGGCGGTATTTTGCGAGCTCGGGATTGCGGGCGGCATAAAGAGCGAAGAGCTGCTCAATGGTGGCGGCGTCGGCGGAGCTGACCGAGTCTTCGGCGCGACCGATGAGGTCCTTGAGGCGGCCGAAGAAGAGGACTTTGAAGCAAGTGGATTGGGAAACGGTGGCCACAGGGGAATTGTAACCCGCGCGCAGGGATGCGGCTAGGGGCAGGGGCGTGCGGTGTGCGGTGTGCGGTGTGCGGAGAGGACGACGCGTTTGACGGATTCGTTTGGCGAGTTCGTTTCAAAAGATACGAAGGCTTGACGGTCGAGGAAGGGTTGCGTAGCGTGCAAACAGTGGCGCGTGTGTGGCGTTTCCGCTCCGGACAGAAAAGCTCAACGAGGAAAACATGAAGATTTTGGTGACGGGGTCGTCGGGACTGGTGGGAACGGCGCTGGTAAAGGCGTTGGGACGAGACGGTCACATGGTGTGCCGGCTGATGCGGCCGGAGAGTGCGGCTAACAACGAAGTGAAGGACGGGTTTAATGTGGTGTGGAATCCGGCGACCGGAGAGTTGGGCGGCGCTGGAGTGGGCCCGGATGCGGTTGTGAATTTGGCGGGGGCGTCGATTGCGGGCGGGCGGTGGACGGCGGAGCGGAAGGCGGTGCTGCGAGCAAGCCGGATTGATACGTCGCGGGCGCTGGTGGAGGCCCTGGGAAAAATGAATGTGCGGCCGAGCGTGCTGGTGTCGGCTTCGGCGATCGGAATTTATGGAAACCGCGGCGATGAGCTGCTGACGGAAGAGAGCAAGGCGGGGGCGGATTTTCTGGCAGGGCTGGCGCGGGAGTGGGAAGCGGAAGCGTTGAAGGCGGAGGCGCTGGGGATTCGCGTGGTGCTGTCGCGATTTGGAATTATTTTGTCGCGAGAGGGCGGAGCGCTGGCGAAGATGCTGCTGCCGTTCAAGCTGGGGGCGGGAGGGAGGCTGGGGTCGGGGCAGCAGTGGATGTCGTGGGTGACGCTCGAGGATGTCGTTGGGATTTTGCGGATGGCGATTGAGAAAGCGGCGGTGAGAGGCGCGGTGAATGTTGTTGCGCCGCAGCCGGTGAAGAATGCGGAGTTCACGAAAGTGCTGGCGAAGGCGCTGCACCGGCCGGCGCTCTTCCCTGCTCCCGCGTTTGCGCTCCGGCTGGCGCTGGGAGAAATGGCGGACGCGCTGCTGTTGAGCAGCCAGCGCGTTGCGCCACAGAAATTGCAGCAAGCGGGCTACCGATTCTTGCATCCGGAGTTGCCTGCCGCCTTGGGCACCATCCTCCAGGGGAACTGAGTTAAGACAACCTCATTTCACGAGAGCGACGCTGACTTCAATCTTCAGAACTCTGCCGCTGAGCGGATCGGTCGCCATCGTGCTTTCCACGACCTGACCCTCTCGAACCTTGAGGTTGAGTTCCGTCTTGAATTGCCGGATGATTGGTTCCCGGAAATGGCCGGCGGAAGTCTCCGATGCGGAGCCATCTGATTTCGCCACTGGGACGGAAACGTCGCCCTCAACCCAAGAGCGCTCGAGATTGAGATATACGAGGAAGCGGCCCCCGCCAGTGTGGGCAGCACGGGCGTCGATGTTTGTGCCAACGTCAATATAAGTCATGTTTCCGGTTGTGCCGCCGGTGTAAACAGGCACACGACTGCCAATGCGAAGTCTGGCCCAAGTGCTGGCCTTCAACTCCGGCTCGTCGGGCGCGTTGATATATAGGGTGTACGGAAGACTCTTGACCTTTTTGTCGCCGTCGTACTCAGTAAAAACGATCAGCGCTTTTGCGGGCGTCGACTGAGCTTCGCTCTTCGGCTTTTCTTCCGCCTTGGGTTTGTCTTGCGCCCGGCCGAGCGGCGACAACATTCCGAGTAACAGCAGTGATGCCACGTGAATCGTCGTCGTTTTCATTCTTCCTCCGCAGTGTTTTGATTCTCACTCGACCATCGCTAATGCTGTTCGCCCACGCGGCCGGAAATTTCGGTTTCCCGCCTTTCCAGTGGCTTCACCTCGAGATCCGCGATCTGCAGCGGTTCCACGGTCACGAGCGCGTCCTGTTTCTTTGGACTGGGCGCGAGGAGTGCCGCGGCCACCTCCCGCCGCTGCTGCACGGTAAAGACAAAACTGAAAAATGCCTCGCGTTCGTCCGGAGGAACAAGGACTTCTGGTTGGCTAGACGCCACCGGGCGCAATAAAGTTGAGTGCCCTGGCGTTCGGGAATTGTTCGCGTTGGACGAAACGACCTGCGTGGCGGGCCTAGAATTCTGACCGCGAGCGTTTGTCGAAGGTGTCTCGCTAACCGGGACCTGAGGAGTCTGTTTGGCTTGATTGTCAGGTCTTGTGTGATGGGGCCGCACAACCAGAAAGATGGCAAACGCGAGAACGACACTGGCGGCTGCAAAAATCAGTTGCTGAGTCCACATGCGACGGGGCGCAGCTTCATCGGCGAGCCGGGCGCGGACGCGCGGCAGGAGCGAGGCCGGAACTTCGGCGTTGGCCGTGGCGCGCAGGCCTTCATCCATAGACGAAAAGAGAGATTGTTCCTGGGCGAAAGCGGTGCGGCAAGCGGCGCAGGCGGCGAGGTGCGCGCGCAATTCGCCTTGTGGCACAGCGCCGGAGGCAGCGGCTTCGATTAACGCGTTTTGGTAAGGTTCACATGGCATCGCAACTTCTCCGCTAACTGCTTTCGGGCGACAAAAATTCGAGACTTCACCGTGCCGCTGGGAATGCCGAGCAGCGCCGCGATTTCATCGATGGTGTGGCCTTCCATGGCGGCGAGCAAAAGCACGAGGCGAAGTCTCTCCGGCAATTCTGCAAGCGCACGATCGAGGTGCGCTTGAAATTCACTCGAAGCCGCCAGGTCTTCGGCGGTGGCGGCAGGCGGCTGGTGCGCGGGCTGCGACCAAAGCACGTCGCGCTGCTCGCGGCGCTTGGCCGAGCGCAAGCGATCGAGCGCGAGGCGAAACGAAATGCGAACAAGCCAGGCGCGGAAGCGGTTGCGATCGCGCAAGCGATCGAAGCTGCGGTAAGCGCGCAGGAGCGCTTCCTGTGCGACGTCTTCCGCATCGGCGGAATTGCGGAGAACGCCGTGGGCCACGCGATAGGCGAGCGGCCCGCATTCAGCGAGGCGGGCTTCGAACTCGCGAGTTGCGTCGGCCTGGGCAGCCTCGCGCGCCGACTCCTTCCCTAGCGTGCCACTCGGCTGGATCAGAACCAGCTCCTGCATTGGCCTTCCGGTGAAAGCGCGAACGGCTTTGTTTCGAGCGGGCACGACGCATTCGAAATCGCACGCCATCCCCGTACAACTACCAGACGCCGCGGCTTGGGATTTGGTTCAGCAAGAAATGACTCCTTGCGTTGCGACCAGCTAGATGCCCAACTGTTCGAGGAGCGTTTCGAGGTTGGAATCGTCGACCGCGACTTCGGCCTCCGGCTGGCCTTGAGCGGGAGGCTTGACGACACCTTCATCGAAGGCCTGGAAGAGCCGCATTTTGGCTACGGCGTATTCCTCGCTGCTGGAAAGCGGGCGGCCGTTTTGTTTAGCCCAGACTTCCATCGCGGATTGGTGGACGAAAATTTTGAAGCGGAAGGCGGTCTGCCGGTCGACGGAAATGGCATAGGTAAACTCACCTCCGGGGCTGCCATTGCGCTTGGCGCGGTTTCCCTCGAAGAAATAATACTGGTAGACGTAGCCGTCGGCGGCGGAGTAGCTCTTGACGCGTCGGACAGCATCGGGGCGAGGCATGCAGGATTATTTGTTGGCGGAGGTCGGATGTCAACGCAGGAGAGGGGACGCGGGCAATTCCGAAATGGGACTGGAGTGGGGGAGGCACGTTCCGGATTGGGACAGGCGGCGAAGAGTCTGTAGACACAAAAATGGTTTCTGAAGAGACGAAACGGCACACCAAACTGGCACAACTCCCAGATTTACATGCGATTACGAGACGGTTCCTTCCGCTCGGCTGACATCCTCGCAGCAGTAGGAATCACGTTTTTCGCTGGCCCTTCGCCTGCTTTGCGGAGGGTATGCGGCCCCTCTCGCCATTCGAACGAAAGAGATTCTGGACGGCAAGAATTTTTCTATTTGTTCTACCCGCGACGGGGGCGTGGACGATCGGCTGCGGCGGAGGAGGAGCAGTCCCATCCGTGCCCCCGCCTCCACCTCCTCCATCCATCACCGTAACGATTGCGCCGAAAAGCGGGTCGGTGATGCTGGGGAATGCGATGCCGTTCTCCGCGAAGGTAGCGAACACGGCGGACACTACCGTGAGCTGGTCCGTGAACGGCACCCCGGGCGGCAACGCAGCGTCGGGAACGATCACACCCGATGGCGTGTACACCGCACCGGCGATCCTGCCGGCGTCCGCGACGGTGCAAATTGCGGCAACGAGCCACGCGGACGCAACAAAATCAGATGGCGCCGCTGCAACGATTGTAAGCGACATCGCAATCTCCGTAGCACCGAATCCGGCCAGCGTGGAGCTTGGCGCAACGCAGAGTTTTCATTCCTCGGTGGCGAGCAGCGGGCATCCCGATTCCGCAACACGATGGAGTTTATCCGGCGCGGCGTGCCCGAGCAGCTGCGGGAGCGTGGATGCATCGGGGACATACACCGCGCCGCAAATTCTTCCTTCGCCCGCAAGCGTGACGTTGACAGCGCAGAGCGTGGCGGATCCTTCGAAGCAGGTTTCCGCGGCGCTGACGATCACCAGCAATTTTTCGCTGCAGCTTGCTGCGCCTTCGAGCGTGCCCGTGGGAGCGACGGCGGCGATCGTTGCGACGCTCACTGCCATCCCCGGTTCGAATCCAAGCAACCTGATGGCTTGGACGCTGAACGGGCTCGGATGCAGCGGGGCTTCGTGCGGGGCGATCAGCGGGACGACGACGCAAACACAAAACGGAAACATTGTCACGGTCTCGGCGCAGTACACGGCGCCGGCGACCGCGCCGAATCCGAACGGCGTAACCATCATGGCAACGCCGCAGGCGGATCCCTCCAAGAAAGCACAGGCCACACTCTCGATCGTGCCGGGAATCAACGTGAGTGTTTCGCCAGCGGCGGCAACTCTGGCGGCCAATCATCGAGTAACGCTGACCGCGCAAGTCAACGGAACTTCCACTACCGGTGTGAATTGGAACGTGAATGGAATTGCGGGAGGCAATGCGGCTGTCGGCCGATTTGCGTGGCAGGTTCGAATCCTTGCCAGGCGGTCACGAGCAACACTTCGCTGCAGGTGGATTTTCTTGCGCCGGGGGCGATTCCCACGCCGAATCCTGTGACGGCCACGGCCGTGAGCGCGGCGGATACCACGAAGAGCGCGAGCGCGCAGATCACGGTCATCAATCACGTGGTGGTGTCCGTCCAGCCCGCGAGCGTGACACTTGCGCCGCTCGGCGTGCAGGGATTCACGGCCGCAGTTCTGGGAACGAGCAATCAGAGCGTGGTGTGGCAGGTGCAGGGTGCGGCTTGCGCCGGCGCAGGCATCTGCGGCTCGATTAACGCGAATGGAACGTATACAGCGCCCAGCGCGGCACCAACACCTAACGCAATTCAAGTGGTAGCGATCAGCTCCGACGATACATCGCAATCCGGAATTGCCAACGTCACGATTACGACGGGAGCGAATGTTCTCAACCTGCGTCCTTCCAGCGTATACGCGGGAGCGGCGCAGGGCTTTACCTTGCGCGTGGAGGGAAGCGGTTTTGCGGCTTCGACGCCCGGGCCTGGTTCCGTGGTGCTGGTCGGAGGCACGACGCGGACGACGGCGTGCATCACGGCGCTGTCGTGCACCGCGCCAGTAACGGCCGCGGACGTTGCCCTGGCAGGCAGTGTGTCGGTGCAAATTCAGAATCCGGACGGCAAGAAATCAAACGCCGTGTTGCTGGTGGTTGCCGCGCCAAACAGTTCCGACGAAGTGATAGCGCTGAGTAGCGCGGCGCCCGCTGCCAGCGGCAAAGACATCGTGGTGGTGGAGCCGACCACTGCGGGAATCTCCGTCCCCGGAAATAATCTTGATTTAGACGTTGCAGCGCTGGGAGCGTTTTCAACGGCGAACAATTCCTGCACCCTGGGCGGGAACGCGATTCCGTTGCTGCGCCCGGCGAGCGGAACTCTGACCGCCGACATCTGCGTTTTCTCGCAAAGCGGTTTTGACACCAGCATGACGTACACGGTCTCCGGGCCCGGCGACGTCGCGGTAATTTCGAAGCAGCCGGCGGGGCTCGGCATCATCCACCTTACGCTGCAGGTTCCGGCCAGCGCCACGCCCGGCGCGCGAACACTTTTCATTCAAAACACAAATCTGGACAAGACCGCCGCGAGCGGCGTGCTGGAGGTGCAGTGAAATGAGTTTCGTGCAGCGGCGGCGATTTCTTTGGATCTTGTTTTTGACGGCTCTGACATTACTTGCGGTGGTTGCGAGTTCGACGACGCTTTCGCGGCTGCGCTTTGAGGAACTCGCGCAGCAGGCGACGGCCGTGGCGCGGCTGCGATGCCTCGGCGCGGAAGCGCGCTGGGAAAACGGCGAGATCTGGACGGACACGCGCTTCGAAGTCGTCGAGCAAAACAAGGGCCTGCTTCCCGGGCTGGTCACGATTCGAACGCTTGGCGGAACAATCGGCGGCCTGCATTCGCGAGTGGAAGGAGTGCCGGAGTTTCGCGCGGGAGAAGAAGCCTACGTATTTCTCTGGGGCCGCGAGGGCCAGCCTCACCGCGTTCTCGGCTGGTCCCAGGGGACGTTTCGCATTGCAAGAGATGCGCGGACAGGAGTGGAAACCGTGACGCAGGATTCCGCCGCTGCACCGGTGTTTGATCCGCGAATGCATGAATTCCAGCGCAGCGGAATCCGTAACTTGCCCGTGGCGAGTTTTCAAATGAAGCTGCGGAGGGCGCTCGAAGCGAAAACACAGTGACGCATTTTGGATCGGAGACGAAACCATGAATAAAAACACCAAGCGGATTTGCGCGCTAACTCTCGCGATTTTTTACGGAGGATGGGCCGCGCCTGCGGCGCAAGCTTATGCGTTCAGCATGCTGGTCCCCGACGTGAGACAACCCGCGGCGGTTTCGGGCGGCTCGGCTTGCCCCGTGCGCGCGCATCAGCTGACAACGGCGGGAAGCCTGGCGGTGCGCTGGAGCACGGCGCTGAACACCAACCCGGTCACCGTATTCACGCAGAATCAGACGGCGAGCGGGCGACTGGCTGAAATCGAACAGGTGATCACGCAATCGCTGGCGGCGTGGACGGGAGTCAGCGGGACGTCGCTGGCGCCGGCAACGCTTGCTCCGCTGGCGCGAACGGCGACGCAGAATGCGTGCGGCTCGGACGGCGTAAATTCCATTTGCTTCGATCAGGCGGACATGGCGTTTACGCCGGGTGTGGTGGCGTTCACGCGGGTGATTGCGACGGATCGCATTGGAATGCAGGTCGGCGGCAGCGCCGTTGCGACGCAGCTGGGGCAAATCCTCGACGCGGACATCTACTTCAACCCGAGCGGTTCTCCCATCACGTATGCCACGCCGCAAGCGCTGGCGGCGAATCCCACCGCTTACGATCTGGAATCGGTGCTGACCCACGAACTTGGGCACACCCTTGGTTTCAGCCATTCGGCCGTGTGGAGCGCGATCATGTTTCCGTTTGCCGCCGCGCCGGGAACCTTCAGCGGGATGCGCCCTACGGTGCAGCAACCCGATGCGCCGCTGGGGGACGACGATCGGACAGGACTCCGCGTGCTTTACGCCAACCCATCGGATGCGCTGCATGCCGGATCGATTCGCGGCCAAATTTTCCCCGCGAATCCGCTGGCGCTGCCAGCCTCACCGCCGGGAGTGACGGGAGTTTTTGGCGCGCAGGTCGTTGCCGTGGATGTGGCGAGCGGCGCAGTCGCGGGTTCGACGATGGGCGGATGGAGTTGTTCGGGGACGGGGCCGGTGCAGTTTGACGGCAGCTACGAGATCGATGGACTTGCGATTGGGCACAGTTACATCGTCTATGCAGAAGCGCTGAATGGCGCGGTGGACTCGTCGAGCATCAGCAATGCAATCGTTACGCTTTGCCGTAATGCCATGACGGATCCGGGATGGCCGCCGTTGCAGGGATGCGTTGTGCCGGCAGTGAATACGAGCTTTACAACGCGTACGCGACCGGGACCTTGAAGATGCAGTTGTCCGTTGTCCGTGTTCCGTGTTTTCGTGTTTTGAGTTTCGCGTTTCGTGTTTGGTTTTAGTTTTTGGATTCTGCCCCGATCAAGATGCAGGACAGACAAGTCCATCGTGGGGAGTGAGCCAGCCTCCGCCGAAAAGGAGGCCGGGACCGAGAGAGGCGAGGAAAATCGGCTTGCGTTCGTCGCGCGGCTGCCTCGCGGCGGCCTGCAAGCAGGCGTGGAGTGCCGCGCCGCACATGGACGAGCCGAGATTGCCGGAAGTTTTCGCGATGGGAGGAAAAACTTCGGGGGAAACGCCGCACTGTTTTGCGAGGAGCGCAACGAGACGCGGATTCGGTTGATGTGTGGCAAAACCTCCGACGGCAGCTCGCTGGATGCCGCTACGTAGCTCCACGGCGGTGAGAACTTTTTCCATGCGCGTGATGGCGGCGCGAGAAAGAGCTTCGCCGTCAAATTGCACGTCGAGGCGTCCGTCTTGGGAACCGGTCACCTGGATCGCGGAAGCGTAGTGGCCTGCGCAGCCAAATAGAAAATCGCCAAGACGGAAGCCATCGCTTTGTCCGGCCGCGGCGCGGCGAAGGAGGAAAGCGCTGGCGCCGTCGCCGAAGAGTCCGCCGAATTCGCCCGCCACGCGGTCCGGCGTGAGCATGCGGCTGTGAACGTCGGCGGTTACAACGGCGATGGTCTGCGCTCGCTCCGCTGCGAGGAACGACTGCGCAACAGCAAAGGCATTGAGCAGGCCGAGACAGGCGCCGCCGACATCGAGCGCGCCGCAATCTTCGCGCACAAGCAGTCGGGAATGAAGTTGCGCTGAGAGCGATGGATAATCGTGGTGCGTTTCGCTGGTGGCGATGATCCAGTCGAGCTGTTGCGGTCCGCAGGAAGCAGCGCGCAACGCTTCCTGCGCGGCTCTTGCGCCGAGCGCTAGTTCGTTCTCTCCTTCGTTAGCATAAGCAAGCGATTCGATGCCGGCGCGGTCCCGCAATTTGCCGGCGGGCATCCCGAAGGCGCGGTCCACTTCCTCGGAAGGAATGACGCGCGATCCCGTCGAGGCTGCGGAAGAACTGATCAGAACACTCGTTGTTGGCGACAAATTCGTCTCTCGTCCTTCGTCAAGCCGATGAGCCCTCAAATCAGCCGGTACAGATTGATTGCCATATGCTGTTCTCTATCTTCCACCAGAGGCTAACGACCTTCCAGTAAGCGACGGTGGTGTGAAACAAGACTTTAACACGCACGAAAAATTCAATGACCGTCGAAAAGGCTTGCATCGATATTGCCATTTTGCTACCGCGAGTCATCGTAAGTTCACGGTGCAAAATGAAGTTTGTGCTAACGTAAAAAGATGTCCTGACTGGCAGCGGGATTCGTGCTGCGCCCTGGCCAACGATGAAAGCCAGGGCACTCGGTGTTCGTCAAGAACGGCTGCAAGGCAAGTTCGTGAGAAAAATACATCAGCTGATTGGAATGCTCTGGCTGTGCTTTCTCTGCGTGTTGAGCGCGGAGGCGCAGCGCGTGCGGGGTGAACTGCACATCGAGGTGCACGATCTGCAAGGGGCCGCGGTCGCGCCTTCGGGCGAACTGGTGAGCGAAGCAAATCAATTTCGAAGAACATTTGTGACCGGGCCGGATGGACATTACGTCGCGCAGGATCTTCCTTTCGGAGTATACCGATTGAGTCTGCGGGCGGAGGGATTTGCGCCGTGGAGCAACCTGGTCGAAATCCGCTCGGAAGTGCCGGTGCGCGCTTCGATCACGCTGGGCGTTGCGCCGGTGACGACACAGGTGGAGGTGAATGATTCGGCGCCGCTGGTAGATGCTAACCGAACGGGAACGATCTATTCCGTCGGCCAGCAAACCATTGAGGAAAGTCTTGCAGCGCGGCCCGGGCGCAGCTTGTCGGACCTGGTGAACGATCAACCTGGGTGGCTCTACGAAGGGAATGGCACGCTGCACCCGCGCGGGTCGGAATACGACGTCCAGTACGTTTTCGACGGATTGCCGATGACGCAGAACCGGTCGCCTGCGTTCGCGCCGGCGTTCGACGCGGACGATGTCGAGTCCATGCGGGTCCTGACGGCGAATTTTCCAGCGGAATATGGGCGAAAGCTGGGCGGCATCATCGAAGTGACCACCACCAAAGATGCGCCCCGCGGGTTTCACGGCCAGTTCGACACAGGGGGCGGAAGTTTTTCCACGATAACCGGGACGGCGGCGCTTGCCTACAGCACCGGAAAGAATCGTTTTTCCGCAAGCGGCAACGGCTTTCACACGGATCGCTACCTGGATCCTCCGGTGCAGAACAATTTCACGAATCGTGGAAATGCGGGCGGCTTCTCCGCTTCGTACGAGAGGGATTTTTCGGACCGCGACCGGCTGCGCGTTACGGTGATCCACGGTGCAGTGCGCTTCCTGGTTCCCAATGAACTGGTGCAGCAGCAGGCGCTCCAGCGTCAGGACATTGCGAACAGGGAGACCACCGGGCAGATCTTTTTCCAGCATGCGATTTCTCCCAATCTGTTCCTCAATTTTTCCGGCAGCGTGCGCGACGCCAGCTCGACGCTGACATCGAATCCATCCTCCACGCCGGTTGTCGTCGCGCAGGATCGCGGCTATCGCGAAGGCTACGTTCGCGGGGACCTCGCAGGACATCACGGACATCACGACTGGAAGGCGGGCGTGGACAGCATTTTCAGCTCGGTGCACGAGGCGCTGCAATATACGATCACGGATTCATCACGATTCGATCCGGGAACGCAGACGCCGTTTCAGTTTGCGGATCGCCGCTGGGACGTCGAGCCCTCGGCCTACGTGCAGGACCACTGGCATCGCGGCAACTGGAACGTCAGCGCGGGACTGCGATTCGATCACTATGGATTCGTGGTGCAGGAATCGGCGTGGAGCCCGCGGGTGGGAGTTTCGCGGTACGTGCCCTCTTTGAATCTGCTCGTTCATGCATCGTACGACCGGGTATTCCAGACTCCGGCCATGGAAAACCTCCTGCTGGCTAGCTCGCCGGAATTCGTTTCCGTCGCACCGATCGTGCTGCGTTTGCCGGTGCGACCTGCGCGCGGCAATTACTATGAGGCAGGAATCACGAAATCCTTCCTCGGGAAATTGCGGCTGGATGCGAATCTATTCCGGCGCGATTTTCATAATTATTCCGACGACGACGTGCTGCTGGACACGGGGGTAAGTTTTCCCATCGCCTTTGCGAAGGCGCGTATCGCTGGCGAAGAACTGCAGCTCGAGGTGACGCGCTGGGGCCGCTTCTCCGGCTACTTGAGTTACGCGAACCAGTCCGGTATCGGGCATGGGCCGATCACTGGCGGACTGTTTCTCGGCGACGACGCGGCCAACGCACTGACGGACACGAGCAAGTTCGCGGTATCGCAGGACCAGCGAAACACCGCGCGGGCACGCGTGCGGTTCCAGGCGGAACGGCGGGTTTGGCTGGCGATGGGGGCACAATACGGGAGCGGCCTGCCGGCGGAGATTGGCAGCGCGGACGTCAACGGCTTGCTGGCGGCTTTTGGACCGCAGATTCTCAGCCGCGTGAATTTGCAGCGCGGAAGGGTGCGGCCCAATTTTTCGCTGGATGCCGCCGCGGGGGCGGAGCTTTTTCGCAGCGAGCAGCGCAGTGCGACGGTGCAAATCCTGGCGGCGAATTTGACGGACCGGCTCAACGTGATCAATTTTGAGAGTTTGTTTTCGGGGACCGCAGTGGCTGCGCCTCGAAGCGTTTCGGCTCGCGTGAAGTTCACGTTCTAATTCGTTCTACCGGGATTAAAGTTCGCAGCAGCCAGAAACGTAATCACTCAGGAAGATTTTGGTTCGCCGGCGATCTGGCGCTGGACTTGTTCGCGGAATTCCAAGGGCCGGGCAATCTGCGGAAAAACTTCGGGCGTCCCGCCGGTGCCCCTCACAATGACGGTTCCGTAGCCCAGGACCCTTCCCAGCGCAGGTTCTTCGACCGCAATGCTTTCGATTCTTGGCAAAAGAAGCTCGATGGTGCGGCGATCGAAAATCCCCGTTTTCACGATGACTCTTTTATTAGTGACGGCCATCTCCGTGGCGCTGCGCCGCACGAAACCAATTCCGAAAAAAATCGCGGCTACCAACAAACAGGCAATACCCACCCATCGCAGCGGGCCGGAAAAAGAAGCAGTTCCGGTGTTTACGGAGCTTGCCGGGACAAGGAGGGCGGCCGCACCCACCAGCGCGAGGACCGCGGCGATCAGAGTGTGCCCCACCATCACGATCCAGTGCAGCCTGGTTTCATACTGCACGGTTTCGCCCGCGATAAGATGCTTTTCCGCGTAGCTCAGGAGGGCTCCTTGAAAAAAGCTCGAAGAAAATTGCCGCTGGGGAACCTGCCGCGGATGATAGCGGAGGTCGCGGCCTGCCAAATGCCATCCGGCGCAAAACAGAAAAAGTCGGAACTAAGTTGGTAGCGCTAACGGGAATCGAACCCGTATTTTAGCCTTGAAAGGGCTACGTGCTAACCGTTGCACCATAGCGCCACTGCCGATGCGGCCACGACCTAATTAGAATACGGGAAATGGCGTGCGCGAACAAGCACGGCCGGATGGCAGCACTTGCCGGGAAAGGTCGTTTCATGCAGGCCTGGAAGCTGCGATCGCCTGCCGGTGGCCGCTCCCCGACAGGGTCAGGGCTGGCAGGACAGGCGCGCACTCGTCCTGGGCCTGGTTAACAATAACGACCCCCTCCCCCTATGTTTTTTGTAAGTCTATGATTTGAGAGATAGATGAAGTGGTTTGTTTTGATAGACTTTTGTAAGTGTTGATTCTAAATGGGTTACAGAAATTATTGGACACATCCTCGAGGGACGGGTCAGACGGTCTCGGCGGAGCTTTACCAGACTTAAATATAGCACAATCGGCAAAAAGTTCAAGGGGAACTTGCGGCAGGGCCTAGCCCTGGCGGTCCAGGAATTCCTCGTGCCAGGCCATTTGGATGGCTTCGAGCTTGGATTCATTGGAGGCCGCGGGGTCACCGGAAAAACCGGGAAGTTCGGTGATCCACTTGTGCATGTCGGTGAAGCGGACGGTTAGTGGATCGGTGTCCGGATGTTTGTCGGCCAATCCCATGGCTATATCTTCAAAACTGTCCCAACCGAATGTTGGTGGCATTTCCGCTCCAGAAAAAGATTTAACACCGAGGCCACAGAAATCGCAGAGAAAAGATGGCGGGAATAAACCCGCCGCTACAACAGAATCAATGATCGAGTTCCTTGGCGTAGTTTTTGTTCCAATCGGGAATTTCCACGACGATGTCGGTGGTGCCGTCGGGGACGGTCTGGCAGCCGAGGCGGGACTTCGGGGTAATGCCGGGCGCTTCGTCGAGTTCATCGAGCTCGGCGTCGGTGGCCTCGTTGCAGGACTCGAGGCCTTCGCGCACGATGACGTGGCACGTGGAGCAGGCGCAAACGCCGCCGCAGGCGTGGTCGAGGCCGGCTTTGAGTCCCTCGGAGATGTCCAGGATGCTGCCGGGCAGGCCGTTGTGGCCGTAGGGAATTTTTTCCGGATCGACCTCAATGGTCTTGCCGCTGGGAAGAAACGTCACTTTATATTTCTTCGTGGCGGGCTTGTATTTGACTTCTTCAATGTACGGATTGCTTCCGCCCATGGTTTATCCCCCAAAAGATGGCGGCATAAAGCCGCCGCTACGATTCGTGATGCTCAATCTGCCTACGACGGATCACGCCGCGGGTTGTGACAGTTTGAACAGGCTGAAGCCTGTTCCACAAAACCTTCAGACTTCGGCGAGCTTGCGGCCCTCCAGGGCCGTCGAGACCGCGGAGTTCATCAGCAATTCCGCGAGATGCTCGGTCGCGTGATTCAGTTCATCGATGCGCTTGCGGATGAGCTTGTAGTCGCTGCCGGCGGCGGCTTCCTGCAACGCGGCCACGCCGGAGGCGATTTTCGCGCCTTCTTCCGTGGACAAACCGGCCACTTGCGGATTTGCCAGGGCCTTTGCGGTCGCGGTCAGTATGGATTCGGATTCGGTGCGCGCTTCGATCAACTGACGTTCGGCAAAGTCCTGCTCCGCGTATTCGATGGATTCCTCGAGCATGCGCTCGATCTCGGAATCGTTGATGCCGTAGCTGGGCTGGACTTCGATGGAATGTCCTTCGCCGGTGCGCAAATCTTTCGCGGCAACCTGCAGGATGCCATTGGCGTCGATCAGGAATCGCACCTCGATGCGCTGCAAGCCCGCGGGAGCCGGCGGAACTTTCAGCGTGAAGCGCGCGAGGGAACGGCAATCTTTGGCGAGCTCGCGCTCGCCCTGGAGGACGTGAATGTCTATGCCGGTTTGGTTGTCGACGCCGGTGGTGTAAAGCTCCTGCGCGCTGGCGGGAATCGTGGAGTTGCGCGGAATAATTTTTGCAACGGCGCCACCGTAGGTTTCGATGCCGAGCGAGAGCGGCGTGACGTCGAGGAGCAGCATGTTGTTCACGCCGCGGTCGAGGATGTTGGCCTGGACGGCGGCGCCGAGGGCGACGACTTCGTCGGGATTCAGTTCGGTGTGCGGCTTGCGGTCGAAAAACTCCTGGACCATGCGGCGGACCAGCGGGGTGCGCGTGGTGCCGCCAACGAGGACAACTTCCTCGACGTCGGCAGGCTTGAGCTGGGCGTCGGCGAGGGCCTGCTTGAGGGGCACGATCGTGCGGTCAACGATGGGGCGAATGAGCGCCTCGAATTCGCCGCGGGTGAATTCGCGCACGAAAACGCTGCCGTTCGGCAGCGGGAACCGAAGCGTGGCAGTTTCGGCTTCCGACAGCTGATGCTTCAAGCTGATCAAGGATTTGCGGAGTTCCTGTGCGAGTTCGCCATGGGGCGAAAAATCGATTTCATCCTGCTGCAGGATGAGTTCGTGGACAAAAGCTTGCAAAAGATTGTCGATGTCGTCGCCGCCCAGGTGCGTGTCGCCGTTGGTGGAGAGCACTTGATAGATGTCGCCGTCGCTGGTGGACATGAGCTTCAGGATGGAAATATCAAAGGTGCCACCGCCGAGATCGTAGACGGCCACCCGGCCGCGCTGTTTTTCATGCAGGCCGTAGGCCAGCGCGGCGGCGGTCGGCTCGTTGACGAGACGGAGAACTTCGAGGCCGGCGATTTTGCCGGCGTCTTTTGTCGCCTGGCGCTGCGCGTCGTTGAAATACGCAGGCACAGTGATGACCGCGCGATCGACGGCTTCGCCGAAGAACGCTTCGGCCCAGTTTTTCAGCTCGCGCAGAATGAATGCCGAAATTTCCGGTGGAGTGAAAACTTTTTCGCCGAGAATTACGCGGATGACGTTTTTGCTTGATGGATCAACGCGGAACGGGAAAAGTTTCAATTCGTCTTGAATGTCCGAAGGGCCGCGGCCCATCAGCCTCTTCACGGAATAAATGGTGCGTTCAGGTTGAGTAAGGAGGCGCCGCCGCGCCGGTTCGCCGACGACAATGCTCCCGTCAGGATCGAAGCTGACGACCGAGGGGCACAGCGTCTCACCGTAAGGACCCGGGATACACTTCGGCTGGCCTGTTTGGCTATCCGTGTAAGCCACCAAGCTATTCGTGGTTCCCAGATCGATTCCGACGATTCTGCCCATGCTCGTGACTAGTGACTCGTGACTGGTGACTGGCGAATTCCCGCGGAAGCTGAAGCCTCCGCTCTACACCAGATCGCGCGGTGCGACAAAATCACAACAACTCCTTCTGAACGTTGGTGACCAAATTCCGGATGTAGGAGCGGCGATTCAGCAATTCGTTGAGCCGGGCCATGATTTTCTTGCGAGTGGCAGCATCACCGGCCAGAGCAGCGTCCCACTCGCGTGCTGCGGCTTGCAGTCGCGAGTCGACTTCGGTGAGCTTCTCTTGAAAATTGTCCCGAGCGGCCTCAAGGCTTGCCCGCAAGGCGGTGAGATCGCCGCCCGATTCCCTGGCTTCGCGAAGCTCGTCGAGCGATTCGTTGAGCTCGAAAACCTCTTCGAGAAGTTCGGGGGGGGCCTGCTGCTTTTTCTCGCCTTCCTTGCGTTCGCCTTCGATGCCCAGGAGATACTCGACGCGGCCGACGGGATCTCGCAGGGTGCGATAGGCGTCATTCAATTCGGAGCTGCGCTTGAGGGAAAGCTCGCGCTCCATTTCCGTGGCGTTTATGAAATTATCGGGATGGAGCTTCCAGCTCAGTTGAAGAAATTTTCTCTCGAGGCCGTCCATCTCAATCCACAAATTTTTCGGCAGTTCGAAGAGCGCAAAATAGTCGAGCGACTGCGGAATCTGCTGCAGCTTGCCGCAACTGGAACAGAAATGCGTGCCCAGGGTGCGCTCGTGGCAGTTCCAGCAGACGAGGGGCGGATTGGTGGATGTAGGAGCAGTGCTCATAAAATGTTCTTCAAGAAATCCCCAGAAGGCACAAAAAAAGTGGCTAGCGGGTGCGGCTGCCAGCCACTGGTCAGACTCGCCTGCGTTCTTCTCCCACCGGAATCGAATCAGAGGCGAAGAGCACAGGCTAAAGCCTGTGCCACTTAGGCCGTGAAGGAGCTGCCGCAGCCGCAGTTCCGCGCCGCATTGGGATTCTGAAAGACAAATCCCTGGCGCATCAGTGTCTCTTCGTACTCAAGCGTGGTGCCGTTCAAATACAGGAAACTCTTGGGGTCGACAAAGAGGCGCGCGCCATGCTCTTCGAAAACCTTGTCGCGGTCGCGTGCCTGGGTGTCAATGCGCATGGCGTAGGAGAGGCCGGAGCAGCCGCCGCCCTGGACGCCGACGCGCAGGCCGCCAACATCCGGAGACACACCTTCCTTTTCGAGCAGCGCGCGGATTTTCTTCGCGGCGTGCTCGGTCAGGTGGATCTTTGCGATATTCGGACTTGCGACTTCAGTAGCCATAACCTGTTGTCCCTGCAGCGGAATCCCGCTCAGTGCGAAGCCTTCTCGGCAACCGGAACTTCGATGCCGTGCTTCTTCTTCCAGTCGCCGATGGCGGCCTTGATGGCGTCCTCGGCGAGCACGGAACAGTGAATCTTCACCGGCGGGAGCGAAAGCTCGCGCACAATGTCCGTGTTCTTGATGGAGAGCGCCTCTTCGACCGTCTTGCCCTTGACCCACTCGGTAGCGAGCGAAGAGCTGGCGATGGCCGAGCCGCAGCCGAAGGTCTTGAACTTGGCTTCTTCAATGACCTGCGTCTCCGGATTGATCTTCATCTGCAGCTTCATGACGTCGCCGCATTCCGGCGCTCCGACGAGACCCGTGCCGACGTTGGGGTCTGCCTTCGGGAGGCTGCCGACGTTGCGGGGATTATTGTAGTGATCAACCACTTTATCGCTGTATGCCATTAGCCATTGCTCCTTGCCAAATTCACGAGATTGCCGAAACCCGCGCTCTTTACGGCTTTGTCCGTGAGCGAAACGTTCGGCACAGAAGCCGAGCGGCCCGCGGTCAACTGACGGAGAGCGTCCTTGATGAATTCCGCGCCGAGCCCGAGCATCTTCAGAAACGCGCGGACCTGCTGAAGTTCATGGAAAGAGCGCTCGCCTGCGGAGGCGGCGTCTTCCCCTTCTCCGCCGTACGGCACAAACGTCACGCGAAAAGCCGCGCCGGTGCCGCCGATGGAGCGATGAATGCGAATTGTTCCCTCATTTGCCATGTTGTCTCTTTCAACCGTTTAGGCGGTTTGCCATTTCATTTTAGAGATATCGATACCCTCTTTGGCCATTTCATAGAGCGGGGAAAGCTCGCGCAGCTTGATGACGACCTGCACCATCTTTTCGATGACGTAGTCGACTTCCTCCTGCGTATTGAAACGGCCGAGGCCAAAGCGGATCGACGTATGAGCCAGGTCTTCGCCGACCCCTAATGCTTTGAGTACGTAGCTGGGCTCCAGGGTTGCCGAGGTACAGGCGGAACCGCTCGAAACCGCGATATCGTTGATGCCCATGAGGAGCGATTCGCCCTCAACGTAGGCGAAGCTCATGTTCAGGTTGTTCGGCAGGCGGTGCTCCATCGAGCCGTTGATGAAAACTTCGTCCAGCTTGGCTTCCAGGCCGTTCTTCAAGCGCGTGCGAAGAGCGAGCATCTTGGCGCTTTCCTCGGGCATTTCCTTCTGCGCGATTTCACAGGCTTTGCCGAGGCCCACGATACCGGTCACGTTGAGCGTGCCGGAACGCATGCCGCGCTCGTGGCCTCCGCCGTCGATAATGGCGGAGAGCTGCACGCGCGGGTTGCGGCGGCGGACATAAAGCGCTCCAACGCCCTTGGGGCCGTAAATCTTGTGGCCGCTGATGGCCAGCAGGTCGATATTGTCTTTCTGCACGTCCACGGGAATCTTGCCCACGGCCTGCACGCCGTCCACGGCGAAGAAGATGCCGTGTTCCTTGGCAATCTTGCCGATTTCGGCGATCGGGTTGATCACGCCAATTTCGTTGTTGGCGTACATGATGGTGATCAAGATCGTCTTCGGCGTAATCGCCGCCTTCAGATCGTCCAGGCTGACGCGGCCATCGCGCTGCACTGGCAGATAAGTCACTTCAAAGCCGTGCTTCTCGAGGTTTTTGCAGGTGTCCAGCACCGCTTTGTGCTCGATAGCCTGGGTGATGATGTGATTGCCCTTTTCGCGGAACATCTCCGCGATGCCCTTGATCATCAGGTTGTCGGATTCCGTGGCGCCGCTCGTGAAGATGATTTCCTTCGGCGTGGCGTTGATCAGCGAAGCGATCTGCTGGCGCGCGGTTTCGACGGCTTCTTCGCCGGCCCAGCCGAACGAGTGATTGCGGCTCGCGGCGTTGCCGAATTTCTCGGTGAAATACGGCAGCATCGCTTCGACGACGCGCGGATCCACCGGCGTAGTCGCGTGATTGTCCATGTAAATCGGCAGTTTGACAGCCATATTCCCTCTTCTCCTAAGACGAACTCATGTGCGACCGCGAAGCGGACGACAGTGCAACGAGCGCTGGCTCGTGCGGGTCTTCGCTCATTTGAGAAATCGTCACGGCACTCAAAACATTCAGAATACTTTCGTTGACGCGGCGCAGCGGTTCGCGAACCGTGCACCTTTCCGTAGCGTCGCAGTTCCCGTGGCTGGTAACACACGAGGTGATGAGCACCGGGCCATCGATGGCCGAAATCACATCAAGGGCGCTGATCTGCGAAGGGTCCTTGGCGAGCTGATAGCCGCCGCTGGAACCATGCTTGGCGGATACCACGGAATGATGCGCCAGCTTTTGGAGCACTTTGGCCATGAGCGTTGCGGAAATGCCATACTCTTCGGCGATTTCGTTGGCGCTGCAGGCGTGCTCCTGACGGTGCATCGCCAAGTGCTTCACGGCGATCAAGCCATAGTCCGCCTTTTTCGAAAGCTTAAACATCGTGTCGAGTTTATCTCAGTTCTAAGCCATATACGACTGAATCAGTCGCAGTTGAATTCTACTCCCTTTTCCAGTGGAAAGTCAACCCTGGTTTCCTTAAATAGCCACTTAAGGCCTTTATTTCGTTTGAGTTATAGTGAGACCAGAGCAGTCCACTTTTCCAATGCGTATGGGTCAAGGGCACGCTGAGAGATGGAGCCAACGGACGTGGTGTGCGAACAGCAACGGAGCGAATATCGTCAGGCAACATGGTAGCCTAGCTGTTCGATGGGCGAAAGGGATGCACGGATACATGGCCGCGCAAAAGAAAGGGGAAAATCCCTGGTTGAGAATTGATGCTCGCTCCGGGGAAATACACCTGGGAATTCATCCCCGAGGAAGGAAAGACTTTCCGGGACTCCGGCAGCGGTGTCTGCCTCAACCAGCCGAAAGGGACAAACTAAGATTCGCTCCGAGATCCCTGCACCAGGCGGAATAGCGATCCTACGGCTTAGCCGCGAAGCACGCGCCGCCTGCCGACGCAGCTTCCACTAACTTCTGCACCGCGGGTGCGGGAATCAGCAGCAACTGCGCTTTCTGCTTCTTCGCTGGTTCGATGACGGCGAGCTGCTCCGACTTCCACGAATCCGAAGCGGGTTGACCTTTGGCAATGGCGTCAAGCGCAGCAAGTCCCGCCGCCCCGAGGGCGGAGAGATCCTGCGATCGGGCGGCGACTTCTTTCACAAGCAGTGAGCGCTGGGCAAGCGGCTGAAGCTGTGCGTCGTTGTCGCGCCAGCGCGAGAGCTGGGCGCGCAAGTGGTCCGCAAGTGCCGCGTCGTGGCAAGAACTGGCAAGGTATTGATCCACCAGTTCGCCAAAATGCCGGCCTGCATCGCTTTCCAGCGGCACGGCATCCACCACGCGGTTCATCGGCGTGGCGCTGGTCGGCTCCGCTGGCGCGGTCTGCTGGCGGGTGTAGTCCTTCACAGGTTCGACCAAATCCGTTAGCGTGCGCAGCGCGGCAAACTCTTCCGGCGATGACGGCCCGGCGATGCGCTGCAGCATTCTGCGGTAATACGTTTTGTGGGTCAGGCCCAGCCATTCCAGACGGGCGCTGATGAAATCCAGCCGGGCATACATGGATGCCGGATTGCGAACTTCCTGGGGGGACCAGAAGCGCTCCGCAATCGCCGCATTTCTTGGCCAGATCCGCGAGTCCACATTTTCCGGGTTGACGTATTCCGCCCACATGCACGATTCGCCGCCAAGAATGCTCTGTTTTTCTTCGGGAGAAAGATTCGCCGCGTCGCCGCTTAGCGGGTCCGCTGCGTAATGCCGCGCCGCGGGCCATCCCAGATCCAAATAGTAGCCGTTCGAAAGAATTCCGCGGAAACCCTGCTTGGCTGCCAGTGCGAGCGACGCTTGCCCGCGCCAGGACTGAATCACGATGTCCTTCGGCACGCCCGGCACCAGCACTTCGTCCCAGCCGACAACTATTTTTCCGTGCTTGACCACCAGCTTTTGGACGCGGCCGCTGAAATACGCCTGCAGCGCGTCGTTGTTCTTGATTCCGTGATCTTTCATGTACGCCTGAATTTTCGGGTTCACGTCCCATTCCTTGCCGTTGACCTCGTCGCCGCCGATATGAAAGAAGTGATCGGGGAAGATCCTCGCCATTTCCCCAATCAAGTCATCGAGAAGCTTGTAGACTTTCTCGTTCGTAGGATCCATGGCCGGATCGAAAATCCCCCACCGCCGCTCGATTTCGTAAGGGCCTTTTCCGCTCGCCAGCTCTGGATGCCCCACGAACCACGCGGTGCTGTGCCCCGGCATATCGAATTCCGGCACGACGCGAATGCCGCGATCGCGCGCGTAGGCGATCACGTCGCGGACCTCTTCCTGCGTGTAATACAAGCCGTCCGAGCCTAGTCCATGCAGCTTTGGAAATTTTTTGCTCTCGATGCGGAAACCCTGGTTTTCCGAGAGGTGCCAATGGAAGACGTTCATCTTCACGGCTTCCATTCCGTCAAGATTTCTCCGGATGACGACGAGGGGAATGAAATGCCGCGCGGAATCGATCATTAGCCCGCGCCAGGGGAATCGCGGCTGGTCGTGAATGGTGACAGCCGGGGCAGCGAAACCGTCGGGGGAAACATTCACTAATTGAAGAAAAGTCTGCAAACCATGCATGGTGCCCAGCGGCGTCGGTGCGGTGAGCTTGGCTCCCGTGGCGCTGACTTCCAGAACGTAAGACTCATCTTCACCAACTTCCTGAATTTCCTTGCTGGCGTGCTCGGTTTGAATCATCAGCGTGGCTTTCGAATTCTTAGCGAGCTTCGGAGAGAGCGGGATCGCCGTTTGCAGTGCCAACTGATGGAGGAATCGTTCGGCGGCCCGGTCGAGGCGTGGCTCGGAATGCCCGGTGAGTGCAACCGTGAATGACGAATCGACGCGCAGGCTGCCACTTCCGGCCTGGATGCTGGCGGGTATGGGCATGAGGCTCAAAGCGGGTTGTTGCGCTGCGATCATCGCCGGGTGCAACACGATCCAAACTATTATCATGCCAAGGCCGTTCAACCAGGGCTTCTGCGCCATGTTCGGAGAATCCTCTCGAAGAAATAACTTAAGTTGACTGCTATGTAGCACCAGCTTTGGCATACTGTCATATCTCGGGCGTCCTGCGAAGAGGATTTCCGGTAGGACAGACATTCCTGTCTGTCCCGCAAAATGGCGACATGAATTCACAAAGCGGACAGGCAGGAATGCCTGTCCCACAAACGGCGCCTGAGTTAGAATAGCGAATTGGCTGCAGCACTGATACGCGCACGATGAAGACTTCGATCGCCATCTATCCCGGCTCGTTTGACCCGGTCACCAACGGCCACCTCGACTTGATCGGGCGCGGCGAGAAGATGTTTGACCTGTTGATCGTAGCGGTGCTGCGCAACAACGAAAAGCAGCCGCTCTTCACCGTTCCCGAACGTGTGGAGATGCTGCGCGAAGTCACCAAGAAGTGGGCCGATGTGGAAGTGGACGTGTTCGAAGGCCTGCTGGTGGACTACGCGCGCAAGCGGCATGCCGGCGTGATTCTCCGCGGCATCCGCGCCGTTTCCGATTACGAATACGAGCTGCAAATGGCGCTGATGAACCGCAAGCTCGAGCCGCGGCTGGAAACCGTGTTTATGCTTCCCGGCGAACCGTACAGCTACCTGAGTTCCAAGCTAGTGCGGGAAATCGCGCAGCACGGCGCGCCCTTGACGGATCTGGTGCCCCCCATCGTCGAGCAAATGCTGCGCGCAAAGGTTCCTTGAGTCTGAGGTGCAAGCTAACGTCCCACAAGGAGCAACGGTGCAATTAACGGATCGCATCAACCGCATACAAATCTCGCCGACGGCGACGGTAATCGCCGAGGCGGAGAAGCTCAAATCGCGCGGAGTCGATGTCGCGGACTTCGGTCCGGGTGAGCCGGACTTTCCCACGCCCGACCACATCAAGAAAGCGGGGATCAAGGCGATCGAGGAAAACAAATCGAAGTACACGCCGGCGGGCGGCATCATGCCTCTGCGCGAGGCTATTTGTGCCTGGCACAAGCGCGAACTCGGCTCGGCCTACGATTCAAAAGAATGTGTGGTGAGCGTCGGCGGGAAGCATTCCATCTTTAATGTGATGAGCGTGCTCGTGCAGCAGGGCGACGAGGTCATCATTCCCGCGCCGTACTGGGTGAGCTTCCCGGACATCGTGAAGTATGCACACGGAACGCCTGTGTTCGTCGAAACGCGTCCGGAAGACGGCTTCAGCGTGAAGGCAGCGGCCATCGAAAAAGCCATCACGCCAAAAACAAAACTCCTGATTCTCAATTCGCCGAGCAATCCCACGGGCGGTGTCGTGCCTCCGGACGAATACGAACGCATCCTCGCGGTCTGCAAGAAGCACAAGGTCTGGCTGATGGGCGACGAATGCTATTCGCACTTCACCTACGAGCCGCACAAACCCTACTCGATTGCCAGCGCCGCGGGTTCGAAAGAAAACGTGATCATCATCGGCTCCGTCTCGAAAACTTTTGCGATGACCGGCTGGCGCATCGGCTATACGCTGGGGCCGGAAGCTCTAATCCAGGCGCTCGTCAAGCTGCAGAGCCAGTCTACTTCGAACGCCACGTCCATCGCGCAATATGCCTCGCTGGAAGCCATGCGCGGATCGATGGAAACGGTGCCGGTCATGCTGGCCGAGTATGCAAAACGCAGAAAGCGCATCGTCGAGGGGCTGCGCGCGATTCCCGGCATCACGTGCGAGTGGCCCGGCGGCGCGTTCTACGCGTTCCCGAACATTTCCGCTCATCTTTCGAATCGTGCCGGCAAGCCGGCGCTCGCGAAGAGCTGCACGGAAATTACCAAGATGCTTTTGGACAAAGTTCAGGTCGCGGTCGTTCCGGGTGAAGCTTTCGGCGCACCCGGCTATTTGCGGCTTTCCTACGCCACGTCCATCGAGCGCATCGAAGAAGGTTTGCGACGCATCGAGCGTTTTTTCGCCCGCGCTGAAGCCGCTGTCTAAGACGTGAGTGCCTGGCCGATATCTCCAGAGCCGTTTCGCATTGAACCCGTATTTTCCGGGCGTTTGTGGGGCGCTCACTCACTGGCGCCACTTTTCCCGGAGATGCGCAATCTTAAGTCAGCCATTGGCGAGGCGTGGCTGACTGGTCTCGATTGCCGCATCGCCAACGGCCCGTTCGTTGGGCAGACGCTCGGCCAAGCCTGGAAGGAGATGACGATTCCGTGGCGTGGTTCGAAATTTGAAGGCGAAATGGAATTTCCTCTTCTACTGAAATTCATCTTCCCTAAAGACAAGCTTTCCATCCAAGTTCATCCCGATGACGCCTACGCCGCCGTACATGAAGCCACGGCCGGAAGCCGGGGCAAAACCGAGATGTGGTATGTCGTTTCAGCGGAACCGGGTGCTCGATTGCTCGCAGGTCTAAAACCAGGCGTAACAAAAGAAACCTTTCTCGCCGCACTGGCAGATCACTCTCTTGAGGAACTTTTTCTGTCGTACGAGGTTCATGCAGGCGACACCTTCTTTATTCCAGCGGGAATGCCTCACACCATTGGCCCAAACATGGTGATTTGTGAAGTGCAAGAATATTCTGACCTCACCTACCGCCTCTACGACTACGATCGCCGCGATCCCAACGGCAAGCCACGCGAACTCCACGTAGATAAGGCCTTGGAGGTGATGAATTTCGGTCCGAGCGCCGGCGGAAAGGTAGCGCCCCGTCCACATTTAATCGCCAACAGGAAGCTTGGAGAATACTTAGTTGATTGCCCCTATTTCGCGACGGAGCAGCTTGAGTTTGAGGATCTAGTCCATTTTAAGATGCTCCCTAGCCCGCCGATCCGATTCGGTTTATGGGTATTTCTGGAAGGCGAAGGAGTGGTTGGCTGGTCTTGCAATCCACACGACATGACCAGAAGCAATTTCGGCGATTTTCATTACAAACAGGGGGAGTGCTGGTTTGTTCCTGCCCTGATTGGAAGCCATGGCTTCTATCCGAAGAAAAAAACGAGCGTGCTCATCGCCTCTCCTCGCAATCCAAAGCAGGATTCAGAGAAAGACAGTCATGCCGACTGACAAGCTCACCGTTCACGCCGTAATCCTCGCCGGGGGGCGCGGCACGCGCTTCTGGCCGCGCAGCCGCACGCGCACCCCGAAGCAGCTCCTCAACATCGTCGGCAAAGACACGATGTTGCAACAGACCGTGGCGCGATTGCGCCCGCTCATTCGGCCCGACCACATTTGGACGGTTACGAACGCCGAGCAGGCCGCGGCCGTGCGCGCACAACTCCCGGCCGCTGCGCGCAAGCGCGTCCTGACGGAACCCGTGGGACGCAACACCGCCGCGGCAATCGCCCTTGCGGCGATTCACGTTCGCCACGCGGCGGGCGGCGATGCTTTGATGGCGGTGCTTCCCGCCGATCACTACATTGAACTGGACAAGAAATTCCGGGAGATCGTGAGCGCGGCTCTCGACGTTGCTCGCCATCCCGGACGCATGGTCGTGCTGGGCATTCCTCCGACCCGGCCGGAAACGGGTTTCGGCTACGTCGAGCGCATGAGCGAATCCATCGGCCTCCAAGGCTTCCCGGTTTTCCCGGTTCTGCGATTTACGGAAAAGCCCGAACTGAAGCTCGCGCAGGAATACGTTGCCACGGGCAACTATCACTGGAATGCCGGGATGTTCTTCTGGCGAGTTTCCACGTTTCTTGAAAATCTAAAACAGTTCTTGCCGAAAACACACGTGGCGCTCGAAAAGCTCTCCGCATTCATCGGAACCCGCAGCTACGAACGCAAACTGCGGGCGATCTACCCGAAACTGGAAAATATTTCCGTGGACTACGCGGTCCTCGAACCGGCCACGCGGGCGGAAGGCGCGCCGCGTGTCTTTGTGATCCCCGCGGAAGTCGGCTGGAGCGACATCGGCTCCTGGGGCGCCGTGCACGGGCTGCTCCTAAACAAAGACTCCACGGACGGAAACGTGTTCGTCACGCCGGGCTACGCCCTGGACGCGAGCGGCAATCTCATCTCTTGCCCTGGAAAAATCGCCGCGCTGATCGGCGTGCACGATCTGATCGTCGTGGATTCACCCGATGCGCTGCTGGTCTGCCCGCGCGACCGCGCGCAGGACGTCGGCAAAATCGTGAAATGGCTCGAGGAACAAAAACTAAGAAAGCTTTTGTAGGGATGCCCTTCTGAGGCGGTCCGTTCTCCAACGACCAGGCCAATCCGGCTGTTGGGCAAACGAGAGCTTCGCGTATACTTTCTTCTTCTGCTTATGACTGCAATTAAATTTGGAACCGATGGCTGGCGCGGTGTGATCGCCGAAGATTTCACATTCGCAAACGCGCGAATTGTGGCGCAGAGCATCGCGCGTTACGTGGTTCGTTGCGAGGACGCGCGCAAAGGCGTCATCATCGGCTACGACCATCGCTTCGCCTCGGACGCCATTGCTGCGACGGTCGCGGAAGTGCTTTCCGCCAGCGGCACGCCCGTTTTCTTGACGGATAAGCCGTGCCCCACGCCGGCGGTTTCCTTGCTAGTGCGGCAACGAGTGGCGGCGGGCGGCCTTATGATTACCGCGAGTCACAATCCATACCAATGGAATGGCATCAAGTACAAAGCCAGCTACGGCAGCTCGGCCTTGCCTTCGATCGTCGCGCAGATCGAAAAAGAGCTCGACGTCGTGCAGCAAGAGAGCGTGCCGCCGCTGCCGTCACGAAAAAATCTGATTCAGCCTTTGGAGCCGCGTGCACCGTATCTGGACACGCTCGAAAAACTGGTGGACTGGAAGCGGCTGCGCAGCGCGAAACTTCGCTTCGTCTCGGATGTCATGCATGGATCGGCCGCGGGCTTGCTCGTCGAACTTTTCCGGCGGAATGGCATCGCTTGCGACGAAATTCGCGGCACGCGCGATCCGCGCTTCGGCGGCGTGCACCCGGAACCGATCGAACCTCACATCGAAGCGTTGCGCCAGGCGGTGCTCGCTGGAAAATTTGACGCCGGCTTGTGCGCCGATGGAGATGGCGATCGCATCGGCGCCATCGACCGCGACGGCACGTTCGTCAATCCTCACCAGATTTTTGCGCTGCTCGTCTGGCACCTGGCGGGAACGCGCAACTTGCCGGGAGACATCGCCAAGACGTTCTCCGTCACCAAACTTATCGACAAACTTGCCGCTAAGTTCGGCCGAAAGCTTCATGAAACGCCCATCGGTTTCAAATACATCTGCGAGTTGATGCTCGAACAGAACATCTTGATCGGCGGCGAAGAGAGCGGCGGCATCGGCACCAATCTCTACATTCCCGAACGCGACGCCACGGTTTCCGCGCTGTTTCTCGCTGAGCTGATGGCCTGGCATGGGAAATCGCTGGGCGAACTGCTCGGCGTGCTTTCCGCCGAGTTCGGCGAGTATCATTACGGCCGGGTGGACCTTGACGTCAAGCCGGGCCAAAAAGAAAAAGCCATCGCGCACTTTTCGAATGGCAAGCTGACACACATCCTCGATCTGCCCGTCGTCCGCCGCGAGGATATGGACGGCATCAAACTTTATCTCGGCGATGTTGGGTGGGTGATGGTCCGCGCCTCAGGCACCGAGAATCTGTTGCGAGTTTATTGCGAAACGTCGAAGTCCGGGACCACGGGCCGCGTTCTCGAAGCTGTAACGCATATAGTTCACAATCTATAGGTCACGTCATGAACACGATCAATCTCAAAGAAAAATTCAGCCGCTTCTCCGATTACTGCAACCCGCGCATCCTCGGCGAACTGAATGACTGCCACGTCAAAGCCGTGAAGCTCAAAGGCGAATTCATCTGGCACCATCATGAAAACGAGGATGAGCTGTTTCTCGTCGTCAAAGGAACTTTGCGCATGAAGTTCCGCGATCACGAAGCCGTCGTGCGTGAAGGGGAATTCGTAATCGTCCCGCGCGGCGTGGAGCATTGTCCCGCCGCGGACGAGGAAGTTCACATCGTGCTCATCGAGCCGAAATCTACTCTAAATACCGGGAACATCACTAACGAAAGGACCGTCGCCCAGCTCGAGCACATCTGAATCTCTCACTCGCTCTTGCGGCCGCCTGCCAACAGCCATGGAACACCGCTTTTACACGCTTGATGTTTTTACGAACACGCGCTTCGAAGGAAATCCGCTCGCGGTGATTACCGACGGCGACGGTCTTTCCGACGATGAAATGCTCGCCATCGCGCGCGAAATGAATCTTTCGGAGACGGTCTTCGTCCAGAAGCCGACTGAAGAGGAAGCGCTCGCGCGCCTGCGCATCTTCACCACGAAAGAAGAACTCAAACTCGCGGGCCACCCGGTCATCGGCACGTGGTTTCTTCTCGCGGAGCTCGGCGTTGTTCCGGCGCAGGAAGGCGGCGTTCACATCCTGCAGCAAACGGGAGCCGGCGTTCTGCCGGTCGAGATTCGCTTCAAGGATGGCCGCCCGCAGCGCGTCACCATGACTCAGAAAGAAGCGATCTTCAAACCTTCGAAGATCAACAAGAAAAAACTCGTCGCAGCTCTGGGACTTTCGCCCAAGGATCTCGACCCCAAGCTCGATCCCGAACTCGTCTCTACCGGCATTTTCAATCTCATGGTGCCGCTGCGCAATCGCGCCGCCCTGGGAAAAATCTCGATGAACATGAACGAGCTGAGAAAACTCCAGGGTACGCACGCCACGATGGCCTATTGCTTCGCCCTGGGCGGCAACGGCAAAGCCTTTTCCCGCGGCATGCTGCCTTGGGAATTCTACGAGGATGCCGCAACGGGTTCCGCCGCCGGTTCTCTCGGCGCCTACCTCGTGCGCCACGGCAAGCTTGCGGCCGGTCACACTCTAAGCATTCTTCAGGGCCTGGAGATGGGCCGTCCGAGCCACATCGAGGTGCAAGTCACGCAATCGGGAAAGAAATTCGTACCGCGCGTGAGCGGGGCCGCCGTCAAAGTGTTCGAAGGCACCATCCGCATCTGATTTTTCGGCGGAGGAAACTTGCTTGCGGCAGGCGCATCAGAGGCGGATTCGCTACATATTCTCGATCAAAACTTAGAACTTATAACTAAGCACAAAAAGGGCCGCACGGTTTCCCCGCGCGGCCCTTTTCATTCCGCTTACGCGAACTCAATTAGTGCCCGCGCCTGTCGTGCCGCAGGTCCTTGCGATCCTTGTGCAGGTCCTTCTTGTCTTTGTGGACATCCTTCTGGTCCTGGTTGCGGTCTTTGCGGTCGGCGTGTAGGTCGCGCTTGTCTTTGTTGATGTCGCGCTGATCCGCGTTGCGATCCGCACGGTCCTTCGCCAGGTCCTTGCGATCGTGATTGATGTCTTTCTGGTCTTTGTTGCGGTCAACGCGGTCTGCGTGGAGGTCTTTGCGATCCGCCTGCGCCTGCGAACTGTTCGCACCGTACTTCTTCACGTCGCTGGCCAACTGTGACTTGTCTTTGTTGATGTCGCGCTGATCCTTGTTGCGGTCGGCACGGTCCTTGTTCAGGTCGCGGCGGTCGTGGTTGATGTCGCGCTGGTCCTGATTGCGATCTTTGCGATCGGCCGCCAGGCCACTCTTATCTTTGTTGATATCGCGTTGATCGGCGTTGCGGTCCGCGCGGTCCTTCGCGAGATCTTTCTTGTCGTTTCGAATGTCCTTCTTGTCATCTTTGATGTCTTGCGGCTGCGAACTCGGATCCTGGCTCTGGGCATAAGCGCCACCGGCGAGCAAACCGGCAAAAGCAATTGCGAGCACACCTCGACGCACCACTCGTTCTGCGTTCATTTTCTCGTCTCCTTAGTTGATCGTTCCGGGACTAACCCGATGCTTCGAAATCAAACACTTCGAGCGCAGCAAAGTTTCGCGGGCCGGGTCCAATACTTAATTGACCGCTTGAAGAAAAGCTGGAAGCCTGTATAACTATTTTATATTCAGAGACTTACGGACTGAATCGAGGATACCGTTGACGAACCCGCCGGACTCTTCCGATGAAAACTTCTTGGCCAGATCGACGGCCTCGTTCAGAACCACCTTGGCAGGCGTTTGGGCCTGCTGCATCTCATGGATGGCAAGTCGCAATATCGCGCGATCAATGGCCGCCATTCGTTCGAAACGCCAGTTGTCGGAATGCCCTACGATCAGGGCGTCGAGTACTGCCACATCTTTCGCCGTCCCCTCAAACAGTTCGTTGGCGAAATCGCGCGTTTTGTCGGCCGCCTTGGCACTCTTCCAAAATTTCACTTCCAGCTTTGAAAAATCCTGCTGGCTCATGTCCCACTGAAAGAGCATCTGCATGGCAAACTCGCGCGATTTTCTCCGGAGGGACACGTTACTTGCGCCGCGGCTTTCGAATGATGGCTAGCTTCGCAGGATTGGCACGGAGCTTTCGGGACAAATGAGCCATCTCGATGGCCGCCAGCCCCGCTTCAAATCCTTTGTTGCCGCCCTTTAGTCCGGCGCGATCGATGGCCTGCTCGAGCGTGTCGCAAGTCAGCACACAAAAAATAATCGGCACGCCCGTGTCCAACTGTGCGAGCTGCAAGCCGCGTGAAGTCTCCGCGCAGACATAATCGTAGTGGGTGGTTTCGCCGCGGATCACGCAACCGATAGCCACGAGCGCGTCGTACTTGCCCGTCGCAGCAACCTTTTTCGAAACGAGCGGCAATTCAAACGCACCCGGAATGCGCACAACCTCCACATCCTTGCTCGCGGCGCCGGCGCGCTTCAGCGCGTCCGTTGCGGCCGCCAACAGCCGCTCGGTAATAAAACCGTTGAACCGGCTCACAATTACGCCAAAGCGGAATCCAGCGGCGCTCAAGTCACCGTGAATTTCGCCGGGTTGCAATTTCTCTGTCATCTCTGTTGCGCGCCGCTCCTCTTTCTTATCCTTACTTCCTCTATTTCCTTAACCTCATTTACTTCCTACCCTTCCTTTACTTCCCTCTAAATTGTGGCGGCCTTTTCTCCAAGAACGCTTTCGTCCCCTCGCGCATATCTTCCGTCGCGCAAGCTAGTCCAAAAAGCGTCGCTTCCAGGAACAGCCCTTCTTCCTGGGGCATCTCGACGCCGCGCTCGATCGCTTCCATCGTGTACTTCACGCCCAGCGGCGCGTTGGCGATGATCTTTTTAGCCATCGCTTCCGCCGCGGGAATCAGCTCCGCCGGTTCGTAAATATGATTCACTAGGCCGATGCGCAGCGCCTCTTCGGCCGTAATCATTTCTCCGGTCAAGCAAAGCTCGTGCGCCACTCCTTTGCCGCAAAGCCGCGCAAGCCGTTGCGATCCGCCGTATCCGGGAAGAATGCCCAGCTTTACTTCCGGTTGGCCGAGTTTCGCCGTCTTGCTCGCGATTCGAATGGTGCACGAGAGCGCCAGCTCGCATCCCCCGCCCAGCGCAAAGCCGTTGATCGCGCAAATCGATGGCTTGCCCATTGTCTCCAAAAGATGAAACACGCTCTGCCCGTAGAGCGAAAATTCCTTGCCGTTGACGGGCGTTTGCTGCGCCAACTCGCCGATGTCCGCGCCAGCCACGAATGATTTCTCTCCCGCGCCGGTGAGGATCACCACGCGAACGGCGGCATCATCGCCCGCGTCCAGCAGCGCGTGATGCAGCTCTTCCACCGTCTTGCGGTTCAGCGCATTCAGGACCTTCGGCCGGTTAAACGTGACGTAAGCAATCCCGTCCTTTTTTTCGTAGAGCAAGTTTTCGTACGCCATGATTGTCCTTCGAACTTCTAGAACTTCATCGCCTTCGGATTCTGCGGATCCGCATAATCATAAAACCCGCGCCCGGATTTGCGCCCGTTCCATCCAGCCAGCACCATGCGCTTCAGCAGCGGCGGTGCAGCGAAGCGCCGCTCCTTGAACTCGTCAAACATAATCTGCGAAATGTAATAGGTCGTATCCAATCCCACAAAATCCAGCAGCGTCAGCGGACCCATCGGGTGTCCGCAACCCAGCTTCATCGAATTGTCAATGTCTTCAATGGAACCGACGCCTTCCTCCAGCGCTCGAATCGCGTCCAGCAAATACGGCACCAGCAACCGGTTCACGATGAATCCTGTGCTGTCCTGCGCGCGCACCGGCGTTTTGCCAAGCTTCGCGCCAAACGCGACCATCTCCTCGTACACCGCCGGATCTGTCGCAATCGTTCGCACCACTTCCACGAGCTTCATCACCGGCACGGGATTAAAAAAGTGCAAACCCACGAACCGCTGCGGCCGCTTCGTAGCCGTCGCAATTTCCGTAATCGTCAACGACGATGTATTGCTTGCAAAAATCGTCGTCGCCGGGCAAATTGCATCCAGCGCCGAAAAAAGTTCGCGCTTCG
Organism: Candidatus Acidiferrum sp.; assembly: GCA_049644365.1. Classification (GTDB taxonomy): domain Bacteria; phylum Acidobacteriota; class Terriglobia; order Acidiferrales; family UBA7541; genus Acidiferrum. The sequence goes on along the minus strand of JBARRT010000210.1, from coordinate 88,684 downwards.
CGGGCAACTGCTCGATGATTGCTTCCACGATCACGTCGCAATCTTTAAGATCCTCAATTTTCGTCGTGCCCTTCAGCCGCCCGCGAATTTCGCTCTTTAGCGCTTCCGTAATCGTGCCTTTTTCCGCCAGGCGATTCAGGTTCTTATCAATGCTCTTGAGCCCTTTGTCCAACAGCTCCGCACTCACTTCGCGCACCACGGTGTTGAATCCCGAGGCCGCCGCCACCTGCGCGATCCCCGAGCCCATCAGCCCACACCCCACGACTCCCACCTTTTGAATCGCCATTCATTTCCTCGCTTGAAGTTGTTTCGGCTGAGGCAATTCCCTGCCGGAAGCGAACCCAAAGTCTAGCAGAAACACGGCATTTCGTACTCTTCTCCGCGCTTTCTTTGCGTCCTCTGCGTCTCTGCGTTAGATTATTCCGCTGTCGCTAGTTTTTGAGCGCTTCGACAATCATCGCAATGCCCTGCCCGCCGCCGATGCACGCCGTCGCCAATCCATACCGCAATCCATTCCGGCGCAGCTCGTTCAGAATCGTAATCACCAGCCGCGTCCCGCTCGCGCCCAACGGATGACCGAGCGCAATCGCGCCGCCATTCACATTGGTCTTATCGCGATTCAGACCCAGCACTTTTTCCACCGCAAGGTACTGCGCCGCAAACGCCTCATTCACTTCCACGCGATCCATCTGCTCCAGCGTCAGCCCCGCCAGCTTCAGCGCTTTTTGCGACGAAGGCACCGGCCCAATCCCCATGATGCTCGGATCCACCCCCGCCACAGCCCACGACACAATGCGCCCCACTGGTTTCAACCCGCGCTCTTTGGCGATCTTTTCGCGCGTCACAACTACCGCCGCCGCGCCATCCACGATCCCGCTGGCATTCCCCGCCGTCACAATTCCATCTTTCTTGAACGATGGCGGCAATTTCTCCAGCGTCTCCATCGTCGTTTCCGGCCGCCGGTGATCGTCTTCGCTCACCAAGATCGACTTCTTCCCCTGCTTCACTTCCACCGGCACAAGCTCTTCTTTGATGTGGCACGCTTTGTACGCCGCGTCGGCCGCCTGCTGGCTGCGCAGCGCATACGCGTCGGCATCTTTCCTCGTAATCCCGTGCTGCTCCGCCAGCTTTTCCGCCGTCAGCGCCATCGGCAACCCGCAATACGTATCCGTCAGCCCCGCCATCAACGAATCTTCCAGCGCTCCGCCGCCCAGTTTCAACCCGCCCCGCGCCCCGCGAATCACAAACGGCGCCTGCGTCATGTTTTCCATGCCGCCCGCGAGCACCATCGTCGCTTCGCCGAGCAGCAGCCGCTGCGCCGCCTGCGCGATCGCTTCAATCCCCGATCCGCACAGCCGGTTCACGGTCACCGCGGGCGTCTCGATTTTCAACCCCGCCTTCAATCCCACGTGCCGTGCGCCATAGAGCGCATCCGCGCTCGTCTGCATCACGTTGCCGAAAATCGCGTGATCAAATTCTCCCGGATCCACATTCGAACGCCGGATTGCCTCTCTCGAAGCATGCGCCGCCAGATCAATCGCGCTCACCTCCGAAAACGCTCCGGTATACCGCGCCATCGGCGTCCGCGCCCCCGCCACAATCACCACATCCGTCGGAAACATACGTTCCTCACTTTTCAAAAAGCGTCACCAATAGTTTAGCGCGCCGCTTCAAAACGCGGAAATGCACCTCCACCCATGGCCCTGCGCAAAATCCCACGTGCGGTTTTGTCCTACCAGATGGTCTTGACCTGCTTACTCCTTCGGATATTCCGGTCCTTTGTCACCAGCGGCATGCCCTCTGCCAGGGCCGTGGCCCCAATCAGCCGGTCACAAGGATCGCCTGGATAACTCGGAGGAAACTGATTTGCAAGCACCGCAACCTTCGCGGTAATTGGCCGGACTGCCGTCCGGGCGGCAATCTCTTCCACAAACGCTTCCACTGTTCCGCTGATATCCAATCGTCCATTTGTCATCAACCACGCCAATTCCCACAGCGTGATCGCGGAGATCGCGATTCCTCCTTCGCGGGTGGCTTCTCGAATCGCATCACGTGCTGTCCGCGAGAGCTTTACTGGATCACTCGCCAGCCAAATGACAACGTGCGTGTCTAGCAGGATCACTTCTTGAAAACTTTCCACTGCTTCAGCGGAACGACGGGTGACTCGATGTCACCGATAATCTTCATTCGGCCGGCCATAAATCCGAAGAGATCGCTTTTTTCCGCCGCTGCGGGCACCACCTTCACGACCGGCTTCCCGCGCTTCGTCACCACCACCGGCTCTCCGGTAGCTTGGATGTCGTCCATTACCGCCAGGCATCGCGCCTTAAAAACGCTTGCTCTCATCTGCTTCATGGTGTCTTCTTTCTGCCCATGGTCATTTTATCATGACCTAATTGGGATTTCTAGATACTTCCCCAATCGACAGCTTCTGGCGTATAGAAAAAACGGTACCTGACATCCTGTTCAGAGCTTGGGTGTTTCCAGCGCTACAACCGTATCCCCACCCTTTTTTCGCGCTTCTTCGATCGAAAATTCCGCGCGGTTGATCAAATCCGTCACGATGTCTTCGCTGTCGTATTCGTGCTTCGGCACGGCTTCGACAATTCCCGCGCTCAACGTAATTTGCGTCGAGTCCCACGGCGGCCGCAGGCCGGATGCCGCCCGCCGCAATTTATCGGCAAGATTCTGCGCGCCAGCCAAAGTCGTATCCGGCAAAATAAACGCTAGCGACCACGACGTGTACTTCACAGCCACATCGTTCTGCCGCACGATCGGCTGGAGCGACCGCGCCAGTTGCTCCAAAAATCGCTCCAGCGGCGATTCGCCCTGCTGCCGCAAAATCTCCGCGCCGCGGTCAATCTGCAAAATCGCCAGCGCCAGCGGCGTTCCCTGCGTCCGCGCGCGGTCCGCTTCCGTCAGCAGACAACTCTGATACGAGCTGCGGCTCAACAGCCCGCTGCGCTCATCCGAAACTCCCATGCGCCGCACCAGCGAGCGCAGCCGCGTGTGACTGACGCTCATCAGCATCTGATCGCTGATGGCCTGCAAAAAGTAAGCCTCATTCGGCTTCCATTTGTGCCCCTCGGCATACCCGATGATCAGCATGCCCGCCGGCATTTGCGTCTCTTTGTCGGTAATCATCACGCCCAGCGCGGTCTCCAGTCCCAATTCACCCAGGATGGAGCCGTCTGTCGCATCTGCGATCAGGCCGCCAAGTTCATCGGGCTCAGCCTTTTCCATTTGTGCAAGAAGCAAAACCACTTGGGCCCCGGGCGCCGGCTTCACGCCATGCGCGCAAAATTCCGCCGCCATTTCCGGCGGCCGTCCCGGCGCGCCAACCACCGCCAGCGCCCGCGTGCCACGAAGATAAGTTCCGACCTCGTTGACCGCGGTGTTCAGCATCGCCCGCGGCGTCTGCTGCCGGAAGATTTTCTGATTGATCTCGGAGATCTTGGAGAGATCGCGCAAAGTATCCGCCGAGTAAACGCCGGTCTTCCCCGTAATGGGCGTGGGCGCGGGCTCGACAACCACTGCGGCTGCCGGCGCGGCAGCCGCCGCAGGCGCGGGCTCCGTTTTCGGCTTGGCCGCGCCCGGCGGCCACCAATTTGCCAGTTGGTACAGATTGGCGAGCCGCGGGCTATGTTCTTCTTCGCCGGGGAACATCGCCCCGATTCTCTGCAACCTCTCCAACGCTTTGCTCTGCAACGAATACTGCAAAAAAATCTCCGTCTGCACGATCAGGTCCTCGAGCGCCTGCTTGTTCCGCCCTTCCTCGCTCAAAGGAGGTGGCGGCGCCACGCTCTGCCCCGGAGTCGGGTGCGTCGTGTGCGCCGCGGTCTCCGTCCCTGATTTCGCCAGGCGGCTTCCCACCCTTTTCAAATAAGCTTCATCGACGCGACCGCGCAACAATTCCAGCCGCTCCTGATTGCGGTAGTCGTACGCGTCGATGTCCACGAGCCGCTCGAGAGATTCCGCCGCCTTCGCCACATTACCCGAATGCAGGTACACGTCGAAGAGCTTGATCAAGATCTCGAAATACTGCGATTCGCGATTGAGCTCGTTATAGATGGAAGCGGAAAACTCAAGAACGGTCTGCGAATGCAAATGCTTGGTCGCGAGTGCGTCGGTCAACGCCGCGAATTCGCTCTGGCGCTTGTCCGCGAACATCCGCCGCTTCACCACCGCCAAAATCTCAATGGCTTTCTGGTCTTGTCCCGCGGCGGCGTAGTGGTCGGCAAGGTCGAACAGCCGGGTCATTCCTTCTTTTTTCTCCCGAATGAGGCGGTCCAGCACCTCCCGGGCACGCTCCAAATTCCCCGAACGCATGAGCGCGTCGCCGTAGGTGTCGAGAAACATCGCGTCATTCTCGGTTCCCGCGAAGGGCTCCAGCAAGGCCGCCGCGCGAACCGCGTTGCCAGATTGCAGGTTGGCCTGCGCGTAGAGCAGTGCCACGCTGCGCTCCTGCGGAGCGAGCCGGTGCGCGCGGCCCAGAACATTCAGCGCGTCGGCCGCGGCGCCGCTCGCGGAAGCAAGCTGCCCGGCGCGCAGAAACGCGCGTGCCGCGAGAGCATTTTTTCCCAGGCGTTCGGCGGCCTCTGCAAGCTTCAATTGCCGGTTCTTGTTTTCAGGATCCAGTTGCGCGATGCGCTCCCAGCAAAAAAGCGCATCTTCCTCGCGGGACGCCGTGGTGAAAAGCTCCGCCGCTTTGGTGTACTGCTCGATCGCTTCGTCGGGATGATTTTGTTTTTGCTGCAGGAAGGCGTAGCGCGCGATGCGCTCGGGTAGCAGGACTCCTGAATTCGAACGCAGAAACCGGTTGTAAATCGCCAGGGCCTTTGTCTCGTCTTTCGGATCCACCAGCAGGTCAAATAGCATCCCGTAGTACACCGCCGCGCGCTCCGGCTGGTCCATCCGCGCATAGAGATCGCCGAGCGCCTGCGTGGCTTCCTGGTGCTGCGGCGCCTCGCCGAGAACGGCTAGATAGGCCTCGATGGCATCCTCGACGCGGTTCTTCTCGAGGAAGCGCTTGGCGCGTTCCAAATGCTTGCTGACGTCTCCGGCCATGCGTTCGAATTGCCTTTGCAGTTCTTGAAATTACGAATCGGCTACCATTTGCTTGGCGGTTCCGGGCTGTTCGATGCGTCGTGTTCGGGCGGCCCTGACCCTCAACTATATACCTCGCTCGCGACGTGGCAAAACTCCGCGCAATTGGGCGATGCAGTATCGGGTACGGCTACCCATTTTTTCGCAGGAAACATCCGGGGCTGTTCCTTCGTCTGTACTTAATGTCACTGCTGATGTCCTGCTAGCGGTGAGCCGGGGTGCCTTGCCATGCGTAACCTAGTTGCAGACTTTCGCTTCGGCCTGCGCATCCTGCTGCGCAATCCAGGGTTCACCCTGGCCGCTATCGTCGTCCTGGCGCTCGGCATAGGAGCCAACACCGCGATCTTCTCCATCGTGAACGCGGTGCTCCTTCGTCCGCTGCCCTATCAGGACGCCTCCCGCATCATGCAGGTCTGGCACGTCCCTCCCGCGAAGAGCTTCCCCGGAATGAGCTTGTTCTCCGTCTCGCCGGCGAATTACCTGGACTGGCAGAGCCAGAACCGTTCGTTCGAGCAAATAGCTGCGTATGGATTTGCCAGCTTCAATGTAGGTGGCGGCGAACGTCCCGAGGCCATCCGTGGAGCGGCCGTCGCGCCGGGATTCTTTTCCATCCTGCGTGTGCATCCGGTTCTCGGACGCACGTTCTCGCCGGAGGAAGATCACCCCGGCCAGGGCCACGTCGTGATCTTGGGCCATACGCTTTGGCGCGATCACTTCGCCGCCGATACCGGCATCGTTGGCCGGAACGTCCTCCTCGATGGCCAGACCTATACGGTCGTCGGCGTTATGCCTCCCAAGTTCAAATTTCCAGCCTGGGCTGACCTATGGGTTCCCCTGGCCTGGAGCAACGAGAAGCGCGCGGTTCGCGGCAATCACAATTACATGGTCATCGGGTGCCTTAAGCCCGAAGTTGCCGTGCAGCAAGCCAAAGCGGATCTCAGCGCGATTTCCGCGCGTCTCGAGCAGCAATATCCCGAAGACGATAAGGGCTGGGGCGCTACGGTTGTTCCCCTGCGCGATGAGATTGTCGGCGACGTGCGGCCAGCCCTACTCGTCTTGCTCGGCGCAGTCGCTTTTGTGCTCTTGATCGCATGCGCCAATGTCGCCAATCTGGTGCTGGCCAAAACTCTCGCGCGAAAGAAAGAAATCGCGATTCGCACGTCGCTGGGTGCCACCCGCATCGTGGTGCTGCGCCAGATTCTTGCGGAGACGCTGCTGCTCTCGCTCGCGGGCGGCGCGCTAGGGCTTTTCCTGGCGCGCTTTTGCATTACGTTAATTCAGAAATTCCTCGCCGACCGGCTCCCGAGTGCCACGGAAATCACGCTCGACGCGCCAGTGCTGGCTTTCACCGTATTTCTGGCGCTTCTCGCGGGAATCCTCGCCGGTCTTTTGCCGGCCGTGCGATTCACGAGAACGGATGTCAACGAAGCCCTGAAACAGGGCCAAAGTCGCGGCAGCTCGGATTCCAGGGGAAGCAAAACGCGCGGCTTGCTGGTGGTCTCGGAGGTTGCCTTGTCGCTGGTATTGCTGATCGGCGCCGGCCTGATGATCCGCAGTTTGCTGCGGCTCAGCGGCGTTCAGCCCGGCTTCGATCCCAATAACGTCTTGACGGCGAGACTGACTGTTCCTGGCACGAAGTTCTCCAGTCCGGCCGCGCAGATCAACTTTTATGACCAGGTGCTGCGGCAGGTTCGCGCAACGCCGGGTGTGGAATCAGCCGGGTTAATCGATAGTTTGCCGATAGACGGCGACGGTTCGCACCAGCCCGTCGCGGTCGAAGGCCAGCCCGTCGTCCCGATGGCGGATCAGCCCGAGGTGGACGTTCGCATGATCTCACCGGGCTACTTGCATGCGATGCGCATCCCGGTGTTGCGGGGCCGCGACTTGAACGACGCAGACGTGGCGGGCCGGCCGCCCGTGGTTTTCATCAGCGAATCCATGGCCAAGCGTTTCTGGCCCAACGAGAATCCGATCGGCAAGCACATTACGCTGACGTTTTTTCCAGGTGTGGTGCGGGAAGTCGCAGGCGTGGTCGGTGACGTGAAACAGGATTCTTTGGATCAAACCCGTCCCGTCGAGACGCTCTATTGGCCCTTGAGCCAACTCACGGTCCCGCCTTCGGAAGCCTGGCGCTCGTTCGGCATGAGCCTTGCCGTGCGCACCAGCGCGGATCCGGCGAGCGCGATCTCCGGCGTCACGAGCGCTGTGCACCAGGTGGATCCCGAAACGCCGGTCGTTGGCGTCGTAACGATGGAAGGCTTGATTTCCGCATCGTTGTCGCCGCAGCGCTTCAACGTGCTCCTGCTCGGCTCGTTCGCTGGACTAGCGCTGGTTCTCGCCGCCGTCGGAATCTACAGCGTGCTCTCGTACAGCGTTCGCCGCCGGGTCCGCGAAATTGGCATTCGTATGGCACTCGGCGCCACCCCCTCCGATGTCCTGCAGATGGTAGTTGCCGATGGCATGAAGCCCATCCTGCTGGGCGTGGCCCTCGGCCTGGCAGTCGCATTCGCTCTCAGCCGCGTCGTGACGTCCCTCATCTACGGCGTCCGCGCCACGGATCCGCTCACCTTCGCCGGCGTCGCCCTGCTCCTCGTCGCCGTCGGTCTCCTCGCCACTATCCTCCCCGCCTACCGCGCCACCCGCGTCGAGCCCGTTCGCACCCTCCGCGAGGAGTAGCCGGTTCGCCGCAGCCACTGCCTCGATGATCAAGACGTCCGCCCTGTTCCCTGCTATTGCAGGCGAGCCCCAAGCAAGTATGGTTCGCTGGTTTGCACGTCCAGCACGGAGAACCGTCTGTGCCGGTTCCCATAGATGACGACGGAAACGCTGGTTGCGCCGCCGGTGAAGTTTGCTGTTCCTGTGCCGCGGCCAGTGGTGGAGTTAATTGTGTAGTTGCCGCTTGGCGCAAAACCGGCGGTCGGTCCCGCGCTGCTACTGATGTCCAAGCTTCCCGAAAATGTGCCCGTGGTAGTGCCCGACGGAATCACCACTCCGGCCACGTGTGGGACGCTTGGGGTGGCGCCTGCGGCGCTCGAGCCAATCGACTCGCCGATGACATACGCCGCACCAGGGCTCTCGATGGTTGTCGTGTTTTGAACGTTGGTATCACCTGCCATCACGCTTACGCTCTCATCCATGAATCGGCCATCGCTCAGGAAATGAATGGTTGAGCCAGTGCCGGTAAAAGTGCCGATCCCGTTGGCGTCGATTGTATAAGACGAGTACGGCAAGGTGGCGGCGGTGGTGATGGTGCCGCCGAAGTTCTCGTCCAAGACGCCGGAGATAGTGCCTGTAGTTTGCGTGACCGGCGTCCCGCTGCCGCGAGCGAGAAAAGCTACGGCGTGACCAGTCGTAATCGTGCCATCGGTTGTGCCGTGCCCGGCGAAGATGCACGCTGCTGGAGCACCGCAGCTCGCGAGCGCGCCGCCAGCGCCGCTCACCGGCAGCGCAATACCGCCCAGGATAGGCTGGTTGGCAGCAATAGTATCTGCCTCACCGAGGAACAGACCTAGGAGGCCGCTCGTGGACGTACCGGCAGCATAGGAAACGAAATTCAGAGTGGTGTTGGCGAAAGGCGTGCCGCCGCTAATCGTTAATGTGACGGTGCCGCGGCCAGTGTTGGGGTCTGGTGCTGTGCACGAACCGGTGACCGTGAGGGCGGTGTCCAACGTGCCAGCGGTGTTCGCAATGACATGCTCACCAGCCAACGAGTTGAACGAGCCGCTCGCGCCGTTGCACCCGCTGCCCCCGACTTGGAATTCTCCGAGCATCCCCGCTCGTTTCCCCGCACCGTTGTAACCTTCGAGCTGAATTGCAAAGATGGTGTTAGCAGGTATCGAGGCGAATGGCGGAGTTCCAGGGCCAATCAAAGCGCCCGCAGCGAGCGTCCCGCTGGCGTCGAACTCCTCGATCGCCCCTGTCCCAGCATTGGCCGCCGATTCCAACACAAAGCGGAAGGTACGGCTCGCGGCATTCGAGTCGATGAGTGTTAGCACGCCGCGGCCATCTCCACTCGCGTCCATGGCATAGCTGCCTCCGGTGATGGTGACATTGGCTTGGCCACCGCTAACACTGTTGATGTCCTCCACGCCGCTGATGATGTGGCCGCCGCTGTCAGCGACGAAGCTGGCCCCCATTATCGCCGGCCCGGTGGTGCCGACGAATCCCCCGAGGCCCATCCCGTAAGTGCCGCACAGAGTCAAGTTCACGATCGCGGGACAATTCAGTGTGGACGACCCGCTGACCGTCAGCAGGAAGCTCACTGAGACCGTCGATGGCGTCGGTGTTGCGGAGTCGGTGACCTTCACCGTGAACTGGAAGGTTCCGGTGGCCGTAGGTGTACCGGAGATGGTGGCACTTGGCGAGGCGGAATTCAGCGTAAGACCGGCAGGCAGAGCCGAGCCAGTCGCCAGACTCCACGTATACGGTAGGACGCCTCCGGTGGCAGTCAGTTGCGTGTTGTATGCGGAGCTGAGCGTCGCGCCAGGCAGCGGACTCGTTGTAGTGATGCTCACTCCAGCCGCGCTGATTGTGATCGAGTACGTCATCTTCTGAATCACCGCGGGCTGCTCGGAATCCTTCACATCGATGATGATGTTGTTCGTCGTGCCCGCGGTCGTGGGCGTCCCGGAAAGCACGCCCTGGTTGTTGCTGTTCGTGAGAGTCAATCCGGCTGGAAGCGGGCTTGAAGCCGCGTCTAGGCTAAAGGTGTAAGGAGCAATACCGCCAGTTGCAGAAATCGTCGCGTTGTAAGCGGTGTTGAAGGCCCCATTTGGCAAGGAGGTTGTCGTGATGCTAAGCGGTGCCGGCGGATTGATGGTCACAGTGTAATTCTGCGCGCTCGATTGCGGCGGAACGCTCGAATCCGTCACCTGAATCATGAACGCGACGTTGGTTTGTGCCGTTGTCGGTGTGCCGCTGATTTTCGCAGTCGAGTTGTTGCCCGTAAGCGCCAATCCCACAGGCAACGTGCCGCTGCTGACGATCCATGTGAAGGTCGGGCCTAGGCCGCCGCTCACCGAGAGGGTCTGACTGTAGGGCGAGCCCACGTTGCCGTTTGGCAGCGTCGCTGGACTGATAAATGGCGGCGCAGGTAAATTGATCGTGATGCTCAGGGCCTTCGAACCCATTTGCTTCGGATTGCTGCTGTCCGTCACCGTCACGGTGAAGCTGACTGTTCCGTTTGGGCCCAGCGGCGTTCCCGTGATTGCTCCCGTGCTACTGTTCAGACTCAGGCCTGCCGGCAATGTCCCGGCGCTGATTGAGTAAGACAATGTTCCAAACCCCGTCGCTTGAATTGACTGACTGTAGGCTGCTCCTTCTACGCCAGCGGAGAGCGAAGTCGTCGTGATTGTCGGCGCTGCCGGCAGATTGACGGTGATGCTCAGATTCTGAGTCGCGGATTGGGGTGGATTGCTTTTGTCAGTTACCTTAACCGTGAAACTCGAAGTGCCGTTGGGGCCGGTTGCGGTCCCGGTGATATGGCCGGACGAATCTATGCTGAGTCCGGCAGGCAATCCGGTCGCGCTGCCTATCGTGAAAGTGTAGGGGGTTAGTCCGCCCGTAGCCGCGATGGTTTGGTTGTACGCTGTGCCTTCTACATCCGCAGGGAGACTTGTCGTTGTGATGGCGGGCGCGGGCGGCAAGTTAATCAGGATGCTCAGATTCTGTGTGGCAGATTGCGCTCCGCCGTTGCTTGAATCCGTAGCCTTCACAGTAAAATTCGCAGTACCGTTCGGTCCCGTCGGCGTGCCCGTGATATGCCCGGACGAATCCATACTCAGTCCCGCAGGCAGGCTTCCGGTGCTGATCGTCAGCGTCAATGTCCCAGCACCCCCAGACGTTGCGATCGCTTGGGTGTAGGCCGTGCCCTCTGTACCTGCTGGCAGAGTTGTCGTCGTGATGACTGGAGGAGGCGTGACGCTGATCGTCATCGTGGCAGACTTTGCAGGATTGGCTACGGAAGTTGCTGTGACCGTGGCAGTTGGGTCTGCGCTGGAAGCGAGCGGATTGGTCGCGGAAGCCCCTCTGGCCATGGCCTTTGCGACTGCGCCGACGGCCGGCGCGTTATAAGTCACCGATGTCGAGGTTTGGTTTGTGAGCGAGCCGGGACCACTCAAACTCCACGTCACGCCCTGAGTGCCTGCACCGTTGACTGTTATGGTTACGCTCTGACCGTTGTCAATCGTCTGAGCTGAACCGGAGGGGAAGGTCAGTGCAATCGTTTGCGATCCGGTGCTGCATCCTTCAAGAACCGCAACCATAAGGCACAGACTCAAGGCTGGTAATCTCATGACTGTCTCCCTCGTTCTCCGTCTTCTGTAACTTCGCTCAAGGGGCGCATTGGGAAGGAGCGGTGTCAGGTGTCCAGGCAAGTCTCGAAATGGCCGCAACCCCGGAATGCCCCACATCTTCTAAAGCGACATTCCAGGGCCAAAGCAGTCAGGCTTTTTCTCAAGGGAGGGGCATCCCGCAGCCGGTTCCGGGTGTGGTATGCTTCGCGGCAGTTCCCACAGGCAGCCTTGCCATGTCAGCCCAGGGTGAAATTACGCAACTCCTTGCGGACTGGAGCGAGGGGAACGAGGCGGCTCTCAAGAAGCTCCTTCCTCTTGTCTACGGCGAGCTTCATCGGCTCGCGAACGCCTACATGCGCCGGGAGCGCCAGGACCACACTCTGCAGACCACTGCCCTCGTCCACGAGGCCTATCTCCGGCTTGTCGGCCAGCAAAACGTCCACTGGCAGACTCGAACGCACTTCTTCGCCGTCGCTGCACGCGTCATGCGCAACATTTTGGTGGATCACGCCCGCGGTCGCGGGCGCGCCAAACGAGGCGAAGGCAAGCCAGGATTGCCTCTCGGTGACGTAGCCGTCATGTCGGACGAGCGCGCCGACGAACTGGTTGCCGTCAATACCGCTCTCGACGGTCTTACCGCCATCGATCCCCGCAAAGGCAGAGTCTTTGAACTTCGTTATTTCGGCGGCATGTCCGTCGATGAGGCAGCCGAAGCCCTGAAGGTTTCTCCGGCAACTGTAACTCGCGACTGGAGGATGGCCCGGGCCTGGTTGCGCCGCGAACTTGGCAGTTAGGTTGGATCATGGAGCCCGAACGCTGGCGTCAGATCGAAGATCTTTTTCACACCGCGCTGGACTGCGAACCGGGCCGCCGGGCCGTCTTTCTGGACTCCGCTTGCGCTGGCGACGCTTCTCTCCGAAAGGATATCGAATCTCTTCTCTCCTCCTACGAGAAAGGAAGCTTTACAGAAACCCCCGCCTTCGCGGAAGGCATTAAGCTGCTTGAAGAAAACGAAGAGCGCTCGCACACTGGCCAGAACATCGGTCCGTATCGTGTCATTCGAAAGATCGGCCAGGGTGGCATGGGGGCTGTTTATCTGGCAGCGCGTGCCGACGAGGCGTTCCAAAAAAAAGTCGCCATCAAGCTCATCAAGCGCGGCCAGGACTCGGAAGACGTCATCCAGCGTTTCCGCAGCGAGCGCCAGATCCTGGCCAGCCTGGACCATCCCAACATCACCCGCTTGCTGGATGGCGGCACCACCGAAGATGGACTCCCCTACTTCGTCATGGAGTACATTCAGGGGCAGCCGATCGACACCTATTGCGATTCGCACAAGCTCGGCATCACCGAACGCCTCAGACTCTTCCAGGACGTCTGCGCTGCCGTCCACTATGCTCACCAACACCTGGTCATTCACCGCGACCTCAAGTCCGGAAATATCTTGGTTACTGCCGAGGGCGTCCCTCGCCTGCTGGATTTCGGCATCGCCAAGCTCCTCGGCTCCGAGCCTTCCGTCGCCGACCCCACAGTGACCATCGCGCGCCGTATGACGCCCCTCTCCGCCAGCCCGGAGCAAGTGCGCGGGAGAAACATCACCACGGCCTGCGATGTCTACTCCCTCGGTGTATTGCTCTACAAGCTGCTCACCGGGCATAGCCCCTACCGGCTGGCGGGCAGATCGCCGGAGGAAGTCGAATGTGCCATCTGCGAAGAGGTTCCTGAAAAACCCAGCATCGTTATCGGCCGGCCGGAAGAGTTCCAAACTGACGACGGCATCACTCCACGGTCCGTCAGCGAAACGCGCGAAGGCACTCCAGACAAATTACGTCGCGGATTGCGCGGTGACCTGGACAACATCGTCCTCATGGCCTTGCGCAAAGAGCCTCAACGCCGCTATGCCTCAGCCGAGCAACTCTCGCAAGACATCAACCGTCACCTGGGAAAGTTACCGGTTATCGCGCGGCCGGATACTGCCGGATACCGGGCGGCGAGATTTGTCGCGCGGCATAAGGCCGGTGTCGCGGCTGCGGCACTACTAGTTGTCTCGTTGGCTGCAGGAATTGCGGCCACTGCGTGGCAGGCAAAGGTCGCGGTCGCCGAAGGCCAACGCGCGCGAGTCGAATCCGCCAAGGCGCAACGTATTAACGCCTTCCTCCAGGACATGCTGAGCTTTTCGAGCCCCGCTTACAATTCATCCAATCCCCGCAAAGATCCGGATGCCAAAGTTTCGGAGGTCGTCGAGCAGGCCGCAAAGCGCGCCGAATCGGAGTTGGCGGATCAGCCTGAAGTGCTCGCGGAAATGCAGCGCACCATCGGAACGGTTTACTACGCCCAGGGGCGCTACGACCAGGCCGAACAAATTCTGCGAGCTGCTCGGGAAAAGTACATCCGGCTTTACGGCCGCGATAGCCATGAGACCGTTTTGGTTTCGAACGTACTGGCCAATGTGCTGCTGCGAAAGGGCAGCACCGCGGAGGCAGAAGCGCTCTTTCGCAACGATATCGACATTGAGCGCAAAGAGGCGCGACGCGGACATCTCGACGTCCGCACCATGGCCTATGTGCTCGGGGACTATGGATCGATGCTGGACCAGAGGGGCGATAAAGCCACTGCGGGTTACCTTCGGGAGGCATTGCAATACGCTTCCAAGTTGATCGGCAAAGACCGCGCGTATGTTGCCATGATTGATAACGATCTCGGCGACGTGGCCTACCGTAGCGGTGACCTGAATGAAGCGGAACGCCTGGACCGCGCGGCCATCGACGAGTATCGGAAGCTTCCTGAGGGTACCTACGTAGAAATGGCTGCCACCCTTTCGAACCTGGGCGCTGTGCTGATCAAAAAGGGCAGCTACTCCCAAGCTGAGCCATTCGTTCGGGAAGGCTTGGAGCTCCGGCGGAAAATGCTGGGCAACGCGCATCCCGATACCGCTATGAGCCTGTTTCGCCTGTCTGATCTCCTCTACAAGAAGGGCGACTATCAGAACGCCGAGAGTGCCGCCAGAGAATCTGTGCAAGTCTTCAGCCGGGCGCTCTCCATGCCCAAAGACAACCCATATTTTGCGAACCCCCTGATGGAGTTGGGCCTGATCCTGAACAAGACCGGACGTTCTCGGGAGGCGGAAGCCTATCTGCGTGAGGCCCTCGAGATCCGCACACGCCTCTTGCCCGCAGGGAATCAGTTGATCGGGGCGTCGGAAGGAGCCTTAGGCGAGTGCCTGACCACGCAGAAACGCTATACGGAAGCAGAGCCTCTCCTGCGGCGAAGTTACGCCACGATGAAAGGTGTCCAGGGGGAACACGGCCCGTTGACTTTGGAAGCCGTGCGGCGACTGGCGGCCCTCTACCAAGCTTGGGGCAAGCCGGAAGAGGCTGCACGTTACCAGGCCGGGGTTAAACAACTCCCTCCGCACAAGCCCTAATCAAATTCCTGCTGCTCTGAGGAAGCACCTGCAGTGGCCGGTGTATTCGCCACCTCGGGCTGTTGCTCGCGGCTGCGCGACAATGCGATTTGTGGCAAACTGAATGTTTACACGGCACGGTTTTTTCGCTGCATATTTCGCCCGTTCGAACGCAGCCGCTCCAGCCGGTAACCGACAACAATGGACCCGAAGTTCATACGCAATTTCTGCATCATCGCACACATTGACCACGGCAAATCCACGCTGGCGGACCGCCTGCTGGAAATGACCGGCGCGCTGACCGAGCGCGAAATGCACGAACAAGTCCTCGACTCGATGGACCTCGAGCGCGAGCGCGGCATCACCATCAAAGCGAAAAGCATTCGCCTGCACTACAAAGCGAAAGACGGAAATACGTACCGGCTGAATTTGATCGACACGCCGGGACACGTCGATTTTTCCTACGAAGTTTCGCGCGCGCTTTCCGCGTGCGAGGGCGCGCTCTTGGTCGTGGATGCGTCGCAAGGCGTGGAAGCGCAGACGGTCGCGAATGCTTTCCTTGCTGCATCACACAATCTGACGATTCTTCCAGTGATCAACAAAATTGATTTGCCGGCGGCGCAGCCGGAATTTGTAAAGGAGCAAATCGAGAGCGTGCTCGCGATTCCGGCGGAGGATGCGCTGCTCATCAGTGCGAAAAGCGGCATCGGCGTCGAAGACGTGCTCGAAGCGATCGTTGCGCGCGTGCCGGCGCCGAAAGGCAGCGCGGAAAATCCGTTGCAGGCGCTGATTTTCGATTCGTGGTTCGACATTTACCGCGGCGCCGTGGTTCTCGTGCGCGTGATGGAAGGCCGCCTCAAGAATCATGTGAAAATCAAACTCGTCGCCGGCGACGATACCTACGAAGTCGAACAGCTCGGCACGCTGACTCCGAAACCGATCGCGCTCGAGGAACTCGAAGCGGGCGACGTCGGCTTCATCGTCGCAAATATCAAACGCGTGGCCGATGCGCGCATGGGCGACACGGTCATCGAAGTGGCACGGCCCGCCCCGGCGCTACCGGGATTCGAGGCCATCAAGCCGATGGTGTTCGCAGGATTGTTTCCGGTGCTCGCCGACGACTACGAACCGCTGCGCGACGCGCTCGGGAAATTGCAATTAAACGACGCGGCGTTTTTTTACGAGCCGGAAAATTCCGTCGCGCTCGGCTTCGGATTCCGCTGCGGCTTCCTCGGCCTGCTGCACATGGAAATCGTGCAGGAGCGGCTGGAGCGCGAGTTCGGGCTCAACCTGATCACCACGGCGCCGAGCGTGCGTTACCGCATCACGCGCGTGACCGGCGAAGTCATCGAAGTGGACAGCCCGGCGAAATTTCCAAACCCCAGCGACATCGCAAAAATCGAAGAGCCGATCATTAAAGCGATGATCATCACCAATGAAGATTCCGTGGGCGGAATTCTGCAGCTCTGCCAGGAAAAGCGCGGCACGCAGAAAAATTTCGAGTATCTTTCTCCGACTCGCGTGATGCTCACGTACGAGCTGCCGCTCAACGAAATCGTGCTCGACTTTTACGACCGTTTGAAATCCACTTCGCGCGGCTACGCTTCGCTCGACTATCATCTTGCCGACTACTGGGAATCCGACCTCATCAAGCTGGATGTGCTGGTCGCCGGGGAACCGGTCGATGCGCTGGCGCTGATCATTCATCGCGACTTTGCGGCGGAGCGCGGGCGCGATCTGGTGACGCGCTTGCGAAAGCTCATTCCGCGTCAAATGTTCGAAGTGCCGATCCAAGCCGCGATCGGCAGCCGCGTCATTGCACGCGAAACCGTCGCGGCCATCCGCAAGAACGTTCTCGCCAAGTGCTACGGCGGTGACATTTCCCGCAAACGCAAACTCCTCGAAAAACAAAAAGAAGGCAAACGCCGCATGAAGCGCGTCGGCCAGGTCGATATTCCCCAGGAAGCGTTCCTCGCGGTCCTCAAAGTTGCCTCTTCTTCCGATGATGAATAGTTCTTTGTGATCAGCGATCAGATATCAGCGAACAGTTAAGACTCCTTTCTTTTCACTTCTGTAGATAGTTTGCCGCGGTGGAGCTGGATGGCGACGGTGTCGCCGAGGGCGACTTGGGCGGCGTCACGGAGGAGGTTGCCGGCGGCGTCGGTGGCGATGGCGTAGCCGCGTTCCAGAACACGCAGGGGGCTGCGCTCCTGGAGCTGCAAGGCTAATTTCTCGAAGCGGTCGCGTTTCGCGCGCAGAAGGCGCTCGATGCGGACGCCGAGTTCGGCGGTACGTCTTTCGAGGCGCAGGCGGAACGCGGCAATTTTCGCGCGAAAGTCGAAGGAAGCGATGCGCAAATGAGCGGCGGTGAAACGTTTGCGCGATTGCTCAAGGCGCGCGCGAAGGCCGAGGGCTAGGCGGGAAGTCATTTCATCGGCGCGCTGGCGCTGCTGGCGAAGGAGATCGAGCGGGCGGCGAAAACCGCGGCGCGCGGAGAGTTCGTGGACGCGGCGGGACAGTTCCAGGAGCCGGTAGCGGAACACGCCCGCGAGGGTTTCGCGCAGATCGGCGATGTGCTTGTCGAATTGGGCGCGCGTCTGGACGACGAGCTCGGCGGCGGCGGAAGGCGTGGAAGCGCGAACGTCGGCGACGAAATCGGCGATGGTGAAATCGGTTTCGTGGCCGACGCCGGAGATCACGGGAATTTCCGAAGCGAAGATGGCACGCGCAACGATTTCCTCGTTGAAGGCCCACAAATCCTCCATGGAACCGCCACCGCGAGCCACGATCAGCACGTCCACGAGTTTCCTGGAGTTGAAGAATTTCAGCGCCTTGACGATTTCTTCGGCGGAGCCTTCGCCTTGCACGCGCACGGGATAAGCGGTCAGGTGCACGTTGGGGAAACGGCGCGTGAGGATGCGCACGACGTCGCGCACGGCCGCGCCGCGCGGCGAGGTGATGATGCCGATGCGGCTGGGAAGAAGCGGCAGCGGCTTCTTGCGCGCCGGATCGAAGAGGCCTTCGGCTTCGAGGCGTTTCTTCAATTGCTCGAACGCGAGCTGGAGCGCGCCGAGACCGATGGGCTCCAGATTTTCCACGTAAATTTGGTACTCGCCACGCGATTCGTAGACGCTGATCGAGCCGCGCACGGTCATTTGCAGGCCGTCTTCGGGACGGAACTTGATGCCGCGCTGCTGCTGCTTGAAAAAGACGCAGCGAACCTGCGCGCGATCGTCTTTTAGAGTGAAATAGATGTGGCCGGACTGCGCTTCGCGGCAGTTGGAGATTTCGCCCTGCACGGTGATGTCTGTGAAATTCTTCGCAAGGAGGTCACGGATTTTCGCCGTGAGTTCGCTGACGGTCCAGGCCTTGCGGGTGGGCTGGAGGTTGAGGTTAAGGGTGAGCTGGCTCATGTCTGGTGACTCCGGGTGAGGAGAAAAGATGAAGTAAAGAGATATGGAAGTAAAGAGGTAACGAAAGGACGCTCAACGAACCCTTCGCAGACTACGCTCTGGGTAAACCCTTCGCGAACCGCGCTCTGGGTGAACCGAACCGGGAGCGCACCCCCCTCCCCCCTGTTTTTTGTAAGTGTTGCATCTAAAGGAGTTAGCCTTGCGGTAAGTCTTTTGTTTGCAACACTTGCGAGGGAATCCATAAGTGTTGCAGCTAAAGAACTTACGCAAGCGGACTGCTGGCGAGAAGGTAACTTCGTGAGGCCCAATGATTTTGAAGGAGTTTGAAGGACTACCTGGCGGACGGGGCGGGTTTGCGGCGTGAAATTCAAAAAACATTATAGCATATTCGTACTATTTGTCAATAGTTACTTGTAAGTGGTTCATTTGCAGTGGGATGACAGAGCAGCGGTTGGAGTGGGCACGACGCAAAATGCACGACGAGCGGGCCTCCAGGCATTGAGGTAGGGATGCGGGGGCCATCCGTGCGCCGGGAAGTAATAGAGTAATTGACTTGGCGGTGCTGGCGCTCCTAAGATGCGAGCCAAGAACAAGATATTCATCCATGATCGGCCAAACCATCTCGCATTATTGTGTCATCGAGAAGCTCGGCGGCGGAGGGATGGGAGTCGTCTACAAAGCTGAGGATACTCGTCTCCACCGTTTCGTCGCTCTCAAGTTCCTGCCTGAGGATGTAGCCCGGGATCCGCAAGCCCTCGCCCGGTTTCAGCGGGAGGCGCAAGCCGCGTCTGCCCTGAATCACCCCAACATTTGCACGATCTATGACACCGGTGAACAAGACGGGAAAGCATTCATCGCCATGGAGTTTCTGGATGGCGCAACCCTGAAGCAGAGCATCGATGGGCGTCTCATGGAACTAGAAACTCTGCTCTCGCTCGGTATTGAGATCGCCGACGCGCTCGATGCCGCGCACGGCAAAGGAATCGTTCACCGCGACATCAAGCCCGCGAACATCTTTGTGACTGATCGCGGCCACGCCAAAATCCTCGACTTCGGCTTGGCCAAACTCTCTCCCGTGCCAGTAACGGGAACGGAGCAGACCGCCGCGACCTTCGACGTCAAAGAGCATCTCACCAGCCCGGGTACCGCTCTTGGCACCGTCGCCTACATGTCGCCGGAGCAAGTCAAAGGCAAGGACTTGGACGCGCGAAGCGATCTGTTTTCCTTCGGCGCCGTGCTGTATCAGATGGCCACGGGACAGTTGCCGTTCCGAGGCGAGACGACGGGAATGATCTTCCACGCCATTCTGGAACGCCCACCCGTTCCTCCAGTGCGGATCAACCCCGAGGTTCCACCGAAGCTTGAGGAAATCATCAATCGCGCCCTGGAGAAAGACCGCGACCTGCGCTACCAAAGCGCCTCCGATCTGCGGTCCGAACTGAAGCGGCTGAGGCGCGACACGAGTTCAGGGACCTCCACGGCCGTGGCACCAGCCTCCGAGCGGGTGCCGCTCGCCGCGGGAGGCGGCGGAGCCGGCACAACAGTCGCGGCAGTAACAGACAGCTCGAGCGACCGGGCTCTAGCCGTTCATCTCGCCCGACGGCACAGGAAAGCTTTGCTCGGCGGGCTGGCGATCGTCGCCGTGGCCGTCACGGCTCTCGTCTATTGGCTTGTGCCTCCCCTGCCTTCGCCCAAAGTCTCGGGGTATGCACAAATCACTCACGATGCCCGCCCCAAGTTTCTGATGGGCACGGATGGCTCGCGTCTCTACTTGCAAGAGCAAGCCCAGGGCATCAGTTTTCCCATCGCTCAGGTATCGGCTGCCGGAGGACAAGTTGCGCCCATTCCGGCCTCGTCACCTACCCTGATTGTTTTGAATGTTTCCCCGGACGGCTCGGACCTCCTCGTGGCGGACAGGCCTGGTACCGTCTCGGATGGGCCGCTCTCGGCTTTACCGGTCCTAGGCGGGTCGCCGCACCGATTGGCAGATACCGCCGGTCACGATGGAGCGTGGTCCCCGGATGGGAAGAAGCTCGTTTACGCCAAGGGAAAGGAGCTCCACCTTGCCAACGGTGACGGGACGGAGTCTCATAGGCTTGCTTCCTTATCGGGCCGTGCGTTGGGGACTGCATGGTCTCCCGACGGAAGCCTGATACGCTTCGCCGTGTTCGATCCCCAGACGCGAGTCAGTTCACTCTGGCAGGTTTTGGCCGACGGCACGAACCTCCACCCGCTGCTCGCTGGCTGGCATCAATCCAATCTCAAGACTGATATTATTTCTGGATTAAGTGGCGAATGCTGTGGCCGGTGGACGCCCGACGGGAAGTATTTCGTTTTCGAGTCTGGTGGTCAACTCTGGGCTTTGCGCGAGAAGGAAAGTTTTCTGCGCAAGTTCAGCCGCGAGCCAATGCAGTTAACTTCAGGAGCAATCAGCTACGGATATCCAATTCCCAGCAAAGATGGCAGAAAGCTCTTCGCGGTAGCGGGCCTGGTGCGCGGAGAACTCGAGCGCTAGAACGCCAAGTCCAAGGCTGTCGAGCCTTTTCTTTCGGGAATCTCAGCCCAGGACATAGCCTTCTCGAAGGACGGCCAATGGGTAGCCTACGTTTCGTATCCCGAAGGAACACTCTGGCGAAGCAAGGCAGACGGGAGTGACCGGCTTCAGCTCAGCTTTCCGCCGCTTTATGCCATGCTGCCTCGTTGGTCGCCGGATGGAAAACAACTTGTCTTTTTTGACTTTCAGACCGGCAAGCCGACGCGCATCTATCTTGTTTCGGCCAATGGTGGCACACCTCAGGCGATGATGCCCGGCGGCCCTCAAACTCAGTCCGATCCGCTCTGGGCGCCGGATGGCAATTCTGTAGCCTTTGGAGAGATGATCCCCGCGGTGGATGGCATTCACATCTTTGATCTGAAGACGCGCCAAGTCTCCACGCTTCCCGGCTCCGAGGGACTGTACTCCCCTCGCTGGTCGCCGGATGGGCGGTACATCGTGGGCATGCCGGCCGATTCGCTGGGCTTGAGGCTGTTCGACTTCAAAACCCAGAAGTGGGCGGTGCTGAGCAACACGGCGGCGGGGTATCCTGGCTGGTCTCAGGACGGGAAGTATGTCTATTTCCTGCAGCAACAGCCGGATGTGGGAGTGTTTCGAGTAGGAATCCACGACCGAAAAGTAGAACGGGTGGTCAACCTGGAAGGGTTCCAGTCGACGGGTTACTTTGGCATATGGCTCGGTCTTGCGCCAGATGATTCGCCGTTATTGCTCAAAGATACTGGAAGCCAGGAAATCGTCGCCCTCGAATGGGACGCGCCGTAGTTGAAAGCCCAGTTTCCCACTCCCACCTTTACGCCGCTTTCGCAGAGTTGATGCCCTGTCGGTAACGGCATGTCGTGGGCGTTGGTTCGGCGGAGTTTGTAATTGAGGCACTGGGGCCCGGGGAGACAATCCGGAAGAGTGGCTCACCCGGGCGAGAGCAGGTTGAAAAGTTCAGCGGAATACGATGGCGAGGCGGATCTGCCAAGCGTGCGCCACCGGACCAGTGGTGTTGATATGGTCGCGACCTTCGACGCGGAAAGCCCAGCGCTCCTTGAACCAATATTGGAAACCCGCGCCGTAGTTGGCGAGGTTCGCGCCGCTCTGGTTGGCAAAGGATCGCGTGTAGCCCGCGGTGACGAACGGAACGAACCTCCGCTCGTGCTGCGAGCTCACGAAGTGATAAGCGCCGTTGATAGAGGCCAATCCGAAACCATTTCTGAAGCTTTGCGTCGGCCCCTGCCAACCGATGTCAGCGCCGGCTGCCAAGCCCTTGTACAGCATGGCTTCGCCGCCGACACCGAGGGCAATTGCTCTAAGCGTGTTCCCGCCGGCGGTTAAGCCGCCAGGTGCGACATAGGCGTACCCGTGGCCGTGATAGCTTTCGCCTTGCACTTGCGCGGTGCACTTGCCGGCCGCAATCAAAAAGAGTAGCCCAAGGATTGCCAAGTTACGTAGATGCATAAATTCCTCCGTCAATAAGATAGAAGGGGCCCCTTCGCTCAAAGGGAAGGCAAGCTGTGGACCACGCAGGGCTGCCATGCAAACCTTGCAGAATCAGAGAATTGAGGAAATGCGCGCGGATCGACGGTCAAGAAAACCGTCTGGATGGCATGACAGTGAAATCCTGCGACGACACAAAACAGCCGAACAGAGGGCATCACAGCTGTCAAGCTCTAGCGGGTCCGCTGCCTTTTCACGCTGATCCGGCGGTAGAGTGTTTTTCCGCCGTCGATTGTGAGAGTGCCTTGGAGGGTATCGCCGGACAATGTGTATTCCCAATCGTCGTAATCCTTGCCTCGAAAGGTGCAGCTCAGATTCTTTTTGGACGGGTTGTAATCACAGCGCAAAGTCCCCATGAATTGACGCTCGCCGTTCACGATTTTGTAGCCGTCCAGCTTCAGACTGGAGGTAGCGGTCTTTTCCGCGGCGATCTCGTATACGACGTGCTCATCGCGGCACGGTGAAGAAGGTACCGTGCATTTGGATTCGCCTTCCCAAGTTCCGAGGATTTCCGCCGCACCGTCGGCAGGCTTGGATTGGGCTGGTACCAAAGCGCTGCTGAAAAGAAAGATGCCGGCAAGGATGCCGGCAAGGATGCCGGCGCGACAAGAGCGAAGAGCAAAAAGAACGACGGATTTCTGCGGGATGGGGATTGAACTCATGGCCTGGCGGCGAATTCTTTGGGGAGCGGATTGTCGGGGCGCTCCTCGTCCCAGAGGATGCTGACGACCCACCAGCGTTTGCCATCATAAGCCAACTGGATACTGTTAATGCCGCGGGCGAAGGGCGCTTCACCGGCGGCGCCGCGGGATTCGTAGCTGCAGAAGACCTGGGCGACGTTGCCAAACATCTGGACACGGCTCACGATCGGGCTTTCGAAAAAACCGTGCTGTGCGAAATAGCCGCCGGCGCCCGTTACATAGCCTTCCACGGTGCGCGGACGAACGTGAATGTTGCCTTCGCGATCTTTTCCTGCGGAGGTGAGAGTGGCGCCGGGCAAAAACAGGGAACGAAAACGATTCCAATCGCGCTCGCCGGCAGGGCCGGAGATGACGTTGTAGAGAGCGGCGAGGATACTGTCGATGGATTTGACGTCGTCCGGTTTGGGAGTTGGAACCTGGGCTGAGAGGTCCTGTGAAGGTTTCGGCGCGGCTTGCTGTGGCGGCGCGGCGGAGGACTGCCCGGCGGCATTGTAAGTAGAAACACCAAGTGCCACAGCGAGTGCGAGAAGCTTGATTTTCATGGCGCGTCCTCCGATGGAAGTTTCAGGCCGAAAACTATACCACCAAGGCCAGCAGCGCGTCGCAGATCCACATGGATCGAGGCCCTCAGCGGCTAAAGCCGGGTTAGTAAGCACTACTTACGACACGACTGAAGTCGTGCCCTCCCGAAAAACAAGAACCACGCCACGAGAGTCACTTGATGCGGCGCGCAATGCGACGGAGGCTGGGGCTCAGGCTGAGACGCTGGACGCAGATTTGCAGCGTGGGGCAGTGGCAATGGAGGAGATGCTGGAGGAGAGATTTCAAGCGAAGAGAACGCTGAATCGTTTCATCCATTTCGCTGATCTTGTGATGGGCGAGTTTTTTCCAGCGGGGGCCGACGGGGGTATTGTCGCGCAGGCCGTGGAGAAAGAGTTTGATCTCGCCGAGGGTGAAGCCCATGTCGCTGGCGAAGCGAATGAGGAGCGCGCGGTCGAGCGCGTCACTGGGATAGCGGCGCTGGCCGCCGGTGCGGTACGGAGGGGCGAGCAGGCCCATTTTTTCGTAGTAGCGGAGGGCGGAGGCGTTGAAACCGGCGCGGACAGCAAGTTCCCCGATTTTCATTTTTGGCTCCTTGGAATATCGCTTGACTTAAAGCTGACTTTAACTTCTAACATTTGGGGATGGGACGTGGCAAATCCTATTTGGAGGAAAACCATGAGCGGAAAGAAGAATCGTTTTGTAGAAGCGAGCAGGCGAAGCGCGGCAAGCGGGGCATTGGCAATGTTGCTGACGAGCGGCGCAGCTACGGGGCTGCCGGCGCAAAGCTCGGCTGCCGTAGTGAGGCCTGAAAGGCAGGCGACAACGATGCAAAGCAAGTTCTACTGCAACACCAAGGCGCTGAATCCGGCCGAGCGGGCTCGGCACAAGCAATTGAGCGAAAAACTTGCCACCGAGCGCAAGGAAATCGTCGAAACCGAGAAGGGCTATGAATTCCAGTTCAGTCCCTCAGATATTTCGCTGGCGGAGTTGGCAGAATGGGTGGCGGCGGAGAGCAAGTGCTGCCCGTTTTTTGATTTTCATATTGACCTGGAACGCGAGGGAAAATTGCTGTGCTTGCGCTTGACGGGAGAAGAAGGGATCAAGGCGTTTATTCGCGCGGAGTTCAAGGTCGATGCGGTGAAGTAAAGGAAAGGTCGAGAAGGAGAAGGCAGAGCGTTCTCCGCGGCAGGAATTTGGCGGATCAGATGCGCCGGACTAAGCCTTGGTCGGTGGCTCGCGTGTTGCGCACCAGGAGCAAGACGAGAATCATGCCGACGAAGGGGATCAGTCCCGCGGCAATCACGATCGGATCGAAAGAATGGACGGCGGACGCCTGGCGAGCGTCCGAAAGATGTCCGATCAATTCGAAAGCGATGATGGTGCCGATTCCCGCGCCGGTTCCGCTGAGGCCGCTGACAGAAGCCACGGCGTCGCTATGGTAGAGGTCGGTGGGGAGCACGTTGGCGATGGTGGAAAACGATGCGTAGGAAAACGTGGCCAGCGCGAAAAGCAGCGTGATCAGGTAGAGGTTCACGGTAAAGATAGTGGGGATGAGCAACAGCACGCCGACGCCTCCGAAGACAACCAGCGCTTTTCGCGCGGCACCCAACGACCAGCCGCGCCGAATCAAATAGCCAGAAACGCCGCCGCCGAAGAAATTGCCCAGGTCCGCAGCAAGAAAAGGAACCCACACGGCGAGCAGGCCGCTTTTGAGCGAAATGCCTTTTGCGACCAGGTAGATGGGGAACCAGTCCGTGATGAAGAACCAAACGGGGTCGGTAAGGGCCTTGGAGATGATCGTTCCCCAGGTTTGGGGCAACTTCAGAAGATCGTGCCATCGCAGCCGAGGCTTACCGGCGATTTGCGCTTCCTCGGTCTCGGCAAGAATCATTTGGCGCTCGGCCTCACTGATGCGCGGATGATCCTGGGGCAGGTGGTACATCCGCCGCCAGACGATCAGCCACAAGAATCCGAGCAGCCCCGGAATGACAAAGGCGATGCGCCATCCCCAACGAAGGTACACCGGCAAAATTAGAAAGGGCGCGACCGCACCGCCGACGGAGGAGCCGCTGTCGTACAACGCCGCGGCAAGCCCGCGCTCGCGCTTTGGAAACCATTCGGAAACCGCTTTGCTCGCGCCGGGCCAGTTGGCGGATTCGCCCGCGCCGAGTAGAAAACGAAATAGAGCAAAACTTGAAAGGCCATTGGCCAGGGAGGTCAAGACGGAGACGATCGAGTACCAGGTGACGCTAATGGTCAGGCCGCGCCGCGTGCCGACGCGATCCATCAGCCGTCCGCACACGGTTTGTCCGACGGAATAGGCGATGCGAAAGGCGATGGCGATGTTGGCGTAGTCCACGTTGGTCCAGTGATAGTCCTGCTTCAGAAAGGGCGCAAGAATGGAAAGGGTCTGGCGGTCGATGTAGTTGATCACCGTCGAGGCGAACAGAATTCCGCCGATCCACCAGCGTAAGGAGGGAATGGGACGAGGCTGCGCCAAATTCAATTGTTTTGCTACCGCCATGAGCATCCCGAGGCGTTCGTTTTGTCTGATGTGCGGATGAAAGCCGGGGGAGTCACGGATTATCCGGCGGCGGCAAGAGCAGCGAGGGTTGCCGGGTTGAGCAGACTGGCGGATTCGCTGTCGAGATAAAGCGTCGCGGCTGGATGGGTGCGCAGGATGGACGCCGGCGCCATCGGACTGATTTCGCCCTCAAGACAGAGCTTCACCGCTTGGGCTTTGCGCGCATCGGGGACGACGGCGATGATTTCCTTGGCTTTTAGAATCTGACGCACCGACATGGAAATCGCGTGGCGGGGAACTTCCGAAAGATTCGCGAACCAACCCTCGCCCACTTGCTGGCGGCGGCAAGGTTCATCGAGGTTGACGATGAGATAAGGATCTTCCGTTTGGAAATCGGCCGGAGGATCGTTGAACGCCAGGTGGCCGTTTTCTCCGATGCCGGCAAAGGCGACATCCACGGGCGCGGAGCGCAGCGCCTCGCCGACGCGGCGGACAACTTCACCGGAATCACGATCGCCGTCCAACAGGTGATACTGGGTGATCCCCGTTCTGTAAATCAGTCGCTCGAGAAGATATTTGCGAAAGCTGGCCGGATGAGTGATGGGCAGCCCGACGTATTCATCGAGGTGAAACATCTCGACACGCTGCCAATAGATGTTTTCGGCGCTGGTGAACGCATCGAGAAAATCCAACTGGGACGTTCCGGTTGCGACGATGATGCGGGCGCGTCCGCGATCGAGGATCGCACGGCGCACGGCAGTGGACGCTTGTTCGGCGGCGGATTTGCTGAGTGTGAGGTTGTCTTCAAATACTCTTACGAGCACGCGGCGATCTCCTTCGCTCGAGTGTGCGTGAGGACGAGTAACTCTACTGGGGCTGATTGCGAGAGTCAATTCTTGGGCAAATCAGCTCGTCTTGTGCTTTCCGGATCGGGAATGAAAAGTACGTTCCCGTCTATAGGGCCGCAGCAGGCTTTGCGCCGGCAAAACCGGCTGCGAGACTGAGCAAGCCAACGCCGAGGTGGATAAAATTGTAGTGTGTGTTCAAGCCCAGCCGGATTGGACCGAGGTCGCGAAGGCCGGCGAATCCTGCAACCGCGACAACCGTATAAACCGCCCCAAAAATCAAGCCGAATAGCCGCGGTCCATCAGCACGCCTTCCAAACCCGGCCCAAAGAGCGATTGCGCCGCTAACGAGATGAAATACATTGTGAGCGGGAGGAAAAGTGAGATTGAACATTTCGTGGCGAAAAAAACCAACTACACCGACAACGAACAAGATCGCTCCGCTTGATGCGACATAGGCCCGTGCGATGGCGGCTCTCATATTCCTTGGTCACTTTCCAACTCGCGCGGAGAGCAGATTTAAGCGCAGAATTTGGTGGAGCTTACGGCGTGGGCCGATGTGACGTCAAGCCCACGGGCGCATGCTAGGACAGAGATGGCCCGTGTTGAAGAAGGGGTTAACGGCGGAAGCGGGAGAAAAGCCAAAAAAGCAGGTTTAGGCCAATACTGAGCACCAAGCAGGTCACGATCGGAAAGTAGATGGTGGTGTGCTCGCCGCGGTGGACGATGTCGCCGGGGAGGCGTCCCAGGCGGAAGGGCAGTTTGCCGCCGAAAAAGAGAAGTGCGCCAATGAGAACGACAAAGCCTCCGAGGAAGAGGAGCGTGCGGCCGAGTTCGCGGAGAGGATCCATAATGAAATCTCAAGAATCGAATGGTTCAAACTCAAGAGAATTGCATGTTGATGAATAGCAGTGGCGGCATTTTGTTGAAGACTGGGCCGCCATAAACTTAGATGAGTTCTAGGCCCGAAAAGAAATATCCAATTTCGAAGGCGGCGGTTTCCGGGGCGTCGGAACCGTGGGTGCAATTGTTGCCGATGCTGGTGCCGAGATCGTGGCGGATGGTGCCAAGCGCGGCTTTCTTCGGATCGGTGGCACCCATGGTGTCGCGCCACTTGAAGATGGCGCCTTCGGCTTCGAGGACCATGGCGAAGATTTTGCCGGAGCTCATGAAGGCGGTGAGCTCGCCGAAGAAAGGGCGCTCGCGATGAACGGCGTAGAAGCCGCCAGCTTCTTCCTTGGTGAGACGCATGGATTTGATGGCGACGATTTTGAAGCCAGCTTTGTGGATTCGGGAAAGGATTTCGCCTTGAAGATTACGACCGACAGCGTCCGGTTTGATGATTGCGAAAGTTCTTTCAATTGCCACTGAGAATTCCTCCAAAAGATTGTTGCGAGCTATCCGGCGAGACGCCCGACGATCAACATGGGCCCGGCCGGGAAAAAGGCGGACAGACTGAAGTCTGTCCCACCAAAAGCTATGACTTCAAGGCGGCGGCGACGGTTGAGCCGATGTCCGCGGGCGATTCCACAGTGTTGATGCCGGCGGCGGCCATCGCGGCATATTTGTCTTTCGCCGTGCCTTGACCTCCGCTGATGATCGCGCCGGCGTGGCCCATGCGGCGGCCGGGCGGGGCGGTCTGGCCGGCGATGAAGCCGACGACGGGCTTCTTCACGTTGGCTTTGATCCATTCCGCGGCGCGTTCTTCGGCGTTGCCACCGATTTCGCCGATCAAAATGATGGCGTGCGTGTCCGGATCGTCATTGAAAAATTGGATGGCGTCGAGGAATGACGTGCCGATGATTGGGTCGCCGCCGATGCCGATACAAGTGGATTGGCCGGTGCCGAGTTTGGTCAATTGGTCGACGGCTTCATAGGTCAGCGTGCCACTGCGGCTGACGACGCCAACGTTTCCCTGTTTGTGAATGCGGCCCGGCATGATGCCGATTTTGCATTTGCCGGGAGAGATGATGCCGGGGCAGTTGGGACCGATGAGGCGAGTCTTCTTGAAATCCACGGTGGCGACGACGCGCACCATGTCCAGGGCGGGAATGCCTTCCGTAATGCAAATCACTAACGGAATTTCGGAGTCTGCGGCTTCGAGAATGGCGTCGGCGGCGTACGGCGGCGGGACGAAAATCACCGAAGCATTCGCGCCCGTGGCTTTCGCGGCGTCAGCGACAGTGTTGAACACAGGCCGCTCGAGATGTTTGGTGCCGCCTTTGCCGGGCGTGACACCCCCGACAACATTTGTTCCGTACTCGATCATTTGCTGGGTGTGAAATGTGCCTTCGCGGCCGGTAAAGCCCTGGACGAGCAGGCGCGTTTTTTCGTTAACGAGAACGCTCATCGCGCACCCCCGGCGAGTGCCACGACTTTTTGCGCGCCGTCCTTCATGCCGTTGGCGATGGTGAAGTTCAGGCCGCTGTCGCGGAGAATCTGCTGGCCCAACTCGACGTTTGTGCCTTCCATGCGCACGACGACGGGCACTTTCAATTGGAGATCTTTTGCGGCGGCAACGACGCCGGTGGCAAGCACATCGCAGCGCAGGATGCCGCCAAAAATATTGATGAACACGGCTTTCACGGCCGGGTCGCTCATGAGAATGCGGAAGGCGTTTTTCACTTGATCGGCGGAAGCACCGCCGCCGACATCGAGAAAGTTTGCGGGCGAGCCGCCGGCGTACTTGATGATGTCCATGGTAGCCATGGCGAGGCCCGCGCCGTTGACCATGCAAGCCACGCTGCCCTCGAGCTTGATGTAGTTGAGGCCGTACTTCGAGGCTTCCACTTCGAGCGGGTCTTCTTCATCAAGGTCGCGCAGCTCGCGGAGTTCCTTGTGACGGAAGAGCGCGTTGTCATCGAAGGTCATCTTGGCGTCGAGAGCGACGAGTTTGCCATCGCCGGTCACCACGCATGGATTGATTTCGAGCAATGAGGCATCCGTGTCGATGAACGCGCGATATAGAGCCTGCAAGAAAGGCACCGATTGATTGACGACCTCCACCGGCAGACCGAGCCCGAAAGCGATTTTGCGCGCCTGGTACAGCTGCAGACCAACGGCGGGATGAATTGTCTCCCGCAAAATCGCGCCCGGATTATTCTTGGCGACTTCTTCGATTTCCATGCCGCCCGCGGCGCTGGCCATGAACACGACGCGGGCGGTGGCACGGTCGACGAGCAAACCAAGATAAAGCTCGCGCTTGATATCGAGGCCTTCTTCGATTAGCACGCGCTTTACAATGCGGCCCGCAGGACCCGTTTGCGGCGTGACCAGCTTCATGCCAAGGATATGGCTGGCGATGTCGGCGGCTTCGTCGGAGGAACGGGCAAGCTTGACGCCGCCTGCTTTTCCGCGCCCGCCCGCGTGGATTTGCGCTTTCACGACGCAAATGTTTGACTTCAGGCGGTGCGCGGCTTCGCGCGCTTCTTCCTTGGTGAAAGCGACTTCACCGCGCGGTGTCGTAACGCCATAGCGCGCCAGTATCGCCTTCGCCTGATACTCGTGAATCTTCATTGAGTTTCCGTTCCCTGTGCGGCCTTGAAGCAGTTCGTTCCTGTGCGACCGCGGAGCGTAAGACCAGTGCTAGAATTTTGAGGCAACTTGAAACATAGAAGTTTACCCGGAAGCCGGAAACGGAGCAAGGATACGCAAAACAACCACAAAATGAAGGAAATTCGCAAAGAAATCGAGCGCCTCGAAGCCGGCCACACCTTCGCGCGCGCGGAAGCAGAAGCAATGATGGAGGATCTGCTTTCGGGGCGCGTGGAGACGCCGGAAATCGTGCGGTTGCTGACAGCGCTGAACCAGCGGCCGGTGCAGGTGCAGGAACTTGCGGGATTCGCGCGGGTGATGCGGCGAAACGCCACGCGGGTCTTCGCTGATGGCGAGGCGCGCCCCGAGCAGATGGTAGACACGTGCGGCACGGGGGGCGACGGCTCGAACACGTTTAATATTTCAACGGCAGCGGCGATTGTGGCGGCGGCCGCCGGTGCGCGCGTTGCGAAACACGGCAACCGCGCGGCGAGTTCGCGAAGCGGTTCAGCGGATGTGCTGGAAGCGCTCGGCGTGCGCATCGATCTGCCGTTCGAACGGTGTGGACGTGCGATCCGGGAGATTGGCATTGGGTTCTTGTTCGCGCAGGCGGCGCACAAGGCCACGCGACACGCTGCTCCCGCGCGCAAGCAGATTGGCGTGCGCACGGTCTTTAATTTGCTGGGGCCGCTCACGAATCCCGCGGGAGCGCAATCGCAAGTCCTGGGCGTTTTCTCGGCAGAGGTGATCGATGTGGTGGCCGCGACGCTTGTGGAGCTTGGTGTGGAGCATGCGTTCGTGGTGCATGGCGCGGGAGGGCTCGACGAAATTTCTCTTGCTGGGGAAACACTGGTCGCCGAGGTTAAGCGCGGCGCCGTCCGGCGTTTCACAGTGACACCGGAGGAGTTCGGCGTATCGCGTGCATCGCTCGAATCCGTTCGCGGTGGAACGGCGGCAGAGAACGCGGCGATCATCCGCCGCGTCCTGGCAGGAGAAGCCGGCCCACCGCGCGACATTGTGGTAATCAATGCCGCCGCAGCTCTTGTTGCCGCTGGGGTCGCTCCAAATTCCCGCGAGGCTGCAAATCTTGCGGGCGAGGCTCTTTCGTCAGGGGCGGCAGCCGCTAAACTCGCGGCGCTCGCTGCCTTCACTAACGCAGGCTAGCTTCTTTCAGAGAAACACAAATCCTGAATTGAAAGTGATTCAGGGACGATCGGGACAGCGAGGTCGGATAAAATCACTAGCACCCGATGGCGTGCCGCACAGCTTTCTTCGCGCATCCGAGCGGCCGGCGAGGAGGAACACTTTGCGAAACATTGCAGTCACTCTATGGATTGCGTTCTTGCCGTTTTCTGCGCAGGCGCAGAAGCAGGCGCCTCCGACACCCGCGCAAGTTGCGCGGGAAGTGCGCGACTATCGAATGGCCAATGAAGACCGCATCGTGCGCGAACTCAGCGAATTCCTTTCGATTCCCAATATTGCCAGCGACACTCCCAACATTCAGAGGAACGCGGCGCATCTGGTTGAGATGCTCGAAGCGCGGGGGATTGAGACGCATCTTCTGCCGATCGCGAGGCGCGGACCGGTAGTGTTCGGCAAGTTGATCTTGCCGGGAGCGAAGCGAACGGTAGTTTTTTATGCGCATTACGATGGCCAGCCAGTCGATGCCGCTGCGTGGGCCGATGGAAAACCGTTTGAGCCGGCTCTTCGCGACGCGGCCATCGAAGCCGGCGGGAAGCGGATTCCCTTCCCTGCAAGCAGTGGGCAGCAAGGCGCGGCATACAGCGACGACTGGCGGATCTACGCGCGGTCCGCTTCGGACGACAAATCGCCGATTGTGGCCCTGCTTGCCGCGCTCGATGCCCTCCGGGCCAAGAAGATTCCGTTAGCCGTCAACCTCAAGGTCATTTTTGAAGGAGAAGAAGAAGCGGGTTCGACGAATCTGCAGCGAACCCTGGAACTGCACAAGAATTTATTAGGCGCGGACTTGCTCATCACTGCGGATGGCCCGGTGCATCAATCGGGACGACCTTTGGTTTTCTTTGGAAACCGCGGCGACATCGGCATCAACGTCACAGTGTACGGGCCGGTGCGCGCGTTGCACAGTGGACATTATGGGAACTGGGCGCCGAATCCGGCAATGGAATTGTCGCGGCTGCTGGCGTCCATGAAAGACGCGGATGGGCGCGTGTTGATTGAAGGCTATTACGATGATGTCGCCCCGCTTGGCGACGCTGAGAAAAAGGCGCTCGCGGAAATGCCAGTGAATGACGCCGATCTGCGCCGCGAATTGGGCATCGCGAAACCGGAAGGCGGCGGCAAGAAGCTGGTGGAACTCTTGATGCAACCGTCGTTGAATATTCGCGGATTGCGCAGCGCCTACGTCGGAGAGCAGGCGCAAAACGTCGTGCCGGAAAAGGCGGAAGCTTCGCTGGAGGCACGGCTCGTGAAAGGTGAGGACCCGAAGCGGAAGTTCGAACAAATTGCGGCGTTCATCGCCAAGCAGGGATTCTACGTGCTGGATCGCGAACCGACAATGGAAGAGCGACGCGCCCACGCGCGGATCGCGAAAGTCGTGTACGAAGGCGGCTATCGGGCTTCGCGCACGCCAATGGATCTGCCGGTGTCCAAGGCGGTTGTGGAAGTTGTGAAAGCCGCAACGGGGAACGACGCGGTGATCATGCCGTCTACGGGCGGCAGCGTGCCGATGTACATATTTGATGATCTGGGACTCGTCTGGATCGGCGTGCCCATCGTGAATTACGACAATCATCAGCACAGCTCGGACGAGAATCTGCGTCTGGGACACTTTTGGCGCGGCATGGAAATCTATGGCGCGATTCTGGCGGACTTGAACTGGTGAAAACAACAAAAGATGCCGGGCTGAAGCCCGGCGTCTACAAAGACAAAAAGTTTTGCAGGAGCTGCTTGCCGGATTCGGTGAGGACGGATTCGGGATGGAACTGGACGCCTTCGATTTTGTGGCGACGGTGGCGCAGACCCATGATGATGCCGTCGTCGGTTTCAGCGGTGATGGCGAGCTCGCGCGGGAGCGATTTGCGCTCAACGATCAGCGAGTGATAGCGGGTCGCCGTGAAGGGATCGGGCAACTTGCGAAAAACATTTCTCCCGTCGTGATGGATCTGGCTCGTTTTACCATGAAAAAGTTTCGGCGCGCGGATAATCCTGCCGCCAAACGCAGCGCCAATCGCTTGATGCCCGAGGCATACGCCGAGGATGGGGAATTTTCCCGCGAGGCGCTCGATTAACTCCACGGAGATGCCGGCCTCCTGCGGCGTGCAGGGCCCGGGCGAAATCACGATCCGCTCCGGCTTTCGCCGGGCGATCTCCTCCACGGTGATTTTGTCGTTGCGATGCACTTCAACATTGCAACCCAGCTCGCCGAGATACTGCGCGAGGTTGTAGGTGAAGGAATCGTAGTTGTCGAGCAGCAAAATCATGACGGCTTTCTCGGCCGGCTTCCGCGGTGTGCGGCTTCCAGCGCCGCGAGTAATGCTTTCGACTTGTTCACACTCTCCTGATATTCGCCCTGCGGCGTGGAATCCGCAACGATGCCGCCGCCGGCCTGCACGTGGGCAACGCCGTTCTTGACGACCATGGTGCGAAGCGCGATGCACGAATCGAGGTTGCCCGCGAAATCGAGATACAAGATGCCGCCCGCATAAATTCCGCGGCGGGTGCGCTCCAGCTCCTCAATGATTTCCATGGCGCGAACTTTTGGTGCGCCGGAAACGGTGCCGGCCGGAAAGCAGGCCATCAGCGCATCGAAACAGTCTACATCTTCGCGCAAGCGGCCACGGAGACTGGAAACCAGGTGCATGACGTGCGAGTAGCGTTCCACGGTGAGCAGCTTTTCGGGGTGCACCGTGCCGTAATCGCAGACGCGTCCGAGATCGTTGCGCCCCAGGTCCACGAGCATGATGTGCTCGGCGCGTTCTTTCTCGCTGGCAAGCATTTCGCGCTCGAGGCGCTGGTCTTCGGCCTCGTCCTTGCCGCGCCAACGCGTGCCGGCGATGGGCCGGTAGAAAACGTCGCGGCCCTGGACTTTGACGAGCATTTCCGGCGAGCTGCCAACGACGGCGACATCATTCATCTGCAAATAGAAAAGATAAGGCGAAGGATTCAGCGCGCGCAGTTCGCGATAAATTTCAAATGGGTCTGCTTGTGTCTTTGCAGAGAAGCGCTGGCTCAGCACGACTTGAAAAATGTCGCCCGCGCGGATGTATTGCTTGGCTTTTCGAACGGCAGCGAGGTATTCGGGCCGGCGGAAATTCGAACTCACCTTGAGCGGAGCGCGCTTCTTCGCCTTCGATGGCTTTTTCGCGCGCTCGGCCGCGACAGGCTCTTCGAGCTGGCGCCGTGTCTCCTTGATTTCGCGCACGGCAGCGTTGTATTTCGCGCGCAGCGAACCCGAGCCGCTGGTGAAAACATTGCGAACGATCCAAAGGCGATGCTGCACGTGATCGAAAGCAACGATGCCGTGATAGAACATCAGCATCGCATCGTAGAGGCCGATCTCGTCACGCAGGCGTTTGGGCAGCCGTTCGATCAAACGGACCATTTCATAACTGAAATAGCCAATGGCTCCGGCAACGAGCGGCGGCAAGCCCGGAAGTCGCACGGGACGGAAGCGTTCGATGCGCTCACGTAGGAAGGATATAGGGTCGCGCTCCTCCCAAACCATGCGGTCCCGGCTTTCCAGCACGCACGCGCCGCCCGCGTAGCGGAAGACTTCCTCGGGGTGAGCGCCGGCAAATGTGTAGCGGGCGATTTTCTCGCCGCCCTCGACGCTTTCGAGGAGAAATGAGTACCGCGCGCCCTGGGCGATTCGAAGATAAGCGCTCACGGGTGTGAGCAGGTCCGCGGAAAACACGTCGTAAACGGGAATGAGGTTTCCCTGCTTAGCGAGACGCTGGAATTCGCGGAAGTCCGGCTGAATCATGGGCCAGTTCACTGCTGACATTTCAAAGTTCAAAATAGAGAGCAGGTATTATTGCATTTCTGGATTAACGGCGCTGACGAGACTTCTCTTCCGCGCGAAGGGCGCCCAGCACGGCCCGGCGCATGAGCGCTTCCGGCGCGCGCTTTTCCGTCCAGATTTCCCACTGTGCGATGCCCTGCGCGAGGAACATCTCCACGCCGGACACGGTGGAAATCCCTTTTTTCTCGGCGATCTTCAGGAGCTGGGTTTTCTGCGGCCGGTAGATCAAGTCCATGACCATGCGGCAATTTAGCTCGCCAGCCGCAAGCGGCGAAATTCCATCGTGCGGATGCATGCCGACCGGAGTGGAGTTCAAAATGGCGTCAAAGAACGCCG
The DNA here is from genome assembly GCA_049644365.1 of Candidatus Acidiferrum sp. Lineage (GTDB taxonomy): Bacteria > Acidobacteriota > Terriglobia > Acidiferrales > UBA7541 > Acidiferrum. The sequence continues at coordinate 52,951 of JBARRT010000210.1, read as the reverse complement.
TGCGCAAAGCGCGGCGCGGAACGACTTCTGCTCCAATTGCACGTGCCAATGCACTCGCAGTTTTTTCACGCCGCGCGCAAATGCCCACTACCGCGCCGGCCCGAGTCAACGCAAATGCCGCGGCTCGCGCCGATCCCCCCGCTCCGAAGATCAACACGCGGCTGCCTTTGATGCGGAGTTTCTTCTCGAGCGCGCGCAGCACGCCAACATAATCCGTGTTGCAACCGTAGAGCGAACCATCGCGCCGGACCACAACGGTATTCACGGCGCCGATTTCCGCGGCGAGCGGCTCACATTCCTTTAGGTGTTTGAGAATGGTCTGCTTGTGCGGCAGCGTCACGCTGAAACCCCGGACGCCAAATTCAGGAACCGCCTCGAGGAAATCAGGCAGTTGATGAACGAGGAATGGTAGATAGACAGCATCAACTTTGCGCGCCACGAACCCCGTGTTATGCAGCAACGGCGAGAGCGAATGTCCAATGGGATCGCCGATCACGCCGTAAACGCGCGTCCTTTTCGTGAGCGCGTGAGCGCGGTAGAGATGCTTCATCTCGCCAATCGATACTTGACCGGGCGCAGTCGTCTCGGCAACCGGCGCGTACGCCAAAGCGCTTCCTTCTCGCAACGCCAAGATGCGGCCAGGCAGACCCATTTCTCCCATCGGAACTGCAACGAAATTTTTCGAGCGCCGGGCCAGCCGAAGCAGGCGAACGCTGTCGGAAATCGTGCGGGCGTTTGCGGCGATTTTTGTGGCGTCCACCAAGCCATGCCGCGGCACCCGGATCTTTCCCGGCAGTTTCGCCGTCCGATCGAAATCGTGGATGGAGAGCAGGATGCGTTTGGGTACGGGGTACTCGCGTACAAATCCTTCGGGAAGCTCCCGATAGGTCTCCATTTCTAGATCGCACCACTCGCAGCCTGCCTCGCGCGCTTGCATCAACCAATACAATTCCTGCTCAGCGTCCCCGGCGAACTTCCCCCCGCCTTCGCGTCGCCGGCAGGTAGCGACAAAAGTTGCCCCTTTCGGATTGTTCGCCGGCAGCCAACGGAGGAATCGCGCGCGTTCGGAGTTGTTTCGCAGCCAATCGAGCCGCAATTCGACGGTCTTGGTTTGCCGCAGGGCTGACCGGACTTGTCGACCCATTTCGCGGGCCGTGGAGGCTGCCGCCACCGCGCAAATGCGCCGCACCCCTGTTCCAAAGAGATTCATACCCTGCCTTCTGCCGCCAATTCGTTGAAAATACGGCCTCTAGTATGCCGTATCAAAAGTGTAAAGCAACCTTGGCCAACTTGTTGACGGGTGAGTGTGGCCCTGATACTTTCGCTAGGAAACGTCCCTGCACGGCCCTTAGGGCCTGTTTTCGAAGGAGTTATGGAATGCGCGCTAGACTAGCAGCTTTGTCTCTTGTGGTCCTGCTCGGTGCCGCCGTCAGTTCGGCGCAAAACTCGCCGCAAGCGGGCCCGGCTCAAACGGATTTCACTGCGGTGAATTGTTCGGGATTCGTCACCGATCAGAAGGTGCCTGACGGAATCCGGCTCATCTCCGGAGAGCAATCCAATTACAAGATTACTTTTGCCCGCGGCGACAGAGTGTATATAAACCGCGGCCAGGACAAGGGTGTCCGCGTTGGCGACCGGTTCTCAGTTGTGCGGCCGGATGCAGACTTCATTGAAGTGCAATGGTTCAAGTGGCAGACCAAGCTGATGAAGGCCATGGGTACGGCTTACAGCGATCAAGGGCAGGTCCGTGTAGTGAATGTGCAGCCGAAGGTCTCGATTGCGGAAGTCACTTTTTCCTGTGGCTATATGCAGCGGGGCGATATCCTGCAACCGTATCAAGACCGCCCGGCGCCTCCGTTCAAGGATCCAGCCACGTTCGACCATTTTGCGCCGGTGAGCGGCAAGCCTGTAGCCATGGTGGTCGCGGGAACGGGCTTCACGCAGCTTTTCGGGAAGTACCAGTCGATCTACGTGAACCTCGGGACCAAGCAGGGAGTGAAGGTCGGCGACTACTTGCGCATCTTCCGCTATCAAGGCTCGATGGCGGAGACCGTACCGCAGACCAGGGGGTATCAGTACACCATGTACGGTTTCGGCAGCGCCCCGGAACGTTACGAGTGGAATGACCTCCCCCGCGAAGTGCTAGGAGAGGGGATTGTGATCAACGTGAGCGACAATTCGTCGACCATGTTCGTTACACTCAGCACAATCGAAATCTACGCGGGCGACTACGTCGAAATCGAATAGCCACCCCACATCATGTTGAATGACTCAGGCCCGCCGCGGCTCTCTTCGCGCGGGCCTTTTCATTAGACTTTGGCTGTATTCGCTTCCATCAAAAGCCGTCACCGGCTTTCATGTTCCTTCAAGCGGCTGACTTTCCGAAAAGACTTCGCATGTAAAGCCAAAGAGGCGCGCCTCCGGGTCGCGCCAGGATTCACGCTGCAATCCCGCCTTGCGGCAGGTTTCTTCGAGAAATTGCTCGCGCGTCAAACGATGTTCGATCGCAACCTGCGGCAAAAGCAGACCTTTCTGCGCGTGGAGCACGATCAGCAGACCGTGACGCCCGATCTCAATCGCTTCCGGAGATATCAGCACAGGCGGCGAAAGCAGTGAGATTTCGATCGCGAGATCGCCGAGCTGTTCCGCCCGCATCGGGGTAAATCGCGGATCTTCCAGGGCGGCGCTGGCCGCGCAGCGGACAATAGCGGCTCCCAACGGCTCCTCCGGCTCAACCACGCCGATACAGCCCTGCAAGCGCCCGCGAACGTGCAGCGTCACGAAAACTCCGCGGCGCTCTGCAAATACTTCATTGCGCGTAATTTGATCAGGAAGCTTTCTGTGCGAAACGGCTTCGACAACCGCATTTCGCGCGAGCTGCAGCGCGGTTCGACTCTCCGCTTCAGAGAGGGACGGCATCCTGAGACTTCTTACGCGCCTCCAGCATGCGAAGCCGCCGACGCTGCTTTATGCTGTCGTCCACATGGCTCCAGAATCTCAGGAAGTACTGTGCGGCGGAGACCAGCGCGCTAATCACCACCAGCCAAAGTAGGGCTTGCGCCAACCAGTACAGCCACGGAAGCCCGGCACGATGTCCGGCGCCGGCGATCAGCACTGCTACGGCGCACACCTGCAAGACCATTTTGGTCTTGCCCAGGGTAGACGCCTCAATGGTGAACCCTTCCGCTGAGGCAATATTCCGCAAACCGAGAACAGTAAATTCACGCCCGATGATGATCACCACCATCCAGGCCTTCACCAGGTGCATGTCCACCAGAGAGATAAATGCAGCGGAGATCAGCAGCTTGTCCGCGATGGGGTCGAGAAGAATCCCCAGCGTCGTCACTTGCGAGCGCCGCCGCGCGAGATAGCCATCCGCCCAGTCTGTCGCCGCCGCCGTCAGCAGGATCAGCACTCCCCACACTTCGAAGTGCATGGTATAGCCCCAGAGCTCGACGTTGGGACTGCGGGTCAGGAGAATCACGATGAGAACCGGAATGAAGAAAATCCGGAGCAACGTCAGTGAGTTAGGAAGATTCATGTGTTCTAGGCGGCGGGGGAGCCGCCCCTGCGGCTTCAGCCACCGCAAGTTCACTATAGACTTCGTGGAAGGACGCGTCAACGCCTCGAGGCAGCCCGATTTACGCTTCGCGCGAACGTAAATGGACGGCTGGGCGGACCGTGATAGGTACTCCGGGGTTAACAAAAATTCGCAATGGAGTGCGTGAAAGGCGATACTCTTTCGTAACCCTACTGCTGCAAACCTGTGCAAATGTACGGTATGTCTCCGGCGCAGAAACGCCTGGCACCGAGAGTCAGTCAGCTCCTAAGACTAATTTAACGCTTGTATTTTCAATTACTTACGTAGGGCACCGAGTAGAAAACCATCCAGCACGACCCTTTCGCAGGAAATTGTGTGCAAGAGCGACAACTGAGTTTCCACAGCCTTTTCCACAGAAGCGTCCAGATCCGATCCATCTCGGCCAGCGACTTGGGCTACTCCCAAGTTACAGAAAACAGAGGTTTTTCCAAGTTTTACCCCAGAGTTACCGGGGCGCAAAGGATTCAGTATCTTCAGATGACCCGCGGGCCTCGCAGGAGCCGCACCGGCAGCAGGAACAATGCGCTGAGCAGTCCCAGAACGCCGTCAACCGCGATACCCATAATGCGGAATGGAAGAAGCAGCAGCCAGACAAACGGATAAATCACCAGCGCCAGCAGCGCAAGCGGCCAGCATAGAATGAACAGGATGATCCAAAGAAAAAAAGCAGCCATGACAACCTCACAACGGACCGCGGATAAAGGTTCCTATTCAACGCGACCGCACGCCGGTCCACTCACACTCTATACTACGACCGCGTGCGCCGGAAAGTTCCCTTCACGGCGAAGTCGTTAAGGCGAAGGCGTTTGGCGATGGATTCGGGCACCTCGGCATCCAGCCGCATGTGAGAATCCTCCACCACAGAATGAAGTACGCGGCCCAGCGCGTGAACCAGAGCCAAAGTACGTCCTTCCGCCAGGGGCAAGCGTATCGAGAGAGTCACGACAGGGTCCGTGGGCATCTCGGCATCCATGCGCCGCAACAATTCCTCAATCCCTTCGCCGGTCAACGCGGACACAAGAACCGGAGTGCCCTCTTGTCCGTCTTTTCCGCCTGTGCCGTTGGAAACAATTTTTCTATCTTCAACAGAAAGCTGATCAATCTTGTTCAGCACGCGCAGCCGCGGGCGTCCGTTGACCCCGAGCTCGCTCAAGATCTTTTCGACCGCTTCATCCAGCTCATCGTGATGCGGGTTGGAGACATCGCTCACGTGCAAAATCAACGCAGCTTCCTGAACCTCTTCCAGTGTGGCGCGAAACGCAGTCAGCAGGCCTTTCGGAAGATCGCGGATAAATCCCACGGTGTCGGAAACGAGGACGCGGCGGTTCGAGGGAAGCCGCAGCGCTCGGATCGTGGGATCGAGGGTGGCGAACATTCGCGAGGAAACCAGGACTTCGGCGCGGCTCAGCGCGTTGAATAGCGTGGACTTGCCAGCGTTTGTGTAGCCCACCAGCGCGATCGTTCCGAGGGGCACGGCATTCCGCGCTTCGCGGCGGAGCGCGCGCTGTTTGCGCACATCCTCGATGCTGGTTTGAATTTTGCTGATGCGGTCGCGGATTCGCCGCCGGTCCGTCTCCAATTTCTTTTCACCGGGCCCGCGCACGCCGATACGTCCGGCTCCGCCGCCCGCGCCACCCGCTCCGCCAGCCCCGCTTTTGCCGCCCAAGCGCGACATCGCCGTCCCTTTTCCCGTCAGGCGCGGCAGCATGTAGTTTAACTGCGCAAGTTCCACCTGCAACTGTCCTTCGCGGCTGCGAGCATGCCGCGCGAAAATATCAAGAATCAGTTGCGTGCGGTCGATGACCCTGCGCTCCGTGGACTCCTCGATGTTTCTTTGTTGCATAGGGGAGAGGTTGCTATCGAAGATGATCAGCGGCGCTTTGTGCGCCGTGGCTTCCGCGCGTATCTCATCCAGTTTTCCCCGGCCGACCAGCGTAGCTGGATCAGCCGTATCGCGCACTTGAAACACCGTCCCCGCGACCTCCGCGCCCGCGCTGCGAGCCAACTCGACGAGCTCGAGGAGCGATTCGCGGCCCTGCTCGCCCGCCGGCATTCCCGGAAAGCGGGGCGTACGCTTCCATCCCACGCCAACCAGCAAAGCGCGCTCGGCCGCAGAAATATGATGTTGTGCCTTGGTCACGGAGAGTAGACGGGAGTCATCGTGCGGAATTGAACATTTCGTGCGGGACTCGTCCCTGGTTCAGATTATACGCCTCTCCCGTCCGGCTCGCGACAGCCTCCGCCGGCGATTCCATTCTTCTAGTCCGCCGTTCCGTTGGAGCCAGCCTGGCAAAGTGAAAGCGCATCCATTTGCGAAACCAGCGTGCCGATGGGAAAATAGTTCCATGAGAAAACTAACGATCACAGTAGTGAATATTTTGGCGGCCGGAGTGATGCTGCTCGGGAGCGCTCGCGCGCAACAAACGCCGGCAGCGGCCTCTCCACAGGCACCGGCGGCCAAGCCTCAAACCGCGCCCGCGGCGAAGTCTTCACAGGCTCCCGCAGCCAGTGCGCAAAAGGCGCCCGCGGCGAAACCGGGTCAGCCCGTCAAACCGAAAAGCCCGAGCCCGCTGGTGCTCAAGACGGACAAAGATAAGGTCAGCTACGCGCTGGGGATGAACCTCGGAGCCAATCTGAAGAGGGACTCGGTTGATATCGACACAGCCATCTTCGTGCGCGCATTGAAGGACACGGTGGCTGGCGGCAAGACCCTCCTGACCGAAAGCGAAGCACGCGCCGCCCTCACGCAACTGCAGACCGAGGTGCGCGGCAAGCAAATGGAAAAAATGAAATTAGCCGGAGAAGCGAACAAGAAGGAGGGAGACTCCTTTCTCACCGCCAACAAAACCAAAGAAGGGATCGTTACCCTGCCAAGCGGCCTCGAATACAAGATATTGACTCAAGGCACCGGGCCGAAGCCTGCAGCCACGGACACCGTCGTCTGCAACTACCGGGGCACCCTCATCAACGGCACGGAGTTTGACAGCTCCTATAAGCGCGGCCAACCTGCAACATTCCCCGTGAGCGGCGTGATCAAGGGTTGGACGGAAGCCCTGCAACTTATGCCCGTCGGATCCAAGTGGCAACTCTTTCTTCCCGCAGAGCTGGCCTACGGTGAGCGAGGCCCGAGCCCGGAGATAGGTCCCAACTCGACTCTCGTGTTTGAAGTGGAACTACTCTCCATCCAGGCCAAGGACAAAGAGAAGGAAAAAGAAAAAGAGTAGCAAACGGCTCTGTCTCCCGGATGGCCGGCTAACGCAAGATATCGTACTCAGCCCAAACCTGAGGATCGAAGCCAATGCATCGCCTCGGCTTGCACAGCTGGTTCATCGCCGAATCCTGAAATCCAGCGTACGCCCTGCTCCCTGCGAAACCATGTGAGCTGGCGTTTCGCATAACGACGCGTGGCCTGTTGAATCGCTTCGCGCGCCTCAGCCAGCGACATGCTTTCTTGCAAAACTGCGCGCAATTCACGATAGCCGATGAAATCGAAGGGCTTTGCATCTTCGCTCGTCCCGCTGGCGAGCAAGCTTTTCACTTCCTCCAGCCATCCACGCTCCAACATGACATCCGTCCGGGAATGAATTCGCTCGACTAGCTGGTCGCGCGGCGGATTCAATCCGATCTTCAGCACGTGCCACCCTTCGAGCGGGACGCGGCCCTCTCGATGCAGCTCCGAGATGGGCTTCCGTGCCAGCAGGCAAACTTCGATCGCCCGAATGAGTTTTTGTTTATCGGCGGGCGCGATCTTGGAGGCTGTCTCCGGATCGAGCTGCTTCAACACCTTGTGCAGATGGCCGGGCGGATGTTCTTCAGCGCTTGCCCGCAGCCGCGCGCGCAATTCCTCGGAGCGCTGCGGTACTTCGGCGAGACCTTCCAGCAACGCACGCAAATACAAACCCGTGCCGACCGTGAATATCGGCAGCTTTCTTCGCACTCGCAGATCATGCAAAACCGCGAGCGCTAATTCGCGATAGCCTCCGGCAGTCGCCTCTTCCTTTGGCCCCAGCACATCGATCAAATGATGCGGAACCCCGCGGCGCTCGGAGGCGCTGGGCTTCGCAGTCCCAATATCGAATCCGCGATAAAGCTGCGTCGAATCGCAGGCCACCACTTCCCCGCCCAGCCGCTCGGCGAGCCACACACCCAGGGCAGACTTGCCGGAAGCCGTCGGGCCAACGACGGCAAAAAGAGGCAAAAGAGTTTTCGCATCGCTCATCGGAAGAAAATGTGGCGCGCGCGGAAAACCAAAACGACGAGCACTATAAGGGCGAGAAGCAGACTCCCGAGGACCTGTTGGCGCGAGATCTTCACTTTGCCTGGTTAAAATACTCGATCGGAACGTTGTAGAGGTACGTGTAACGCAGTTCGATGTACGGGCCCCTGAACTGCGGAGGCAACGGCTCGAAGGGATTCGATGCGCGCACGGAAGAGTACGCCGCGCGGTCCAGCGGCTCTTTGCCCGAATTGCGCTGAATGACCGGCTCAGCGGACGGCACGCTACCGTCGCGCATGATCTTGAACGTGAGTACGACGATGCCCTTCTCGCCGAGTTCGACCGAACCGGGCATTACCGCAAACCAGTTGCGCTTCACGGTGACGTACACGCGGTTGAGATAGTTGCTGAAGTCCACACCTTCGTCCGGCGTGAGCATCTCGATGCCGCCGTACGCGGTTCCATGGCCGCCACCCCCGCCACCGCTGCCGCCCCCAGGAATCTGGCCGCCGCCCGCGATCGGCCTCGGACCGGAGCTTCGCGCTGCGGCCCGCAAGGAGTCCTGGATGCTCTGACCCGGAGAAGACTCCTTGGGCAGCAACAAGCCCTTCCTTGGCTGCGGCGTTTCCGGCATTTCAAGTTTCGGGGGAGTTTTCGGCGTGGGCGCCTCCGTCGGCGGTATGGTCTGCGCGACATTCGGCGGAGGCACTGGTGCGTTGGGCAATTCCTTTACCGGCCGCTCCGGCTGTGGTATCGGCATCGGCTCGATAGGCGGCGCAACCTTCCGCAAGACACGCGGATCAACATGCACGCGAGGAGGCGGTTGCGCCGGACGAGTCGAGGGCTTCAAGTCATCAAGCGCCCCTGGCGGCAGCAGCACGGTCATCATCCTCCGCGCGATCTCCATTTGCTCCGGCGTCGGCCCATGCGAAGGGAACAGTTTTGCTTGCAAGAGAATCAGCGCAATCAGCAGGGCGTGGAACGCAAACGAAGAGATGCGGACAATGAGCTGCCACTTGGCTTTTCCCTCTTTCTCTTCCGGAGGGGCAAGATGCACTTCTCCGGTGATGAAAATATCGGGATCCACCAGGTCGGTATGGAGAGTTAGCGGGTGCTCAATCGTTTCCGGAGGTGCAGCACCCAAGGGCACGGCGATGCGCTCGTCCATCTCCGTCGGCTGCAACGGCGTGGACTGATCTTCCGTGACGTTGTAGGCGGCACGGTTGACGTCGCGCGGCACGACCACGCGCGTGGCGATGGTTTCGAGCGGTAAGTTGCTCGGGATCGTCGAATGTCCATCCAGCACCACGATGGGCAGCATCGCCGGGACGAGCCTCCGTTCGTCCATGGTGGTCGGACGGCGCCGCTGCGTCGCGGCATCAGCCGCAGCGGGTGGACGAGCATCGAGCGGTACCAGGAAGCGGGAGATCATCTTGTTGTTTTTTCTTGCGAGGACACTGCTTCTAGTTGGACGCGCTCCGCGTGTTCCTGGATGCTCGCCATGACCCGGCTTGCCAATTCCAGCGCCGCGCGGCCCGCCGCACCGTTGGTTTTCGGCTCTTTTCGCGTCCGTGCGGCATCCACGAAGGCTTCGAGCTCCGCTCGCAGGGGCTCAACCGCCGGGGCGTCCAGCTTCTGGAATCCAAATTCGGGCTGCGGGCCCGGTTTCTTCACGCCCACTCGCAGGGCGTCCCGCCGCGCATAATCCAGCGAAATGTATTCGTGCTGCTGGAAAAACCTCATCTTGCGCACCCGCTCCGTGGAAACCCGGCTGGCCGTGACGTTCGCGACCGCGCCGCCCACAAACTCCAACCGTGAATGCGCGATATCCACTTTGTTAGTAAGGACCGGGATCCCGACCGCTTTCACTTCCGTAACCGGCTCTTTCACCAGCGCCAGCAAGATGTCCAGGTCGTGAATCATCAGGTCGTAGATCACGTCCACATCGAGGCTGCGCGGCGTGAACACCCCCAGCCGGTGCACTTCAAAAAAAAGCGGCCGGTTCAAGATGGGCTCGACGGCAATCACCGCGGGATTGAAACGTTCGACGTGCCCTACCTGCAAGATGCGTTTGTTTTTCTTCGCCGACGCAAGCAGCGCATCGGCCTCCGCGAGATTCACGGCCATGGGCTTCTCGACCAGAACGTCGAGCCCCATCCCCATCAGCCGGCAGCCCACCTCCGCATGCGCGACGGTGGGCACGGCCACGCTCACCGCGTCGGCGCGCCCCTGCAATTCCTCAAGAGTCGCAAGCACTTTGGTCTGAAATTCCTTGGCGACCGCCGCGGCGCGTCTCGGATCTTGATCGTATACGCCGATCAACTCCGCGCCCTCGATTTCACGGTACACGCGCACGTGATTGCGCCCGAATTCGCCCGCTCCTACTACGGCGACACGGATCTTCTTCCCTGGTGCCGCCGCGCTCATTTTTTGTTGATTCCCCTGGTTGCGTCTTTTGGTTCCGTTGCTGCCGCGACGGCAATGGCTTCAATGGCGATTCCCGCTGCATCCGCCAGGTCGATCAGTTTTTCACGGTCAAAAAGCAGCGTGCGTCCCGCGTCCAGTGCCAGGGCCGTCGCGCCCGCGCTCTTCATCTGTTCGATGGTGGACAAACCGACCACCGGTACATCAAAGCGCATGTCCTGCCCCGGCTTGCTGACTTTCACGACGACCAGCGGCTTGCCGCCCGCGATTCTTGCCGCGCGCGCGATCGTTTCGTCGGTTCCTTCCATCGCTTCCACCGCGACGCACGCGCGATCTGAAATTACCACCGTCTGCCCAATGTCCATCCCTGCGATTTGTCGCGCCACGCCGATCCCATACGCAATGTCTTCCACTTCATGCTCATTTGGCGCGCGCCGCGTCAGCACGCCCGGTTGCGGCACGAGCGGTTTCAGGAAAATCGTCGAGTCCACCAGCCGGATGCCTTCGTCCTCCAGCACGCGAGCCACCGCCCCGATGAGCGCGTCCGTATTCTTCCTCGGCAGCGAAAACAGCAGCTTCGCCAGCTTCCAGTCCGGACGGATCGCACTGAAAATTTTGTTGTGTTTCACCTGCCCGGCCATCACCGCTTGCGTCACGCCTTCCTGTTGCAGCAGCTCGATGGTCTTGCTCAGCTCGCCGAGGCTTACCCAATGCAGCCGTTTCGCGATTTTCTCCAGCTCCGGCGAAGCTTCTTCTTTCAATGCAATCACTGCCATCTCGATTCCCTGGCTCCGCGCGCCTTCCAGCACCAGAAATGGAAAGCGTCCATTGCCAGCGATGAGTCCCCAGCCTTTCAATTGTGCGTCCGTGTCGGGCATGAATTCTGCGATCGGTGTGTTACTTCACAATGCCGCGTTCCGCGCCTTCGATGAATCGAATCAATTCCTGCACGTCCGCCGAATCTCCCAGCGTTTTCTTCATCTCCGCGAGCGCCTGCGAAGTGTTGAGTTTCGACCGCAGCAGCAAACGATACGCCTGCTTTAGCGCCTGCAAGCGCTCCGCCGAAAATTCCCTGCGCTCCAGGCCGATCGCGTTGAGGCCGTAATTTTTCGTCTCGCGCTCCGTCACGATCTTCGAAAACGGCGTCACATCCTGTGTAATCACCGTGGATGCGCCGATGTACGCGTACCGCCCGAGCCTGCAAAATTGGTGCACCGGGCAAAAAGCGCCCACCGTCACGAAATCTTCCACCGTCACGTGTCCCGCCAGCGTCGCACCGTTTACAAACAGCGTGTGGCTGCCGATCACGCAATCGTGCCCGATGTGCGAATACGCCAGGAAAAAATTCTCGTTCCCCAGCGAAGTTTTGCCGCCGCCTTTTTGCGTTCCCCGGCTGACCGTCACGTATTCCCGGAAAATATTTCCATCCCCGGCAACAAGCTCCGCGCGCTCCCCGCGAAATGTATAGTCTTGCGGGTCACCTCCCACCACACTGAACGCATGAAACACATTGTTCTTGCCAAACTTCGACGGCCCCTGCACCACCGCATGCGCGTGCAGCACGCAGCCGTCTCCCAATTCCACCTCTTCGCCAACCACCGCGTACGCGCCGATCTTGACGCCTTCGCCAAGCTCCGCGCTTGCCGCCACAATGGCTTGCGGATGAATCTCGCGCGCGGTCATTTCGCGGGTTCTTCCGCCTTGGCTGGGGGCTCACGATCCACCATCTTGCACATCAGCGTCGCCTCCACGGCCAACTGTCCGTCAACGGTAGCTTTTCCTTCCAGCTTGCAGAAGTCGCCGCGCCAGGAGAGAACGTCAAGTTCCAACTTCAATTGATCGCCCGGCACCACGGGCCGCCGGAAGCGCACGCCATCCACAGCCACGAGATACAGAAGTTTATTGTCGCGATCTGGAACTTCCAGAAGCAAAAGTAACCCGCCCGCTTGTGCCAGCGCCTCGATAATCAAAACGCCGGGCATGACCGGCCGGCCCGGAAAATGTCCCTGAAAGTGCGCTTCGTTGATGGTGACGTTCTTCACGCCCACGATGCGCTTCAAGCGCTCCACTTCAAGAATGCCATCCACCATCAGAAAGGGATAGCGGTGCGGCAGTATCTTCTGAATTTCCACGACGTCCAATATCATTCGCACTCTCCACCGCGCCGACCCCTGCGGCGCTCTTTTGTACACGGCAAACTTCTGATTATATGCGAAGCCCGCTTCCCGCGATACGCGTCCTGGCAATCTCGGCCTCCTGAATTCCGGCGGCCAGGTTGCCGCTTGTTCGTAGCGTTGTTAGCATGTCCACGCCATGCCGGACCGCCAATCCCCCAAAGAATTCTTGCGCCGCCTGAAGCCACGCCTGCCGCGGATGATCGCGACGCTGCGCCAATTCGTGGAAGCCGAATCGCCCAGTCTTGAAAAAGCGGCGGCGGACCGCTGTGGCGGCCTCATCGCCGAAGCGTGGCGCAAGTACGGCGGGAGAGTCGAGCGCCTTGGTCAGAAACACCGCGGCGATCATCTGCGAATTTCGTATGGGCCCAGCAAAACGCGCCCTGCTGGCCAGCTCCTGGTTCTAGGCCATTACGACACCGTTTACTCCAGCGGCGCGCTACACAAGATGCCCTTCCGCATCTCACGTGGAAAAGCCTACGGCCCCGGTATTTTTGACATGAAGGCAGGAATCGTTCAAGCGCTCTTCGCGCTCCAAGCGCTTCAGGAGGCAAGCGCAGAATTGCACAAGTGCCTCGTCTTCCTCTGGACCTCCGACGAAGAGATTGGAAGCGAATCTTCGCGCAAGCTCCTCGAAGCGGAAGCGCGCCGCAGCGATGCGGTCTTTGTCCTCGAACCCTCCTTCGGCCCTCGCGGACTTCTGAAGACGGCGCGCAAGGGCGTCGGTACCGCCGAATTGACCGTGCATGGCCGCGCCTCGCACGCTGGTCTCGCGCCCCAGGAAGGCATCAACGCCATCCACGAGTTGGCGCGGCAGCTCGCACGCATCGAAAAATGGAACGATCTTCGCCGCGGCGTAACCATCAACGCAGGAATCGTCGAAGGCGGCTCGCGCACCAACGTGATCCCGGAACGCGCCCGCGCCGCTCTTGATCTGCGCGCGTTGCGTGTTTCCGATATGCGCAGCCTGGAACGCCGGCTGCATTCGCTTCGTGCAATACATCGGGGCGCCCGGCTTGAAATCACCGGAGGCTTCGACCGTCCTCCGCTCGAGCGCAAAATGAGTGCAGATCTCTTCGCCCGCGCCAAGTCACTCGCCGGGCAGATGGGCCTCTCTGTAGGCGAATGCACCGTCGGCGGCGGTTCCGACGGAAATTTCACCGCTGCGATCGGCGTCCCTACCCTCGACGGCCTCGGCGCCATCGGCGACGGCGCTCATTCCGCGAACGAGCACATCCTCATACACACGATGCCCGCCCGCGCTGCCCTCCTGGCCTCGCTGCTCGCCACAACTTGACATGATTTTCGGAGATAGGTCAGCGCCCGTAGGTTTTCTTCAAATACTCCGTCGTCGATTTCATCAAATCGCTGTAATCGCTGTGCAGCACTTCTTTCAGCGCCGCCTCGGTGGACATCCCGGACCCAATGCGATCCAGGACGCGGTTGATGTCACTCATTCCGTCCTTCTGCACGATATACTCAACGTTTGCCAGCGCCCACGCGTACGCATAGCGCGCTAAATCCGACTTCATACGCGTCCAATCGCCTTCCAGTTGGCCCAGCGGCAACACCTGCCCCGCCGCGGAATCCCGGATCAGCACACTCGCATTCTCCCCGCTGCGCTGCCCCTCCATCCATTGAGCCATTCCTTCTTGAATCCACGTGGGAGCGCGAATCGCACAGCTTTCTTTCAGCCCCATACAGGCCGCGTGCGTTTTCTGAGCGATGAAGCTATGCGTGAGTTCGTGCTTGAGTGAGCGGGAGAGTTCCTGGTCCACCGCCGTCAATCCTTGCACTGGAACTCGAATTCGACCGTCGTAGAGCGCGCCCGCCCATGACGGCGCCCGCGTGATGTCTGTGAACGCCTCTTGCGTGTACAGAATCACGCCAATCGATTCCGGCGGCGTGTAGCTCAACTCCGATTCGATGGCGGAAAAATGCGTTTCCAGCGTGCGCAGCACATCCCGCGCCAGCGCTGGCTCCGCCGCACCGTTGTATCGCAACTTGAAGTGGCTGCTTTCGTTTTCCTTGTAGCTTTCCTCTTCCTGCTTGTCTTGCAGCGCCTTTTCAAGCGCCGCTTGGACTTCTCGGTCGGGCTGGAGCGCAAGTGAGCGTTTCCACTCCGCCACCGCCTGGTCCATCTTGTTCAAACCGTAGTAGGACCATCCCGTCAGCTTGGCCACGTCCGCATTGTCCGGAGCAAGGCGCCTCGCCCGCTCCAAGTATTCCAATGCCTGCTTGTACTCGCTCCGCCGCAGGTGGACGTACGCTATTTGCAACAAAAGTCCCGGCACTTCGGGAGCAAAGGTGAGGGCGGCACGCTCGTCACTCAGCGCGTGCTCCAGTTCCCCTCGCGACATTTCGAAAGTCGCTGCGGCGTGGTGCCCGATCGCCGCGCTGAGGTTGGCTTTCTCCCCGCCCGAACGCGCCTCGCTCTCCAGCTTTGCGATATATCCGCGATCCACCGTCCCATCGTGAACGGCTCCGCGTTCGATCTCTCCGCCGCCGGAGTCACCGGGCTGCATGGTCGGCGGAGCGATCGCCAGGTTCGCCGCAGCGGCTCCCGGCGTATTTGCCATCGGCATCGGGCCGCCCTTCTCAATGTGATCCACGATGGATTTCGGCAGGCTCAGTTCACCCGCGGACGTCAGGTATTTCACCTTTTCACCGTCTTCATACGCGCTCAGCGCCAGGATGCGCCGGCCATTTTTCAGGACGATGGTGTCTGCTGCAGCTTGGGCGCTCAAGAAAAGTAGCGCAACAAACGCCATCGCGAAGCGCATTGGATGGGAAGGGATCATTCGAAGCATTTTCCTATCTTAATTCCGGGGTGACGCGTGGTCCCGCTCGCCTTGTTCCCCCATGCCGAATGTGACTACACTTCCTATATGCGGGTAGGGGTGAAGTTTTTCGGGCTGTGGTGTCTTCTGGCCCCGGCTGTTCTGTCGGCTGCGGAACGAACTCCGCATGAATTATATGATGCGATTAACGCTCTCCGTGTCGATCCTTCCGCCGTTTACCACTTCGCCCCCGAAAACCGGATCGAGCTCCGCCGCGGCGATGCAGTTCTCTCCCTCGAAGAAGGCACCCTTGCCTTTTTCTCCCCTCTTGACGGGTATGTTACGGGCGCAGTCTTTTCCGGCCGCGGCCATGCCCTGGCTCTCCCGCGCGACCCATCGGAGAAGCAGCAAATGGGCTATTTCCTCGGGGCGCCCGTTCTCGATCAAGACTTTTTTTCCGGATATTTTCGCTTCACCGACGTCACCGCGGACGAACTCCTTCGCCAATTCCAATCGGCCAGGCTCGTGCCCCAGATGGATTCCGCGTTTGCCTCTCAGTGGGAGCCCGCGCTCGCTCACCTCAACCCCGGCCAGACTCTCCGCATTCTCTTCGATCGCCTTTCCCAGAATCCACCGCCTTACTTTTATGCCGGGCTCGATGGAGCCGTGACAGGCTTCTTCGATGTCGTCCTGGATTTGCAGCGGGACGAGCCGTTTCTCCTCGGTCAGTTCCAAAAAGTTAGCGCAAAGACTTTCTACGACGTGTGGACCTCCCATGCCGTTCCCGGCTTTCCGGCTCGTCCGGTATCCTTCCGCGGCGTGAGTTACATCATCGAAACTTCCATTCTCCCAGACAACACTCTCGATGCCTCCACCTCCGTCCGCGTCCGCGCGGAAACGGGCCGCGAGCGTGCGCTGAGCTTTCAGCTCTCCCGCGCGCTCAGCGTGGACAAAGTCTCAAGCGAGCGCGGAGAGCCCCTCGCCTTTTTTCAGAACGAAGGAATGAATTTGCAGCAGCGCAGCGCCCGTGGCCTCGACTTCCTAAGTGTTGTGCTCCCCGAGGCTCCCCCGCGCAATCAGGAATTCACCCTTAAATTTCACTATCGCGGCAACGTCATCGAAGACGCCGGAAACGGTGTGCTGTTTGTCGGCGCGCGCGAAAGCTGGTACCCGCATCTCGGCGATTCCGCCGAATTCGCAGCTTATGATCTCACCATGCGCTGGCCTCGCAAACTCCGCCTGATCGCCACCGGCTCCAAACTCGAAGAGCATGAAGACGGCGACTTCCGCGTAGGGCATTGGAAAACGGGTAAACCCGCTTCCGTCGCCGGATTCAATCTCGGCGAATACGCTTCGGCTTCCGTGACCGCCTCTGGCCATTCCATCGACGTCTACGCCAACCGCCAACTCGAGCAATCCCTCCGGAACCGCATCGCCTCTTCGGATTCCGACGTCATTCACATCCCTTCCGGGCCCCTGGGCTCTCGCGTCACCGGCCGTGCGATGGCGCCAATGCTTTCTCCTCCCAGCCCGGCCGATACGCTCAAGCAACTTGGGAAAGAGATCGACTCCTCGATTCGCTTTTACGAGACTTTCAGCGGCCCTTTCCCTTTGCGCAATCTGAGCGTCTCGCAGATTCCAGGAACCTTTGCGCAAGGCTGGCCCGGCCTGCTTTACATTTCCACGTATTCATTCCTGTCCCCCGAAGCTCAACAGCGCGCTGGACTCACTACCACCGGTCAAGAACATTTCACTGAACTGGTTCCTTACCACGAAGTGGCTCATCAGTGGTGGGGCAACGTCGTCGGGTGGTCCAGCTACCGCGATCAATGGATCAATGAAGCCATCGCGCAGTATCTCGCCCTGCTCTTCGCCGATACCAAAAAGATCCCCGACCACACTCTCCGCGTCTGGCTCGAACGCTTTCGCCGCCAACTGCTGGAGAAATCGCCGGATGCCGCGCAACCCGCAGGAGATGTCGGCGCGCTCACGATGGGCACCCGTCTCAACTCCTCAAAATCCTCGCAGGCGTACGAGGAAATCATCTACAGCAAAGGCGCTTGGATCTTTCACATGCTGCGCGAAATGCTCCGCCAGCCGGGCACGAAGAACTCCGACGCGCGGTTCACGGCTCTTCTGCAAACGCTCGTCGCGAAGTACGCTTACCGCGCCCTCTCCACGGAAGACTTGCAGCGTGAAGTCGAAGCGGTCATGACGCCCGCCATGGACCTCGAAGGCGGACGCTCCATGCAATGGTTTTTCGAACAGTGGGTGCGCGGCACGGGCATTCCCCACTACCGTGTGGAGTTCACATCACGTGCCGCCGAGAAAGGATTTCTTGTGAAGGGGAAACTGTTTCAATCCGGTGTGCCGCGCGCATTCATCGCCAGCGTTCCCCTCTATGCAGGCGGCGGTGCAGGAACCAGGGCTCTCCTTGGAAACGTCGTCGCCGCTGGGCCGGAGACGTCTTTCCATTTCCTCTCGCCAATCCAGCCCCGCAAACTCATCATCGATCCGCAAATGACCTTGCTCTGCGTCCCGGAGTGACGGCAGTCCGAAGCAGGAATCGTCTTACCGAGGAACAGCCTTGTTAAGGCGCTCGAGGAGCAGCTGTTGCTCCACCAAGGGGCTATCAAGATTGAGCTCCGCCTTGCCATCTTCCCCAAACACGTAGGCGAAGCCTTCCGGGTCGGCCGGCAGTCCGCGCAACAAGCCAGCCTGCACGAGGTCGCTCATGCGCGCCGGACGCCGTCCGTTCCGCTTCGCGTATTCGTCTGCCAGCGCGTCAAGCTGCTTGCAATCTTCTTGCGCCTTCAACAATTTCATACGTTGCAGCGCGTTTTTCTTGATCAACGGATCCGAGGACGACTCATAAATATCATTCCATAGGAACATCGAAGTCGAAAACGATTCGCCCTCCGCCGCAATTCTCGCGGCCATTACTTTCATCCATACCAGCGCGTCCGGCTTCTTGCTTCCTTCCAGGAAAGCTTCCGAAGCCTTCTGGTAATCTTTCAGATCGAAGTAATAGACGAATCCCAAATCCTCATACAGGCGCCAGTAGTCCGGATTGGCTTGAATTCCCCGCCGGATCAACTCCACTGCCTGGTCCGGCCTGCCGGCCCCGGCCGGAGGCGCTTGGCTCAGAAACATCGCGCCGAACCGGTAAGCAACGAGCAAATTCGGATCCAGGGATGTCGTGACATCCAGCAGCGGCCACAACAAATCGAGTTTCGCTTGCCCTCGCACGTGCTTGTTGCCGTAATACTGCACCACGCGCGTCCAGTAGATGTCCGCCATCAGCGGCGCGTATTCCAGACTCATGATTTTCACGAGCTTGCCGGAGCGCACCAGGACGTCGTCTCGCTCCTGGCTCACGGTGGCAAGCCGCGAATCGATGCTGTGCTGCAAATGCCAGATTCCCGCGAATCCCAGCGGAAGCACCAGCAGCAACGCCATGGCTTTTTGAGATTTCATTTCAAATTCTTCCGGGAGAACACCGCTGCCGCGCCCGTCAGCACGATCGCGCAGTAAATCACGGCATACAGCGTGTTCTGCAGAATCAGCGCGCCCGGCACGGCCCGCCCATGCGCCGCCATCGCCATCACATTGAAATTTTCAAAATTCGGCAGAAGATACGAAAGCCATTTCGTGAAAGCCGCCATCGCCGGGCTCATCACATCCACCGGCAAGTTCCGCAGCTCTTGCACGTATAGGCCGACGATATACAATCCAGCGGTAAACAAAATGGCGAGCAGCGGAGTCGTGAAGCAGGAAAACATAAGCGCGAGCGCCACGATCAGCGCCAGCTTCAGCCAGATGAAATACACCGCCACCAGCACCACCGCGTCGCCCTGTTGCAGCGAATGCTTTAGGTAGAGCATCACAAGAAAAAGCCCCGCGGCCATCGCCGCTGTGTTCACCGCCAGCGTCAGCACCAGCCCACCGAATTTTCCCAGCAGAAACTCCCAGCGCCGCACCGGCTTGGCCAGCAGCGCATATAGCGTGCGCTTCTCCATCTCCTTGGACACCAGCGCGACGCCGATGAAGACGGAAATCAGCAGCCCGATCACGGAAATCGCGCTCAGCCCCAGGCTTACGATCACGCTCTCTTCGATCCCGATCGAAATCTGCCCCACCACCACGGCCGCCAGCATCATCAGCAGCGCGAAAAACACCAGGTTGTACAGCACGCGGTCACGCACCGCTTCGCGAAACGTATTCAGCGCCACGATTCCCACGCGCTTCATTTCCCGCTCACCTCGATCGCCGCGGCCTGCGCACGATCCGCTTCCACCAGGTTCATGAAGAATTCTTCCAGCGTGGCTTTCACCTGCGTCACCGAAAGAATTCGCGCCCCCGTGCCTCGCAGTTGCTCGATCGCCGCGTACAACTCTCCCTCCGCCACCTGCAGCCGGTAATATTCTCCCGTCTTCGTTGCCTTCGCCAGAAACGGCGCGTTGCTCGCCCCCATCAACGCAAACAGGATTTCCATCCCCTGCGTCTTCATGTCGACCAGCTGTCCCGGTGCGCCGACTCCGTGCAGCTTCCCTCCCACGATCACGCCCACGCGGTCGCACAGCGTCTCCGCATCGGAAAGAATATGCGTGGAAAACATCACCGTTTTTCCTTCGCGCTTCAACTCCAGAATAATGTCGCGCACTTCGCGCCGTCCCACAGGGTCGAGCCCCGACATCGGCTCGTCCAGAATCACCAGCTTCGGATCGTGCAGAATCGCCTGCGCCAGCCCCACGCGCTGCAGCATCCCCTTGGAATACTTGCGCAGTTGAATTTTTCGCGCCGTTTCCAGTCCCACTTTCTTCAGCATCCGCTCGACGCGTTCTTTGCGATCTCCTGCTTTCAAGTCGTGAAACCTCGCGAAATAATCCAGCACTTCCGCCGCCGTCAAATAGTCGTAGAAGTACGGCTGCTCCGGCAGGTACCCAATGTCTTTGTGCATTTCCACGTCGCTGATCGGCCTGCCCAGGATTCGCGCGCTCCCCGCCGTGGGAAAAATCAGCCCCATCAGCAGTTTGATCGTCGTGGATTTCCCCGCCCCATTTGGCCCGATGAAGCCGAACACCTCGCCCATTTCCACCTGCATGTTCAGCCCTTCGAGCGAAGTTTTCTTCTTCAGGTGCAGGAATCCAAACGGATATTCCTTCGTCAGATTTTCAATTTCAATCGCGAATCCGCTCATGGGCATAGTTTTGGCGAGCTAAAAGGCGCGCGTCAATACCAGCATGTCGAAAATGTGCGCTGTCGAAAAACAGGAATCCGGAGTATGGCCGGAAGGTAGTGATGCGGAACTAAGAATCGCCGCGCCCCTGCCCAATTTGCACCAGTTGCGGCTGCGGCGCAGGCGGCGTCATCGGCATCGGTTTCAAATTCTGCGGGTCGCGCCAGTTATCCAAAATCCCCACCTGCTGCACGCAGGAAATCGTGCACCGCGCCGCGCAAAATTTCTCCGTGAAGTATTCGCGGTGCCGCATCTCCGGAGTGTATTGCGCCAGCGGAATCCCCGGATATCCGCGCTGTTGCGAGCACCAGTGCACCAGTCCGTCCTCACAAATGTACAAATACCGCGAGCCCGAGCGGCACCGCCAGTTGTGCTCCCGCCCGCGCGCCACATTGTGTTGAAATTCATTGAATCTCGAAAACGACCGCTTCCCCAGCTCCATGATCTCTTCAAAAATTTCCTGCTCGCGCGCTCCCAGCGCCTTCAACTGCCCGTTGTTGTCGTGAATAATTCCCACCGTGCTCGTGAATCCCAGCTCCACGGCCCGCCGTGCGATTTTCAGCGCATCCTCCGGGTCTTTCACGCCGCTTCCCAGCACCGAATTGATGTTCACCTGGAACACCGCCCACTGCGACAGCATCTCCAGCCGCCCATCCAGCGTCTTCAAACTTTTCTTCGACACCTCGTCTGGCACCACGTTATCAATACTGATCTGCAGGTGCTCCAGCCCCGCCTCGTTCAGCCGCTCGATGCGTTCGCGGTTCAAATAGAATCCATTGGTGATCAGCCCGGCGATCATCCCGCGCCGCCGCATGTGCCGGATTACTTCGTCCAGCTCCGGGTGCATCAGCGGCTCGCCTCCGCTGATCGTGATAATCGAGGTCCCCATGTGCGCCAGCAAATCCAGCCGCTTTTTCATCTCCGGGAGCGGTACCGGCTTCGAGAAATCGTCGTATTCGTTGCAATACGTGCAAGCCAGATTGCACTGCCGCATCGGGATGATGTGCACGAGGATCGGGTGCTTCGTCGAAGCCAACGCCTTCCCGATCATCCGCAGCTCGCGCGCGCGCGTCCGCGCAAACCGCAGCCCGCGCCGCAGCCGCGTCTTGACACTCGCACGCATTACCTTTGTTCCCTCAGCCATGAATAACGCGGATTCCCCTCAAAAAGTATACATGACCTCGCCGACCGCCGCCTCAGCCGTTGCCCCAGTCGTACTATTGCCCGCTGCCAATCGCCAACTTAGCCTAATTCCTGGCGCCGAGGTGTCCCCATGAAGGACGAAAACGTTCAGGAACCGCCCATCACGCCGGAAGAGATCCGCCCCGCAAACCCGGGCCTCGGAAAGCGCCTTTTCGTAGTTCTGGCCATTGGCTTCACTCTCCTTGTTCTCGCCGCCGCCAACCCCGCCCCCATCAAAGCAGCCTGGGCCGAGTTCGAACGCATCATCCAATTAAAGAGCGACCCCCTCCCCGCGTCGCCTGCAAAACTCTCCGGCCACGAAATCGAAGGCCTTTCCTCCATGGCCCCGCAGCAGCAAGCCGAGCTCCTCATGGAGCGCGCCATCAACCATTACGAAGGTGCCATCGAACTCATCGAAAAAAATGTTCCCGGCTGGTACGGCCAACTTGATGTGGAAAAGGGCCCGCTCGCGAATCTGCTCAACACTGCCATCAACGCCAACGATCTCCGCGTCCGCGCCGCCTCCCTCGAAATCACACTGGCCGGCTACAATCTGCCCAAATCCCCCGAAAGCGTGGACAAGCTTCTCACTCGCTTGCTGGACGAGCGCGAACATCGTGCCTGGCTCCTCTGGATTCTCGGCGTCCTCGGCAATCGCGGCGTGGAAACCGCCCGCCTCGAAACCGTCTTTCTCGATCGCATCCACGATCCCGATCAAACCACGCGTGCCTATGCCGTCGTCGGTCTCGGCCTTCTCGCCACGGACAGTTCCATCGCACCGCTTCTCGAATCGTTCCGCAGCGATCCTTCGCCTAACGTCCGTGAAGGAGCCGCCTGCGCCCTCGCGCAATCCGGCATGTTCACGCAGGAGCAGCGCCTGCGCGCCGTCCCCGGTCTCCTCCAGATGATGGACGACGCCACCCTCGACCCCGCCACCCGCAGCTGGGTCTTCCAAGCCTTGCAAGACATCACCGGCACCGGCCTCGGCTCCAATCCCGCCGCCTGGCGCGACTGGTGGTCCCACCACTCCCGCCGTTAAGTTCCAGCGGCCGGCTTCTTTTCTCTTTTCTCTTGGTTTCTCCTTGATTGCTCGCTGCCCTTTTATGGTATAACAGTTATACCCTCATGCGATTCCGGTTCGATGAGCGAAAGAGCAAGAGTCTCCGGCGGAATCCACGGCGCGGAATCGGCTTCGAGGAAGCGCAGGAGGTTTTCTTTCATCCTTATTACGCCGACCAGCGCTCGGATTTCCCCGTTCAACACCGCGCCATCGGCTGGGTAGGTGATCGACTCTTTACGGTAATCTTTGAGATTCGGGAGGACGAGGAAGGAGAGTTCTACCATCTGGTGACCCTATGGAAAGCGACCAGGGAAGAACGAATACTCTATGAGGAACACACCACGTAAGAAAAAACCTGCAGCGGCCGAATCCATTGCCCGTATGGCCGACAACGGCAAGGATGTTTCGCGCTTCTTCACCAATTCCGGCCGCATGATGAAACCAATCCAGCGTGTGAATGTTGATTTCACCGCCCCCATGCTCGAAGAACTGGAACGCCTCGCCAAGGAACTCAACATCAGCAGGCAGGCGGTCATCAAGACCCTGATCCGCCAGGGATTGGACCAGCGCCACCTGGCCAGGGCCTCGCGCCGAAGAGTGAAGCGCTCTTGACCCTCCTGGCTCTGTATCCCGCCTCCGATGTGCCATCATTTGGTATGCGGCTAAAGTCTCTAAGGACCTGCGTCGCGAGCCTCTGCCTGCTCGCCTTCATTCAGGCAGTTGCTGCCGCACCGCCACCTGACCGATGCATGTATCCTCCTGGCCTCCGCGACGAGATCTCCAAAAAATACCCTGGCACTCACCTCGTCGGTCTGGCGGATCTGGATGACTACGATAGAAAGCTGTATCAAAAGGACCACGGTACGCGATGCCCTGGTTTAGTCCGCGTTAACTTTTACGGTGATGGTAAGTCGACGTGGGCTCTTGTCCTGACTGCTGGAAAGGGTACAGAGCAGAAAGCGGAATTAGTTGTGGCGCGCCAAGTCGGGAACGATTGGGAGATTCGCGCATTGGAAAAGACGGATGGGACGCCGGTGGTGTGGCGCGAAGGCGCAGGCAAACATGAGGGCATGTACGAGAAAGAGCCTCTTCGAGCCAAGTACCCTGTTATCGTCTTTTGCGGTTACGGGTCATGGGCGATTCTCTACGCGTGGACAGGCAGTGAGGTAAAAAAGATCTGGTTGTCGGACTAGCGGCTGCCAGAGTTTGTCTCTGTTCCTCCCTGAGCTCCAACCTCCGTGCCCTCTGTGTTAAGTCCTTTTTCCTTCGTTTTGCCTCGCGTCCACTCCGCCAGAGCGCCCTAACTCGCGCCATCCAAACCACTTACAAGTAATCATTTGACAAACAGTACGAACATGCTATAATGTTGGAGTTGTCTCAGCACGATTCTTTCGTGCCCGCGATCATGGGTGCCCGCCAAGCAGTCCTTCTAACTCCTTCAAAATCTTCACATCCCCACCAGTTACTTTCTGGCCAACAGAATGCGCCCGCAACCTCCTTTAGAATCAACACTTACAAAAGTCTATCAAAACAAAGGACTTCAACTTCCTTTAGAATGAACACTTATGAAAAACATAGGGGGGAGGGGTCAGCACTTCACCTCAATTCCTTACTTCCTTACCTCCTTGCTTCGTTACCTCATTATCTCCATGCTGCTAAACTTGGGGAAGTGAACCGTTCAGGAGTCCCAAATGTCTGAAGCCGCCAAGCCAGCCGCCTCCGTTCTGACGCGCACTGAGTCCGACTCCATGGGCAAGATCGAAGTCCCCGTCGACCGCTACTACGGCGCGCAGACGGCCCGCTCGCTCATCAACTTCGCCATTGGCAAAGACCTCATGCCGCCCGAGCTGATCCGCGCCTTCGGCATCCTCAAGAAAGCCGCCGCGCTCGTGAACCAGGACTTGGGCAAGCTTTCACACGAAAAGTGCAGCCTCATCATGCGGGCCGCCGATGAAGTCATCGAAGGAAAGCTCAACGACCACTTCCCTCTTCGCGTCTGGCAAACCGGCAGCGGCACGCAGACCAACATGAACGTCAACGAAGTGATTTCCAATCGCGCCATTGAAATCGCCGGAGGCGAACTGGGCAGCAAGAAACCGATCCATCCGAACGACGACGTCAACATGTCGCAGTCCTCCAACGACACGTTTCCCGCCGCCATGCACATCGCCGCTGCCACGGAAACCGCGCGTCGCCTGCTCCCCGCCGTGAAAAATCTTCGCGACGCTCTCGATGCCAAAGCCAAAGAATTCGCGGACATCGTCAAAATCGGCCGCACGCATTTGCAGGACGCCACGCCGCTCACCCTCGGCCAGGAATTTTCCGGCTACGTGAATCTTCTCGACCGCGACGGCGGCCGCATCGCCGTCGCTCTCGACGGCCTATACGACCTCGCCATCGGCGGCACGGCCGTCGGCACCGGCCTCAACGCCCATCCGGAATTCGCCGAGCGCGCCGCACGCAAAATTGCCGAGATCACCGGCCTCCCCTTCCGCTCGCATCCCAACAAATTCGCCGCGCTCTCCGCCCACGACGAACTCGTCTTCGCTTCCGGCGCACTGAAAACTCTTGCCGCCTCGCTCATGAAAATCGCCAACGACATTCGCTGGCTCGCTTCCGGCCCGCGCTGCGGCCTCGGCGAACTCACGCTTCCCGAAAACGAGCCCGGCTCTTCCATCATGCCCGGCAAAGTAAATCCCACGCAGGCCGAAGCGATCACCATGGTCTCCGTGCAAGTCATGGGCAATGACGCCGCCATCGGATTCGCCGGCTCGCAAGGCAATTTCGAGCTCAACGTTTTCAAGCCTGTGATCATTTTCAATTATTTGCACTCGGTCGAACTCCTCGCCGACTCCTGCAACAGCTTCGTCGAACACTGCGTCCGCGGCATCGAGGCCAACCGCGAGCAAATCGATCATTACCTCAAGAACTCCCTCATGCTCGTCACCGCCCTTGCCCCCAAAATCGGCTACGACAACGCCGCCCAGGTCGCCAAAGCCGCCCACCACGCCCGCATCAGCCTCCGCGAAGCCGCCATCAAACTCGGCTACGTCACCCCCGAAGAATTCGACGCCCTCGTCAAACCCGAGGACATGACCCACCCGTGAATGTGAAAGGACACGTATTGAATGCGAAAGAGTTCAATCAGCCTGCTGCTTGTATACTTCGTCGCCTTCTTCTGCAGCGGAGGGTGCAACAAGGGAGTGACGGGAACTGGTTCGGGTTCGCCCCGAACAGAAGCTGACTTCCAGCGCGTTCTCTCTTGGCTTCCCGCAGATACTGAGACCCTGCTGGTCGCCAATGGACCTTTCTGGATGTCGACCTTTCAAGTAGCAGAAAACTACAAAAATTATGAGGTATCCACCCACGAGCTGGAAAAGCACTTCGAAGGCTTGACTCTCGCTTTGCTCAATTCCAAGAATTATGTTCTCGAGAAACACCTTGAGGGTAAGAAAGTACTGCTCGGGGTCGAGGGTTCCCGACATTTTCGAACTCCAGCAGGCTTGGGTGAGCTGCCCTACGAAGGTTGCGCTGTGGCAATCTTTGTTGACGACCTAGGAAGCCGCCGGGACGCATTTATGAAAGATGCCGCGTTAATTGCACTCCGGATGGAGGAGATTGAGGGACAGAAGGTCGTCGAGTTCCAGGAACAATCCGAAAGCGACATTTGGACGAGCTTCGTGGCCTTTCCGCAAAACAATGTGGTGCTTGTAGCTACCAACCGAGATTTCTTGCAAGAAATGCTGGTGCGGATGCGCGGGATAGGAAGTGGAAGGGCTTTTCCTGAAACATTGCCCGAATGGCAGTATGTGAAGACGAGAGCTCAGTTCTGGGGCCTACGGCATTTCGACAGGCGGCAGGCGAGCGTAGACCCTACTTCGCCATTCGGAGGCGAGAAGTCCGCCAACCTCCCTGACGAGCAAGCGATTGGCCTTACTTACGAATTTGACCCAAACAGGGAGAAGAAGGCCTCGCTCACTTATCTTTCCGGCCAGAAGAATGAGATAAGGAAAATCGAGGAGAGGAGGTTTCCAAGTTCCTCGGAGCCCGCTGACACAGCGGCCCTGCACATTCAATACCGCGAACTGGGTTCAGGAGTAATTCAGACCACATACGATCTAGATCATTCAAGGCCTTTTGGTTGGTTCCTTTTTGTCTTTATGGGGAGCTTAGGACATGCCATCTATGTTTAGTGAGCGCGCGATTCTGAGCTACTGATGACTCATTTCTTGCGTGACATTCTCCGGCAGCCTGAAGAATTGGAGCGAACCATCGAATACTTGTGCCGGCCGATGCTCCCAACTCTGGGGGCGGCGGCAGTTGCAATCCGCAACGCTCGGCACGTCTATCTGACGGGGATCGGCAGCAGTTGGCATGCGGCGCTCAATGTTGGCGCGCTCTTCTACCAGAGTGCCCGTCCTGTCTACATGCAGGACGCGGCGGAGCTGCTCCAATTCGCCAGCTTCCCGCCCAATGCCGCCATTATCATTATTTCGCGCAGCGGCCGCAGCATCGAAATCGTTCAACTGGTTGCGAAAGCGCGCGCGGCCGGCGCGACCGTCATCGCCGTGACGAATGCGCCGGACGGGCCGCTGGCCAAGGAAGCGCAGATTTCCATTGTCGTTCCCATCGCGCTCGATCACGCCATTTCCGTCAACACCTACTCCACGTTGGCCGCCGCCGCGGGAATTCTCGCAAGCAACGTTGCCGGTTCGCTCGATGCTCAACTCGCATCCACGCTCTCGCTCTCAATCGCGGAAGCTGCGCGCACCATTCCCCGCTGGCAGGAACAGCTTGCACAAACGGCCTGGCTCTTGCCCGGCGCTGTTTCTTATTTTCTAGCTCGCGGTTCCAGCCTCGGGAGTTGCTACGAAGCTCGGCTGCTTTGGGAAGAAGGCGTCAAATCGCCAGCGACCGCCATGGGCACGGGCAGCTTCCGACATGGCCCGCAGGAAATGATCGCCAAGGATTTTCGATTCGGCATGTGGATCGACGGCGCGCAGATGCGTGAGCAGGATTTGGCCGTCGCGTGGGATCTCCGGCAACTCGGCGCGAGCGTCATGCTGATTGGCCAGCAGCTTCCGGACGACGCGGGAGATCTGGTGCTCCAACTTCCTGCGATTCCGTCCGAGTGGCAATTCCTTATCGACATCATTCCGGTGCAACTGGCGGCCGAGCGCTTGTCGCGTCTTTCGGGCGTGGATTGTGATTCCTTTCGTCTCTGTTCCTTCGTTGTCGAAGATGAACATGGATTGCTTCCCAAGCAGACCAGCGGAGGAAAACCGTGATTGGCGCCGTCGACATCGGAGGTACAAAAATTGCCGCCGGCATTGTGGACGACCGGGGCAAGGTCTTGTCCCGAGTGGAATGCCCGACCGAAGCCGCCCGCGCGTACCCGAGCGGGCTTGCGCAGATGATTCGCCTGCTGCGCGAGTCGGCGCAGATCGCCCACATTGAACTATCCGGCATCGGCATCGGCTCGACCGGTTGGGTCTACCCGTTTACCGGCGAATTCGGCGATGTGGATTTTCTTCCTGCCTGGAAAGGCTGCAACCCGGTAAAAGACCTGGCGCGCGAATTCAACGTTTTCGCGGCGCTGGAAAATGACGGAGACGCCGCGGCGCTCGGAGAAGCGGCGTGGGGCGCGGGAAAAGGCAAGTCGCGTTTGATCTACGTGACGGTCGGCACGGGAATTGGCGGCGGAATTATCTTGGACGGCGAACTCTATCGCGGCGCGGACCGTTCTCATCCCGAAGTGGGTCATCACGTCGTGGACGCCTCGGGGCCGCTCTGCTCCTGTGGCTTTCGGGGATGCTGGGAAGCACTGGCGACGGGCCCGGCGATGGCGGCATGGTTCAAGAGCAAAGCTTCGGCAGACCGCCGGACTGCGGAAGGTCCAAGTGCCAAGCAAATTTTCCAACTTGCGAAGGAAGGCGACGCGCTGGCGCGTGAAGCCGTGGCGCGTGAGGCGTACTACCTCGGATTGGGTTTGGCCAACTTGATCAACTTGTTTGTGCCGGACAGGATTGTTTTGGGCGGCAGCGTGATGAAGAGCGTGAGTCTCGACGATCTCCGAAAAGTGATTGCCCAGGGATGCAGGTTCGTGCCGTTTGAAAAGACGGAACTCGCCCTGGCTTCGCTCGGAGAGGACGCCAACTTGATCGGCGCGGCCCGCGTCTGGCATCACCGCTTCGGGCAAAAGGCCAACCAGGCAGTTTGACCGGTCAAAGAGCAAAAACCAGGAGAACCACGACCGATGACACGAAACCGCTACATGGTGAGCCTGGTTCTCCTCACGTTTTTCGTGATCTCGCTGTTGACCAATATCATCAACGCGATCGTCCCGGACATCATCAGCAGCTTTCGCGTGAGCCTGATGGCCGCGGGATTTCTCGTGTTTGCGTTTTTCATCGCTTACGGCGTGATGTCCATTCCTGCGGGCTTTCTCGTGGAGCAGTTCACCGAGAAACCGGTGATGATCGTGTCGTTTCTCGCCGCGACGCTCGGTTCTCTCAGCTTCGCGCTGTTCCCTCGGTACAATATCGCGGTGGTGTCCTTGTTCGCCATCGGGGCCGGCATGGCCACGCTGCAAGTGGCCATCAATCCGTTGTTGCGGGTCGCGGGCGGGGAAGAACATTACGCTTTCAATTCGGCGCTCGCTCAATTGGTATTCGGAAGCGCCTCGTTCATCAGCCCGCGTATCTACTCGTATCTGGTTTTGAATCTCAACAATGCTTCACACCATCAAAGTGCTTTGTTGCGTGTTCTGGGCAGACTCACTCCGCCGGAGCTGCCATGGGCTTCCATCTATTGGGTCTTTGCCGTCTGCGCTCTGCTGATGATGGTGGTCCTGGTCTTGTCCAGGTTTCCCGCTGTCCGGCATACCGCCGAAGAACGCGCCGGCTCGTTGGACATGTACCGGAGCCTCATGCGCCAGCCCGTGGTTTGGCTGTATTTTGTCGCGATGTTCGCGTACACGGGCTGCGAACAGGGAACCGCAAACTGGATTTCGAATTTTCTCCAACAATATCATGGGTTCGATCCTCACACTACAGGAGCCGCAGCGGTCTCTTGGTTTTGGGGCCTGCTCACCGTGGGTTGCGTCATTGGCCTGTTGCTGCTGAAACTCTTCAATAGCCGCAAAGTGCTGATTGGCGCGTGCGCAGGTGCGCTGCTCTGTCTATCTGCGGCCTTGTTCGGTCCCGCCCGAGTTTCGCTGATGGCGTTTCCGGCGATCGGCTTGTTTGCTTCGGTCATGTGGCCCATCGTGGTGTCGCTCGCTTTGAATTCCGTCGTGGAGTATCACGGTTCATTCTCGGGAATTTTAGGCACGGGAATTATTGGCGCAGCCATCGTTCCGGTCATTATCGGGCGAATCGGCGACTACGCGGGGTTGCGAAGCGGAATGGCTTTCCTCTATCTCACGTTTGGCGTCGTGCTTAGCGTTGGCTTCTGGGCGCGGCCGTTGATCAACAATGCGACGCTAAACCTCAAAAAAACGCCTGCGGAGAGTGCTGTTTGAGCGGCCGGCTCCGCATCGTGAGGCCAGCCGGCGGCTCCGCCAAGGCGGAAACCGGCTTCTGCGTTGCGGTTCGCGAAATAGAGATAGAACGTTTACTCGTAACGCAGAGCGATCATCGGGTCCACGCGCATCGCGCGCCGCGCGGGAATGTAGCAGGCAAGCAGGGCCACTCCGGTCAGAAGAATGGCGACGCCCAGAAACGTGAGGGGATCGGAAGCGCCGACGCCGTAAATTAATTTCGCAATCAGCCGCGTCAATCCGAGCGCCGCGGCGAGACCGATGGCCACGCCGATGAGCGTGATTTTCATTCCTTCGCCGAGCACCATGCGCAGCACATCTCGGCTCGACGCGCCGAGCGCCACGCGGATGCCGATTTCATGTGTGCGTTGCCCGGTCAGATAGGAAATCACGCCGTAAATTCCGATCGCCGAAAGCACTAGGGCCAGCGCGGAAAAAACGCTGAGCAGAATCATCGCCAGCCGCTGCGTCGCGATGGAATTGGCAACAATTTCCTGCAGGGGCCGGGCGCCAAACACGACGGAGCTGGAATCCGCTTTCACCGCGGCTTCGCGAATCGCGCTCACAACGCCGAGCGGAGAAGCCGTTGTGCGCGCAACGTAGCCGGAGCCGCTCGAAAGAAGCGGCCAGAAACGGTCCGGCACTTGCCAAACGGACAGATAAAGTTGCGACTGTAACGTGTCGTGCCCCTTGGCGCCAAGTCCCCAGTGCTCGACGTGGCCCACGACGCCGACGATTTCCGGCTGGATATCGAGCAGCCCGACGTTGATGCGCTTTCCAACGGGATCAACATTCGGGAAATATTTGCGCGCAAACGTAGCGTCAATCACTGCAACGGCGGGAGAATGCTCGTCGTCGCGATCGTTGAGGAACCGCCCGCGCTGAATCGGAATGCGCATCGCCTGCTGATACGGCGGCGTTACGAGATAGAAAAGCGCAAACGTCATATCGCTTTGGTTGGCCGGCGGTACCTGGCCTTCGAGCCAGAAAGGCACTTCAGAATCCCCGGTCATGGGGAGCGAGCCACCGATCATGGCGACGGATTCCACTCCAGGGACGCTTTCGAATTGCCGGAGGCTTTCGCGGTATTTCGAACGAAGCTGGCCCGGCGTCACAGAGGGATCGGAAGTCAGAGAAGTTGCGAACGAGAGCGCGTTGTGCGGATCGAAACCGGGATTAATTCCCCAGAGCGCGGCAAGGCTTCGAATCATCAGTCCCGCGCCGACCAAAAGAACCAGCGCCATAGCCATTTCGATGACGACAAAAACGCTTTGCGTCCGATGCCGAGCACCGCTTGATCCGCGTCCGCCTTCTTTCAGCGTTTCGCTCAATCGTGGCCGCAACATTTTAATCGCCGGCGCGAGCCCAAAAACAACACCGGTGAGGATGGAGACGCCAGCGGTAAAGAGCAGCACGTGGGAATCGAGTCCGATTTCGTCGGCTCGCGGAAGCGAGTCCGCCAAGGACGTGACTATCGTGCGCATGGCGATTTTCGCGAGCAGCAGTCCGAGCGCACCGCCGGCGATGCCGAGTATGACGCTCTCCGTGAGCAGCTGGCGGATAACACGCGCAGGGCTGGCGCCGAGCGCCGAGCGGATGGCGAATTCGCGGGTCCGCCCCGTCGAACGCGCCAGCAGGAGGTTGCCAACATTGGCGCAGGCGATCAGGAGAACAAAACCGACCGCGCCCAGCAGCACGAGCAAGATTCCGCGGACGTCGCCGACCACGTCCGTCTTCAATGGGATCAGGGTGATCCCGAGACCTTTGTCGGCTTCCGGATAGGCCACCGCGAGATTCTGCGCGACGGAGTCCATGTCCGCACGCGCCTGCGCTAGCGAAACACCGGGCTTGAGGCGGCCGATCGAATTCGTGCCCATGCTGATGCGGCGGTCGAGAAACGTCGGGTCAACCCACTGGCCGATGGGCACATAAACGTCCGAAGGACTAATCCCCGGAATGCGTGCCTGGGCTACTCCAACAATCGTGTAGGACTTGCCGTTCAGGGTAATGTTCTTGTTGAGAACATCCGGGGACGAGGCAAATTTTCGCTTCCATAAACCGTCGCCAAGAACGGCCACGGGGCCCGCGCCCGCGCGGTCTTCTTCGGGGCGGAAATTGCGGCCCAGCAAGGGATTGAGGCCGAGGGTGGAAAAAAACTCCGCGGAGATCATGTGTGCGTGCAGGCGCTCCGGCTCGCCTGAGCCGGTCAAGTTGTAGTCATCCGCACGGAAGGCACTCAGTGAAGAAAAGGAATGGTTTTGCTTTTGCCAATCGAGAAAATTCGGATAAGTAATGGAGCCTTGTTCGAACGCCGGCGTTTTCGCGTAGAGAGCGTAGAGTTCGTCGGGATTCGAAAACGGCAACGGGTTCAGCAGCACGCCGTTCACGACGGAAAAGAGCGCGGTATTCGCGCCAATTCCAAGGGCCAGCGTAAGAACAGCAATGGCGGCGAATCCGCGGCTATTCGAAAGCATGCGAAACGCGTACCGGATGTCTTGCCAGAAGTTGGTCATCGGATACCCCCGAGGGACACTTATTCTTAGGGATGGACTGCTGCCGGTAGATACGGCGGCGCCTTGTTTTTTGTTCCGTAGAGAATTAGGGGGGCGCCGGTGCTTCAGTAGTCGTAGATGTGTTCGATTTTGACGCCGGGGCTGGCAAGCCGGGTCAGCACTGAATGCAGGGAACGCACCGGGCATTCGAGCGCGAATCGCCCCACCCGGGGCTGCGTCAGGAAGTTTTCGGTGAAGAGCAGAGTGGCTTCGCTTGCAGGCAAATCGTAGTTCCAGTCTTTCGGAGCAATCACGGTCAGCATGATTTCATCGTTGCCGGCGATCTGCACGAAATGAACATCACGATTCGCCAGCTTAACGGCTAGATCGGTGAATTCCTGATAGCGCGGAATGATCGCGACATAGGATTGCGAGCTGAGGTCTTTTGCTTTTTTTACGCGCGGAAACTCCTGAAAAAGAGTTTCCGGCGCGTTCTCGATCCATGTGTGCGTGTCGGCCGATTCGACTCCATAGGTCAAATGGCTCGCCGCCTGCAAAATTTCTGCGTAGATGGCCTCGCATCCGTAGTCGACACTGAGAATGAATTTGCGCTCCCACTTTCGAATGGGATGCTGGCCCCAGAGAGGCGTCTCTTTCCAAAGCTGCTTCAGCGCATGCGCGAAATGGAATTCGTAGAACGGACGGATGTAAACGAAATCGGCGTACTCCCGCGCCAAGCGCGCGGCGTAGGCGTCTTCTTCGACGAGTTCATGCGAGCTGGTCCATTCGCTGAGGCGTCCGATGGTTTGTTCATACGCGCCGCGAATGGCGTATTCGAGCGCGAAGCTGCCGCCGAGCACGAACGAGCTCAGGTGATCGCCAAAATTGAATTGATGGCGGCTTTGCGTCAGCCCGCAGATGAAACAGTACGAGCGCCAATATTGGCCAATCGAAGCAAAGTACGGAAAGCCGCTCGGCAGATTCTTGGGCAGGTACTGCGCGCGCTCTTCGTAACTCCAAACGATGTACCACTCGGGATAAGAGAAATAGGAGTCCTCGAGCGGCCTGCGATTTTTCTCGCCGATGTCAGGTGCAGCGTTTCCGTGCTGCGCAAACACGGAAAGAGGTCCGACCGCGGGTTTCACGAAAGCGCATTTCAGCCAAAAAGACGAAACGAATAAGACAATTGCTCCAAACATGATCAGTAAAAACGGCAGAACTCTTCTTTTGAAGAAGCGCTTTAGCCCTTCGCGCATTGCGGGCTCAGGCCTCCGCAGGATTACGGCTCACCTTGGCGGCGATCCAGAAGGCCGCGATGAAAATGAGGATGTGCGGCAGGTTGACGAGAATATTGGTCTTCAAAGAGATCTGATTCAGGTGGGTGTAGAAATAGACGGCCACATCGATCAAATACCAGGTTCCCAAAACGTAAAAATAGATGCGCGCGCCGCGCGCCGAAGTGAGCGCGCCGATCACGCCGAGCGCTCCCGCCGCGAGGTGCCCGAGGTCCACGATCCGCGTCATGTGGAAAAGGCCGAACATCAGGCCATTCGCGTCCATGATTCCTGGAACGTAGTCCAGCAAGTAGACGCCGAGAAAGAGCGCGGCAAATCCCCAGGCGCACTTCTGAATCGTCGTTATTTGTTTGGGCATAGGTGGCTCTCGGGAAAGCTACGTCTGAGAATAGTTACTCTATACTTTCCGGGAAAGCAATTTCTTCGCCGCACTTATGCAAACGACAACGTCCCCTTCCCGCCGAAGGCGCTGGCTGATCGCGCTCCTGCTGATGGCTTCCCTGCTGGCCGTGGTCGCAAAAAAATTCTTCGATTACTCCGCTGCTCCCGCAAAAGATAAAGAATCCGACTTCGTTTATCCGCCGAATGCCGATCAAACCAAGCCGACGACGCTGGTGCTGCAAGTTCCTCCGGCGGCTCAGGTGCCTTTCGAACAGGTGGGCGGCTACATCAATGACGCGAGCTACCTGAACAAGACCGCAGTCTACGGAATCGTCAAAGTCACGACCGTGCAGGATATTCAGAACGCCTTGCAATTTGCGCGGGATCACAAATTGAAGGTGACCGCTGCCGGTTCGCGGCACAGCATGGGCGGGCATACGTTCGTGAAGGACGGACTGGTTCTCGATATGCGCGGATTCAACCAGGTTCGCCTCAACAAGGAACACAAAATTCTCAATGTGCAGACGGGCGCCACGTGGAAGCAGTTGCAGCTTTTTCTCGATCCGCAGGGACTCTCGGTGAAGGCAATGCAGTCCATCAATATTTTCACGGTGGGCGGGACGCTCAGCGTCAACGCGCACGGTATCGCGCACAATCCGGGGCAGGTGGCGCCGACGGTGCGGTCTTTCCGCATCCTGCTCAGTAATGGCGACATCAAGCAATGCAGTCCAACGGAAAATGCCGAGCTCTTTCATCACGCGCTCGGCGGCTACGGTTTGATGGGAATTATTCTCGACGTGGACCTGGACGTGGTGGACAACGAGATGTATCTCTGGAAGACGCACTACCTGGACTACAAAGATTTTGCGAGCTATTACGAGAAAAACGTCGAAGGAAATCCGAATATCGGGCTGGCCTATGGGCGGCTCTCGATGTCGCCTTCCACGTTCCTGGCGGAAACCGCGATTCACACGTATGAAAAAACGCACACGGATGTGCCGGTGGTTCCGCTGAAGCTGCCGCGCTACGTGTGGCTCGACCGGTTCATCATCAATTTCTCAAAGACCGGCGATACCGGGCGGCGCTTCCGCTGGACGATGGAAAAATATGGAGAGCCGCGGCTGCACAACTGTCTTTCGCGCAACGAAGCGATGAGCCGGGAAGAGGGCTGCCTGGTCTCTCGCAACCAGGAAATGTACGACTCGATGGATTATTTGAACAACGGGCTGCGGGACACGGACATCCTGCAGGAATATTTTATTCCGCACGACAAGATGCCGCAGTTTGTGGACGGCTTGCGAAGCATCGTGAAGGGCAATGGCGCGAACCTCATCAACGTGACGATTCGAATCGTGCGCAAAGACGAGATCACCACGCTGAATTACGCGAAGCAGGACATGTTTGCCTACGTGCTCTACTTCAATCAGAAATTCAACGAGCGTGAGGGCCGGATTTTGCAGAAGACCACGACCGACCTGATTGATCTCGCGCTCGGACTTGACGGCACCTACTATCTTCCCTACCAGCTTTTCTATTCGAAGGAACAGCTTCGCAAAGCGTACCCGCGCGTGGATGGATTTTTTGCGGCCAAGCGCATTTACGATCCGGATGAGCTGTTCACGAACAAGTTCTACGAAAAGTACGGCAAATAATCCCGGGAGCTGTTCGCACAATTTCCTTCCGCCATTTGCTCGCCGCCACTTGCGGCTATAACATGGTGCCCCCGGCTCCAGCAGCTAACGCAAGACTTGGAGGAATCGTGCATTCTGGCAAAGCACTGGTGTCGCTATTCCTGGCCTGCCTCGCGCCGCTCTCACTGGCGGCTCAAACCAACAGCACTCCGGAGTGGTGCCGGGCGCTTCCGCGGCCGGAGTACAAGGCGCTGCAGCGCGTACTCGAGAGCGATCCGTGGTTTGAGGTGTACAAGGCCGCGCCGGGCGTATTTGCAATTTACGAACCGCATCAAGCGGAGGAAGTTATCTCCTATCTCATCGTCGGCCACAAGCAAGCGGTTCTCTTCGACACCGGAATGGGTATCGCCAATATTCATAGAGTGACCACGCAGTTGACTTCGCGTCCGGTCGTCGTCGTGAATTCTCATACGCACAACGACCATGTCGGAGGCAACTGGCAGTTCACTTTCGTCTACGGGATGGATACCGAGTTCACGCGCACCAATGCGCGAGGCTCGCGCGAAGACGCCCAGGCGGAAATCACGCCGGATCAGATTTGCGGCAATTTGCCCAAGGGATTCGATGCCAGGACGTACGCCACAAAACCGTGGAAGATTTCGCGAACGATTGGCGATGGCTTCAAGATCAATCTCGGCGGACGCACGCTGGAAATTCTTTCCGTGCCGGGCCACACACCGGACGCCATCGCGCTGCTCGACCGTGAAAATGGGTTGCTGTTCACAGGCGACACGTATTATCCCGCTCCGATCTGGCTCTTTCGGCCGGAAACGGATCTCGATGCGTACGAGGCATCGGTCAAGAGGCTGGCGATGCTGGCGCCGCAGTTGAACCTTGTGCTTGGCGCACATAACGTTCCGGTCGCGAATCCCGATGTTCTTCCAAAGCTTGTTACCGCAATTCAAGCCGTTCGCGCCGGGAAAGTGCCGCCGCAAAAAAGCGATGGCGGGAAAACTTTGTACACAACGGACGGCATCACGTTTTTGCTCAGGACAGAAGCGGCGGGAGTACACTGAAACCCTCAGAAAGATGGGAATGGGCCGCTTCTTGCAAACAGCTGTTTCCGCCGTTCTATTCGCGCTTCTGATGCTGGTTCCCGCCGCGACCGCGAATCGCGAGCAGCAAAAACCCGGCAAAAAAGAAAAGCCCGTCCGGAAAGACGTGATGAATTTCGACGGCGGAGTCTTTTTTGAGACAGACGGCAGCCTATCGGAAATCACGTGCTTTCGCGTTTCCGGGCGCGCCACCGCGCCGCACTTTTTCGACGGATTCAAACGCATTGATGACGAGCATGGAACGCATTACCAGCGCGGACGGGAGATTGTGACGGAGTTTCCCGAGGAGCTTACCATTTCCCTAGTGATATTCGATTTTCCGTGTCCCGGCCAGTTGGAAAAGCCCGGCCCGCGCCGGTATTTGACGAAAGAGATGATGCGCTCGCTGCGTTTCTCGTTCTACTGGAAGCGCAATCTGGAGCTGCGGCACATCGAAAACCTCAAGCAAGGAACGGCAAGAGCCGAGCCCATCGAGCCCTACAACACGGAGAGCAAAGAAGATTTGATAAAACGCTACCGGTGGTTTCTGGAATTCACGATTCCCAGCGCGGGCGTGCCGCTGACGGATCGTGTAGTGCTGATGATCCGCACGGCGGACGGGCGCACGGCTGCACGAGTGGCGGCACGGTTGTAAGTGCAGCCCTGACTAACCCA
Source organism: Candidatus Acidiferrum sp. (assembly GCA_049644365.1). Taxonomy (GTDB): domain Bacteria; phylum Acidobacteriota; class Terriglobia; order Acidiferrales; family UBA7541; genus Acidiferrum. The sequence continues at coordinate 15,167 of JBARRT010000210.1, read as the reverse complement.
TGGAGCTGGCTTTTTCGGGCTCGATTTTGTAGGTCACGCGGACTTCGCCCGGCTTTCGGCCGGGGTACACCGGATTTCCGAGATACTTTTTGGAGAGCTTGTTGATGTGGTCGTCCGCGCCGTTCTCGGTGATTTCCACGACTTTTCCTCGGATTTCCAGGTAACGATAGGGGTTTGCGGGATCCTGCAGCGAAATGGAAACACGCGGATCGCGGCGCATGTTCTTGTCTTTCACGCGGCCCTTCGCGGAATTGACGCGCACGAATTTCCCGTCGTAGTCCACCCAGACGGGCGTGACTTGCGGGCTGCCATCCTTCATCAGCGTCCCCAGATTTCCGAAGGCGGGCTTCTCCAGCAAGTCTTTGTGTGTTTCTGGAATCACCTGGCTCATCTCGTTCCTCCTTGCACGATCAAACAAAAGTTATTTCCGCCACGCGGTTCTTGGCGATCAACGGCGCGCCGGTAGCTTTTTGAATTTCGTCCGCGGTCCATCCGGGCGCGATTTCGCGGAGAACCAAACCCTCGGGCTTCACGTCGATGACCGCGAGATCGGTCACGATGACGTCCACGCAAGCGAGCCCGGTAAGCGGGTAGGTGCACTGCTTCACGATTTTGGGTACCCCGTCTTTCGTGGTGTGTTCCATGCAGACGATCAGGGTCTTGGCGCCGGCGGCGATGTCCATCGCACCGCCGATGCCGCCGGAACCTTTTGCGCCGGGAATTTTCCAGTTGGCCAGGTCGCCCTTCTCCGAAACTTGAAACCCGCCGAGCACGGCTACGTCGAGATGACCGCCGCGGGTCATGAGATGCGCGTCGGCCTGATGAAAGAAAGATGCGCCGGGAATCAGGGTCACGGGGACTTTCATCGCGTCCACTTGATCGAAATCTTCCTGGCCTGGCTTGGCGCGCGGGCCCATGCCGAGAATTCCATTTTCACTGTGAAAATAAACGGTGATGCCCTTCGGCAAATACTCGGCGATGAGATTGGGAATTCCCCAGCCGAGATTGACGTAGGCCCCGTCCGTCAATTCCCGCGCGGCGCGCTGTGCGATTTGTTCGCGCGTGAGCTGCGGTTTTGCCGCCCCAGCTTTTTCCTGGCTGGCGTCACCCGGCATAATGGAGTCCTTTCGCCTGCACGATGCGATGCACGAAAATCGCGGGCGTAATCACATTCTCGGGATCGATCGAGCCCACCGGGACAATTTCTTCCGCTTCCACGATCGTCGTTTTCGCAGCCATGGCCATGATGGGATTGAAGTTTCTTGCGGCGAGGCGGTACGTCAAGTTGCCCAGCTCATCGGCTTTCTGCGCCTTGATGAAGGCGTAGTCCGCGTGGATGGGCATTTCCAGGATGCAGCGCTCTCCGGCGATCACGCGCTCTTCTTTTCCTGCGGCGACTTCGGTGCCGACACCAACGGTGGTGTAAAAACCGGTCAGGCCGGCGGCCGCGGCGCGCATGCGTTCGCAGAGGATTCCCTGAGGAACAAGTTCCAGTGTCACTTCTTTCGCGGCGTAGCGGTCCTGAAAATGATTGGCATGCGGCCCGGGAAATGACGCGATGACATGCTTGACTTGATTGTTCTTGAACATCAAGCCGAGCTCTCCCTCGCGTGTGCCGCAATTGTTGCTGATCGCCGTGATGTTTTTTGTCCCTTTGCGCACGAGCGCCTGAATCAGATTGTTCGGAAAGCCCGCGCCGCCGAATCCGCCGAACATGATTCGCGCGCCATCGGGCACATCGGCTACGGCTGCGTCGAGGCTTGGATAAACTTTTTGCTTCATCGCGCTTCCATTCGTCAGGTTCTTGCAGCCATTTTGTTGAGTGTTTCGGCGTTCGAACGGAGTCTGGCGGTCACGCCACTCTGGTCCAGCCAACGCGCCGTTTCCGTCGCGCCCAAATCGTGCTCCAGCAAGGCGCGCAAATCGGATTCGTCGTCCACGTCCATCTCCAGGCGGGGGTTTCGGCGCACCATCACGCACGCGCCGGCCTTGCCCGCTTCGGCGAGATGCTTCGCAAAGCTGCCATTTCCAAAATGCGAAGGAAAGAGCGTCGGTGGCGTACGCAGGATTGCATTGGTTCCCGTGCCGTCCCTGGAGGGCACGATGACCAGAGCCGGCGATTCGAATTCCAGCGCAAGAAGATCATCGATGTCATCGGGTTGGATCAGCGGAAGATCCAGCGGAACGCGAAGCACTGCGCGCACTCCCCAAGCTTCGCAAATCCTGGAAGCGGCATCCACGGAATCGCTTTCGGAGATCTGGCGCTCTTCGGGCAAGATCTCCCAGCCGTTTTCGGTGGCCAGCCGCATCGCCGGCAGGTAATTGGTCACGACGAAGATTTTGTCTGCCCGGCGCACGCCTCGCACGGCGCGCATCGTGTCCGCCAGCATCGCCTGGGCTAAGCCGAAGCGTTCCCCGGGCGTCAACACGCCGATGAGCCGTTTCTTGGCGTTGGTCAAATCCTTGATGGGCAGGAGGAGTGCGCGCATGGGAATTGCTCAGTAAGCGCCTTCGGTGTATGCGGCGTGATGCGGCGTGCCCAGCGTGGGCAGCCGCGCGGCCGCCGTTTTGACTTCTTCGCTCACATCGTACATCCGCCGAATCTTGTAAGTCGTCATGCGTTCCGCCGGGACGCGGCCAATCGAGCGAATCTTCGCGCGGAACTCTTCCGGCGAGACGAACTCGCCGAACGTCGCCCCGGCGGCTTTCGAAATGCTTTCTTCCATCAACGTTCCGCTGAAATCGTTGGCGCCGGCTTGCAGGCACGCGAGCGACATTTCGAATCCCAGTTTGACCCAGGAGACTTGCAGATTCTGGATCGCGCCGTGGAGCAGCACGCGCGCAAGCGCGTGGACCCGCAAATGTTCTTCCCTCTTGGCGCCGGGCCGCGCTCCGCCGTGACGGTACAGCCGAGTATTTTCGTGGATGAAGCCGAGCGGAACAAATTCCGTGAAGCCGCCGGTGCGCTTCTGGATCGTGCGTAGGAGAAGAATATGACGCACCCAATCCGCGGGCTCTTCGACGTGGCCGTACATCATCGTGGAGGTAGTGGGAATGCCGAGCTCATGCGCGGCGGTGATGATCTCGACCCAGCGACCCGCGGGCAACTTATTAGGACTCAGTTCTTTTCTCACGCGATCGTCCAGAATTTCGGCGGCGGTGCCAGGTATGCTTCCCAGGCCCTCGTCCTTCATCATTTGCAGATACTCGCGAAGCGGCATCCCGGTCTTCAACACGCCGTAATCTATCTCCATGGGGGAGAACGCGTGCACGTGCATCTCGGGAATCGCGCGCTTGACGGCCCGCAAGAGGTCGCGATAGAAAAAACCGTCGAGGTCTCGCGGCAAGCCGCCTTGGATGCAGACTTCCGTGGCGCCGCGGTCCCAGGCTTCGAGCGCCCGGCGCACCACCTCTTCGAACGAAAGCGAATAGGCATCAGCGGCGCCGGGTCCGCGGCCAAATCCGCAAAAACTGCAGCCCACGAAACATACATTCGTGAAATTGATGTTGCGATTGACGACGTAGGTGATCGCATCGCCGACGGTCTCTCGGCGCAATTGATCCGCGACGGCCAGCAAGGCTTCCAAAGCTGCCCCTTCAGCGGTGGCCAGTTGGAGCCCTTGTTCGAAGGATAGCTCCGCTCCGCCCATCGCTGCTTGCAAGCAGTCACGCGATTTCGCGGGGCATGCCTCAAGGGCAGCCGAAACGACTTCGTTCTTCATGCGTGTTGCCATTTCCTGCGTATCCTACCAGAGGAGGCCACTCGCGTGCTCGCGCGACAACCGGAGACCCGGGGCTGGCCCGTACGACTCACATCCATTAAAATACTTGCTCGACGATGAAACGGGGTTCCATTCTGCTAATGGTCGGTGTTGCGGTCGTGGGCGTCGTAGTTGCCATTGCCGCATCTCTTCTCCATGATGGCCTGAGTTCCCGAGCCACTCCCAGCAAGCTGGAAGCGGTGATTGCGCGCAATGCTCACCGTCTCGCCATCCCCTCTGACGCCAGATCCACCCAAAACCCGGTCGTCGCCTCGGAGGAGGACTTGCGTGCAGCACGGCTGCACTTCGCGGATCATTGCGCCATGTGCCACGACAATGACGGCGGCGGCCAGACCCTGTATGGCAAGGGTCTTTATCCGCCGCCGCCCGATCTGCGCCTGCCCGCGACGCAAAACCTCACGGACGGCGAGCTCTTCTGGATTATCGAGAATGGTGTGCGATTCACCGGCATGCCCGCTTTCGCGACTGCGGGGAATCACAATGGACATGGTGGCGCACTCGACAGTTGGAAGCTGGTTCACTTCATCCGCCACCTGCCGCACCTCACCCCAGCGGAACGCGTTGAAATGGAGCGTTACAATCCCAAAGGGCAGGACGAGCGCGCCGAGGAACAGGAAGAAAACAATTTCTTGAACGGGGCAACACCCAAGGCCAAGCCGGAATCACAGAATCAGCATCCGCGATGAGCGGACGTGATGTAGGCTGTAGTTTCTTCCGGAGGTTTGCATGAAGATTCACTTGATTTCCATTGCGCTGCTGCTCGCGCTGGCCGCAGGCAGCGTCTTTGCCCACGGTGACAAAGTGCACGTTGTCGGCACGGTCGAAAAAGCGACCTCCGATTCGCTGGTGGTGAAAACGAAAGACGGCAAGTCTCTTGAAGTAAAACTGGCGCCTTCGACCGTCTACCTCGAGCGAAACAACAACCAGGACAAGCCCGCCAAGCTTGCCGACCTCGCTGCCGGTGACTTCGTCGTCATTCATGCAACGCCGAAAGACACCGGACTCGAAGCCGGCCAGGTGCGGTTCTCGCGTCCGATCGCGCCCAAAGCGGCCGCCCCCGCCGCGCCGAAGCCGAAATCCTGAAGAAATTTGAATTCGCAGAATTTCTTCTAGTCCACCACGTGGCAGGAATGCGTCTTCAGCACAAGCCAGACTTTCCGCCCCACCGTCAGCTCCAGTGAGCGTACTGCCCCGGGCGTGACATGCGCCAAAAACGTTACGCCGCAATCCACCTGCGCGATCACCATCGTGCCGCGGCGTTCCAGCAAAGTGATTTTCCCCGCAATCACGTTGCGTGCGCTCAATCCACGCGGCTGCTCCGTCGCCAGCAAAATGTCTCCCGCCCGGATCGCCACGCGTATACGGTTGCCCACCGCTGCGTAGCCTAGCGGCACTTCGATTTCGCACGTCGTTTCTCCCAGCCTCACGCGCATGACTCCATCGGCTTCGCGCAAGTCGAGCACCGTGCCGGCCAGCAAATTTTCAAATCCGGCGGCTTGCGCGAGCCGCTTTCGGCGTGGCGCGTCCAGTACATCCATCGGAGTGCCAGAACTCGCGACGCGTCCGTTCTCCAGCGCAATCACTCGCTCACCGAGAGCATCCACTTCCTCCCGGCTGTGCGTCACGTAGAGAATCGGAATCCGCCTCGCCGCGTTCCACGCGCGCAAGTCGTCCACAATCGCGGACTTCAGCTCCGCGTCCAGCCCCGTCAACGGTTCGTCCAACAGCAACGCGCGCGGCCCGGTCACCAACGAGCGTGCCAGCGCCACTCTCTGCCCTTCGCCTCCGGAGATTTCTCCAGGCTTTCGTGCCCGCAAGTCTTCCACGCGAAACGCCTCCAGAATCCCCCGGACTTGCTCCTGCCTGGCGTTCGCGGGCACTCTATCCAGCCCATAGGCAACGTTTTCTTCCACGCTCATGTGCGGAAACAGCGCCGCCGACTGAAACAGGTAACCCATCTTGCGCTCTTGTGGCGGCAGCTCGACGCGCGTCTCCGCATCGAACAAAATCTTCTCGCCCAGCGCAATCCTTCCTTCCTCCGGACGCACCAGGCCCGCGATGCAATCCAGCAGCGTCGACTTTCCCGCGCCCGATGGCCCAAACAGAATAGTGATCCCGGGAGGAACCTCCACGGAAAGATCCAGAACAAACGGAGGGGAGTTCTTGTTCCGCCGCGACGCACGGATTTTTGCGATCAATGCGTCCGGCTTCAACTCGCTGGCCACAGCTTCCACACTCGCCGGTTCATTCCATACACGGCGCACAGAACGGCGAACGAAATCAGCAGCAGCACCAGCGCCGTCTGATTCGCCGCCGCGTAGTCGAGCGCCTGAACATCGTCATACACCGCGATGGACGCCGTTCGCGTCACGCCGGCCAGGTTTCCGCCCACCATCAGCACCACGCCGAATTCTCCCATGGTGTGTGCGAAGCTCAGCACAACCGCCGTAACCACTCCGGGAATCGACAGCGGCAAAATCACTCGCCAGAAAGTCCGCAACTTTCCCGCGCCTAAAACTGCCGACGCGTCCAGCAGTTTTCGATCCACGCTTTCAAACGCGGCCGTCAATGGTTGCACTGTAAACGGCAAGCTGTAGAGCACCGACGCCAGCACCAGCCCGCCAAACGTAAACGCCAATCCATGCCCAAAAAAAGCGATCCACAATTTTCCCAGTGGACCACGCGGCCCCATCGCTACCAACACATAAAATCCGAGCACCGTCGGCGGCAAAACCAACGGCAGCGCCACCACTGACTCCACCAGAAATTTTCCTCGCCATCTTGAAAACGCCAGCCAGTATGCCGCCGGGACTCCCACTAAGAGCAACAGCATCGCAACCACCGCTGCAAGCTTCAGCGAAAGCAGCAACGGCCCCGCCATCAAGCAGCCTTCCCCTTCACTTCACCGGCAGGCGGCGTGGTGAAGCCATACCTGTCCATCACCGCTGTCCCCGCAGCGCTCTTTATGTATTCGAGAAAGGCCTTCGCCGCTTCTTTCTTCTGAGAACTCTTCACCACCACGGCAGCCTGCTCAATCGGCGGGTGCAGCTCTGAGGGAATCAGCCACATCTTTCCCAAATCTTTCATCCCTGGGGAAATCGCCAGCGCCAGCGCGATGATTCCTGCCTGCGCATTTCCCGACTGCACGAACTGCGTCGCCTGCGAAATGTTCTCGCCGTACACCAGCTTTGGTTCCACCTTTTCGTAAATCCCGGATTTCTTCATCGCTGCCACCGCCGCCCTTCCATACGGCGCGTGCGCCGGATTCGCAATCGCGATTTTCTGAACCGCGGCATCCAGCAAGGCGTTCATGCCTTGTGCATTCAAATCGACCTTTACGCCCTGCGGCATCCAAATCACGATTCGCCCCACCGCATAGTTGTACAGCGTTCCCGGCTCCGCTAGTCCGCCCGCTTCCAGTTTCTTCGCATACTCCACATCCGCCGAAAAAAACAGGTCGAAAGGCGCCCCATTTTGTATCTGCGAGAAAAAATTCCCGCTCGATCCGTACGTCACATTCACTTTCGTTCCCGTTTGCTTTTCAAAGTCCGCCGTCAGCTCTCCCATCGCGAACTTCAAGTCCGCCGCCGCGGCAACCGCGATTTCCTGGCCCCGCGTCCTCGCACTGCACAACAGAATCGCGAGGCACACCGATACACACTTCAACACGGCTCTCATATCAGCCTCCTAGAACTTGTACGTAACGTCAAACTGCAATCGCTTCAAAGTATTTTCAAGCGTCGGGCTGGTCGCCGTTACCAAAGGCCGCCCGAAAAACCCCGTGAAGCCCAGTTGAATGTTATTTTCCAGCTGGTAGAAGGCCTCCACCTTGTGTTGGCTTACGTTCGTCGCTTGCCGGATTTCACTGTAGTTGAACGCCCCAAGCACCGCCTCGCGTTCCACAAAAATGCGCGCGTAGGCAAAGTTCAGGTCGCCCTTCTTCTGCGACTTTCCGGCGCGCGCCTCCAACCAATAGCCGCGCCGCTGGTGCGGATCGCATACGGCATTCCTGGACTGCGCAAACGTTTCCACCGCCGTATTTGCTGGGGCGGGAAGAATGTTGTCAACATTCGCGCAAGCCTTTGTGTTTTGGACAAAGTCCCCAAGGATCGTAATGGGCCACTTTTCCGCGGGCGTCGTGATGTCAAATCGGCCAATCGTGTCCAGCAGTCCAAACTTCGACGAGAACTGCGCGTTCGTGATGACCTTTTGACCAGTCGCAGTAAAAGTTCCCGTCGTGGTCACGACGGAGTTTTGGTTCCCATTACTGTTCAGCCGCAGCAATCCAAGGTCAGGGCCTGCCGCCGTTGCCGTGGCCACTGCAAAAGCCACGGGATCGGCAAGGTGCCAGTTGTAGAACGCGGTCGATGCGCTGAACTTCAGCCACTCCGCCAGCCGCCATTCCGTCTGCAGTTGTCCGCCGTACACCGCAGTCTGCACGATGCTCTTGTTGCTGATTGAGACGCCCGCCGTTTCCGCGAACGGCAGCTCAAAGCCCACCAGTGCAACTCGCTTCAGCACCGGTGTACTCTCCAGATTGAAGTTCAGCGTTTGCGCCAGCCCTTCGGGATTCAAGTCCTTGTCCCACACCAGTTCGGTGCTCACCCAGGGCTGCGAAATCTTTCCGCCCGTCAACATCAGCGGCTTGAAGTAGTGCGGCCGGTATTCGAGAAACGCGCGGTCCAGTTCAAACGGTTTACGCGTGCTCATCTGATTCGTCGTCTGCATCACGGAAACGGGATTGTTGATGTCGCCCGACGCCAGCGTGAATCCCCCGGAAAATTCGTCGCTCAGCTTGGCGTTCGCATTGACTCGCAAGCGGAACCGCATTCGGTTTCGAACCTGCGAATGATCCGCTGGCCCGCCAAAGAAAGGCTCCTCGCGCAACCGGATATCTCCGCTGAACGAGAATGGTCCGACGTTCTTGATGCGTTCGCTGAACGAATTCATCATGGACTGTACATTTGCTGACGCCTTCTCGCCGTCCCGGGCGATGGCGGTTTTCGCTTCCGCAGCGCTGAATTCCGCGTGCTGCGCGTCTTTCTCGCTGGTCGCTGCTACGGTTTGCGCCATCTGAGCGATCTGCGAGGCCTGGTCTGCTGCGCTCTGTGCGCGTTGTGCGGCCTCGCTCGCTTGCTGACCGGCCGTTGCCACGCGTTCGTTCGCGGCTGCCAGCTTTTCGACGATGGCTTTCAGCTCGTCGATCTGTTTCTGCTGCGCGGCCACGGTGTCCTGCAGGGCCTTCCATTGCTCCGCCGTTCCGCCGGAAGTTTTCGTCTTTGTCGCCACCTTTTGCGTCTGGCCCTTCACGCCCGCGCAGATGACCAACGACAACAACAACGCACCCAACGCCTTGAGTCTCACGTCTTCCCCCGTACTTCGATGAATTGTGTTCCCTGACTAGGCCATCTCGCTATTCAACCCGCAAAATCATCACCTCGGTCGATTTCACGAGAGCCGCTGCTCGCTCTCCGACTTTCAGCCGCATCTCTTTGGCCGCATCGGCGGTAATAATTGCCGTGATATGCTGCTCGCCGATCGCCATCCGAATCTGCGCCAGCAGGCCGCTGTACTTCACTTCCAGTACGCGTCCGATCAGCTGATTGCGCCCGCTGATCCTGCGAAAATTCCCGCGCCGTGTTTCGATGCCTCCGCGTTCCAGTTTTTTCGGAATCATGCGGTCGATCTCGCTCTCCGGAACGCGATGGTGCCCGCCTGGCGTCTTCACGGACTTGATCTTTCCGTGGTAGATCCACTGCTTCAACGTGGGATAGCTGATGCCCAAAATGTTTGCCGCTTCCCGCGGCGCCAGCAGCCTTTGCAAAGCGCACCTCCGAAGGTGACACAGAATATATCGAATGGATTCGCTAAAGCAATACGTTTTAATACGCTAAGGAAGAATCGTGGCGGAATCTACCCTTTCGCTGGGGACGGGAACAACGCGCGGAATCTGCGGAAACTGCTAAGCAGCCGGGAGTGTTAGACGCAACTTTTCGCGCGCCAGCATCGGCCGCTGGCGGAAACTCTTGCCATGTCGCTCGAATCCGGCCTCCCACAAGAATTTCATCAAGCGTTCCCATCCGGGCGGCTTCCTCGATGAAGAGGGATACAGCTTCTCTAAGACGCGACTTGGCCTGATTTGCAGTCTTGGCGCAACTGGAGATATCCAGTTCGGGAGCGTAGGCAAGGTGGTTCGCCCGCTCCTTCCAAACTTGCACGGTCAGCATGATATCTCTCTGGCCCGTTTCGCGCGGCAAGCGTGGATGCGGCCATGATTCAACTCCTCCTTCGTCATCCTGAACGGTACATACCTGCTGCGCGGTTCGCTGGCTTCTTTGTCGGGCATCCCTTTGGCATTATCCCTGCCATCCTTGCCCCCGTGATGGGCGAGGCGTCTGGTTGCGACGGGCGCTCCTTAACGCTGTCCCGCTTCATCTTCTTGGATAAATTGGTCAACAAGGTTATGTCGAACCATAAAATCAACCAATCGCTTCTCCTCCTGCATTGTGTAGGAAAATGGAACATGGGGAGGAAACTGTCTCTGTGGATAAGCCAGCACGCAACTGGCAAGGCGTTCCCGTCTTTCTTGAAGTTCTTTGAAACTCAAGGAGTCCAACACTTTCTTTCCTTTTTGCGGGTCGCGCAGCTCCGAAGCCCATAAATTGAAATCAGCTGCACATATCGACAGTGCGGGTGCCGGGACGGTGGATGGATGCAGAGTCGGCAAAGCCGGAACAGGCGGCCCTCCTTGTAGCACGGGCCTATGAACAGGTTCCTGTGCTGTGCTGAAGGGAACAAACAGGACTGTTGCTGTTAAAATTAGTGCTGAGAGCTTCTTATTCACTTATGTCCCTCCTCCACGCACCCTGACTTTTGCGGATTATAGCCCACCTGCTGTTCACAAGAGTGAACAGCCCTTTTCAATTGCCCGATTAACGCTTACCGGAAACTGACCCACTACCAAAACCTCGATTCGTCCGGTAAGAACTCCCACGCCTAATTGCGGAGCGGCTTGCCGGTTTTCAGCGTGTGTGCGATGCGCTCTTGTGTTTTTTTCTCGCCGCAGAGGGAGACGAAAGCCTCGCGCTCCAGATCTAGCACATATTGTTCGCTGACCATCTGCGGCGCGGTCAGCGGTCCGCCCGCGAGGATGTTTGCAAGCTTGCGGCCAACGTGCGCGTCATACTCCGAAGCGTATCCGCCGCGCAGCATCATATGAATAGCAAGTTTTGCCGCGGCGAGGAACTGCTCGCCAAGAACTTTGATCTGCGTGGTCTGTGCACCTTCCTGCCAGCTCGCGGCTAGCGGCTTGTACCCGCCGCGCACCAGCGCCAGTGCCGCTTCTTTTGCGTCCGCCACCAGCCGGTCGCGGTTCATGGAGACGCCATCTTCGCGGCGCAGATAGCCCAGCTCCCGGCATTCCTCCGCGCTCGTCCCCACTTTCGCCATGGCGAGGCATTCGAACACCGGCTTCAGAGCGTGAAACAGATCCAGGTCTTCGCCGCCCGCCGCGTGTTCATTGGCGCGGATGAGCATCTCCTTCGACCCGCCGCCGCCGGGAATCAAGCCGACGCCCGCTTCGACCAAGCCGAGGTACGCTTCCGCGGCGGCCTGAATTTTTGCTCCGTGCAGGCTTACTTCGCAGCCGCCGCCCAGCGCCATTCCCTGCGGCGCCACCACCACCGGCTTCGGCGCGTATTTGATCGCCAGGTTGATGTTCTGGAACTGCTTCACCGCCATGTGCAGCTCGTCCCATTCCTGTTCCTGCGCTCCAACCAGAACGAGCATCAGGTTCGCGCCGACGGAAAAATTCACCGCTTGATTGGCGATCACCATGGCGTCGAAATCCGTCTCCAGGCGCTTCAATCCTTTGTGGATCATGGCGATCAGGTCGGCGCCGATGGCGTTCATCTTCGCGTGAAATTCCACGCAGGCCACGCCATCGCCGAGATCGATCAGGCTCGCGCCGGAATTGCGCTCCACTTCGCGCCCGGCCTCCTTCAGCGACTTCAGAATGATGACGCCTTTCGGCTCTTCCACTTTCTTGGCGGCGCCGCTGCCGAGATCGAAGACCGTTGTCGTGCCTTTTTCCGATTCGTAAAAGCCTTTGCGGCTGCTTGCCAGCACTCTTTCAATCACGGGCGGCAGCGTGCGCCCTTCCTTCTGCACTTGCGTCGCGAACGCTTTGACGCCGATCGCATCCATCATTTCGAAAGGCCCGAGCTCCCAGCCAAATCCCCAGCGCATGGCGCGATCGACATCCTCGATGTAGTCCGAAATCTCCGGCACGCGCCGCGCCGCATACAGACACGTCTCGGAAAGTCCGCCCCACAAAAACTGCTGCGCTTTGTCGCCCTTCTGCCCTTCCAGCACCGGCCCGATCAGCGCGCGCAGCCGCTCGCGCGTATCCTCGATGGCTTTGCCCATCTCGAGCGACGCGAATCTCGCTTTCTGGCGCGGGCGGTACTCCATGGTGTTGGCGTCCAGCGTCAGAATTTCCTTTTCGCCCTCGCCCTTCACTTTCTTGTAAAAACCCTGTCCTGTCTTGTCGCCGAGCCAGCCTCGCTTGACCATTTCTTCCACGAGCGCTGGCACCTTGTACATCTCGCGCGATTCGTCATTCGGCGCCGTTTCATAAATGTTCTTCACCACGTGTACCAGCACGTCGAGACCGACGATGTCTGCCGTTCGAAACGTCGCCGATTTTGGCCAGCCCACTGCCGGCCCGGTGCACGCGTCCACTTCCTCCACCGTCATTCCCAGCGTCCCCATCAAGCGCAATGCGTTGAGCATGGAAAACGTTCCGATGCGGTTGGCGATGAAATTTGGCGTGTCTTTCGCGATCACCACGCCTTTGCCGAGTCTCTTGTCGCAAAAATCGCTCAGCGTCTCGACGACGTCGTTCGAAGTCTTCGGCCCTGGAATGACTTCGACCAATTTGAGATACCGCGGCGGGTTGAAAAAATGCGTTCCTGCCCAGTGTTGCTGAAACTCCTCGCTCATTCGCTCAGCGATCAGATGAACCGGCAATCCCGAGGTATTCGTCGTAACGATCGCGCCGGGCTTTCGAAACTGCGCCACGCGCGCCAGCAAGTTCCGCTTGATTTCCAGATTTTCCGCGACCACTTCGATGATCCAGTCCGCTTCAGCGCACCGCGCGAGATCATCTTCAAAATTTCCAATCGCGATTTTTTCCGCAAGCGACGCCGTAAAAAATGCCGCCGGCTTCGATTTCTTCGCCGCCTCCAATCCCGCGCGCACGATTTTGTTGCGCTCCGCCGCTGGAGCCCCGGCCGGCAGTTTCGGCGGCACGATGTCCAGCAAAATGCACGGCAGGCCGGCGTTTGCGAAGTGCGCCGCGATTCGCGAGCCCATCGTTCCTGCGCCCAGCACCACTGCTTTTTCGATGCGACGTTTCATGGCACGCCTTCTTACGCGATTCGAACGGATGGACAGGTTACAAAACCGGCATGCTGCGGTCAAACACCCGTTCGAACTCCTGCCCTGGCGCTACAATGGAGAGATGGCGGAAAACGAAAAGGCCACCGGCCCGCTCGGATGGCTGCGCACCGCAAAGGACAAGCTTCATTCGTTTGCCTTCGGCGAGGAGAGTGAACCGGACCGGCGCCCGCGCGTCGGACTGGCGCTCGCCGGCGGATTCGCGCGCGGGATCGCGCACATCGGCGTGCTCCGCGTTCTTTCCGAAGCAGGCATTCCCATCGATTGCGTAGCCGGCACGAGTGTAGGTGCGTTGATCGGCGCCGGGTACTGCGCCGGCGCATCGCTGGAAGAGATGCAACAAATTGGCAGTCTCACGACTTTCGCGGACTTTGGGCGCTGGACGCCGTCCTGGCTGGGCCTGGCCACCAATCAGCGCATGGAGAAATATCTGGCGCGCTTTTCGCCCGCAAAAACGTTTGAAGAATTGAAAACGCCGTTCTCTGTCGCTACGACTGATATCAACGCGGGAGTATCCGTCTACTATTCCCACGGGCCGCTCGCGCCGGTGATCCGCGCTTCCTGCGCCTACCCCGGCCTGTTCGTGCCAATCCAGTACGATGGACGGACACTCGTCGATGGATTTTTGACCGCGCCGGTGCCCATCGAAGGTGCTCTGCTTCTTGGCGCGGACCTGGTTATCGCCGTTTATCTCGAAGCCGGAAACGTCGAGCAGCCTCGCACGTTTACCGACGTCCTCAGCCGCGCGTTCAACATCCTGCAGCGGCACTCGGATCTGGCGTGGCGCACGCAGGCGGACATTATCATCGAGCCGGATGTGAAGCAGTTCGTGTGGGACGATTTCACGAAAACGCCGGAGATGGTTGCGGCCGGCGAAGCCGCGGCGCTGGCCGCGTTGCCGCAGATCCGCGCCGCGCTTCGCGGCGAGAAACGTGACTCCGCAGCCTAACGTAATTTATTTTTCCCCGGTGAAGATCCCGTTTGTACCTAACTTCGGAAGACTTCAGAAAAATTATTCGCGCGTGACTTGCACGAGGACCGGCTGGCCTTCGCCTTTGCCCCGCTGCGTGAGCCACGCCCCCAGGCCCTCGGCGAACCGTTCCGGAGTGAGGCGGTAGCTCGCTTCGACTTTGCCGGCGGCGACGGGGAGCGTGTCGTCAAAGTCAGCGGAGTTGGTGAAGTTGCGCATGCAGAATTGATCGAGCCATTCGAGCGGGCAGGCGCGAGTTTCGCCGCGGATGATCACGTTGACGTTGAATTTTTGCGCGTACATGCGGAAAAAAAATCAGAGCTGCAGCGATCCGCCCGGCCGATTACGAAGTGCGGGGGCGCTTCACGGAATGGGCGAGGCCGACGGCTTCGAGCATCCAGATGAAATACCAGCCGATGTCGGTCTGATACCAACGCAGGCCAAGGCGTGCGGAGCCCGCGTGCGTGTGATGGTTCTTGTGCCAGTTCTCGCCCCAGGCGGTCAACTGGAAGGGGCCGAGCCACCAGACGTTCATGCTGGAGTCGCCCTCTTCGACTTTGTTGAGGTGCGTGAGGCTGTTCACCAGGCATTGCATGTGCAGCGAATAGACGAGGCGGATGGCGCCCATCCAGAAGAAACCCATCCAGCCGAAGCCGAGAATCAGGCCCACAAAGATGGAAAAAACAATGACGGGTGTCTCGGCCCAGCCCCAGATCTTGTAAATGCCGTTGTTGAGTTCAGGAGCCCAGCGCTGCTTGTCGGCGGGATGCGTTTGATAGAGCCAGCGCAAATGGGCCCACCAGAAGCCGCCTTGTTTCGGACTGGAAATGTCTTCGGGCGTGTCCGTGACAGAGTGATGCAGGCGATGATACGCAACCCAGCTTGCAGGGTGGCCGGAGCCGTTGAAGATGGCCCAGAATATCAGGAATTGCTCGATGAACTTGTTGGTCCTGACG
>JBARRT010000209.1:0-55505 GCA_049644365.1 Candidatus Acidiferrum sp. | reverse complement strand
TCTTGGAACCACATCCCATTGAAAAACATGAGTCTCCAGTGCGCGGTTTTCGCAGATGCTTGCCGCGACCAATCGTCGTCGCTTCTCGTGAAACGATACAATGAGCCCTCAAACAGACTACGGAGCTCATAGGGTCCCAATCCCGAGGGAGCCTTCGCCTGGTTGAAATTCCGAAGAAGTGAAAGCAAAACCATGGCCCTGGTCACCCGAGGCGGCCTACCGGAATCTGTTATTTGTACAACGTCTTGCATGAACCTTCCGAGATCGAAGAACGTTGGAATCGGAATCGCCTTCCCTTTATCAGTATCCACAAGCAAGGGGCTCATTATCGCGTGGTCCGGATGCATGTCAGGAAAGAGACTTCCGCGCTCTGAACCCCGGTCAAGGACATCATCTAAATGGCTGAAGATCGCGTACGCCGAAGCTGGGTACCAATCCCGCATGGGCCTCCAGTCGATCGAGGTTTGGGCTTGCAGGTCGTAAGCGAGTTGAGAGAGAGGATACCGTTCTGCATAGCGGTCCTCAGTGGATATGCGCTCGTCGCGGCCGGTGAACATAACGGGCTGAAAAATTACGCCGTGGATTTGATCGGCGTTGCGGAGAGCGAAGCGCACGATCTCTCCCACGCAATCATTGTTGAGACCGTTGACCACGGTAACTTGCAAGGTGGTTTGCATTCCAGCCGCAGCGATGTTCTCCAGGGCGCGGAGCTTCACTTCAATGTAATTTCCGAGCCCGCGATGTTTGTTCTTCTCCTCGGAGACGCCATCGAACTGCAGGTACACTCCGTGCAACCCGGCGGCGCTCGCCTCGACCGCAAAATCTCGGCTTTCCGCAAAACGAATACCATTGGTCGAAACGTGAAGACGATGGAAGCCCATGCTCTTCGCGTGTCGAATTGCGTCAAGGAAGATCGGAGAGAGTGTGGCCTCGCCACCGGAGAACAAGACGTTGATTTCGCGGTTAGGCTTGAAAGAGCCCGCCCGTTCAAAAATTGTCTTCAGGTCTTCCATATCTGTTTCGTCGACGTAACCAACTCCGTTAGCGTCCATGAAGCAAGGTCGACACATCATGTTGCATCGGTTGGTCAGATCCACGATCAAATACGACCCTCGGCCTGCCCGGATACTGTTAGGGCCGTGGTCGTGGACCTCACGGTCGCCAACGCAATCGAAGTCGCCCCCCAAGGACTGCGCTTCCATTCTCTGAAAGAAATCGGGATGGTTCGATAGCACGTCCTCAAATGGACCATGCGTCTCGCACGCCTTTCGCATGAGGATTCGCCCGCCTTCCTCAAGGATCTCGGCGTCAATGATCCCCGGACGCTCCCTAAAACCGGCTACATCGTTCTGGCCCCTGATGACCGCCTCGACTGCTTCGCGGTTGCAATCCGGGCAGAGCGACAGGGTGTGCCTCGGAACCCCCGTCCTCATTGGCGTTCGTTGGTGCTTCTTCAGAAGCCGACCCGGCGCCCAGCTTGGTGCGGGCAGCGCCCCTCCAGGCAGGACGCGGTTAACGGAGCTGGCGATGGTCCATGCGGCGCTGGATGCCAAACGAGAGTGAGAGGCCATAGACTCAAACATGAAATTTACCTCCTGTCGCGGTTTGCTCAAGGATAGAAAAACGAAGCGGTGAACCCTTCCATCTGGGTAAACTCATTTTACCTGCGCTGTCAAGTCAGAGGGCCCTCGACCCGACGCCGATGCGCATCGCCGTTCTGCGTGCGACACGTGCGTTGACTTCTGGTTGTGAGAAGAACGCAGCGACATCTGTTTTCAAGCGCCGGGTACATCCACTACGTAAGCGAAATAGCAGACCGGTTTGGCCGTGCGTGGGAAAAATGTTGCGCCCACCGAAATGGCAAAATCCGAGCTAGCAGTCCGCTTCAGAGATATCAGCACTTGCTGCTGAAATTCAAATGGATTGGGTGCTGCTGTACAGGGCGCTCAATTTGGAGATGTAAAGTGGTATCGAATATGTCGTTGGAAGTGAATGCTGCGCTCGCCGAGGGTGCAAAGCAGGCAAAGTTTGAAAAGGAGGCGCAAACCCCGAGCGGGACCGGCACACCGGCCTCTCCGCCGAGACCGCCTGGGCAGCCCGCAGAAACACCGGCGGAACAAAACGGTAGCGGTAAGACGCCGCAGCGTTCTTCGCCGACGAGCTCGGCCCAACCTAACGGGAACCAGCTGGATCTCGAGGGACAGAACGCCGTCAACAAAGTCATGTTGGCGGGGCGACTCGGCCGGGATGCCGAAGTGAGGCATACCAAAGTCGGTCAGATCGTGGCGAATTTTTCTTTGGGAACCGAGGAGTCGTACAAAGACCTTTTGGGCGAGTGGCAAAAAAAGACTGCGTGGCACCGGGTTCAGGTGTGGGGAGACCTTGCGGAAACGGTAAGCGCAAGCCTGCGGCAAGGTGCGCGGGTCTATGTCGAAGGAAAGCTCATCATCCGCAACTGGATCGACAAGCAAAACCAGAAGCACCGCTCCACAGAAGTGGTGGCAAGCGATGTACGTTTCCTTACGCGGGCTCCAAGCAATGGAGCGCAAAGCGGGAGCGAGCTCGCCGACGAGCATACCGGCGATTAGCAATGACCGAGAACTTGGGGCTATCGCGGGCTTGCAGTCTGGACTAGCCCCAAGCTTCCTTCGATTGATTTCCTAGATGATTTCTTGCCCGCCTGCACCAACGCCAGGCTCTACCACGGCCTTCGTTGAACCTACGATTTGATCCAAAGCAGCGAAATTACACTGTTGTAAGCGGGCAGCGCCTTGGACTCCTCCCATATGGGGGCATCTTCTGGAAAACCGGTTGCGGAGATCCACAAACGCGCGGGGAGCTCCTGCGGTTTGCTTGGACCAGGTGTTCCCGCAAAGCATTGCAACGCAAACGTGCCTTGCTGAAGGGGCGCCCCCTTTTGGAGCGGAAAGCCAAAGTGTCTCGAGCGTTTCGACCAATCGATTCGGTCAGTCGTGGCCCATACGATCGCGCAGCTTTGCTTCGACAGATCGCAGTACCGCCAGGCCGCTGCCGAAAGAGAAGTATGAAATCGCTGGGCGATTTTTTCGATCACTTGCAGAGAAGGCGGTGCGGACTCGACGATCGGCTGGACCGCGGAAGCGGGCAGGAGAAGCTCGGCGGCAAATTCATCGGCCTCGCGCTCGAGTTCTCGCGACCAGTCGCCCCAGTTCCCGATGTCGGACTTGGTGCAAACGAGCTCCGTCAGGTCGTGATCGGGCAGCAAAAAGTGAGCGATTTCATGGGCGAGCGTGAAATTCTTGCGGCCAGCCTCGCGGATCGATTGCCGGATCGCAATCGTTCCCAAAGGAATCTCGCGCGCTCGAATCAAGGCGCCGTCAAACCCATCAGCGTCCACCTCGCGAATTTGGAGTCCGAGTCGCGAAGCGATTGCCCGCAGATCGCCATGCTCGAGCGGCAGTTCGCGCGCGAGGGCGCGTGCATAGGCGCCGCCTTTTTGCGACCCGCTCATCGACCGTCTTTCGGGCGGCTGCGATTATTGTGTTTCAAAAGATCCTCGGCGAGGTCGTCCAGGAGTTTCTTGTCCCGTTCCGAGAGTTCCTTCTTGTTGCGATAGGCGGTAGCCAAAGTCACACGCGGCAGCCTCGCGAGTCGTTCCTGCATACGCTGAGCATGGTCGATGACACTCCGGATGGCCGCTCGGGCTTCGCGAACTAATGCTCTTTCCTTTGGGGAACCGGGTGCGCCTGGACGCAAGTCACTAAGCGCCTGTTTCAAGAGCGTCGGAACGGGCCGGCCTGCTGCCGCGTACTGTTTTGCTAGGGCATCAAACTTTCGATAAAGGCGTGCTTCGACGTCTTCCGGATCAATTCCTGCGCGCCGCAAGAGTTCCCGGGCTTCCCGGGCAACCAGCTCGCTCGGGCTGCCGTACAAGCTGTCGGACAGTTGAGCCAACCGCGCCTTTTGCGGAAAAAGATCCTTTTCCTTCTGTTCGCTCATGCGGTTTTCCTCTCTACCAAGTTGTGATCGATGAGCTGCCGCTGCAGCCTCTTCTTCCTGTTCTGCACCTCTGCTGCAGTAATGCCCAACTCAGCTGCTATTTCGCGGGGCTTGTAAAGGTTGAGTTCCAGCACCGCCCTCACAACTTCTGCTAGTTCCGGTTCCCCGGCAAAGGCAGTCCGGGCACGTTCGCCGTACCGCTCTTCATCGATGGACCCCGCAAAATCTATGGTCGATCCCGGCAATTCGTCGAGCGACAGGGGAGCAGGATCGGCATCCCGTTCGGCAGGAAGCGAGGATCGGCTCTCCTCGTGGGCATGTGCAGCCTTACGAAGGGAATCGATAATGTCATTGCGCAAGGCGGTCGCCAGCAGGGAGAACAAATCGCCTCGGGAGGCTTGATGTTGAAGCTTGCCTTCCATATATTCCACCAAGACTGCCGAGACAAAGTCGTCGACGGACAGACCGACGCCGGCGACTGTAGAGTTACGCCCACCGAGTCCAAACTCGTTAAAGGTTCGCAGCCCAAAAGCGGTCAGCCGATGGGCTAGTTCCTCAAAATCCAGGCTCTGCTGCGCTTCCAAGAAGAAACCTCGGGCGCCGAGATGACAGCCGTCTAACCGGCGGGAGTCTACGGTTCTAACATGCATGGGCCAGAAGAATCACCAGGATAATACTCAGTATGCGAAGTAAAAGATCGTTTCTGGCCACGCACGCGCGGGAATATTGTTTCTTTCGGAACACCCAAATTCGCGAGATTGGTTCGCTCTGTCGGTATCAGCCCTGGAGCTGAATTCGAGCATTGCGTGCCCCAAGAAAGGGCGCGGATTTTGGAGATGGACTGTGATATCGGACAAGGCGTTGGAACTAAACATTTCTTTGGTTTTAGAGGTTCGTGGTGATTCCGTGGAATGCATCGGGATTCAAGTCATCAAGCCCGGTGGCGGCTTGGCAGGCAATGGAATCGACCCCCATAAAGCAATGACTCGCACAGGAAAGGAAACCAGTGGGACG
The DNA here is from genome assembly GCA_049644365.1 of Candidatus Acidiferrum sp. Taxonomy (GTDB): domain Bacteria; phylum Acidobacteriota; class Terriglobia; order Acidiferrales; family UBA7541; genus Acidiferrum. The sequence goes on along the minus strand of JBARRT010000209.1, from coordinate 50,513 downwards.
AACGGGGTTCCTCCTTGGTGCGTTTCTCATGCGCATGTTTCCGGGAAAGGGCCGGCTCAAGACGGGGCACAACACGAAGAGAAGAAGGAAGAGCCGATAGGTACCACGGCAGACTGCCGGAACACCTGGATCTTTCAAGCCAGCTCGGAATTCTCCGACGTTCGGAGTGCAGTTCGCACCCTTAGGGAACATACCTGGCTCGTCCAGCAGCACAAGGAACAGATTAAATCGGGAGACAGGGTGTATGTGTGGGAGTCGGGTCCGCGGGGAGGGATCATCGGACTGGCGGAGGTATCCGAGCCGCCGCGGATTCAACCGGAGCCGAAAGAACAACTGCTGTTCATCCGGAACAGTGAAAAGTTCCGAGGAGACCGCCTTCGCGTAAAGATCCGATTGCTCAAGCTGATCGAACCAGCGATTCAACGGACGTATCTTTCATCGCGGGCGGAATTCGCTACCTTGAGCATCTTGCGGCGCCCGCGGGCCACGAATTTTCGCGTGACGCGAGAAGAAGCAAAAGCCCTGGAAGGCATTGTGGACGGCATGGCTGTGGCAGCTGCTCTTCATGATTCCCTGCAAGGGGAGAAACGGATCGTATTTGCCCAGGCGTAAGGCCCGCCCTTAAACATGAGACCAGCCGCAAGGAGCACTCGCCGGAGACCGCACATCGGTCAGCGTGTCCGTAGACAAGGCGAAACGGGCAGAACCCCCACTTGGAAGCGCAGAGAGAGACTCTCTCCCGTGAGGAACACGTCGGGCTTTTCTTCCGCACCCGTGCCAAGACGATCCAAGGAAAATGCCGGAGGCGGTCGTTGCGAAAGCAAGAGGTCGGACGGGAATTGGATCGGATTCGGACTTGATCCAAACAGCTCTCGCTAACTTAGCCCTGCCCGACTACTTTCCGGACTGGCTGCTCTCTCAGAATTCTATGGCTGATGCGCAACGCGGCGGATTTCCACTTCCTTCGGCAACTCGGTCCGTCAGGACGGATTCTGTTTTACAGGGTATAACATCTCATTCTCGATGACTTCATCAGCGAAGCGATTCACGCCAATTCGGCGAAGCAGGGCCTCGCCCGCTTCACGAGTCGCGTGTTGCAAAGCGGCGTCGAGCTACTCTACCGAGCTATCAAGAGCAACATCGCTGACTCGCTCCATGTCGTGATTCAGATCGAGCGCAGACCAGGACGCCGCTACATCTCGGAAGTTCTCGAAATCAACAGCTACGACGCCGACGGCGACCCCTTCGATTACTGTGCAATCTACCAGAGATAGGAGCCATCCCAATGACGACGGACGAAAGTCGAAACACATGAAGGACATCTCAGCCAGCGAATACATCCGCACAAACTTTCATCCATCTGATCGGATTGCCGTCCTGGTCCGCAACGGTGGTACGGGCGAAACGATCCAGCGTATCGCGACTGCTGAACGGATCGCGGGAACTTCCACTCAGGAATGGCTCCAGCACAAGAATGAAAAAGAGGCATGCGACATCTACATCGGAATGAACACCCTGAAACCCGGGGCCCACTCGCGAACTAAGGAGGACATTCAGACCATCCGTCATCTTTACCTGGACATCGATCACGATGGCCCGTCGGCCTTGGCGAAGATTCGACAATCCAACCTGGTGCCGCCGCCGAATTACACCGTAAATACATCGCCTGAGAAATTCCAGATTGTGTGGCGGGTCGAGGGTATTGACCGGGAACACGGCGAGGCCCTGCTGCGTGCCATGGCACGCAAACTCGGAGGCGATCCTGCTGCCACTGATTCCACTCGCGTTCTGCGTCTCCCGGGATTCGTCAACCGAAAGTATCAAACCGAGTTTCGGGTGCAAGCCGAGAAGCACACCGACCGCATTCATCACCTACAAGATTTTTGTCTACGCACTGAGCCGATCGACAACGACTTCCGCGCGCACTATAGGCTGTTAACGCAACGGTCTTCTGAAAGGCGACCCTTGAGCCAGTCCGAGCACGACTGGATCTATGCGAAGCGCGCCCTCGCCCGCGGCGACGACCCCGAAGAAATCATCGGCAGGATCGCGGATTTTCGCAGCAGTGAGAAAAGCGACCCGCTGTACTACGCGCGGCTAACCGTCAGCAAAGCGCAGCAGCACCTTGCGACGGAAAAGGCAACTCCGACCCAACCGATTGATGGCTCTCACAAATCAATCTAGCGCGTTCAATTCGATTCGTTTAGCCGAACATCCATGAATCAAGTCGAAGTAGAAGTGATAGACCCAACCGAGCTGGCGAAACGGCTGAACGTCCCCGAAACCTGTAGACCGTCGTATTATTTACTACTAGTTTATCTGTACCTTACAATTTATGCGCTAAAGGGGTAGAGCCTGTAAGCCTCGACGGTGGTTGTACTTAAGGAATGGCGGAGAGGGGGGGATTCTCATCCAGCTTTCTGGTCTAAGTCATTAGAAATGAAAGAATTGTCCATATCTTGCTGTAGGTAAGGCGCTTAGCTGAATTTCTATTAGGTCTGTGCATTCCTCCCAAGTCTGCCTGGTGCCCTATAGAAACCGACACCAAATAGACACCAAGGAAGACTCTCATCTGGCCGACCATTGGTCCGAAGCCTCGCGATTGTTTTCGGGTTGCCGACCATTCCGGGACGAACTTTACAATCGCCGTATTTGGGCAGAGGATTTACAAACCAGGGACGGGGTTGTCCCTACTAGTCTGACTACCTTGAGCGGCAGTTGTGGGGCTGAGGGTTGGGGGTTCGTTTGAAATTCAAAGCGTCCGCGCGGCTGGCCGCCCACAGGTACCTGTGGACAGCAGCAAGTTTCCGCAATTCACTTTTTGAGCGGGAGGAGCGACCCACGAGTAAACCAGAGACTCGCAAGTTCTGGCTCTTCGCGGGGTTCCTGGTGTGTGCTATTTGTCTTGTGAGTGCACACCGAGCGTTTGGCCAGGCGACCACGGGCACGATTTTCGGGACTGTTCGAGATGTCCAGGGGGGTATGGTTGCTGGCGCCACCGTAACCGTGCGCAACCTCGACACGAACCTTAAACGTTCGCTGGTAACCGAATCTGACGGTAGATTCAGATTCCCGGGGCTTGCGATTGGACCTTACGAATTGACCGTTGAGCACACTGGGTTTGCCAGATACGTGCGCGGCCCCATTATGCTCCTGCTCAATCAAGACGCGGTGGTCAACCCAGCCTTGGAGGTCGCAGGCGCGACCGAGAAGGTTACCGTCACCGAAGATGCGCCGTTGCTGAACACGACGTCTCCGGAAGTCGGTGTGCGATTTGATGAGCGGCGGTTAACCGACCTTCCGACGTTGCCCCCGCCAGGCGGAGGCGGGTTCCGGGACGTTTTCGCTTTTGCCCTCGCGGCTCCTGGAGTCAGTCAACTCAACAGCGGAAACACAATGTTTGCAGCGGGCACGAACTTCTCAACGAATGGCTCGCGTCCTCGCGGCAACAACTTCATGATTGACGGTCAAGACTCTAACGAACCCATTGTCACTGGGCGACAGCAAGTGATGAACAATCCGGAAATCGTTCAGGAATTCCGACTGATCACGAACCAGTTCTCCGCCGAATACGGCCGGGCAGCGGGATCGGTGGTGAACCTGGTCACCAAGAGCGGAACGAACGACTTCCATGGTTCGGCATTCTGGTTCCACAACGACAATGCCTTGAACTCGTGCAGCAATCTGGACAAGCGCGCCGGACTAACGGATCCGCGGTTTTGCAGTTCACTTTCCGGTGGCCGCGAAGGGGCACCCTTCAGAATTGAGAACCAGTTCGGCGGCACCTTGGGTGGGCCCATTTGGCGAAACCGTACGTTCTTCTTCGGCTCTGTGCAGCGGTGGACTGATCGCGCGCTGGGCTCCGGCACGTCCATCAGCGGCGTGCCCACGGAGGCAGGTAAGGCCCTGCTACAGTCCACCGTCGGGTCGCGGCCTCAGGTTGCCGCCCTTTTGCAGTTTGTGCCTGGCGCGGCAACGCAGGGCACTCATTCTCCCAGCGGGAACCCGACGGTTGCCACCTATTGCGTCGGCGGGGGGACGCTGCCGTCGTGCAGTGGAGACACTCGGGTCAATGTTCCGACTGGAACGATCACCGGTTCCACGCCGTTCTTCTTTAGCAACTGGCAGGCCTCTGGCCGCGTGGACCACACCTTCAACACGCGACATTCCATGGGCGGCCGCTACTTGTTCAGCGACAGCGAGCAGGGCGGGACGGGGCAGGCAACCCCACCGGGTCTGACAACCCAGAACGTGGCTCGCCCACAGGCAATGTCTGTTTTTTTGACCAGCAGCTTCACTCCGCGCGTGCTGAATGAATTCCGCGTTTCGTGGCAGCGTCGTTCGAATAAAACGTCCGCGGCGGACCCAAGTTCGGAGACCATCCCGTCTATCGAGATTCCGGAACTGGGGCTGACCGGATTTGCCGCCTCGGCCTCGCGGACGGCGATCGGTTTGGCGGTGAACCTCCCGCAGTCCGCGTTCACCAACACGTATCAATTGCAGGAGACGATCGCTTGGACGCGCGGTGCCCATGCGCTGAAGTTTGGGCTCGATTTCCGGCGTGTGCATATCAAGAGCTCCTTCTTTCCGTTCCTCCGCGGCCGGCTGACGTACCCCACCAGCCAGGCAGGGCTGGGACTCCCTGCCGGGACCGTGTCCATCCAAAACTTCATTAACGACGTCGCGGCTGTAGCGAACATCAATAGACCACTGCCCGGCGGTCAGGCCATTCAATACTACCGGTCGTACGACTACTTCTTCTTTGCCCAGGATACCTGGCAGGTGCACCCCACTTTGTCTCTGTCCTTGGGTCTGCGCTACGAAACCCCCGGAAACGCCTTGGCAAGCTTGTTCCCGGTCAATGACGCCATCCAGGCCACCAATGGCGGGGACGCCGTGTTTCGCCTTGAGCCGAGGCCGGGGCGAGATCTCAACAACCTCCAGCCCCGCTTTGGCTTTAGCTGGAATCCGAAGACCGGCGACGGTAGCTGGTTGCGGTTTCTGACAGGGGGAAACAGACTCGTCGTACGTGGGGGTTACGCGCGGGTAAACGATTATCAGTTTATTAATCTGGCGCAAGTCGTGGCCACTTCCTTTCCATTCGTGGGGGCGATCAGCAGCCCCGGGTTGGTAAATGCTTTCACGACATTGCCCACATTGAATCCCAACTTGAGCGACCCGGCCGCGCTCAACTTGTTGACGCGCACCATTCTCGACGCAAACTTTCGGGCCCCGATTGCGGAGCAGTTCTCACTGGAAATCCAGCGCGAGTTGGACGCAAACACCGTGTTCCGCGTGGGCTATGTGGGAACCAAGGGAACGGGGCTCTTCCAGACCATTGATGGAAACCCCACTACGCGATGTGCCGCTCCGCCGGGCTGTCCGCGAGTCAATCCTAATGCCGGTGTGATCCGCATCCGCGCCAACGCTGCGTCCTCCATCTACCATTCTCTGCAACTCAGTATGGATCGCCGGTTCAAGAGCGGCTTCGCTGTCGGTGCGCACTACACCTGGAGCTCGTTCATTGACACGATGTCAGATATCTTCAATCCTTCCGACCGTGGAGAAGTGGCCATCGCTCAGGACTCCTTCAACCCACGTGCCGAGCGCGCCCGCTCTACCTACGATCGGCCGCACCGATTCTCGGTCAATGCGGTTTACGAACTGCCGTTTTATCGCAGCCAGGCCGGGGCTCTCGGGCGTTTCCTCGGAGGTTGGCAGGTTGGTGGGTTCCTGACACTCCAGAGCGGTACACCCTTTGGAGCCCTGAACGGCTCGGACCCCGCCGGAGTTCTGTCCGGGATTGCCGGCCTGATCGGAGACGCAGTTCGACCAAACCTCAACACCACGCTGCCGATTGGGAGTATGACGATCCAGGAACTGCGCAATGCAGGCGGGGCGTCGCTATTTTCTACGATTACCGTGGCGCAGCGAATAGGGAACTTGGGCCGCAACGTACTGCGTGCCGATGGGATCGGCAACGCAGACTTGAGTGTCTCGAAGTCTACGCGGTTGTTTACTGAACGCCACAAGCTTCAGTTCCGCGCAGACTTCTTCAACCTGACGAATACGCGCAACTACGGTATTCCCGAAGCGCGCATCACCAATCCCGGGTTCCTCGATGAAGGATCCACCGACGGCGGTAACCGAAGAATCTTCTTCGGCCTGAAATACTCCTTCTGACCGGAAGCCTGGGCAACCCCCCCCAGGGCCTGCAATATATGCAGGCCCCTGGTGAACTTCCCCGAGTAACGCCGACCCACTAAGGGAGCTTGCCGATGGACAGTTAGTCCTCGTCTTGCGGTTCCTCAAAGCGCGTGCCCGTGCCGCTGGCACAGGTGTTTATGGGCGGGATGAACGGGTTGCCGTTGGGGTCGAGAAACTGACTCGTGGCCGCGATAGTAAGCTGGTCGCCGTCAACCTCGAAGTCCCACATGAGCCGCTGCACGCCTCTCTTGAATACCGGAGAGTCAAAGAGAATGAAGGCGTCCCAAACGCCTTTGTAGGCATTGCCTTGGGTGTGGCTCCAGACGCCGAGGCCAGGTGTCCGTTGGCCGGGCAGGAGCGCTTGGGCGTTGATAACCTCGGTGAGCGTGCCGCCGCGATGGAACGACAGCAGAACGGCAAAGGAAGGGATCGGAGCGCCCGTTTGGCAGTTTCTCGGATTGAGCTGCACCCGCCACGTCCCTTGTAACCGGCCCTCACGATTCGACCGGGCGGCTGCGTTCCCCCCGAAAGCGTGAAGGAGCGCACCTACTAAGACCAATACAACAACCACAGAGGATGTCCTGCGCAATTTCGAGTTCACGGTTCTTATCTCCTTTTGGAATTTATCTTATAGCAATAGTAAAAGGTATCGACGCGGAGCCCCTCCCCTGACTAGGGCCCGTTCACAGGCCGATCGTCCCTATGAGCGCTAAGGCCCCTGTGGTGGCCTCGATGGAATACATCGAAATGCTGTTGGAGAAATTATTCGCCACATAGGCGAATTTGCCGGAGGGATCTACTGCCACCGACTTGGGTAATGTTCCTGCGGCTATCGTCCCGGTGGACGTTAGTGCGCCCGTGGTGGCGTCGATGGTGTACATCGAGATCGCGTTAGTGGAGCCTCCTGCAAATACTCCGGGAGATATATCAGCGTTCGTCATGTAGGCAAACTTTCCGGACGGATGCACGGCCACGGAGGTGGTACCCCCATTTGCTCCCTCAATCCTCCCTGTTGAGGTTAGTGCTCCGGTGGTGGCGTCGATGGTGTACGCCGAGATGGTGAAACTGAACCGGGCGCGCGCCACGTAGACGAACTTGCCGGACGGATGGACCGCCATGGAGGCGGTACCCTCGTACGGTTCGGCTGTTGTTCCTGTAGACGTTAAGCTCCCATCGGGGTTGATTCTGTACGTCGAGACGCTGCCGGGAATTCCCGCAAGATGATCCCCGAAATTCGCCACATAGGCGAACTTTCCGGAGGGATGCACGGCCACCGATTCGGGATAGTCTCCTGTGCCAATCGCCCCTATAGAGGTTAAAACCCCGGTGGTCTCGTTGATGGTGTACATCGAGACGCTGAAGGAAAACGAATTCGCCACATAGGCGAACTTGCCGGAGGGATCTACGGCCACCGAAGAGGGATACTCTCCTGCGCCAATCGCCCCAATGGAGGTTAAAACCCCGGTGGTGGCGTCGATGGTGTACATCGAGACGTTGTTGGAGAACGAATTCGCCACATAGGCGAACTTGCCGGAGGGATCCACGGCTACCGAAGAGGGTGATGTTCCGGCGGCTATCGTCCCGGTGGAGATTAGTGCTCCCGTGGTGGCGTCGATGGTGTACATCGAGACGTCGTTGGAATTTTCATTCGCCACATAGAGGAACTTGCCGAACTTGCCGGAGGGATCCGCGGCCACTGCCACTGAGATTGGACCCACCCCTATGCTGAGAGCGACGGAGTTGGAGCTTCCCCCGCCCGGGTTGAAGACTGTAATGGCGGCTGTACCAGTCGCGGCAATGTCACCCGCCGGAATCTGGGCGGTGACCCCTCCGCTATTAACAAATGCTGTCGGCCGATCGCTGCCGTTCCAGCGCACGACCGAGCTAGCCCCAAAATTCACGCCACCCACTGCCAAGGTGAAGGCCGGTCCTCCAGCTGCGGTGGCTCTGGGATAGAGAGCGCTGATCGCGGGGACGGAATTATTCACGGCGGTCATGATGTTAACCGCGGCAATCGCTGTCTTAGCTGAGTCTGCGACTGAGGTGGCCCTAGCCGTCACAGTCGGCGGATTGGGAACGCTCGCAGGCGCAGCATATTTTCCCGTTGCGTCAATCGTGCCGCAGCTTGCTCCCGTGCAGCCTGTTCCGGAGAGGCTCCAAGTAACGGCCTGGTTGGCGCTGTTGGGACTCACCGTCGCAGTGAATTGCTGCACGCCACCGGTCTGAACCGTCGCGCTGGACGGTGAAACGGTAACCGCCGCAGGCTGCGAAGGCGGCGGAGGCTGACTCGTGTTGCCTCCGCATCCAACCAAAAACACAAGGGTCGCGCTTCCGAGAACCGCGATTAATTTCATCGCCAGCGTTTTCCTGCTCATCTCGTCCTCCTCACAACACGCGTTCGCAGATCGTGCTTGCCGGAGCACGCCGACATTGGCGCGAAGCGGCTTACAGCGCAATGGCGGGGATATGGTCTGTAGGTGTTTAGTTCTGATCGTCCAGCTCTATGACTTCAGGGCAGTTGTGCGGAGCACGCATTCGGTCCGGTGCATATTCCGTCGGCCGCAAGTGGTTCGTGATACACTACCGGCACGCTCGAAGGTCCGCTATGGAATTCACCGCCCGAACCCACAGGGCCAGCTTCGGCGCCTTTGACGTGGACTTGCGTTCAGGCCAGCTGCACAAGCACGGCATCCGCCTGAAGCTGCAGGACCAACCTTTCCAGGTGCTTGCGCTGTTGCTGGAGCATCCCGGTGACCTGGTTACCCGCGAGGAGTTCCGTCAGAAACTGTGGCCTGCGGATACCTTTGTTGACTTTGATACTGGCCTGAACAGCGCCATCAAGAAGCTACGCGACGTGCTGGGCGATTCAGCCGACGAACCCCGCTACGTCGCAACCTTGCCCCGCCGCGGCTACCGCTTCATCGCCCCGGTGGCGGCCCACCCACAAGGGACACCTCAGACACAGGTTCCCGCCGAACCCGGCATAGAAGTGGCCGCTGCGCCCGAGCGCCTTCCCCCTTCAGGGTTCGTCGTTTCATCGGTGCCCGCCCCCGGCGTTCGTGGAGCCCGGATCGGTTGGGCGTTGCTTGGATTGGGAATTCTAGTGGTGCTGCTCTTTGCGATAATGCGCTTCTGGAGCCCCGCCGCGGTGCCCCCCGCCGGCGCTGGGGTCGATGCCGCGCCCCCTTCAAAGGGTCAACCCACAGTGGGGAGAGCGCTCATAATCAAGCATCCTTCGGCCAATCCCGAGGCCAATGAACTCCTCCAGCGCGGCATGGTTCTCATTCGCTTTCAATTTGAGCCCCTGCAAGCGCGTTCGATGCTTGAGCGAGCTCTTAAGCTCGACCCAAATTTCGCGGAAGCCCGCGCCTATTACGCCGTTACTCATATCATTGCCGTCGAAGGTGGTATCTCCAACGATCCCGGAGACATCTTCCGGGCCGAGGAAGAATTGCGCCGCGTCATAAACGAGGATCCGCAAATGGCTCTGGGGCACGCCATGCTGGGCGCTGCTCATTTCTTCCACGGCCAGATGGATCTGGCTGGCGAGGAATACCTGCAAGCCGTTCGGCTGGCACCCGGCGATTTGGGTGGCGAAGTATGGCTTCTGGTTCATGAGCGCTTCCTTGGCAACGAAGAGGCCATGCGCGCGGCACAGAGACTCGTCGAATCGGAACCGCTCTTCTGGCCCGCGCGATACGTCCTGGGTGAAATACTTCGCGAACGGGGGAAGACCGCCGAGGCGGTGCGCGCGTACGAAGTTGTGCTCGAGCAGGACCCCCAGAATTCGACCGTGCTTCGCTGCCTGGCGCGCGCTTACCTGGACGCCGGAAACCTGCCAAATGCCCGGCAAACACTCGAACGCCTGCGGCCGCAGGATGCGCCGAACTTCCGTGTGCGCATGGCAAAAGCACAACTCCACGCAGCGGAAGGCAAACGCGCGCTGGCGCTCAAGGAAATGGATGAGGAGGTGCTCAAATATGCCGACCTGCAACCGTTCGCCGCGCTCGATGCAGCAGAAGTGTATGCCGTCCTCGGCGAAACTGACAGGGCCATTGCTTGGCTCGACCGCTCCATGCGCAAAGGCGACGACCGAGCCGCTTGGCTGCGCATCGATCCTTTGCTGGCCAACGTCCGCCAGCATCCTCGCTTCAAGCAGATCCTGAATTCCATGGAATTCCGTCGCCAGCAGCGCATTGCACTTCCTGCAAAACAGACATAACCATTGGTTCGAGCCATGCGCCTTCGTGGGTCGGCTCTTCCTCCCAAGTCGCATACACGCAGAAGTGATTCCCTTCGCTAACTGATTGTTCGTGCGGAATTGTGCTTGGATTACGGGCTACTCGCTTCACGACTTTTACTTGTCAAGTAACAGCATCTTTTTTATATCTTTGCATCGGAATAGACACCAAGAACTGTAACATACAGAAAACAAAGATATTACAACTATGGCGGAGAGGGGGGGATTCGAACCCCCGTTAGGGTGTTTATTCCCTAAAACGGTTTAGCAAACCGCCGCATTCAGCCGCTCTGCCACCTCTCCGCGGACGGATCGGCCCGGAAACAGCGGCCGAATTCGTTGAGTATAGCATCAAACGCGTCGTCGTAAGGGGGCAGTTTTTTTGCCAGAAACTTTCGATTCCACCAGAACATTTGGGCGCTCTTAGCGTCCAAAGGAGCGGATCGGTTGTCAGCGAGAGTCCCGCCTCGGCGGGACGGGAAATCTTCCATTTCCGTTGCTTTGCACATAGAATGTCAAACAGGGCCAGTCGCGCCTACGTCGGAGATGCGGCTCCCTTGGGTCCCCTGCTTCGAAGCCCGGACTGCGAAGATGGAGTAACCCTCCAGCGAAACATTTCGACCCGCAAGGGCGTATGTAAGGGTAGAGGCAGTGAGCGAGACATTTGTGTCCGCGCGCGGGTGGTCCGCTGCGGGAACCCAGAAATACAACCGCAAAGAAGTGGGTTGAAGGGGAATCAGATGAAGACGTGGCACAAAGTGGCGATTGGCGTCGGGGCCGTTGCAGTTCTAGGCGGCATTGTTCTCTTCAGCGTAAACCAGGCCAACAAAGGTGTGGTTACCGTCCAGACGGCCAAGGTGGCGACGCAGGATAACCTGGTGTCGCTGGTGACGGCTTCGGGCGAAGTGAAGCCGACGACTTACACCAATGTGACCGCCCAAGGATACGGCAGAATCACCGCGATCCTGGTCAAGGAAGGCGACCACGTCAAGAAGGGTGACAAGCTGCTATTGCAGGAGAACGTCCAGGCAAATGCCGACGTGCAGGCACAGTCCGCAACGATCACTTCGGCGGAGTCCGCAGTGCAGGCAGCGGAAGCCAGCTACAAAGCAGCGCAGTCGGATCTTGTGATGCAACAAGCGAACTTGGAAAAAGCGAAGCAGGATTTTGACCGCGGGCAAGGACTCTTCAAGGATGGCCTAATCGCCAAACAGGAATTCGACCAGCGCAAGACCGCATACGATGGCGCGGTGGCGGCGGTGGATTCGGCAAAGGCGCGGATGCAGTCGCTGAAGGCGCAACTCGATCAGACACGCTCGCAAGTGAATCAGACCAAGGCAGTGCTGGTGAGGGCAAAAGATATTCTGCAGAAGACCACCTACACATCTCCGATCAACGGAATTGTCAGCTATTTGCCGGTGCGTCTGGGCGAATTTGTGGTGCAGGGGATTCAAAGTTCGACCGGCAGTTTCCTGATGACTTTGTCGGACATGTCGGTGGTGACGGCGGAAGTCAAGGTCGATGAAACGGACATCGTTAATGTAAAGATTGGACAAGAAGCAGATGTGACGATTGATGCGGTGCCCGGGAAAATCTTCAAGGGCAAAGTGACGGAGATCGGTTCGCAAGCCGTGTTACGCAGTTCCGGGTTGACGACCACACAGACCACCACAAGCACGCAAGAGGCAAAGGATTTCAAGGTGGTGGTAACGCTGTCGAATCCGCCGGAAAACGTGCGGCCTGGGCTTTCGACGACGGCCAAGATCAAGACCGCAGAAAGAAGGAACGTCGTGGCCATTCCGATTCAAGCGCTGGCCGTGCGGACGCGCAAGGATCTGGAAGAAGCTGCCAAGAATACAAAGAATCAGGGCGGTTCGAGCGTGACGCTCGCCGCACCACCGCCTCCGGCACCCGGCGATCCCAAAAAGGATGAAGTGCAAGGCGTATTCGTCGTCAACGCGAAGAAGGCCATATTCCGGCCGGTGGAGACGGGAATCGCCGGCGTCACAGACATCGAAATCACCAAAGGCTTGAAGCCCGGTGACGAAATCGTGGTTGGCAGCTACAAGGCACTGCGAACCTTGAAACCCGAGTCCCAGATCAAGGTGGACAACAGCGCCCCGAAGAAGCAGGACGATCAGCAGAGCTGACGCGCCGCCAAGAACGAGGGAGATTCGAATGCCTGTTGAGACACCAGCCACAGATTCGTACCGGGAAGATCTTGTCAGCTCCGGCGTCGTCATCAAAACGGAAGCGCTGGCGAAAGTTTACGAAATGGGTTCGGAGCAGGTGCACGCGCTGCGCGGCGTGGACGTAGAGATTCGCAAAGGCGAATACGTCGCCATCATGGGTCCTTCGGGATCGGGCAAGTCCACGCTGATGAATCTGATTGGTTGCCTGGATTCGCCAAGCTCCGGAAAATACTGGCTGGCGGGCCGGTTGGTGAGCGATCTGGACGACGATGAACTTGCCTACATCCGGAACAAGGAAATTGGCTTCGTGTTTCAGACCTTTAATCTGCTGCCCCGCGCGACGGCTCTGCACAACGTAGAGTTGCCGCTGATCTACAACGGCACGCAGGCCGAAGAGCGGATTGAAAAAGCGAAGAAGGCGCTGCAACACGTGGACTTGCTGGACCGCATGACTCATAAGCCGAATGAACTTTCCGGCGGACAGAGGCAACGCGTGGCGATTGCGCGCGCGCTGGTGAATTCGCCGTCGATCGTGCTTGCGGACGAGCCCACGGGAAATCTCGATTCGAAAACCGGCGAAGAGATCATGGCGCTTTTCGAGAATCTCTACCGGCAGGGAAACACGATTATTCTTGTTACGCATGAACACGACATTGCACAGCACGCGCACCGCATTATCTTCATCCGCGACGGCAAGATTGCTTCCGACGAAGCAGTTTCGAAGAAGTAAGCGGACAATTCGGCTCTTTCATTCCCACAATGATTGAATAAGGTAGTCGAACGGGGGCGAAGCAAACCTTTCGCCGCACGGGTGGGTTCACGTGCGGGAATCGCGCGAGCAAAAAAAGGGAAGAACCAAAATGGCGACTGACACAAGAACAAGGCAGCAATCGCAGAGCGACGATGTTCTAACTCTTGCGGCAGAGCGGGCGCAGCAGTACGTTCGCGCCGCGGGCCATCGAAAGGTGGCTCCTTCAGAGTCCGCCATGGCTGCACTCGCCGAGTTGCACGAGCCTTTTCCAACCTCACCCGAGGAGCCAAGTGAAGTGATTGCAAGGCTCGACGAACTGGGCTCTCCTGCCACGGTGACAACGACTGGTGGACGTTATTTCGGTTTCGTGAATGGCGGCATGCTGCCTGCGGCGCTGGCTGCCAACTGGCTGGCTGGGGCGTGGAACCAGAATGCGGCGCTCCGGGTGATGTCGCCCGTTGCGGCGGAACTGGAGGACGTCGTTATCCGATGGGTTTGTGAAGCCCTCGGATTGCCGGCGAATTGCGCAGGAGGATTGGTTACTTGCGCCACCATGGCGAATTTCACGGCACTCGCGACCGCGCGGCAGGCGCTTCTTGCACGTGAGGGGTGGAACGTCATCGAGGACGGAATGTTCGGTGCGCCGCCTATCGAAGTAGTCGTTGGCGCAGAGGTGCATGCCTCCATCCTCAAAGCGTTGAGCCTGGCTGGTTTCGGACGGAAGCGAGTGACCACCATTGAAGCAGACAACCAGGGACGCATGCGTAAGGACAAACTGCATCGGCTTTCCAAACGAGCCATTGTGTGCATCCAAGCGGGAAATGTGAACACGGGCGCGTTTGATCCAGCCGAAGAGATCTGCGCATGGGCGCACGAGCAGGGTGCTTGGGTTCACGTGGACGGGGCATTCGGTTTGTGGGCGCGGGTGTCCCCGCGATACGAACATGTTACCCACGGTTTAGAGAAGGCTGATTCTTGGGCCACCGACGCGCATAAGTGGCCTAACGTCGGCTACGACAGCGGCTTGGCCATCGTGCGGGACGGGGCTGCGCTGCGTGCGTCGATGGGAATCACTGCGGCCTATCTCGAACCTGGTTCGCGCCGGGAACCGATGCATCACACGCCGGAAGCATCGAGGCGGGCGCGAGGGGTGGAATTGTGGGCGGCTCTAAAATCGCTGGGCCGCTCCGGGTTGTCCGCGCTGATCGAGCGGACGTGTGCTCATGCACAGCGGTTCGCGCAAGGCCTCCGGGAAGCAGGATTCGCAGTGTTGAATGATGTGGTGATCAATCAAGTGTTGGTGTCCTTCGGCAGCCCGGACGTGACCCGCGAAGTAATACGACACATCCAGGAGGACGGCACCTGCTGGTGCGCAGGCACGGTCTGGCAAGGCCGAACAGCGATGCGAATCAGCGTCTCTTCCTGGGCAACTACGGAGGAGGATGTGGGGAGCAGTCTCAACGCCATGATTCGAATTGCCCGCGAATGCGGTGCGGCCTAACAGCCATTCGCTTGGCACAGCGGTAAATTTGTATCTCAAATTTCCAGCCGTCAGCTTCTCCGTGCAGAGCGGAATTATTCACGAAGAATCAGCGGCCGTGCGCGACGCTGGTAGTTTGCAGGTCGGCAAACGTCTGCGTAGCGCTCAGATACGTACGCGAGAGTCGGTCGTGCCAGGTAAGTTGGTCTTCGTCCCACATCGACCAAAGAAAGCCGAGGAAAAAGGTTCCTGCGGAAAGCATATATCCCATGCTGCGCAAGAGCATTTGCCTGGGCGTAGGGGGCTCCCCGGAAAAACCAGTCACTTGCAAGTTTCGCAGCATCATGCCCGGCGTTGTACCACCGAAAATTGTGAAAAGAGTGAAGTATTGCAGATAGACGATGGCGAATGTCGTCGTGTAGACAACCGCATTCAGCTTGCTTAGCGTGAACTGCCCGCCGAGGGAGCCAAAGAGCATTAAGAAGCCGCCGTAGGCAAACAGCAAACAACCAAGATCAACCAATCCCGCCAGGCGGCGGTCATCAATCGGGGCCACTGGGTACAGACCGGGCTGCGGAATCGTTTGTTCCGGCTCTGTCTGAGCGTGCGAGCACGTTTCTGCTTCTGATGGCACAGACACGTCGATTACCATGCGGGATTCTTCCTGGAGGCGGTTCTTGGAAGGACGGCCAATCGCGATGGTAAAAGAAAAATCTTCCGCATCGGAAATGAAGGGATCCGCAACAGCAGCGGAAGCACCAGAAGGTATTTTTCGCGGAGGCTCTTCAAACGCAAACTGAGACTGTGCGACGTTCGGGGCAAGTTTTCGCCGCCGCGTTCGATAGGCGTTCAACCGCTGGGCAAGTTCACCGCGCCAAGCGGCGCCTTGCTCCGCCTCACGTTCGCTCGGATTGCGAACGTTTCGGTTTTCGCCGCCGTTTAGGCTGCCGGTAGTGCTGGAAGCAAGATCGCGCCGCGGTCCGGCAGGCGCGAAACGCTCCTCGGACGAAAAATCGGCTGTAAATGAAGATTCACAAAAATGACAGGCGCGTACGCTTGACGGAAGTACCGCGCCACACTGCAAGCATGTTTTAGTCACCGGTAAGTTTTGCGCTGCGGACGCATCCACTCCGGCGAGGAGAGAACATTCTAAGATTAACACGCCGCGGAAGTGCGCTCAATTAGAAGAATGGGTTTGTGGCGAAAGAGATACCGGCAGGCCCGACCGATCCGTGGTTCGAGGCGTTAGCTTTCCATCTGCTGCGCGAGCATGCCGCGACTGAAGGCTATGCGGCGCTCAAGAGCGATAGCGGCAAAATAGGCGCAACTGCCGCGCTCCGATTCTGTCCAGGCACGCATCGAAGGAAACATGCGCGCCAACGTTGCGCGTAAGAAATTCAGAAGGCCAAAGTAAGTCCCGATCGCTTGGATGCTGCCGCGGTCCTCCGGGCGTTCCGGGCAGAGCTGCAAGAGCTGCATGACGCGCGTGAAGTCTTCACCGGAAGCGGCACGGGCGATGCCCGTGACGTCCCGCACCTCAGGAGATAGAGCTTCCTTTGCGGACGCTGCAATGAGCGAGCGGCAGTACCACACGAAGAACTGCAGCAGCGTGACAACCGAGCAAACGAGAATGAAAGCGGCCATCATCGCGGCACCACCGCAAGCCTGGATGGAGTAAGGCGCGCATCTTCAGGGATTCTCAAGAATGCGTAGGACCAGGCCAAGGGCAGAAGACACCCTGAAATAGGCGTGATGTAAGGCCAGACGTTGTGCAGGCTTGGATAGAGATTGCGCAAGGCGTAGCTTGCAGCGAAGACGCTGAAATAGAGCCCGAGTGCGAGAACCATTTGAATCAGGCGCGTGCGTGTTTCACGCAACTTGAGGACAGCGCCCCAGAGGACATAGGTTAGAACCAGACCCACGAAATAAAGATTCTGCGAGGCTTCCACTACAAAACGGCTCATGATGCGATTGGAGTATTGCAAGACTATCGCAAAGGAAAAAGCCGCCGTGCCTAGGAGAAGCAGCAGTGCCCCGAGGCGCAGGTATTTCTCGGCGCTCATTTCCTCAAAGACATGCGAGTACAGGCTCATCAAAGCGCAGTACAAGCCGATCGTCAGCAGCAAATCCGAGTAGTAATAGAGATACCCGTACTCAGGAGAAGCGAAGCCGTAAGTGAATAAGACCTTGAATCGTACAATGTTTACGAAAGAAGCTGCCAGCATGTAGACATTGAGAGCCAGATATCGGCGAAATGAACCTTTGGAGATCGCGCACACCACCACGCCGATCTCTAGGAGAGTGCAGAGGAACCAGACTGTGTATTCATATGGACCAGGCACGTTTTCGCCTATCTACGCCCCGGTCAGTTCCGCATGGTTGGTGAGGCTAACCTTGCGGAAACCACGCCATTACTTCCAGGGCGTTGGTGGTAGCGGTGCCCCGCCGTTTTTCCAAGGCGTCGGCGGTAGCGGTGCGCCACCATTCTTCCATGGCGTCGGTGGGAGTGGAGCTCCACCGTTTGCCATGATCACGGAGCCATCACCATGGGTGACGACCACCGTTTTGAGGCTCATTGCTCCGACCAAGACCAGCATGGCCAGTAGGATAACCGTTAGTCTGCGTGACATTGTGCCTCCGGGACAAGGTATAACCCCGGAGCGAGTCTATATCTCAGCGCAGCAATGTCAAGCAGGATAGGCTATGAGCCTGTACCTAATCGATACACACCTTCCCGTCCCATCGTTTCGATAAGCTTTCGCCTACCTTGATAGGTGGGACAGTGTTCGATCCCGATTAGAGTAGATTTTGGGACTTTGCGGGTCAACGGTACCGTAGTACTAAAATTAATAGGACTCAATCCATTGCGGGGTGGGCGCGAATGGACTCTCATGTCCGCCCATAGGCCTGAGAAACAGATCGAGCATGATCCAGCGGTTCTGGTCCTGGACTTAGCTATGACTCCTTGACACATTCGGACGCGAATCCGTAGCATAAAGAATTGCTCCATGCCGGCGTAGCTCAGTGGAAGAGCGAGGGTCTCATAATCCCTAGGCCGTGGGTTCGATTCCCCCCGCCGGCACCACTATCTCAATTCTCCTTTGGTTTGGATTTTACGCCGCATACCAACGCTTACAACACTGCTTTCATGCCGCTAGAGCATTAGACTGAAGGCATGAGGGATCGCCCCGGTTCCGCCAGCGCTTTCCGCGAACATTCGGTGATCGTCTTTGTCAATTCCGCAGCCGGGGGAGGCCGGGCACGCGTTTGTCTGCCGCGAATTCAGAAAGTATTCAAATCGCTCCGAATGCAAGCACAATTCGTGATGACGAACAGTGCAAGCGAACTTGAGTCTTGCGCGCGGGCTGCCATTTCGCAGGGAGAGCAATTGCTCTTCGCGATGGGCGGGGACGGAACGTTCCAGTCGCTTGTGAACGCGTCGTTCAGAGCCGACGTGGTTCTCGGTATTCTCCCGATCGGAGGGGGAAACGATTTTGCCTCAGCGCTGGGATTGCCGAGCGAACCCCTTGAAGCTGCAGAGGCTATGCTATGCGGTCAGCCACGCTACGTGGATTTGGCGAGAGTTCGCACGGCCGATGGAAGAACACGCTTGTACGCAGGAGGGGGAGGGATTGGACTTGACGCGGAGGCCGCTCGGCACGCCGGCGGCAAATACCGCCATCTACCCGGCCGATTCCGTTACATTGCAGCGGCACTCCACGCGCTGGCTCGTTATGTGTCCATGGACGTCCGCGTCGATTTTCCCGCAAGCGATATCCCATCGTTTGAAGCCAAAGTGCTGCTTGCGGCTGTGTTGAATTCACCCACCTACGGCGCCGGAGTAAGACTCGCTCCCGGTGCGGCCGTCGACGATGGCTTGCTCCATGTGGTCCTCATCGAAGAACTCAGCAAACTCAGTGTACTGACTCTGCTCCCGCGTCTCATGGGGAGCGGCGAGCTTCGCACTTCCCACGTGAAGCGCTGGCGTGCTCAACGCGTGAAATTGACTACAAATCGGCTGTGTCTTTTTCACGGTGACGGAGAAATTCTGGGACCAACCCCGGTTGAGATTGAAATCGTGCCCAATGCAGTGCGGGTGCTGGCGCCGGCGCCGGTAGTGCGTTAGGGACCTGGAATCCTATTTTGCAGTCAGCTCTTTTTCCGGTCGATCTTAAGATTCAAATCGATTTCCTTACGGCTGTCAAAACTCGAAACGGTGCGCGTCGGAGACTTTGCGCCGTCTTTTTCTGCGTGCACTTCATAATCTGCATTGGGGTCGAGCCCGCTGAAGCGATAACTGCCCGTGTCGTCCGTGTAATTGCTTCGGACGGTATTCGTCCGCGTGTTTTTTAGGAAGACGACGCTTCCCGAGATCGGCGATTCGGATTTATCCATGACTACACCGCGGACCGTGCGGAGCTGTGCTTCGCGTTTCTTGTCTTGCGCTTCCGCGGCGGTGGCGAAAAGCGCCACGATCGTGAATAAACAGAATATGCGCCATTGCGTCTTCATTTCTTGCCTCCCATGACCGGCTCCAGGCGGAATGCAATACTCTGTTCATTCCCGCCGCTTTTTGTGTCGATGGTGCGCGTCTGTTCCGTAAAGCCCTTCGCTCGGATAACCATCTCATAGGCCGAGCCTTGTGGTACACGCACCGCGAATTCCCCTCGAGAGTTGGTGTAGCTCTCCCAGCGGAATTTCTTGTCACCGGCCCGGCGGATGCGAAGCTGTACGCCCGGGGCGGAAAGAGCTTTGTCGTTGAATACCGTTCCGCGAATCAGGAAATCATCCGCATGGCTGTATTTTTTCTTCGCAGGTTTGCTCGTTGATGCAGTAGGCGTCGGAACAGAAGAAGGCGTTTGCGGCGTGGCAGGGTCCTGCGCTTGGGCAATTGCCATGAAACACGGAGCAAGAAGCGCAGCCGTGCAGAGAACGATGATCCACTGCCGAGGTCGCATCGCACTGCTCCTAAAACACTTAGATGGCGGAATGAGCACTGGAGGATGCCAGGGCAGAGAGGGGGTGCTCGTTACTCCTCGTCTTCTTCTTCCTCTTCTTCGTCATCATCGTCCTCAATGAGGTCGCCATTTTCGCCGACCTTGCCCTCTTCTTCCTCGTCGTCCTCTTCGTCCTCATCATCGGCGATGATGTTCAAGTGGACGGGATGCGTCTGCGAAACCTCGAGTTCAGACTCACACTCAGGACAACTCAGGATCTCGCCCTCTTCGACTTCGTCTTCGTCGACATCGATTTCGGCGGAACATTCTGGACAACGGATCACGGCGCCATCCTCCGTAGAGTTGTTCGCAAGTGGCGGTTCGAGGCTGTCCCCACCACTGTGCAGCGTATTATATACCGCGGTATATGAAGTCAACTCCCGAGCGCGGTGCGGCTGCTTGGAACAGCACTGCGCCGTATCTGCAAGGACCTCCCGTATGGCTTCTTCCAGAGAGTACCCCGAAAGACCTGTGGTCGGAATAGGCGGCGTGGTCATCGATCGTGGCCGCGCCCTCTTGATCCGTCGCGGGAGCGAGCCTTTGCGCGGCGAGTGGTCCATTCCGGGCGGCACGCTGGAGCTTGGCGAAACGCTGGAGCAGGGAGTCGCTCGCGAGCTTCTGGAAGAAACGGGCATGGGGGTTCGCGTGCTCGAATTGATTGAGGTATTCGATAGGATTTACGGAGACGATGGCGCCATCGCGGAGCGGGCTCAGCAAAATCCACGTTTTCACTACGTCATTGTGGACTATCTCTGCGAACGCATCGCCGGGGAGCCCCGCGCCGGGAGCGACGTCACGGATGTAGCGTTCGCCCGCGAAGACCAACTCGGCAACTATCATCTGACGGAAACTGCCACACGCATCTTGAAAAAGGCGTTTGCTATGGATCGTGCGCGTTGCGGCAGAAGCTGATATTGCGCGCGATCAAGGAGCTTTCAGTATTTCAATGCTGCCGTTGGAATCAGTGAGCAGAAGCTGGCAGCCTCCGGAGCCAATTTTCCCATTCAGAGTATCGCCCCCCATGGTGCCCGTTGCCGTGACAGGCAGTTCGGAAGACACTCTACCGAAGGAAGTACGCGCCGTGAGGTTGTAGCCCACTCCTTCCGGCACGCGCACGCGAATGGACGAGAAAGAGGTCTTGAGTGAGATATCGTGGCAGCCGCTCGCGGGACGCATGGCGGTCACAGAGATTGCCCCGTTCTGATTGTCCACTGCGATTCGTCCACCGATGGATTCCAGCGTTACTCCGGCAAAGGAAGTATTGACGATCGTGTCGCCTTTCACGCTTCGCGCAGTGACTGAGCCGTTCGTATTCTCGACTGTCAGATTGCCGCCGATCCTCTCCGCTAAGACGCTCCCGAAACTCGTCTTCGCATACGTGTCGCCGCCAATGTCGGTGAGCGTAATTCCACCATTGCCGGTGACCGCACGAATCCCCTTCGGAATGTTTGAGGCTTCGATCGCGCCAAAAGAAGACTTGAGTGATACGCTGCCGCGCGCGTCTCGCACACTAATTTTTCCGTTGGAGGTCTCGGCTTCCAGGGCGCCGCTGACGGTATCCAATTCGATGTTGCCGAAGGAATCTCGAATCGTCACGCTGTTTCCCGTAAGAGAACTGCCCTTCACCCGGCCATTGTTCGTGGTGCAGACCACGCGGCCTTTGACATCTGAAAAAATGACGTTGCCGAAACTATTCGTAATGTCCGCGGCGCCGCCAATGGCGGAGACGTCGACGTTTCCATTGTTATCGCGGATCGCAAGGTCTGCACGGATGTTGCGCGCCTCCACGCTCCCGAACGAAGTCGTAATGCTCGCCGAAGCTGCGTTGTTGAGAATGACAGCTCCATTGCCCCCGGCGATCGTCGCCGCTCCCTGGATGTCCTTTATCGTGATGCTGCCGAAGCGGTTGCGCACTTCGAGGGTGCCCTTGACGTCGGAAACCTGCACCGAGCCGTTGTTGTCATTCACCGAGGTGTTCCCGTTCGCGCCGTTCAGCTCGATGCTGCCGAAGGAATTGTTCAGGCGCACTGCGCCGGCATCGCGAACCGAGATGGAGCCGTGGCTGTTTTCAAGGTCGGCCGTACCATGGATTCGGGCCGCATCGATACTGCCGAAGCTGTTCCGCACGGTAAGCGGCGCGTCGGACGGCATGCCGATATCGTAGCCCACGGACCAGGAAGAGTGCTTGCTAAGCTGAAACCACTTCTTCTCCTCGTCCGGATAGATGGTCTTGATGCGCACGCCTTCGCTGGATTGCAGCACTTCAATCTGAATTTTCTGTGCGAACGCTTCGGCTTCCTCATGCGAACTGGCCTGTGCGCGGATCGTTGCGGAGATTTTGACCTCGCGGCCCGCTTCGCCATGAAGCCGGACCTCGCCGAACTTGTGTTCGACGCGCACGGACTGTCCGGCGCCCAGTGTCACGGTCTTCTGAAAATCTCTCGAGACTTGCTCTTGCGCGAAGCTCTCGGCAAGCACGGGCTTGCCGGCGACGAGAAGCAGCGCAGAGAAAATTCCCGTGACCGCAGCGAGACTCAGAGATCCTTTTCGGGATGTGGGTGCGGCGGAGTTCATTGCTTTCTAGCCTCCAAAACTTCTTCGAGCGTCTGCTGCTTTTCCTGATACACGGCCAGCAACTGATGGCGAAGTTGAGCGTTTGAGGGATTCAGCCCGGCCTGCGCCCTCAGATCGGCGATGGCGCTGTCCAGCACCACCAGTTTCTCGTGATAGTTCGCGAGCAGCGGCGTTACCGGATTCTCGAGCTGCGGCTTGGTTTCCTCTGCAAGTTTGTCGATTGCCTGGACATATATAGCTTCGGCGCGCTCTACATTCTCGAGAGCCGCGCTCTTCAGAAGTGACTTGTCGTGTTCCACGACGCGATCGGACCGGTGAATATAGATCCAGCCAGCGGAAATCGTCAGCACCAGAACAAAGGCGCCTGCCACGGCGGTTTGCCAGCGCAATGGAATCCTTGGAAAAAAGGAAAGCCAGCTCCAGCGCTCGGCGCGCTGGGTGTTGCGCTGAGCCTCTGCAGCAAGAGCGCGTTCTATGCGCGGCCAGAGAGCAGGGCTTTCCGTATAGTCCCGCATCTCCTGCGCTGCAACGGAGAGCGATTTCCAAGCCTTCAGCTCTTCAGCACAGACCGGGCAATTGGCAGAATGAGCTTCCAATGCGGCCCATTCGCCGGGTGTGCCGTCTTCGAAAATGCGTTCGCGATCCTTGCAAGTTGCATTCATCATCGTTTACCGTGCCTCCGCGGCGCTGCTGCGCGGAGGCTCCAGGATCAGGCGAAGATTCTTCTTCGCCTGGAAAAGTGTGTTCTTTGAAGCAGTCTCGGTAATTTCCAGCATCCCGGCGATTTCCGCATGCCGGAACCCCTCCACTTCGTAGAGGAGAAAAACGTCACGCTGGTGTTTCGTGAGCGTGGCAAGTGCGCGCTCCAGGGCCATTCGAAGGGAGGGATGCGCCCCCGGCGCTCGCGGCTCCGGCCGCGGCGTTTCGCCCGAGTCGTCGTTGGCAACTTCTTTTTTGCGCAGACGGCTGCGGCGTGCGTCGTAGCAGGTGTTGATCAGAATCCGGTAGGTCCAGGTGACAAAACTTGATTGCCCGCGAAAACTCGCAATACTTCGCTGCACTTTTAGGAACGTCTCCTGCACCGCATCTTCCGCATCCCCGAGATTCCCGAGAAGATTGCGCGCAAGATTCCTCATGCGCGCGCCGTGCATGGAATAGAGGCGCTCATACGTCTGCAGATTTCCCGCGCGGCACCCAGCGGCCAGCGCGGCATCCTCGGTGATTGCATCCACGATGGTCGGCTTAGGGCCACCGGCGTAGTGCTCGGAAGGTTCCACTCGCGTCTCCCGTTGGCGCGGCACGGAAGCGATTCTAGCCTTCCAAGGCAGCGCAAGTCCCATAGTTCCCATTCCTGGCTCCTGGGATATAGACGACAGTGCATGCCGGAATGTCAGGGTAGGAAAGGACAGACCACGCGCCGGCAACTTGCTTATTCTGAGTGGTTTATTGAGCAGACTTGACGGGAGGCGGAGCAGATTCGACGCTAAAGTAGATTTTCTTGTGCAAAGGGCTGTTTTCGTGACCGATCACGAGCCGCGTTTTTGCGGTCGTCCTCGGTGATCAGCAGGCGCAAGTTGCGAGCATTCTTTCGCGCTTGCCGGAATTCCTTTGCGACACGCATCGCTTATCGGACCAGGCGTGGCTCGAAATTCTCCACGAACGCATATGCGAACAACGCACCCAAGAGAAGCAACGCAAGCAAGATTTCCGCCAGGTTCCATATCCGGAGCGACAGAGCAATCTTCAACACTGGCGGCTTCTCCGGTTCGAGCTTCACCGAAAGAATAGATCGTGCGTTTACCGCGAATGCGATTGCCAAAGTCCCCAGGATGAGAATAGGGCTATCGAAAAAGTGCAAGCCAGGAGCGTCATACCGCAGGGCCGACATCGCAACGAAATAAGTTGGCACCACCAGCAGAAGAACTCCAACGACAGCCGAAACATCGTTTGAAGAACGAAGAAAAGCTCTCATGTCAGTAACTCCTTCGGACAAATCCCACTAGACTAACCCGCGATAGCATCCGGCAACGCGCCGCGCGTGCGCTCCCGCTTTCCGAACTCCAGTACCGCCGCTTCAAGATCTGCGGCAGCGAAGTCTGGCCAGCGTTTTTGCGTGAAAACCAATTCGGCGAAAGCGCATTCCCACAAAAGAAAGTCCGAGAGCCGTTGCTCTCCGCCCGTTCGAATCAGCAGGTCCACTTCCGTCGAGCCGCCGCGTAGAACTTCGGCCAGCACATTGCTGAAAGACTCAGGCGAAAGTTCCGTGACTTTGTAAAATCGGCAAGCGGCGTGGTAAATCGCCTCGCGTGCGGAGTAGTCCACCGCCAGCCTGAGATGCATACGGGTGCCGCGTGCCGTGACCGCCTCGGAATCTGCAATCGCTTGCCGCAGCGTGGCCGGCAACCGGTCGCGGCGCCCGATGATGCTCAGACGTACTCCTTCTTCGCTGCAGTGAGATGTTTCAGCAAACAGATATTCATGGAGCAGCCGCAGAATCGCATTCACTTCTGCCGCGGGGCGTTTCCAATTCGCCGACGAAAGCGCGAAGAGCGTCAGCGTGTGAATGCCCAGGCGCGGCGCGGCTTCGATCACGCGTCGAGCCGCTTCTGCTCCGGCGCGATGACCTGCCGAGCGCGGCAAGCCTCGCGAAGTGGCCCAGCGGCCGTTTCCGTCCGAAATGATGGCAACGTGGAGGCGCTGTGCTTGAGCAATGGCCGGTTGTACCGCCGGAATCTTCCGAACGTTTAGCTGTTGCATGAGCATGTTCTTTCTCCGCCGCGGAGGACAAGCCGCAAACAACTTTGTTCTACAAAGTGCAGTCACAAAATTTTTTGGCGCTCAACCCTCCCGGGTGGCGCGAATAAGTGCTTCCATATGATTGAGATAGCGCTCAAGCGCCTTGCGCCCCGCAGCCACCAGGCGGTACTCCGTCTTCGGCAACCGCCCATCAAAAGACTTGGTGCAAACAATGTAATCGGCTTCTTCCAGCTTGCGTGCATGAACGCTCAGGTTGCCGTCGGTTGTCTTCAGCAGCGCTTTGAGTTCGTTAAATGTGAGCGAGCGATTGACGGCCAGCGCGCTGACAATTCCCAGCCGGATGCGCTCGTGGATGAGCCGATCCAGGTCCGAAGGCACGGCCTCCCGTGCGGGATTGCGAGTAGCCTCTAGAGACGCATCGCGCTCGCGTGACCGGTGCGCATTCTCTCGGCGTGCTGTGGCTGACTTACTCATTCGAATTCCTGCTAGCCTCCGTAGTGGCGTGCGATCCACCAGCCGAACCCGATTTGCACGGTGCCGAAGCCCGCGGCCATCCATGCATCTCCCCAGCGCGCCGGCCCGATGAGAGCCGCGGCGCCAAGCAACATGAGGCACAAGCCCATCACCGGCACGATTCGAACGGAAAACGCTCCCCCGGTTACAATCGCGGTTCCGTAGAGCAACAGCCACACACCCGGCAAAGCGGTTAGCAAGCCCGCTTGGAAAAGAGCGAAAGTCAAAAGGCCGCCCACAACAATGGGCGGAGCAAAGCTCAGAACGAATTTCCGGCCGGGGCCGGAGAATAGCGCGGAGTTGGCGCGATGCGCTTTGGTGGCGGCGGTGGGCGCCGCAATGGCCACTGCGACAAACGCCTCGATCAACCAAACCGTCAGCCAGGCACGAGGCGTGACCTGCCGCGAGGCGATGAACGCCGCAGCCAGCGCTGTAATTCCCATGGCCACGCCGCCCCAGCCCGGCACTGCGGTGAATTCCGCAGCGCTTTCCATCGTCTCGCGGATATACCGGAGATGGTCAGCCGCGCGAGCATCGATGGGAATGGGTTCGCGGCTTGGAGAACGAAGCGGGCCCGGAGTCGCCATGGATAGAACGCTATCAGCAGACTCTGAATCTGTCAAGTACTTTGTGCAATAAAGTACGAAGGGGAGAAACTACTTCTTGCGCGGGTAGCAGCCCCTGAGCGCGTTCCATCGGATCGTAAATATATCGACGAACATTTGGACGCTGTCGCGGAGCATACTCACTTTCGTCGCGGCCGAGTGTCCCCAGCGCACGGGAATCTCCGCCGTGCGCAATCCGTGATGGCGCGCCAGGTACAACAACTCGGGATCAAATCCGAAGCGCTCAATGCGCTGCTGTTCAAAAATGACGCCGCATTTTTCTCGGCGGAACGCTTTGAAGCCGCATTGCGTATCGACAAACGGCAGCCACAAAATGACTCGAACAATCTTGTTGAAAATGATGCCCGCAAATTCGCGGAAAGGAGATTCGTGCACGCTGATCAGACTGCGGTCCATGGCGCGAGAGCCGATGGCCACATCGTGGTTTTCCAGAGCCTCGATGAGCTTCCCGGCTTCTTCGATCGGTGCGGAAAGGTCCGCGTCCGTGAAAAGAGCGATTTTGCCCCGGGCTTCCTGCATGCCATGGCGCACGCTATAGCCTTTGCCCCTGTTTGCGCCATTCGAAACCACGCGCAGCGTGGGAATCTTGATACGAAAATATTCCGCCACTGCGGCAGTGCCATCCTTCGAACCGTCGTCCACGACCAGGACTTCCCCTCTACCGCAGTAAGTTTGCAAATATGCAGCGATGCGATCCAATGTGGCCGGAAGACGCAACTCCTCGTTGTACGCGGGAATAATGATGGAAAGATCGGGGCTGCTAGGGTTCATCTCGAAGGGGGATCCTGCCAACCATGGTAGCCAACGAGCGGGACAAATCGACATCCCTCGAGTGCAGTATTGCGAAATGATTTGCCACGCTTCTCAATGAGCTGCAGCTCTTGATGTTCGGCGTCGCCAACAGGAACAACCATTCGGCCGCCTTCAGCGAGCTGGGCGAGAAGCGGCTGGGGAATCGCGGGAGCCGCCGCAGCGACGAGGATTGCTTCAAACGGCGCCAGGTCCGGCATACCTAACGTGCCGTCGCCGCAATGCACATGGACGTTGTCATAGCCGAGCCGCTCAAGGCGCGCCGACGCCGACAACGCAAGCTCAGGCCTTCGCTCCACACTGAATACTTCCTTGGCTATGCGCGAGAGGATAGCGGCCTGGTAACCAGAACCCGTTCCGATTTCAAGTACGCGGTCGCCCGGCCGCAGTCGAAGAGCTGCCGTCATTGCAGCGACGATATAGGGTTGTGAAATGGTTTGGCCGTCCCCGATGGGCAAGGGCACATCATCGTAGGCCCGCGCACGAAACTCTTCCGAAACAAATTCGTGACGCGGAACAGATTCCATCGCCGCGAGAACCACGGCATCGGTGATGCCGCGCCGCCGCAACTGCGCCTCAAGCATGTTCGAAATCTGCGTGGCGAATTCTTCACTTTCAGGCATGTGTGACCGCCACTGCATGTTTTTCCCAGGCGCCTGTGTTCAAGATCTCTTCGATTTGCGCGAGCGTGAAGTCGCACTCTTCCTCGCGATTGTAAAAATGAGGAGAAACGCGTACGCCGGCCTTGGGCCGGTAGTCGACGAGGATCTCTCGCGCAAGGAGTTCGCGGCACACTTCGAACGCATGGGGGCACTCGATGGAAACAGTCCCGGCACGCTCCGTGGGATTTTCAGGAGTGTTGACCCGCCAGCCCCGCGACTTCGCGCCCGCAATCAGACGCGTGGTCATTCGAATCGATTTTTCGCGGATCGCGGCGATACCAATTTTGTTGAGAATATCCAGTCCGGGCCGGCAGGCGTAGAGCGCAGGAATATGCGGCGTGCCGTTCAAATAACGAAAGGAATCTTCGCGCGGGTCTATCGCGCCGGTTTCGAATGCAAATGGCCGCTGGTGTGCAATCCATCCGGTCAGCGAGGGCTGCAATTTCGCGCGCAAATCTTCGCGCACATAGAGGTAGGCAACGCCGGGCCCGCCGCAAAGCCACTTCAATACCCCGCCCACTACAAAATCCACACCCAGCCTTCGAACGTCCAAAGGAATGGTCCCCGTCGCCTGAAACGCATCGAGGATCACATGCGCGCCGACGCGGTGGGCCCGCTCGATGATCGCGCGCGTATCAACGATAAACGAGCTGCGGAACAAAACCTGCGAAATGGGCACGAGTAGCGTGGTTTCATCGATGGCGCCAAGCAATTTTTCCATGTCGATTCGAATTTGATCCGGCGTGGGAACCAGTTCGACACGCGCGCCGTGCCGCCGCTGCTCATGGTAGAAATACTGAATCGAAGGAAACTCCAGCTCCACCATCACAATTTTGTTGCGCCGACCGCGAAAATCGAAACACGAAGAAATCACCGCCTGCGTAAGGGTGACATTTTGATGAAGTGAAATCTCGCCGGGACCTGCGCCCATCAGCGGACCGATCTTGTCGCCCACGCCGACGGCCATCTCCCACCAGCCCTCTTCCCACGCGCGGACCCCGCGCTCCGCCCAGGAATCCGCGTACGCGCGCATCTCCTCGTAAACCCCGCGGGGCATCGCGCCGAGCGAATTGCTGATCATGTATGTGGTGCGGTCGAGAATCGGAAATTCGCCGCGCCACTTCAGCAGCGGATCCATGCCGGCTCCTTCCTGCACTGCCACCCGTCGCAACAAAACCACGGTTAGCCTGTATAATGCGGCTAGAGGGCGGCCGTGAGCAAACGATATGTCTTGAGTGAATATGTCGAACTGGCGATGAACCAGGCGATTTATGACAAGCTCGAGGATGCTTCCTTCTCGGGGCGCATCCCTGCATGCCCCGGCGTTCTGTCCTTTGCCTCCACGTTGAAAGACTGCGAAGAAGAGCTGCGTTCGATATTGGAAGATTGGGTTCTTCTCGGACTCAAGCTTCGCCATCATCTGCCGGTCATCGGGAGCATCGATCTAAACAAGGAACCCGTCCGTGAGCCGGTGGACACCTTGTAAGCGTCGCGAATTCATCCGCCGCCGCCTCCGAAGATTGGGTTTCGATGGGCCATTTGCCGGAGCCTGTCACCAGTTTCTCGTCTACGCAGAGAATCGTCTGACAATTCCTTCCAACGAAGAATATTCCATTCCTCAACTAAGAATGATGCTTCACGAAGCCAAGGGAATCCTGGGTCGCGATATTTCGCTGAAGGAATGGGAAACGCTTTGAAGCTGTAGTCGTTTCCTGCTAGTCGCCAGTTGCCGACACCCTGCGCTTGACGCCTGACCAGATCCAATAGCACAGCGTGATCAACGCTAGCCAGGGTATGCCAGCCATCAAGGTGATGCGAAATCCTGGAACCCACCATGTCGATATCAGCACGGCCAGAACACCGGCCAAACCCACGAGGGATGCCCACGGTCCAGGCGGGCCCAGCCGAAGAAAGGGGCTGGCGTGCTTCTTGTGGAACCGGCGAAACGCAAGGTGCGTCAGCAGCGTCATCAGCCACGCAAACAACGCCCCAAACGTACTGAGCCCCACCATGAAAACGAAAAGCGAGTCTTTAAAGCGTTCCGATAGCACCAGCGCCGCGGCCATTCCTCCCGCGGAAGTCAACACCGCAACCACCGGCATGCCTTTCCTGCTCAGCCGTCCGAGGATCGCCGGAAGATAGCCGCCCCGTGCCAGCGAAAACGCCAACCGCGCCCCAAAATACAAGTTGGCCACCGCGCTGGAAAGCGCCGCCGTCAGCACCACAAAATTCATGATGTGACTCGCAGCGGGAATTCCCACGGTCTGGAAAACGCGAACGAAGGGACTCTCGCCAAGCCCAATCTGTGTCCACGGGACGATACCGACAACCAGCGCGAGTCCAGCGACATAGAAGACCACCAGCACGAACAGCGTCTTTCGCAGAGCCTTGGGCACTGCCACTTTCGGGTCCGCCGCTTCACCCGCCGTGCTTCCGACAACCTCGATCCCGAAGAAACTGAAGAGCCCCAAAATGACTCCCAGTCCTACGCCCTTCCATCCATTCGGAAGGAAACCGCCGTGCGCCGTGAAGTTTGCAAAACCGAGCCTCGGAAAACCGACGCCCGTAAGCAGCGCGGTCGCCAGAATCAGAAAGGCAACGATGGTCACAACTTTGATCATCGAAAGCCAGTATTCAAATGTTCCAAGATTTCCGACGCTCGTGACGTTGACGTAGAGAATTACAAGCGAAAATAAGCCGATCCAGATCCAGGGCGGGGTACCCGGAAACCAGAACTTGCAGTAAATAGCCGCAGCTACAACTTCGCTGCCCACCACCACCATCATGCAGAACCAATACGTCAGCCGAACTGCGAATCCCGCCCACGGATGGAGATACATCTCCGCGTAGAGCCCAAACGATCCGGCGGCTGGGTGCGCCGCGGCCATCTCCGCCAGCGCCCACATCATCGTCAGCGCGATGCACGCTCCGCCTACAAAACTCAGAATCACCGCCGGACCAGCGAGCTTCACGGAAATCGCGCTTCCGAGGAACAAACCCGTACCGATCGTGCTTCCGATGCCGATCATGGCGAGTTGCGCCGGCGTCAGATTGCGATGAAGACCTCCCTCTTGCTCCACCATCGTAATGGGTGAGGATGTAATGCTTGCTGGGGGATGCTCGATGGACGGTTCACTCATCGCGCGGAATGCTAGCAGAAAGTTGGCCTACCATGTTGACCTGAACGAAAGGACAGTGAAAAACGCGGCACCACCTGTCCTGCAGTACTCTCGCGGGTATTCACAGCGCTCTCTAGACTTACAAGAGTGGCGGAAGCATGAATGCATACCGCCGCGGAGGCAGTCATGAAAGCGGTCCTGGCGCTCATCATCATCTACGTTGGCACATTTTTTCTCGTGATTCAGGGGGCATCGCAGAACCCCGTGCAAGCATTGCCGCAGAGCAATTCCTCAGCAGCGCCATCAAATTCCATGGACGCAACGAAGGAAACGGACATCCGCTCACTAATGGAGCTCGTGGGGGCTCGTGACATGGTGCAGGACGGCGCGAGCAACGCCATCGAACAGTCCCGGGAAAAGCTTCTCGCTACCGTTCCCAACAACGACAAGGGCCAGGCGTTTGTAAGCGCCTTCGCTGCCAACTGCCAGAAAAAATTCGATGTAGACCAGGTGACTGAAAAACTGGTCAGCGTCTACGACAAGCATTTCACCCAAGAGGAAATCAAGGGTTTGCTGCAGTTTTACGGTTCTCCGTTAGGACAAAAGGTTGCCGCGGAGATGCCCAAGATCAGCCGCGAAATCCAGTCGGCCACCCGCGCGGCCGGCAACAAAGCGGCCAAGGAAGCGCTGGCGGAATTGAAACAGCAGAATCCGGAAGTGGGCCAATCCGCGCGGCTCGGACTTGGACAGGGCCGCTGGCAGCAGCGCCGCGGACAGCAGCAATCGCAGCAATCTGCACAACAGCAAACCCCGCAGTAAGACCAACCGCATCCCGAAAAGTGCGGCTTGACTACTTGAAGCGCTTCTTTATTTTTATGTCGATGCCAAACGTGCCGTTCTGGTCGCGCAATCCCACAATCGAAACGTTCCGGTCGACGTTGTATTCCACTTGAATCACCTGCTGCTGTGTCGAGCTCACATTCGAAACATAAGTGATGGTGAGGTTCCGGGCGATCTGTTGCTCCACGGTGATGCGCGCCGCGGCGTTCTGCTCCGACCCCGTGGAGCCCACTCCCGCGAGGCCCGGATCAACGCGAAAGCGCGTAATCCCAAACAAGCGCTCGAGCCGCCCACCCAATTGACTGGAGATTGCTTCCGAGAGAATCGCAGAAGCGCCAGCGGTTCCGCTTTGGGATGTGCCACCGCTGCGCGCTGTGGCCTCGGAGCTGGTTTGGCCCAGCGCCAGCAGCGTGATGATGTCGTTCGCGGGAAGCGGCGGGTCGGAGCGATACGCCAGCGTCAACTTGCTGGCCGGCCCATTGAAATTCAGCGTGATTTCGTATTGTTGGATCGTGGTCGTCGCTTCCACGTTCAAAACTGGATCGAGCCGGAAAGGGTTCGCGAAGTTCAAGTCGCCGCGCGAAACGCGATAACGATTTCCCGCGAAATACAACTCACCGGAAAGAATGTGGATGTGTCCCAGCAGAATCGGATGCTCCCAGGTCCCGCGCACTCGCAGATTCGCTTCGGCCTGCAGCACTGCTCCAGGCCATTCCATCCGCGCGTCCGGCGCGGATATGGCTTCGACGTCGAATTGCAAATTGCGCAGAAACGGTGAACCTGTTGACGGCCCGGTGATGCCTTCTTTCGCGGAAACCAGCATTCCCGCAACTTCCAGGCCCTGAGTAAGCGTCACGCGCTCGATCATCACGCGCCCGGAAAGAACGCCTCCCATTGGCGTGCCCGTCAGCCGCAGTGAGCCTCCTACTAGCCAGCTCATTCCCACCGGATACCGAATGCGCAAGCGATCGGAGCGCAAGCTGACGTCGTAGCGTAGCGGACTCTCCGCATAGTTTACGCTGCCCGTAAGGTGCAGCGTGCCGCCGCCCGCTTCCGCGCTTACATCCTCGAAATACAGGCGCGTCGCATCAAATACCAAATCGCCCTTGATGGTGCTCAGTCCCGTGGGAAAATCCACCGCGCGGGCGGATGCATTTTCGATGTGCACGCGGCCCGTGATGCGCGGCCGGTCTAGCGTGCCTTCAACGGACGCATTGATCTGCGCTGGACCGCGCGCATCAAGACCCGGCACAAATCCGCTGATGAGCCGCAGATCCAATCCACCGTTGAGGCGTAACCCCACGGTTCGGCGTCCCGCAAACAAGATCGAACCTGAGATTTGCAGATTGGTGTCTGCACCTCGCAGCGTCGCCGGATCGATCTCCAGGCTTTCTTTTGCCGATCGAAAGTGGACCGGCCCCACGTTTTCCAGCCGGACGGTTGCGTACGTCAGCACCAGGCGCGAGAAACTGGCATCCACCACGATGCTTTCCGGCTGTTTCAATGAACCAGTCAGCAAAATGTCACCATCCGCATCTGCATGGCCTCCGGATTTTCCCAGGTGCAAGGCCGTTTGCAGGAAAGGGTCCAGGTTGATGTTTTTGATCGAAATCTTTCCGTTCAACGGATAGGGATTAGCAAGCCCGACGGTGCCCCCACCGGATATTTCTCCTGTCGTCATGGCCGAACCAAGTTCGAGATGAGCAGTGTGTCCGTCGGACGTTAGGCCGCCGTCGAAACTGCCGATGACTTCCTGGCCCACGCGAAGATCCACGACGCGAAAGGTCCCCTCCCCGAGCGGAGCCATCACCGGGCCATTGGCTTTCAGCTTGAAACTGACTTGCCCCCCTACCGGGAGGCGCGTCGATTGAAGTTTCTCGAAATTCTCGAGCGGCAGCGCCGCGCCCACGAGTTCGGCGGAGATGGTCTTGTCCGCATAGCGATAGCCCGCCGAACCGGTAATGATCCCTGCGCCGCGTCCGCTTTCTTTCCCAGGAGGGAAGAAGCGCAACTCCGCATTGGAAATGCGCGCTTCCTCTCGCGAAACGCTCAGTTGTCCGCGCAAGCGATTAAATGCGAGCCCGTAAACATTTCCCTCCGCGAGGTCAAACAGCCCCGCGACACTAGGCTCTTCGCGTGTGCCGCGCCCATGAAATTGACCCGTCAACAGGCCGCTTACCGGGTACAACCAGCCGGCGAGCTGTTGGATGCCTTCGACAGGGACTTTTTCGAAATTGACATCCGCCGACCACTCATTCTTCGGTAGAAAGTTCCAGTCGGTCAGGGAGAGAGTTCCTTCGACATCCGTTCCCATCTCGCCGCGGCGGGCATGCCCGTGCGCCAGCGATAACTGGGTGGGAGAATAGGTGAGGTCCCCGTCGAGGGAATCAAGGAACACTCCGTCGTAGCGCACGCGTTCGCCACGCACGTGCCCCTGAAACGTGGGCCCGCCAGAGGGTCCAAGGATTTTGCCATCCCAACGGACGCTGCCCGAGATCGGTCTCGCCGCCTCCGGAGAACCCGGCTTGGCGCCGGCGAGCGCATCAATGAAATCTTTGTACGTTTCCAACGCGCCTGCTTCGAATTTCAGATTTATTGCGGAATTGCGCGGCGCCAATACTCCATCGATGTTTCCGCGCGAGGAAGGAGTTTCGAATTCGCCTGATGCGATCGTAAGGAGATTCGGGTCGTAACGGTAACGGAATTTCCAGGCAGCGTTTACCGGTTGATGGCGGCTCGCGGGTTGCTCCGGTGCCTCCCACACGGTCGTCACGCCAATTTCAAAATGCTGGAACGGGCCGCTCCAGGTTTCGACCGTGTCCGCCGTCATCAAGGCATCCCAATGCAATTCGTCGATCGGGAAGCCGCGGTGCTCGATGGCCTGCATGACTCCGGCCAGTCTCACATTCTGGACGTGCGTATCCGCGCGGAATTGCAGGCTGTCGAAGCGCATGGTGATCCGCCCGGTTACGCTGCCGCCAAACGCTCCGGCGAAAAAGTCCGGTACTTCCAGGCCCAGCTTGTCGATCCGGTAGCTTCCGCGGCTTATAAGACCGGCGGCATGAAAGTCGTCGTAGGGAAGAGCGATGTTTTGCCCGGAATAACTGCCGCTTCCTTTGAACTGGCCGCCGGCCCATTGGCCTTCTCCGCGTAAGTCCACTCGCCCCGCCGGCACCATGGGCTCGCGTAACGTATCGCGAAAATCCAGTAGGTCCATCCAGCCGCGATAGCGAAACGTCCATTGCGGCTTCACGAAACTGTTCATTTCCGCTTGCACATCGAGATGCGAGCGCCCCGCACTGAGCGCCCCTTGTTCGAGCGCGAAGCCATCACGCCAGAGCGTGAATTTTGCAGAAAGACTGACGGCCAATGGCGCGTAGCGCTTCGATGTGAATTGCACGGAGTGCCATTCCAGGTTCCCGAGATACAAAGGATTCTCCGGTGTGCCGCCCGCATCGAGCGCAAGCCGTAAAGTGCCGCCCTTCACGGCTAGCGGGGTCTTCACGTCGTTGTAGAGGATCCAGCCATCCTCCAGCAGCAGACTCCGGATGCGCAATTCGAAAAGTGTCTCGCGTGTAGTTTTATTCGACAAAGCGGGGCGCGGCGGCGTCGGCACGTTGGTCGTGCCATTCTTATCGACGCGCACGTGCACGTGCGGTTTCTGAACCCGAAGTTCGTTCACCGAAACTCTGCGCGCCCAGATCGAATCGATCCGCAGCCCTGCCTGAACTTCCTCCGCGGAAAAAAGCGGCTCCGCCCCCGCAGGCTCCTTCCCGTGAATTACCAGTCCTTTCAACGTCGCGCGCATCGCCAGCCACTGAATGGACAACGAGCGCAACTCAACTTTCCCGCCCGTCATGACTTCCAGCCGATGAGTAATCAGCCGGGTCAGCAGTGGATTCCCAGCGCCGCTCCCGAAAAAAGCAATGACGGAAAGGATCCCCAGAACCGCCAGTACCCACGGTGTATGAATAATCCAGCTCCAGATCGGGTGGCGTGTATTGCGCTTCATTTCGCCCCCTCTTCGAGGAGTTTCTCAATGTGCAGGCGCAGTCTGCTCTCCTTCAGCCACCGATCGGCTTGCTCGTTAATCCTTTGTTGAATCAGTGCTTCCTGGATCGAGTCGCGCGCGGCCTCCAGTGATGGCGGTTCCTGCCCGCGAGACTTGGCTACCGGCAAGACCGCTGTCCGATAGAAGTCTTCAATCGCCTTGGGATCAATCTGCACACTGGGCCGAAAACGCGAATCAAGGTAATTACTCAAGTAAAGTTGAGAGCCCACGATTCGCCGGATTTCAGAATCATCGAGGCCGCTCTGCTTCTTTCTCGCTTCGTACTCCTCGGCCGACGCAAACGATTTTTGGAGCCTGCTCAGGCCGCGGTCAATGTCGGCGTCCAAGGGCTGCGGGAAATGAGCAACATCCGCTTCCGTTCGCACGATCCACTGATCGATCAGCCGGTCCAAAATCTGCTCTTGGGTCTCCGACTTTCCATCGACGAGTTGCTGGTACCGGCTTAGTGCTTGAATGTCGCTCAATAAAATGATGTCGTTTTCCACCCGCGCGACAATGCGGTCGAGGATCTCCTGCGCGCCGAGAAAGCCTCCCGCCGCCATCGTGACCAGGATTGCCAACAGCGCGCGAATCGTCGGACTACGCATCAAAAGCTCGACCCCAGATTGAAGAATATTTGGAACCCCGGTAGCCGCGTGCCTTGCTGGCCTAGCGACCCCAGCTGGCAAGTCGGCGTGTTCCGGGGACACGGAATCGGAATGACAAACGACGGGCGATTGAGCTGATAGCCAAGATCAACGCGAATCGGGCCTACTGGGGTCTTGTAGCGGACCCCCAAACCTAGAGAGTGCGCGAAATAGTTCAGTTCATTGCTGCAGTTCGTGAGGCACACGTTCACGTTCGTTGGTCCGGGAGGCAGCGCAGGATTTTGCAACCCGAATGTTGGCGCTGGCAGCGTCGTCCTGAAAGAGATCCTCGTCAGCCGGCTGTAAACATTTCCGCCGTCATAAAATATGGCGCCGCCGAGTGCCGTGCCGAAGAACGGCAAGCGCATTGGAAAACGAAATTCCTGGTTCAAGACCAGCAGCGCTTGCCCTCCGACGGGAAAACCTGTGCCGGAATCGCGTGGCCCAGCCTGGTTCAGCGCAAAACCCCGCAGCGAAGTGCCGCCACCAGCGAAGTATCGCTCGGGCAGCGGGATTACCGTTGGAAGGGTACAGGTGGGCGATCCCGCCGGGCACGTCGGAGCGGGAAAAGTCAGCGAGACGGTATCGCGATATGGCGTCAGAATCCCGAAGCGCGTGGAACGCGCGAAGCTAAACCGCCTTTTGATGGGATAGTAAGTCGAATTCTGAAAGAAAAAGCGCAGAAAACTGGCGCTGGAACCCCAATACGTGTCCGCATCGCTGAAGTCCACGCTATTAAAACTTCCCTTGGTGGCGTCGGCGGGACTGTCCCGCGAGTCGCGGAACCAGGTCACACCGAATTGCGAAACCAGCGTTGGCTGCTGGAACAACGGGATTTCCTGCGAAGGAATATTCAAGTTCGAAACCAGCACTTTGCGGAAAGCATACCGATACAGCATCGTGGTCCGAGTTGAAATCTGGTCCGTTAACTGAACCGCCCCCTCGTACCGCTGCTCCGTGAACGTGTTGATGTCCCGCGTCTTTTCCGCGAACACCGTCGCCTGAAAGCTGAAGTGCGGACTGCCGAACGTGTTCGGCACGAAATACCCCAGCAGCGCGCGCCCTTGCAACGTGCTGCCGCGCAGTTTGAATGACAGCGAGTCCGCGCGTCCTGTCAAGTTCAGTTTGCTGACCTCGATGATTCCGCGAGGGGCGGCTTGCACCTGCCCGCCGGTAGGGTTCGTTGTGCTGGCCAGCCGCTGCACTTCGAATCCTCCGCCGTAAGCCACCGTGTACCGTTTGGCTTCTTCGACCAGCACGGCGATGTCTTTATCCGGATTTGTTCCGCTTGGATTCTGCGGTTCGATTGTCACCCGATTGAAGACACCGAGGCTGTAAAGCCGCTGCTGCGACTCCACGACCTCGCCTTGGCGCAGAGGTTCGCTGGGCTTGATCCGAATCTCCCGGCGAATCACGCCCTGCCGCGTATGTTCGTAACCGCTTATCAAAATCCGGCGCGCCCGCGTTTGCGGGCCTTCCTGTATGCGGTACACCAACCGCACGGGATCCGCTTGTTCGAACGCCGGCTTCGAATCCTTTTCCCCGGTGTCTTTGGAAGAAGTCCCGTTCCTGGCGCCGCCGCTAGTCGAAGCCACATTCGTCGCCACCTGTTCCGCTGTGTAGGTAAAGCTGGCCTCCGGGAATCCTTCATTGTAATAAAGTGCCAGGATGTTATCGCGATCGGTGGTGACGCCAAACTCGGAGTACGGCTGTCCCCGCGACGAATCAATTACTCTAAGAAGTTCCTCTTCCTTGAATGCATGAACGCCCTCGATCGACAGCGAGGCCACGCGCGTCTGCTTCCCTTCTTGCACTCTGAAGTGGATGAACAGGTCGCCCTCTTTGCCGTCGTAGTCATCTTCAATATCGGCCACAATCTGCGCATCTAGAAATCCGTTTGCCTGATAAATAAGCTGCATCGATCGCGCGTCGGATTCCACCAGCCTCCGGCTGAATCGCCCGCGCGAAGCGAAGGCCCCCCGAAAAATCTGCAGCCGGCTTCGGAGCAATTCCTCGTCAAAGTACTTGTTCCCGGTAATCTCGATCCCGATTAATTTGTGCCGTTCGCCGCGCTGCACCGTATACGTGATGATTTCTTCGGTGCCCTGCCAGCCCTTCCCGTTGCCCTTCACTTCATGCGTGTCCGTTTCATAGTCCACCTCGGAGTCGAAATATCCTTCCCGTTCAAGCCGTTCCTCCAGGTTGCGCTTCCCTTCTTCCAGGAGGTCGGCATCTACGGCGCCCTCCTGATAGATCGGGATGAGCTTTTTCAAGTCCCCTTTGGAAAACTTCGCTCCTGTCACTGTCACCTTCACTCGCGGACCTTCTGTCACGTCCAGATCGAGTGGGATCGTATTCTTTGCCGCATCATATTCACCCCGGCGCACCGCCGCTCGTGCGCTCAGATGCCCTTTCTTCACAAGAAATTTCCGGATGCGGTCGGTGCCGCGCTGCAGCCGGGCGGATGTGATTTCCCGCCCGGGACGCATCTTCAACCGGGAAAGGATTTCGGCATCCCGATATTCGGTATTGTTCTTGAGGCGAACGGCTTCGAGACGCGCGCGCGGCCCGGGTTTTACGTGGACGACGATGTCCATCTCGTGCCTCTCCGCATGCGGCAACTCTTCCGCCCAGTGCTCCGCCCGGTACAGGCCTTCATCCCGAAGCGTCTCCTTCAGCCGCTCCAGTGCTTCAGTGACCAAGCTTTTCCGGTAAGTTTGCCCCAGAGTAAGCTGCATCGCCGCGGCCGCCGAGGAGTCGCTGGGCGGGGCGGTGAGTCCTTCGATGCGCACTTGATTGAAAAACAGATTCTCTCGCGCCACGAAGTCCAGCCGGATTCCGCCCTCGACGGGGAACGCCACCGCGCGCAAGTCGGAATAATTCCCCGTCCGGTACAGCGCGCGCATACTTTCCGCGACCTTTCCTCGGTCCAGCCCTTTCCCGGTTTCCACCGCGATTCCCGCGGGCGCTTCCGAGAGAACCGTTCCATCTTCTTTGACGATGCGGACCGCTACGACTTTCGCAGTGGCATTCGCGGCCCCTGCTCCCGGCGGTGCTTGGGCGCGCGTCAGCGCAGCTCCCGTCAGGAGCGCGAGTGCGGTAATGCCTCGCAACCCATTAGCCCAGCCCAATTTCATGCGCCCAATCGCTCAGACGCAGGGTAGCACAGCGGAGTTTCCTGCCCTGTGCACTTTGGGGCTATCATGTTGCTAAGTAGGCGCTTCCTGCGCGCCTGCCGGGGCTGCATTGCTCGTGGAAAATTCGCTCCAGCAAAAATATTCGCGCCAGATGCTTTTCGCCGGGATCGGTCCGGAAGGTCAGGAACGGCTGCTCGCTTCCCGCGCCGTCATCATCGGTTGCGGCGCCATCGGCGCTGCCGCCGCCAATCTTCTGGTCCGCGCCGGCGTCGGTCAATTGCGAATCATTGACCGCGATTTCGTCGAGCCTTCCAACTTGCACCGCCAAACGCTTTTTGACGAATCGGATGCCCAAAAAGCCCTGCCCAAAGCGGTTGCCGCGGAGCAAAAGTTGCGCTCCATCAATTCCAGTGTCGCCGTGGAAGGCATCGTCGCCGACCTCAACCCCCGCAACGTGCACCAGCTCCTCGGTCCGTTCGACCTCCTCCTCGATGGCACGGACAATTTCGAAACGCGATTCCTCATCAATGATTTTGCCGTGAACTCCGCGCGGCCCTGGATCTACGCCGCTGCTGTCGCCAGCTACGGCCTCACCATGACGATTCGCCCCGGTCTGACGGCTTGCCTCGCCTGCCTTCTCGAAACCTCCAACGGCACTCCCGGTCTCGAGGAAACCTGCGACACCATCGGAGTCTTGGCTCCCATCGTAAATCTCATCGCCTCGCTTGAAGTCGCCGAAGCGCTGAAGCTCCTCTCCGGTCATCCGGAAGCCCTCACCGGCCGCTTGATTTCCTGCGATGTCTGGAGCGGCCGCATGCAGTCGGTCCGTGTAACCCGTAATCCGGATTGCCGCGCTTGCGCAAAACAGGATTTCACTTTTCTCCATGGCCAGGCCCAGCCACACGTCACCCTGTGCGGCCGCGATTCCGTGCAAATCCACGAGACGGGCCGCGCCATGGATCTCCATGCTCTCAAATTGCGCCTGACCTCCGTTGTGGACGACGTACGCCAGAATGATTTTCTTCTTCGCTTCCGTGTCGCTCCCTATGAAATGACCGTTTTCGCCGACGGCCGCGCCATCCTCAAGGGCACCAAAGACCCCGCCGTCGCTCGCTCGCTGTACGCGCGATACATCGGCGCCTGACCCTTTGTATCTATCGAAAATCCGTGGATCCTGATTCAGCGGAGCGGATGGCTGGAACGCCCAAAAGAACTTCTCATGTTCGACCGATCGAGGTTTTCCCGGAGATTCATTAGCGTCAGAAATGTGCTGAGGATCCGCGCCTTCAAGTCGTCTGTGAGGTGCAGCCCGCTGGTGGCCACGCGCGCCAGCCGCTCCCCATTTTCCGTGATGAAGCGCATGATGTCCCGCTGGCGATCCTGGGGAGCGTTGCCGAGCGCCGTCTCCCGTCGCATCTCCGCGCAGCTTGCTTCCAGCGAGAGCGTAAAGTGCAGGACGCACAGCCGCTGCTCCGCAATAGCCTGCGGCGCTTCGTTCTTGCAACCCGAAATCTGACAAGGCGTTCCCATGGGACCCGTGGTATTGCCCGAGACGATAGGTTACATCCTCTGCGCAGAAAATCCAGCACCCCTCGGGCAAGTGCTGCGAATCTTACATGAGGCACTTCTTTCTTGTCTTGGTCCTTCCCAGGCCGCCCCCGGCAGAAATATTCCGCAAGGGATTGACAGCAGTATGCAGTCTCCTGTATAAAAATACATTGGGACGCAAGGTTCGGACTCTATGAGCACGGGAAAAACATTCCGGCACGGTCAAATCCTCCGCCTGGTCGCTGATCCGAGGATCGGCAACCAGGAAGAGTTGCGCCGCCGCCTCGCTGCGCAAAAACTCCGCGTCACCCAGGCCACTCTTTCGCGCGACCTGCAGGAGCTGCGTCTCGTAAAAACCCAGTCGGGTTACAAACCAGCCACTGCGCTCCCGGAGGAATCCACGCCGCTGCCTCCCTTGGCGCGGGCCCTCGGCGAGTTTCTTCTCGATATTCGTCCCGCCGAAAATCTGCTCGTCCTGAAAACCCCGCCCAGCGGCGCGCAGCCCCTCGCTGCCGCCGTCGATGGCGCAAAATTCTCGGAAATCGCCGGAACCATTGCCGGTGACGACACCGTTTTGATCATTACGCCTAATAGAAAATCACGCGAGTCCCTGCAAAAAAAGATTGAAGCCTTCTTGAAATGAGAGACCCTCGACAGATCGCAGTCGTTGGTGTCACCGGTTATACCGGTCTGGAACTGGCGCGGGTCCTTCTGCGCCATCCCGAGCTGCGGGCGCCGGTGTTCTACGTTCGCGAAACCAACGGCGCGAAATGCCTAGCCGAGCTTTTCCCGCAGTTCCGCGGCTGGGGCGAAGCTCCGCTTCGTCCGCTTTCGGTGGAAGCCATCCTTTCGAGCAACGCCGGCACCGCGTTCCTCGCCACGCCGCATGAAGTTTCTGCCGAGTTGGCACCACCCTTGCTCAGCGCGGGAATCCGCGTTGTGGATCTCAGCGGTGCATTCCGTTTTCGTGAGGCGGAAACCTTCACCTCCTGGTACAAGCTGGCCGCGCCCCACTCCGATTGGCTCAAGGAAGCCGTTTACGGCATTCCTGAACTCTACTCGACCCAGATTTCAACCGCCCGATTGGTAGCCAATCCCGGTTGCTATGCCACCAGCGTAATCCTGGCCCTGCGTCCTCTCACGGAAGCTGGTTGGATCGCCTCGGACTC
Source organism: Candidatus Acidiferrum sp. (assembly GCA_049644365.1). Taxonomy (GTDB): domain Bacteria; phylum Acidobacteriota; class Terriglobia; order Acidiferrales; family UBA7541; genus Acidiferrum. Next base: position 8,193 of record JBARRT010000209.1, on the reverse strand, counting down.
CAGCGTTATCTGCGATTGCAAGTCCGGCGCGAGCGGCGCCGGCAAGGATCCTCGCCGGGATCTCCATTTCGTCGAAGTGGATGAGAATTTCAAGGCCTATGGGCTCTTCACCCACAGGCACACACCGGAGATTCTCGAGCACACCGGTCTCTCCGAAAATCAAGTTGTGTTTTCGACGCATCTGCTGCCGCTCGCGCGCGGCATTCTTTCCACGATCTACGTGAATCTCGCGGAGCCGCAAACCGCAGCGGACATCGAGGCGCTCTACCGCAAGTTCTACGCCGGGCGGCCCATGGTCCGTATCTGGCCCGCCGGGACGCTGCCCGAATTGCAGCACGTCGCGCACACCAATTTCTGCGATATCGGCTTCGCCCTGGATAAATCCGGACGCCGCCTCGTGATCGTCTCCTGTCTAGACAATCTCGGGAAGGGCGCCGCCGGGCAGGCCGTGCAGAATTTCAACCACATGCTGGGGATCGAGGAGCAAACCGCACTCCAATGAGAATCGTAATCAAGTTCGCAGGAGCACTACTCGAAGATGACGCCACGGTGCGCGCCCTCGCGCGACAAGTGGCCGCTCTCGCTCAGGAGGGTCACGAAATTCTTGTCGTGCATGGCGGCGGCCGTCTGTTCACCGCCACGCTTGAGCGCATGGCTATCGAAAGCAAATTCGTCGCCGGTCTGCGCGTCACCGACCGCGAAACACGCGACGTGGCCGTCATGGTTTTCGCCGGTCTGTTGAACAAGAAGCTCGTCGCGGCGATCTCAGCGGAAGGCCAGCCTGCCATAGGTGTTTCCGCCGCGGATTCGCAGTGTTTCGTCGCCGAGCCGATGGTGCACAACGAAGTGCAGGGCAGTCTCGGTTTCGTGGGCTATCTCACGGGGCTGAACGCGCCGCTCATCGAATCGTTCTGGCGCGAAGGACTCCTCCCTGTCGCGCCATGTCTCGGCATTGGCTCGGACAATGAACTCTACAACATCAACGCCGACCACATGGCCGCCGCTTGCGCCGAATATCTCGGTGCGGATCAGCTCATCTACCTCACCGATGTTGCCGGCGTGCTCGACGGGGAAAAAGTCCTCGCCGCGGTCACCTGCGAAGAAATCGAACGCCTGGTACAGTGCCACGTCGTTTCCGGAGGCATGGTCCTGAAACTGGAAGCCGCCAAGCGTGCCATCGAAGGCGGCGTCCGCGAAGTCCGCATCGTTGGCGGCGCTTCCTCCGAAGCATTGTTGCTCGCGTCGCGCGCAGCCGGGGCAATGGAAAATGACGGCGCTGCGCTGATTCCAGGCACGCGCGTCCTGCGGGAACCACTCTCCGCCTCGCGCGCGGCTCTTTCGGCGGCATGATGCGTATTTCTCACAAGAAAAAAAATGTTTCGCGTGCGGCCTTCAAGTCCAAGGCTTCAGGCATGCAATCCGCCAAGCAGGACGCACGTCTGCTGGATGCCGAAAAGTTTCTCTTGCCCACTTACAAACGGCCGCCCGTGGTTATGACGCACGGGCGCGGCGCTTACGTTTTTGACGCCACCGGGAAGAAGTATCTCGATTTTCTCGGCGGCATCGCCGTCAACGCGCTCGGTCACGCGCATCCCCGCGTTGTGAAGGTAATCCGCCGCGAAGCGGCCCGCGCGATTCATCTTTCGAATCTCTATCACAACGCGCACCAGGGCCCGCTCGCCCGCAAACTCGCCGCTTGGTCCGGTCTCGATCGCGTCTTCTTTACCAATAGCGGCACGGAAGCCATTGACGGTGCGATGAAGCTGGCTAGACTTGTTGCACGCAAGCCGGAAGAAGCCCCCGGGACGGCTGCGAAGCAGCACCGCTTCCTGGCGCTGGAAAATTCATTCCACGGCCGCACCTTCGGCGCCATCAGCGTCACCTCCACGGAAAAATATCGCCTGCCCTTTGCGCCGGTGGTTCCCGGCGCCGAATTCGTACGCTTCAACGACGTGTCGGATCTCGAATCGAAGTTTGACGGCACCGTCTGCGCCATCCTCCTTGAAACGATTCAGGGCGAAGGCGGCATCTTTCCGGTCAGCGAAGTTTTCTGGAATCGTGCTCGCGCCCTCGCCACGCAGCACGGCGCTCTCTTGATCGCCGATGAAATTCAATGCGGCCTCGGCCGTACCGGCCGCTATTTTGCCTATCAGAAGTTTTCATCCACGCCGGACATCGCTCTGATCGCCAAGCCGCTCGCTGCGGGTCTGCCGCTCGGTGCGATTCTTACGTCGGAAGCGGTTGCTTCTCGCGTTTCTCCCGGCATGCACGGAACAACATTTGGCGGCGGTCCGCTCGCTTGCGCGACCGCGCTCGAATTCCTCGAAACCGTCGAGAGCGAAAAGCTCCTCGAAAACATCCGCGCGCGTGGCGCGGAGCTTCGCGAAGGTCTCGCGAAGCTCGCCGCCAAATTTGACTTCATCCGTGAAATTCGCGGAGAAGGGCTGATGATCGGCGTCGAACTCTCCGTCGAAGGCGCACCCTTTGTAGCGGAAGCCATGCAGCACGGCTTGCTGATCAATTGCACTCACGATTTCACGTTGCGTTTGCTTCCTCCGTTCATCATCAACCGCGCGCAGGTGCGCGAGTTTCTCCGGCTCTTCGAACTCATTCTCGCGACTACGCCGCAACAGGCCTCCGCATCGGATTCCGGCAAGGCTGTGGATCCGGCGCGCGTCGCCCATGCCGCGGCAAGGTGAAAATATGACTACCACGACTCTCGTTGCCCCCATTTCTTTATCGAATGATCTCCTCACCGGAGCGGAATGGAGCTCCGCGCACACGCGCGAACTCCTTCAGCTCTCCGCCGACGTGAAGGCCCGTCCCGGGCGCTACGCTTCCACGCTGAGCGGCAAGTTCATCGCGCTCATTTTTGAGAAGCCCTCGCTTCGCACGCGCGTCACCTTCGAGGTCGGCATCCAGAGCATGGGTGGCTCGGTCGTTTTCCTGGACCACACGCAGGCGTCCGCATCGCTCGGTGCGCGCGAATCCATCGCCGATGTCGCGCGGAATCTCGAGCGCTGGGTGCAGGGCATCGTCGCGCGCGTGTACCACCAGCGCGTCCTCGAGGAAATGGCCGCGAATGCCAATATCCCCGTCATCAACGCGCTCTCGGATAAATTTCATCCCTGCCAGGCCCTCGCCGATTTCTTCACCCTCGAGGAAAAATTCGGCGCGCTGCGCGGCTTCAAGCTGGCCTACGTCGGCGACGGCAACAACGTTTGCAATTCGCTGATCTATCTTGCCGCGCGTCTCGGCGTTCATCTCCGCATCGCTACGCCGGCGGAGTACGCGCCCTCTCCTGAAGTCGTCGCCGATGGCAAGCGTGTGGCCCGCGAAACGAAAGCCAAAATCGAAGTGATGACGGACCCGCACGAGGCCGTCAGCGGCGCCATGGCCGTCTACACGGATTCGTGGACCAGCATGGGTTTCGAAGCCGAGGAGAAAGTGCGCAGCGCGGTGTTCCAGCCGTACCAGGTGAACGCAGAACTCATGGCACTTGCTGCGGCGGACGCTGTCTTTATGCACTGTCTTCCGGCACACCGTGGGCGCGAAGTTACGCCGAAAGTTCTCGACGGGCCCCAATCGGTGGTCCTCGACCAATCCGAAAACCGCATGTACGTGCAGAAAGCCATCCTGCATACTCTGTTTTAGCTTTGCGATGCTCTTCATCGTGTCGCTTGGAATTCTCTTTGTAGGGGCGCTGCGCCTCAGCTTGGCAACACCAAAACGTAAGAGAGGAATTGTGAAACAGCAATTGAACAAACCGAAAAAAGTTGTGCTGGCCTACTCCGGTGGACTCGACACCTCCATCATTATTCCTTGGCTCAAGGAAAATTACGGCTGCGAAGTCATCGCCGTGATCGGTGACGTCGGCCAGCAGGAAGATCTCGAAGCCGCGCGCAAGAAAGCGCTCGCTACCGGCGCCTCTACGGCGTACGTCGAAGATCTGCGCGAAGAATTTGTCCGCGATTATATCTGGCCGACGCTGCGCGCCGGCGCCGTCTACGAGCACACCTACCTTCTCGGCACTTCGATGGCGCGCCCCGTCATCGCCAAACGCCAGGCGGAAATCGCGCTGAAGCTCGGCGCCGATGGCCTTTCCCACGGCTGCACCGGCAAAGGCAACGATCAGGTGCGATTCGAACTCGCTTACAAAGCCATCGCGCCGAATATTCAGATCATCGCGCCGTGGCGCGAGTGGGACATTGACTCGCGCGAAGACGCTATCGCCTACGCGCAAAAGCACAACGTGCCCGTCGAGCAGAGCAAGAAAAATATCTACAGCCGCGACCGCAACATCTGGCACCTCAGCCACGAAGGCGGCGAGCTCGAAGATCCCGCCAACGCTCCGAACGAAGCGATGTGGCAATGGGTCGTTTCACCAGAAAAAGCTCCGGACAAGGCCGAAGAGGTCGAAATTGGATTCGAGTCCGGCACGCCCGTCTCCGTGAACGGCGCGAAGCTTGGTCCGGTTGATCTTCTCAACAAGCTCAATGAAATTGCAGCGCGACACGGCATCGGCCGCACTGACCTGGTCGAAAATCGCCTCGTCGGAATGAAATCCCGCGGCGCATACGAAACTCCCGGGGGAACGCTGCTCGTCAAAGCGCATCAGGAATTGGAACGGCTCACAATCGACCGCGAGACCGCGCATTTCCAGCAAGCACTTTCGCTGCGCTACGCCGAGTTGGTTTACTACGGCCTGTGGTTTGCGCCGCTGCGCGAAGCGCTCGACGGATTCTTCAACGTCGCGCAGCAACGCGTCACCGGCGCCGTCGGCTTGAAACTCTGGAAAGGCACGCTCAACGTCACCAAGCGCGTTTCGCCCTTCTCTCTTTATCGCGCGGACCTCGCCAGTTTCACCATGGGCCGCTACAACCCCAAGGACGCCGAGGGTTTCATCAATTTGTTTGCGTTGCCCGTCACCGTCCGGCCAAAAGCAAAAGCTGAGGGCAGCAAAAAGTAATTCGTCCAAGAACCGACCAATGACCGAACGCAAAGACGACCGGCTGTGGGGCGGACGCTTCGAGCGCGCCCCCAATGAACGCTTTGACGCGTTCCAGCGATCGTTTGCGTTTGACCGCCGGCTCCTCCCATACGAAATTGCGGTCGATCGTGCGTGGGCCAAAGCGCTCGAACCGATCGGCATTTTCACCGCAACAGAAGTGAAGCAAACGCTTGCTGCGCTCGACAAGATTGCCGAGCGCGCGAAAACGGACGTTGCATGGCTGGAACACTTCGGAGCCGATGCCGAAGACGTCCACCACTTCGTCGAAAAAGCGCTGGTCGAAGAGCTAGGCCCTCTCGGCTGGAAACTGCATACCGGCCGCAGCCGCAACGAACTTGTCGCCACGGATTTTCGTCTGTTCGTCATCGACGCAGCTGCACGAATCCAAAATGCTCTTTCTGCGCTGTTGAATTCATTTCTTCTTCAAGCGAAAGCAAATCTCGGCGTGCCGATGGCGGGCATGACGCATATGCAGCATGCGCAGCCGATCCTGCTTTCGCATTTCCTCCTCGCACACGCCGAAGCCTTCAGTCGGGACATTACACGTTTGCAACATGCCAGCGAAAGCGCGGACGCATGTCCAATGGGCTCCGGTGCGCTTGCCGGAAATTCGTTCGCGATTGATCGCCAATTTATTGGTCATTACCTCTGCTTTTCCCGCATCACGGCAAACAGTCTCGACGCGGTCAGCGACCGCGACTTCGCGCTCGATTACCTGTTCGCGCTCACCGGAATCGCCACGCATCTTTCGCGCCTCGCCGAGGATTTCGTGATCTTCGCGTCGCAAGAATTTTCCTACGTCATTCTTCCCGACGAGTATTCGACCGGCAGCAGTCTGATGCCGCAAAAGAAAAACCCCGATTGCTGGGAACTGATCCGAGGCAAGACCGGCCGCATCACCGGCGCGCTCGTCGGCTTGCTCACGACGCTCAAAGGTCTGCCCACCAGCTATCAGCGCGACTTGCAGGAAGACAAAGAAGCGCTCTTTGCCGCGCACGATCAAGTCGCGGACATGATTGCTGTTGCGACCGGCGCTATCGCTGCCACGAAATTCAACGCCCAGCGATTGAAATCTGCCGCGTCCAATCCAGCGCTGCTTGCCACCGAAGCCGCGGACTATCTCGTACACAAAGGCATTCCCTTCCGACAGGCTCACGACATCGTCGGCAAAGTGCTGCGCGAAGCCGAGAAACAAAATATTTCGTGGACGGCATTGCCTCTCGACGCCCTCAAGAAAATCTCGCCGGCTTTTGAAGCCGATTTCGCGGAGAGCCTCAACGTCGAGGCGGCGCTTAGCACGAAAAAAGTTCCCGGCGGCACAGCGCCTGAAAACGTGCGTGCCGCGATCGCCGATTTGGAAGCACGTCTCAACAAAAAAGCCAGCAAAACAGGAGCCAAGCCATGAATGCAAGCCAGGCAGTGAAACAACAATCCTCCCTCGCTGCGGTTGCGGAGGATCGGAGGTCCCTTCCGGGGCCGGCGCGCTAGTCCTGCGGATCTTCCGTTGATGAAGCACGCACTCTCCGAAGCCTCCCTGCCGCGCGGGTTCCGCTTCGCCGCCACCGCTTGCGGCTTGAAGAAAACCGGCGCGCTCGATCTCGCGATTCTTTCGAGCGATGTCCCGGCTTCGGCTGCCGCGGTCTTCACGCAAAACCTCGTCGTTGCCGCACCCGTGCTTATCTCCAAACAAAACTTGCGCGCCTCCAAAGGCCGCATGCGCGCCGTGGTGGTAAACGCCGGCAACGCGAATTGCGCCACCGGCGAAGCGGGCCATACTGCCGCTTTGCGAACGGTTGCCGAAGCCGCGAAGCGGCTGGGTTGCACTCCGCAAGAGCTTTTTGTTTGCTCCACAGGAGTGATTGGCGTGCAGATGCCGCTCGAGAAAATTCTTCGCGCCCTGCCGGTCATTGCGCGGCATCGCCGCCCCTCGGCCCGTTCTTTCGCGGAGACTTCGCTCGCGATCTGCACGACCGACACACGTCCTAAAACCGCAGCGGCTTCGTTCAAGATGGCCGGGAAGCGGATTCATCTCGTCGGCTGCGCCAAAGGCGCGGGGATGATTCATCCGAATATGGCGACAATGCTGGCGTTCGTTGCAACGGATGCGGCGATTGCTCCGTCCCTGCTGCAAAGGACGCTGCGCGAGGTTACATCGCGGACGTTCAACGCGATCAGCGTGGATGGCGACACTTCTACAAACGACACGCTGCTGGTTCTCGCGAACGGTGAAGCCGGCGCGCCGACGATCAAGGCCGGAACGTCGGCGCATCGCGCGTTCACTGCCGCACTCGAAGAAGTCTGCCGCTCGCTCGCGCTGCAAATCGTTGCCGATGGCGAAGGTGCGCAGCGCGTCATCGAAATCGAAGTGCGCCGCGCGAAGACGGAAGCCGCTGCGAAACGAATCGCCGAAACCATCGCCACTTCGCCGCTGGTAAAGACGGCCTTCGCGGGCGGCGACCCCAACTGGGGCCGCATCTTCGCCGCCGCCGGCCGTGCGGGCGTAAAGTTCGATCCTGCTCTGGTAGACATCCAAATGGCGGGCATCCCGGTTTTGCGGCGCGGCCAACCGCTCGATTTCAACGAGCGCGCCGCCAGCAACAAACTTCTCACGGAGCACGTTCTGCTGGTGGTGGATCTGCACGCGGGCAAAGCCGTGGCGCGCTACTGGACCTGCGACTTCACTGCAGAGTACGTGCGCATTAATGCGTCGTATAGGACTTGAGAAAAGGTCTACAGTCGACAGTTCACAGTTCAAAGTAAGAGGTGACAGGTGATTGGTGACCCCGACGGGGTCGGGGCAGGTTGGTGACTGGAGGGGGAGGAAACCCTTCCGGCAGGGCCGGAATTTGCGATCAACTTTCTTCGGTCGCGCAGGATAAACATCCTTCGCCGGATAAAAGTGAGCTCCTCTCCGACAGGGTCGGAAGTTACCATCGGCTACCGATGGTTGCCGAGGATGGGAATCCAGATTCGGGTTTCTAGTTAACAATAATACCCCCCCCACCCCCATGTTTTTCATAAGTGTTGATTCTAAAGAAGGTTGAAGTTGTTTGTTTTGATAGACTTTTGCAAGTGTTGATTCTAAATGTCTTAGGGAAATGGAGGGATAGTTGAATGGTCGGGCAAGGGGTACACCCTCCGTCGCGATGAAAAGAGTGTCGAAGTGATTGATAAACAATGGG